>NZ_JAQSDN010000042.1 GCF_029945925.1 Polaromonas sp. | reverse complement strand
GCCCAAACCTCGGGCAGGCAATCTCGCCTCACACACAGAAATTCAGACACCCCCGTTCGAATTGGGCGACTTCGATTGCTGATCTAACCCAGATTCTCGAGGTAGTCAGCCCCTTCTTCCGTTGGATAGACCGTCCATCCAGTAGTAGGCAGCTCTTTCAACTCAACAAAGTTCCTTTCCAGAAGGACATCGAGCGAAGCTTCGTTGGCTGCTTGGGTTCCTGGACCAGAAGTCGTAACCACATTCAGCGGCATCGATCTCTTTCTGGCTATTTGCTGCAACAACGCTCTCTGACGTTGAGTTAAAACTGGTGCGCGGGGTTCAGTGGGGCCGGGTCCGAAGTAATCGCGAGGATCGCGATCCCGGCTGGAGCCTTCTCCCAGCGCTTGGGCGACCTGGTCGGCTATTTCATCAGAAGGAGAGTCCTTTCGTGGTTCGCCCGTCAGAGTGTCAAATGGCCACGCCTTTGCCGGGTCCAAACTGCTGGAACTCTCCCACTTTCTTAACCTCTGCAATTCTCGTTCCATATCCAGCATCTTCGCGTTCAATCCGCCTGATCCAGCCACGGCTTCTGCTGACTCTCGCACTGCCGTCTTCATCTTTTCATCCGCAGCTCGCAAGTCGATTTTCAACTTGTCGACCTCGCTTAGCGTGGCATCGAGAGTTCGTACTGTTTCTCGCAATTCTGCCCGTAATGCGACAGATTCCTCATTCGTGAGCATCGATTTAGCGTCGTATTGGTATTGAGTTTCGTTATGTTCCTGCTGGGTCCTTTTCCACCGGTCGTAGACCCACCGCGAAGGCTTCGGCAGTGCATAGAAATAAATTGCTGTAGTAAGCAGCGGGCCGAAAAAACCAAAACCAAGCCGATACCACCAATTTGGATAGCACTCGGACCCAATCAACTCAAACGTTCTTGTCACTGAGGCGTCGGAAAATAGTATTACGAAGAATCTGTAATTCCAGGCGACCCATGAAAGGGCGAACGTGCTTAAAAGGGGACTAGAGAATCGCTCCTCGAAGATCCTCCCTAACGATTTACTTAACGAATCCAGCATCCCTTGTCTCCGTGACATTCAGTTACTTTCTGATCATACGACTCGCTGCTGACTTGTCAAAGTGAAGCGAAGCCTATTCCTATGCGCTGAGCAGCTGCACGAGCGGTGGCGCACGGTGGATGCTGCTCAGCTTGAGGAGGTCGCTGTCGATCTTTGGCAGGATCCAATGCTGCGGTCGATGCCGACGACTGATGCGGCTGCGTTGTGGCTCAGCCCATCGTGACCGAGCGAGAACAATAGCCGCCCCTACTTAGGCCTACCCAAGCGGGGGCGGTTTTTCGGTTTGTGCGCAAGAATGTCTTCGATGACGAACGAAAAGTTGGAAAAGGTTTCTGACTCTGAATCTTGGGTTTGCAAAATTCGAAGTCGTGCAGTTGCCACGTCGCCAGGTCGAATCGCGGGGAACTTGGACAGGCTGTCTAGAGCCTTTTGTTCGAGCGTTGCCCTGATGTCAAATCCATCTAAAACCGCGTTCCATTCTGTGCCTTTGGAAGCTCGCCGTACCAGTGCAATGTCTGTCTCCTGCACAATCTCACGTGAAACCAAGCGCTCCCTTGAAAACGTAGAGACCATGGCCTCTCGCTGAGTCGCCACCTGTATCTTGGGCTGCAATAAATTCTGTCTCAGTTCTTTTATTCGTTCCTTTGTCTTCTTTGCAGCTCGCTCAAACTCGCTGCTGGTGACAATAAAAGGAGGGGGATCGTCCTGTTCCTTGGGCAAAATGATCGCACCGCGAATTTCGTCGTCAGCCGCCACCGCTGCTAGAGCTTTTGCAACACCGTCCAGTAGTGCTTTGTCTTGGAGGGCTTGGCACCGGTCGTAGTTTTGTTCATCTACAGCGACGCCCCCATTCGCCATTGACAGATAGACAACGTTCTGGCCTCGATCCGCCGGCAATTGCTTTAGGGCGTCATAAATTGCGCAGGAAATAACGCCAAGCGTCACGGTCTCAGCTGCCGTGATTATTTGGACCCAAACGCTTCCGGTTTTAACTTTACCCAAGTAGACGGCGATGTCATCTCCACCGTTTGCTCGGGAGGTAGCGTTGACCGCCTGCTGTATGCCCTCGAGAATTTTCGTTAGAGTTGCGACCCGAATTCGGGGCTTTTCTGTATCGAAGTAAAAGACTATCGAGTCGCTAACTTCTGTGAAGGTCACTGCTGCCATTGCGCTGTCATCCCTGATTTTTGTTGTTGACCAGCGATTTTGGGGGAGGGTGGCCTCTTAGTACATTGACGTAATCCCCTGTGCAACAAAAAAGGGCTGTCGCAATGACAGCCGAAGGCGAGAGGTTTCACATATTCTGTTGCGTCTAAAACCTCACGAAAACCACAGGTCCTCTAAGTTCGATTTTGAAAATCCTTCTGCAGGTTGAGCTTGGGTCGGCGCCTTAGCAGAGCGGCGAGGCCTGATCGGCGACAGCGCCGTTGCGGACTGGCCACAATGCTGCAGCGTGGCCTGACGCCGCTGGGTGTGCGGCTGGCCTCACGCCTGGTCCAGCAGCGCCAACTCCGCCTCGTCAAACCCGGCAGCACGGCGCGCACCCAGGTTGAACGGCCCCTTGAGCCGCGGCGCGCCGTAGGCGGTGGCCAGCTCAGCGTAGGTGGCGACCGGGTCCAGCCCGCGCTCGCTGCACAGGTGGCGGTACCAGTGGTTGCCGATGGCGACATGGCCGATTTCGTCGCGCAGGATGATGTCCAGAATCGCCACCGCACGCAGGGCGGCGGGGTTGCCGACCCGGCGCAGTTTGGCCTGCATCGCGGGGGTGGCGTCCAGCCCGCGGGCTTCCAGCGTGCGCGGCACCAGCGCCATGCGCGCGAGCACGTCGCCGGCGGTTTTTTCGGTCATGTCCCACAGGCCGGTGTGGGCGGGAAAGTCGCCGTAGTCATACCCCAGGGTCTGCAGATGCTCGCGCAGCAGGCTGAAGTGTTGCGCCTCTTCCGCGGCCACCCGGAGCCAGTCGAGGTAATAGGCGGGCGGCATGCCGTCAAAGCGCCAGGCGGCGTCGAGCGCCAGGTTGATCGCGTTGAATTCAATGTGGGTCACCGCGTGTAGCAGGGCGGCCAGGCCTTGCGGGGTGAAGGGTGAACGCTTGGGCACGTCCAGGTGGGAGCGCAGCTCGGGCCGCGCCGGACAGCCGGGCAGGCCGGCGGGCGCCTGCGGCGGGTGTTGATATGCTATCGAAAGAGTAGCTGCCCGCGCCCACAGGGATTGGGCCAGCAGCACTTTTTGCTGTGGATCGGGTTCCATCAGCGCGCGCAGGGCCTGCTGGCGCAGTTCGGAGGGTGCGGGTGTCGCCGTCATGGCTGGATTGTCGGCGATAGCGCGCAGCATGCGGGCAGCGCCCGACAAAGACAGGGGGCAGGCGCCTGCCTACAATTGGGGCTCTTCCCGCCCTGCCGCGCCGCGACAGGCGGCCCCTTCCCCTCGACTTCACAAAGACCCATGGCCCTCTACCAACTCGACGACCTGACCCCTGCCGTTCATGAATCCGCCTGGGTCGCCGACAGTGCGCAGGTCATGGGCAACGTGTCGCTGGCCGAGGGCAGCAGTGTCTGGTTCGGCGTGGTGATTCGCGGCGACACCGAAACCATCCGCGTGGGCAAGGGCTCCAACATCCAGGACAACAGCGTCCTGCATGCCGACATGGGCATGCCGCTTTCCATCGGCGACAACGTCACCGTGGGCCACCAGGTCATGCTGCACGGCTGCACCATCGGCGACGGTTCGCTGATCGGCATCCAGGCCGTGGTGCTCAATGGCGCAAAAATCGGCAAGAACTGCCTGGTGGGCGCCGGCTCGCTGGTGACCGAAGGCAAGGAGTTTCCCGACGGCTCCATGATTCTCGGCAGCCCGGCCAAGGCCGTGCGGCAACTGACGCCCGAACAGATCGAGGGTTTAAAAATGAGCGCGCAGCACTATGTAGACAATGCCCGGCGCTACAAGACCGGGCTCAAGAAGATCGCCTGAGCACCACACCGAACATGACCCAACCCAACAAGTACACACAGAGAGCCGACACGATGACTCTCATTCCAGCCGGGGCCGCGGGTCCGGCTTCGCCGGCCCGCAGGCGCAGCGGCCCCCTCGGGGGGCAGGGAGCTACACGCAGTGAGCGACCGTGGGGGCTTAATGTCCGAACTGCATAAATTCATTTTCGACGGTCTGCCGGTGCGCGGCATGCTGGTGCGCCTGACGGACGCCTGGCAGGAAATCCTCAAACGGCGTGAGGCCGGGGGCGGCTACCCGCCCGAAGTCATGCAGCTGCTCGGTGAGATGACGGCCGCCGGGGCGCTGATGCAAGGCAACATCAAGTTCAACGGGGCGCTGGTTCTGCAGATCTTCGGGGACGGCCCGGTCAAGCTGGCCGTGGTCGAAGTCCAGCCCGACCTGAGCCTGCGCGCCACCGCCACCGTGACCGGTGACGTGTTGCCGGGCGACACCTTAAGCCGTCTCGTCAACGTCAACAACCAGGGCCGCTGCGCGATCACGCTGGACCCGAAAGACCGCTTGCCCGGCCAGCAGCCCTACCAGGGCGTGGTGCCGCTGTTTGGCGACCAGCATGAAAAGCTCGAAAACCTCAGCGAAGTGCTGGAGCACTACATGCTGCAAAGCGAGCAGCTCGACACCCGGCTCATTCTGGCGGCCGACGGCCAAGTGGCTGCCGGCCTGCTGATCCAGCGCCTGCCGGTGCAGGGTGAGGGCAACCTGCAGGGCGGCCAGCGCGCCGACGAAGACGAGATCGGCCGCAACGAAGACTACAAACGCATCGCCATGCTGGCCGGCACGCTCAAGCGGGAGGAGTTGCTGGGCCTGGACGCCGACACCATCCTGCACCGCCTGTTCTGGGAAGAAAAAGTCACGCGTTTTGTGCCCAGCACACCGACGTTTGCCTGCAGCTGCTCGCAGGAGCGTGTCAGCGGCATGTTGCGCAGCCTGGGCACGGCCGAGGTGGAAAGCATCATCGCCGAGCAGGGCCGCATCGACGTGGGTTGTGAGTTCTGCGGCGCGCAGTACGGTTTTGATCCGGTCGATGCCGCGCAGATTTTCACGCGCCAGGAAAGCCAGCTGCCGCCCGCGCCTACCGTGCAGTAGTCGCCGTGCCGGCTGCCGTCAGCGCAACCGGCGTTCCAGCAGGTCGCTGAGCAGGCGGCGTTCGCAGCCCGGGTCGCTGCAGGTGTCGCAGGCCCAGACCCAGGGGCGGTGCTCCCGGCCACCGGCCGCCGGCTCAGACGGCGTGCCGCCGGCCAGCAGCCCCTGCAGCGCGCCCAGTGCCTGCGCCAGGCGCTGCGGCCCCTGACCGTAAACCACGGTATAGGGCACCTCCGCGTTGGCAAGCGTCAGGCGCAGCTGCTGGTCGACCGCCTCCTGTGTTGCCACGACACCGGCGGGTGCGGGCAGATCCAGCCCCATGAGCAGGACCTGATGAAAGCCGAAGTCGCGTGGGCCGGTCAGTGCGCCGGCGCGGGCCTGCCGAACAGTCGCCAGCGGCGGGTTGTCGGCAATCAGGATGGAGATGAGGGCGGGCTGTGGGGCAGGACAGCGTTCTAGCGCCGCCCTCAACTCGCCAGCCAGCCGGGTCTTGCCGCTACCCGCTGCGCCCAGCAGCGCGATGTGGCGCAGAGCGGGCACGTGGCCAGGCCGGGCGGCCAGATCATGCGTCAAATCAGGCTCCAGCCCTGATGGGTAAAGCGCAGATAGCTATCAAAAGATGAGCAAAAACAGAGAGAAAGAAAGAGGCGAGATGGCCGCGGTCAGCGCGCAATCTGCACAAAAATTTCATTGGGCTTGACCATGCCCAGCTCCTGGCGCGCCTTTTCCTCCACCATTTCCAGGCCTTCCCGGAGGTCCTTGACCTCGGCAGCCAGCCGTTCGTTGTCCGCCTGCGCCTGGGCGTTTTTGAGGGTTTCCTCGCTGAGCCTGCGCTGCATCTCGTTGACGCTGGTCAGGCTGCCCCGGCCAATCCAGAGTTGCGCATGCACGATGACCAGCAGCGCAATCAGAAGGGCGGGGACAACGCGGTTACCCACGATCAATTAGTTGTGTTTAGCGCAGGTTGTAGAAGGCATCGCGGCCGGGATAGGTCGCGATGTCGCCCAGGTCTTCTTCGATACGCAGCAACTGGTTGTACTTGGCCATGCGGTCCGAGCGGCTCAGCGAGCCGGTCTTGATCTGGCCGGCGTTGGTTCCGACCGCGATGTCGGCAATCGTGTTGTCTTCGGTTTCGCCGGAGCGGTGCGAAATCACCGCGGTGTAGCCGGCGCGTTTGGCCATCTCGATCGCGGCAAAGGTCTCGGTCAGGGTGCCGATCTGGTTGATCTTGATCAGGATGGAGTTGGCAATGTGTTTGTCAATGCCTTCCTTGAGGATCTTGGTGTTGGTGACAAACAGGTCGTCACCGACCAGTTGCACCTTTGTGCCCAGGCGCTCGGTCAGGATTTTCCAGCCGTCCCAGTCACCCTCATGCATGCCGTCCTCGATGCTGATGATGGGGTACTTGTCGCACCAGGTGGCCAGCATGTCGGTCCACTGCTGGGCGTTCAGTTGCAGGCCGCCTTCGCCTTCGAGCACATACAAGCCGTCCTTGTAGAACTCGCTGGCGGCGCAGTCCAGGGCCAGCGCGATCTGGTCGCCGGCGGTGTAGCCGGCCTTGTCGATGGCTTCCAGGATCAGCGCAATCGCCGCTTCGTGGTTTTCAACGCTGGGCGCAAAGCCGCCTTCGTCGCCCACGGCGGTGCTGATGCCCCGGTCGTGCAGGATTTTCTTGAGCGCGTGGAACACCTCGGCGCCCCAGCGCAGGGCTTCGCGAAAGCTCGGCGCGCCCACCGGCACGATCATGAACTCCTGCAGGTCCAGGCTGTTGTTGGCATGGGCGCCGCCGTTGATCACGTTCATCATGGGAACCGGCATCTGCATGGCGCCCATGCCGCCGAAGTAGCGGTACAGCGGCAGCCCGGCTTCCTCGGCAGCGGCGCGTGCCACGGCCATGCTGACGGCCAGCATGGCATTGGCGCCCAGGCGCGATTTGTTTTCGGTGCCGTCCAGGTCGATCAGCGTGCGGTCCAGAAAGGCCTGCTCGCTGGCGTCCAGGCCCAGCACGGCTTCGGAGATTTCGGTGTTGATGTACTCGACGGCCTTGAGCACGCCCTTGCCGAGGTAACGCGAGGCATCGCCGTCGCGCAGCTCGATGGCTTCGCGCGAACCGGTGGAAGCACCGGAAGGCACGGCGGCGCGGCCCATGACGCCGGATTCGAGCAACACGTCGCACTCGACGGTGGGGTTGCCCCGGCTGTCCAGGATTTCGCGGCCAACGATATCAACAATTGCACTCATGGAGGTCTTTCAAATCAAGATTAAAAACTGGCAGACGAAGGGTCAGACACCTTCGACGATGATCATCCGCATGATGGCCGCGCCTTGCCGCGCGGCCCTGGCTTTGCCGTATTCGGGGGAGGCGTCAAAGGCCTTCGCCGCTTCAAACGTCGGAAACTTCAGGATGACCAGGCGCTCGGGCGCCCAGTCGCCTTCGAGCACCTCGACCTTGCCACCGCGCACGCAGACCTCGGCACCATGCGCCTGCATGGCGGCGCTGGACCACTTCTTGTATTCCTCGTACTGCACCGGGTTGGTGACCGTCACGTTGGCAATGATGTAGGCACTGGTCATGATCAGGCTTCAAAGTTGTTTTCGAGAAAACCGTTCTTCTTGGTCACACGATCGAGCTCGAGCAGCGTCTCCAGCAGGGCTTTCATGTGTTTGAGCGGCACCGCGTTCGGGCCGTCACTCATGGCCTTGGACGGGTCCGGGTGGGTTTCCATGAAGATGCCCGCAATGCCGACCGCGACGGCGGCACGGGCCAGCACCGGCACCATCTCGCGCTGGCCGCCGCTGGTGGTGCCCATGCCGCCGGGCAGCTGCACCGAATGCGTGGCGTCAAACACCACCGGCGCACCGGTCTCGCGCATGATGGCCAGGCTGCGCATGTCGCTGACCAGGTTGTTGTAGCCAAAACTGGCGCCGCGTTCGCAGGCCATGAAGTTGTCTTCGTTCAGGCCTTTTTCACGCGCTGCGGCGCGGGCCTTGTCAATGACGTTTTTCATGTCGCCGGGCGCGAGAAACTGGCCCTTCTTGATGTTGACCGGTTTGCCCGATTGCGCCACCGCGTGGATGAAGTCGGTCTGCCGGCACAGGAAGGCCGGCGTCTGCAACACGTCCACCACGGCCGCCACGGCGGCAATTTCGGACTCCGAATGCACATCGGTCAGGATGGGCAGGTTCAGCTCACGTTTGACCTTGGCCAGGATCTCCAGGCCTTTTTCCATGCCGGGGCCGCGAAAGCTGGTGCCGCTGGAGCGGTTCGCCTTGTCGTAGCTGGACTTGAAGATGAAGGGAATGCCCAGTGAAGCCGTGATCTCCTTGAGCGTGCCCGCCGTGTCCATCTGCAGTTGCTCGGACTCGACGACACAGGGGCCGGCGATCAGGAAGAACGGTTGATCGAGGCCCACGTCGAAGCCACACAACTTCATGCCGACACCTCTTGCGACGTGGGCACGACGGCCTTCGGGTTCCGATCCCCGGCGGAGCCGGGGCCCCTCTCCAGCCCTGCGGCCGTCATCTCAAAACCACAGAGCTTCATGCCACTACTTTCAATGTTTTTCCGGCCGCCTGGTGGTCCAGCGCGGCTTTCACGTAGGCGTTGAACAGCGGGTGGCCGGCCCAGGGCGTGGACTTGAATTCAGGGTGGAACTGCACGCCGATGAACCAGGGGTGCACGTTCTGCGGCAGCTCGACAATTTCGGTCAGGTGTTCGCGCTGGGTCAGCGCCGAGATCACCAGGCCGGCTTCACGCAGCCGGTCGAGGTAGTGGACGTTGGCCTCGTAGCGGTGGCGGTGCCGCTCGGTGACCACGTCGCCGTAGATCTTGTGCGCCAGCGTGTCTTTGGCCACGTCGGAGCTTTGCGCACCCAGACGCATGGTGCCGCCGAGGTCGGACTGCTCGTTGCGCGTCTTGATGGTGCCGTCTTCGTCTTTCCACTCGGTGATCAGCGCGATGACCGGATGCGGTGTGCCCGGCGCGAACTCGGTGCTGTTGGCGTCCTTCAGGCCCGCCACATGGCGCGCAAACTCGATGGTGGCGACCTGCATGCCCAGGCAGATGCCGAGGTAAGGCACCTTGTTTTCACGCGCAAAACGCGCCGCGCAGATCTTGCCCTCCACGCCACGTATGCCGAAGCCGCCGGGCACCAGGATGCCGTCGAACTTGGCCAGGCGCGAGACGTTGTCCGGCGTCAGGGTTTCCGAATCGACATACTCGATGACGACCTTGGCATGGTTTTTCATGCCGGCGTGGCGAATGGCTTCGTTGAGCGACTTGTAGCTGTCCGACAGGTCCACGTACTTGCCGACCATGGCAATGTGCACTTCATTGGCCGGATGCGCAGTTTCGTAAACCAGTTCGTCCCAGCGCTTGAGGTTGGCCGGTGGCGTGTTCAGGCGCAGCTTGTCGCAGATCAGCCCGTCCAGGCCCTGCTCGTGCAGCATGCGCGGCACCTTGTAAATCGTGTCCACGTCCCACATGGAAATCACGCCCCACTCGGGGACGTTGGAGAACAGCGAGATCTTTTCACGCTCTTCGCTGGGGATGGGGCGGTCGGCGCGGCACAGCAGCACATCGGCCTGGATGCCGATTTCGCGCAGCTGTTTGGCGGTGTGCTGGGTCGGCTTGGTCTTGAGCTCGCCCGCGGCAGCGATCCAGGGCACATAGCTGAGGTGCACAAAGGCCGTGTTGTTGGCGCCCAGGCGCAGGCTCATCTGGCGCACCGCCTCGAGGAAGGGCAGCGACTCGATGTCGCCCACCGTGCCGCCGATTTCGACAATCGCGACATCCACCGCCTGCGGCGTGTCGTAACCGGCGCCGCGCTTGATGAATTCCTGGATTTCGTTGGTGACGTGCGGGATGACCTGCACGGTCTTGCCGAGGTAGTCGCCGCGGCGTTCTTTTTCAAGCACGCTTTTGTAGATCTGGCCGGTCGTGAAATTGTTGGCCTTGCGCATGCGCGTTTCGACAAAACGCTCGTAGTGGCCCAGGTCCAGGTCGGTTTCCGCGCCGTCGTCGGTGACAAACACCTCACCATGCTGGAACGGCGACATCGTGCCGGGATCGACGTTGAGGTAGGGGTCCAGCTTGATTAAAGTGACTTTGAGGCCTCGCGATTCAAGGATCGCTGCTAGGGAGGCTGAGGCGATTCCCTTGCCCAGGGAAGACACCACACCGCCGGTGACGAAGACAAATTTGGTCATGTCAGGTACGAACCGCAAGTTCGCTTAGGTGGTAAACGGGGATTATACGAGTGAGTCTGCGTCCGCCCCGGTTCGCGCCGTCAAGGGCCCGGACAAACTGGGATACATTGCGGGGCATGACGAAGCAAGCAAATGAAGAAGTCCCCGACGCAGGCGGCGATCTGGCCGGCCGGCACCTCGTGCTGGGCCTGTCGGGCGGCATTGCCTGCTACAAGGCGGCGGAGTTGTGCCGCGCGCTGATCAAGCAGGGCGCCACCGTGCAGGTGGTGATGACCGAAGCCGCCGGGCAATTCATCACGGCGGTGACGCTGCAGGCGCTCAGCGGCCGACCGGTCTACACCAGCCAGTGGGACAGCCGTGAGGCCAACAACATGGCGCACATCAACCTCAGCCGCGAAGCCGACGCCATCCTGATCGCGCCCTGCAGCGCCGACTTCATGGCCAAACTGCTGCATGGCCGTGCCGACGACCTGCTCAGCCTGATGTGCCTGGCCCGGCCCATCGCCACGGTGCCGCTGCTGATCGCGCCGGCGATGAACCGTGAAATGTGGGCCCATCCCGCCACCCAGCGCAACATGGCGCAGCTGTCCGCCGATGGCGCGACCATCCTGGGGGTGGGCAGCGGTTTCCAGGCCTGCGGCGAAACCGGCGACGGGCGCATGCTGGAGCCGCCCGAGCTGCTCGAAGACATCGTCGCCTTTTTCACGCCCAAGGTGCTGGCGGGCCAGCACGTGCTGGTGACGGCGGGCCCGACCTACGAGGCCATCGATCCGGTGCGCGGCATCACCAACCTGTCGAGCGGCAAGATGGGTTTTGCGGTGGCCCGCGCCGCGCGCGAGGCCGGCGCGCAGGTCACGCTGGTGGCCGGGCCGGTCAGCTTGAGCACGCCGCGCGGCGTCACGCGCATCGACGTCAAATCAGCACAAAATATGCTTGAAGCCGTTACGGAACGGGCGCAGGCAGCTACTGTTTTCATAGCAACCGCAGCCGTGGCCGACTGGCGGCCGGCGAGCAGCGCGGAACGCAAGATCAAGAAAGACGGCTCGGGCCAGGCGCCCCAGCTGGCTTTTACCGAGAACCCCGACATCCTGGCGACCTTGGCGCAATCGCCGCGCGGCGTATCGGGCGCACTGTTCTGCGTCGGTTTTGCCGCCGAGAGCCACGACCTCGAGGACAACGCGCAGGCCAAGCGCCAGCGCAAGGGTGTGCCGCTGCTGGTGGGCAACATCGGCCCGGCCACCTTCGGCCGTGACGACAACGCGCTGCTGCTGGTCGATGCGCAGGGCAGCCGGGAACTGGCGCGTGCCTCCAAGCTGTCGCTGGCGCGGCAACTGGTGGCGGAGATCGCCAGCCGGATCAAGCGGGCAGGGTGAGACAAGGTGCAACTGCCTTCCGACACCCCGCCCGACGGGGACTTTGCCCGGTATGTGGAAAAATTGAGTACCACCGCGGCGGCGGCTGTCCTTGCCAGGCAGGCGAAGGCTGACGCGCAGCCGGGCACCGGCCTGATGTCTGTGGCCGCCACGCCGCCACGCCAGGAAGCCGCAAGGGACGCTGCGTCGAGCCGGCCCGCCGGGCCGTCCCTGTGGACCGTGGGCAAATGGGTGCTGATGGCTTGGGTCGCCCTGCAACTGGTCTCTGCGATGATTCCGCGCGCCGGCATGTTGGCCCTGCCGCTGCTGATCGCTTTTGCCGCGTGGGCCATTTACCGCTTTAAAAAATACCCGCCGGAACTGCTCAAGCCGCGCATGCGTGCGCTGGCTGAGCAGGCCGCCAAAGAATTCAAACAAGACAAGTGACATGAAAATCGACGTCAAGATCATCGACGAGCGCCTGCGCGGCAACCTGCCAGCTTATGCCACGCCCGGCAGCGCGGGGCTGGACCTGCGCGCCTGCCTGGACGCGCCGCTGACCCTGCAGCCCAATGCCTGGCAACTGGTGCCCACCGGCCTGGCCATCTATCTGCACAACCCCGGTTACGCGGCCATGATCCTGCCGCGCTCCGGATTGGGGCACAAACACGGCATCGTCCTGGGCAACCTGGTCGGGCTGATCGACAGCGACTACCAGGGCCAGCTCATGGTCAGCGCCTGGAACCGCAGCGATGTGGCCTTCACGATAGAACCCATGGAGCGTATCGCCCAGCTGGTGATCGTGCCCGTGGTGCAGGCCGAGTTCCATGTGGTCGATGATTTCGCGGCAGCCAGCGAGCGCGGCGAAGGCGGCTACGGCTCGACCGGCAAGGCCTGAGAGGCCCAGGCCCAGCGTCAGGCTTTTCCTACATCTGCCGGCAGTGGGCTCCCACGCCGGGACAGCCTGGGACCCCACCTGTTTGACGGCGCGGTGTGGGTGTAATCAATGCAGCAGGGTCCTCAGACAACTTGTCTTCAACGGCATGGATGTAGCGGGCCCTCTGACTATTCACACCCAGGAGATTTCCATGCGTCAAGCTTCCCGTTTCATTTCAGTCGTTTCATCGGTGGTTGTTGTCGCTGGCTTGGCCGCCTGTGCTGCGCCCATGAGCCAGCCGGCCCCGGGTTCGACCTACCCTGCCGCCACCTACCCCGCATCCACTTACCCGGCGCAGAACCCGCAGGGCAATTACATCGAATACGGCCGTGTCAGCAATGTGGAAGTCCTGCGTACGCAACAACCGGCCTCGACCTCTGGCCTGGGTGCCGTGCTCGGCGGCGTGGCCGGTGCAGCGGTGGGCAGCCAGATCGGCGGCGGTAGTGGACGCACGGCAGCCACCGTGATCGGCGCTGTCGGCGGTGCCGTTGCCGGCAATGTCATCGAGAAGAACCGCAACACCCAGCCCGTGAATGAAAGCTACCGCGTGTCTGTCCAGCTGGACAACGGCGGTACCCGTGCTTATGACGTGCCTTCTTACGGCGAGCTGCGTATTGGTGACCGCGTGAAGATCGAGAACAACCAGCTGTACCGCATGCGTTAAGCCGCTGCGGCGCCAGCTCAGGCCGGCTTTTTATTGGGCGACTTTAATGCAGCGTGTTGTTGCCGGGAGCTTGCGATTCAAGCTTGAAAAAACCGGTCCCCATGGAACCCTGGCCGATTTCCGCCTCGGTGGCCTCGCGCACCGACTCGACCTTCAGGCTCAGGCGGATCGCGATGCCGGCCAGCGGGTGGTTGCCATCGAGCACCACATGTTCGGGGTAAATTTCAGTCACCGTGTAAATGCGGTCCGGCGGCGTGTCGGGGTTGACGCCGGCGGGCAGGGCGGCGCCGTCAAAGGTCAGGCCTTCCTCGAGTTCGGCCGGAAACAGCGTGCGGGCTTCGAGAAAAACCAGGTTTTCGTCGTAGTCGCCGAAGGCGTTTTCAGGCTCCAGATGCAGGTCAATCGCGGCGCCCGCCTCATGGTCCTGCAGGCTTTCCTCGATTTTGGCCAGCAGGTCATCGCCGCCCAGCAGAAACTCCACTGGCTCGTCGAGTTCGTCCAGTATTTCGCCCAGGGTGTCTTTCAGCGTCCAGGTCAGGGCAACAACGCATTGCGGGGTGATTTTCATCGGACAATTGTCCCATGGATGTCAATCAACCCCTTGCCCTTCTCGCCGGTCTGACCCCGGCCCAATTCATGCGCCGCCACTGGCAGAAAAAGCCGCTGCTGGTGCGCCAGGCCATGCCCGGTTTCAAGCCTTTGCTCAGCCGCAGGGAACTGTTCGACCTCGCGGCGCAGAAACAGGTGGAGTCGCGCCTCGTGGTGCAGCAGCCCACCGGCTGGCGCATGAAGCCCGGACCCTTCGGGCCGCGCAGCCTGCCGGCCCTGAGCCGGCCGCAGTGGACCCTGCTGTTGCAGGGCGTGGACCTGCATGACCACCGGGCCCATGAACTGCTGCAGCACTTTCGCTTTGTGCCCGACGCCCGGCTCGATGACCTGATGATTTCATTTGCCACGCCGGGCGGCGGCGTGGGCCCGCACTTTGACAGTTACGACGTTTTCCTGCTCCAGGCCAGCGGCCGCAGGCGCTGGAAGATAGGCCGGCAGAAAGACCTGACGCTGCAGGAAGGTGTGCCGCTGAAAATCCTGCAGAACTTCGAGCCCGAACAGGAGTTTGTATTGGAAGCCGGCGACATGCTTTACCTGCCGCCGCGTTATGCCCATGACGGGCTGGCAGAGCCGTCGCAGGATGAGGGTGGCAAGGCGCAGGACTGCATGACGTACTCCATTGGTTTTCGAGCGCCCAAACGCGCCGAGCTGGCGGGTGAACTGCTGCAGCGCCTGGCGGATTTTGCGGATGATGATGAGGACGATGGTGCCGTCAGCCAGGGCCTGTACCGCGATCCATCGCAGGCCGCAACGCCAACGCCCGCGGCCCTGCCCGAAGGCCTGCTCGCGTTTGCGCAAAAGGCGGTGCATGAGGCCTTGAAGGATCCGCTGGCGCTGGCTTGTGCGCTCGGTGAATACCTCACGGAACCCAAGGCATCGGTCTGGTTTGACGACCCGTCGGGACGCTGGGACCCGCGCAGCGCGGAGGGCCTCCGCCTGGATCCGCGCACCCGCATGATGTACGACGCGCAGCACGTGTTCATCAATGGAGAAAGCTACCGCGCCAGAGGGGCCGACGCGACCCTGATGCGGCGCCTGGCCGACCAGCGCCGGCTCGCTGCCGCCGACCTGCGCCACGCGGGTCCTTCGGCGCTGGACTTGCTGGCAGACTGGCACGCGGCCGGCTGGCTGGCCCATCCGGAGAGTCGCTGAACCTGGCGCCATACCTGCTGTCATGCCTTCAAGGAGCCGATGATGAACGATCCCCATCCTTCGCCCGCACCTGCTTCGCCCACGCCTTCTTCGTCCGTGCTGCTGCAGGGGCGCTTCGAAGGGCGCTCGGCATTCGCCGATCTGGTCCGGCAAGCCTTCGCGGCAGCGGCCGCTCAGGGCTGGCGTGAAATCATTCTTTGCGACGCCACGTTTGAGGACTGGCCGCTGGGCGAGCGCAGTGTCGCGCAATCCCTCAACGACTGGTCAACATCGGGCCGCACACTGACCATGCTGGCCCAGAACTATGACGAAGTGACGCGCCGGCACGCGCGGTTTGTGACCTGGCGCCGCACCTGGTCGCACATTGTTGAATGTCGCGGCAGCGGTGCGGTGGCGGCCAGCGACCTGCCGAGCGCCTTCTGGAGCCCGGGCTGGGTGTTCGAACGGCTGGACCTCGTGCGCAGCATCGGTGTGGCGGGATCTGAAGCCGCACGGCGCGTCGCACTGAGGGAAAGGTTGACGGAAAAGCTGCTGCGCAGCAGTCCGGCCTTCCCTGCGACCACATTGGGGATTTGACGCGGCGGGGCGATGCAGCAGAGAGCCAAGCTGGTGAAAGGGGCGGGCTGGCAGTGGTCTGACGTTGCTTTTTTGTGAATTGAGGGTTTTTACGGCGGTGAAAACCCGCATATACTCGCTCCCAGGGCAGTTTGAGCTCGCTTCACTGGCCCTCCCGTCGAAAAAACTCGAATCGTCAGGTTTGGGTTTTTTTTTGACGGATTTATAAGTTTCCTCTCTCATTCATCAAGGATCTCGATATGAACAAGTCCCTCGTTTTGGCCGCCATCGTCGCTGCTGTTGCCCTGGCTGCCTGCGGTAAAAAAGAAGAAGCGGCTGCACCTGCGCCTGTCGTCGTCACGCCAGCACCTGCACCTGCTCCCGCTGAGGCAGCTTCTGCTCCCGCAGCCAACGCATCCGCACCTGCACCTTCGTCCGCTCCTGTGCCTGCGGAAGCCATGTCGCCTGCCAGCGCAGCGAAATAATTCTTTTCGCTCCCGAAAGGCCGCCTCCGGGCGGCTTTTTTCGTTGGGAACAGGGCACAGCGCAGTCTGAGGCCTGCCTTACAGCCTCAGCCAGGGGGAGCCGGTACTGGCGTCGGCAATCACCAGCTCGGCGCTGCTGCCGAGGGCCTCGGACATCGCCTGGTGCGCCAGCTCAGGCCGGTTGTTCTGCTGGCTCAAATGGGCCGCGACCAGCTGCCTGAGACCGCCATGCGCGACCGAGCGGGCAATCTCGCCGGCGGCCGCATTGGACAGGTGGCCATACATGCCGCCCACGCGCCGCTTGAGAAAAGGCGGGTAGGCCGACTGGGCCAGCAACTCGCTGTCATGGTTGCACTCGAGCAGCAGGGCATCGCAGTGCGCGAGATGCGCCAGCAGGTGGGCGGTGGCGTGACCGAGGTCGGTCAGCAGCCCCAGTTTGGAAGCGCCGTCCGTGCAGGTCAGTTGCAGGGGCTCACGTGCGTCATGCGGAACCGTGAACGGCATCAGCTGCAGTTCGCCGAGGTCAATCGCCTCCCCATCGCGGGCGGTGTGGAGCAGCCCGTCGAAGTCGGGCAGGCCGATGCCCTCCTGGGTGCCGCGGCTCATCCAGACCGGGACCCGGTGGCGGCGGGCGAACTGGCGCGCGCAGCCAATGTGGTCGCTGTGCTCGTGGGTGATGAAGATGGCGTCGATGTCACCGTCGGCCAGACCGGCCTCGGCCAGCCGCACCGAAAGTTGCCGGATCCCCAAACCGCAATCGACCAGCAGCCGCTTGGGCCGCAGCCCGGTTGCCTCCACCAGCGTGGCATTGCCTGTGCTGCCGCTGCCCAGGCTTTTGAACCTCAGCACCGGACAGACTCCACGCGACGCCTTATTTCAGGTCGTCGGCAATGACCTGCACGATGCGCTGGGCATTGGCCGACGCTTCGGGATTGCCCTGGGCGTTGAGCACGGACACGGTGGTCGCTTCGCCCTGGCTGCGTACGGCGATCCGGTATTTGAGGGGAGCCGGGCCGGCCGAGGAGCTGCTGAAGAGCTTGCTGAAGAAGCCTGCTTCTTTCTTGTCGCCGGTAGGCTCGACGTAGCGCACAAAATAAGTGCCCTGCGCGCGGTCACGGTCTTCAACGGTGAAACCGGTGCGGTCCAGGGCCAGGCCGACCCGGCGCCAGGCGCGCTCAAAACCTTCGTCGATCTGAACCACGGGCATGTTGTTGACATTGGCGACACGCGCGCTCTGCCGTGCCGGGCCGGTGGCGACCAGCGCCTTGGACTGCTCCTGGCTGACACCGAGCTTGACCATCAGGCGGCGCAGGAATTCCGCTTCCAGTTCCGGATCGGCCGGGCGTGGCTGCCACACCGTGCCGTCGCTTTTCTGCGGTGTCCTGACCGTGCCCGTCAGTACTTCCACCATGCCGCGGTGGCTGATGTAAATCTCGGTGCCGCCGGTCGGCGTGCGCTCCAGGCGGGTGCGGAATTTGTCGCGTTCGCCGGTGGAGTACAGGCTATCAAGCAGCTTGCCCAGGGTGGCGCGGATGAAGTCCTGTGGCAGCTTGGCGCGGTTTTCCGCGTAGTCGGTTTCCATGATGCCCAGGTTTTCCTGCTCGGTGGCGATCAGGAAGCCGTTTTCCTGCCAGAACTCGCGCACCGGACCCCACAGCTTGTCGGCCGGACGGTTGACCACCAGCCAGCGCTGTGTGCCCGCGCGCTCGATACGCACGTCGCCGACCGTGAGGGCTGCCGTCGGCACGGACTGGGTGGTCTGGCCGACCTGGTAGCCGCTGGCCGTGACGGAACTGCCGGGCACGACGTAACGTGTATCGCGCGACAGCTGCGTCAGGTCGGGAGGAACTTCCAGCGAGGGTGCCTTGCCGGCGCTTTTGTAATCGACCTTGTCGCCCTGCATGGACTCGCTCAATGAGGAGCAACCCGAGAGGAGGAGCGCGGCGACGAGCGCCAGCAGCGGGGCCGCGGCAAGCCGTGGTGCAGATACAGATCCGGAAGCGCTGGGCGTGTGCAATGTCATCACTGGGGTTTCCTTAAAAATCAGAGCAGGCCGCAAACGCGCAGGGCGTTTTCGACCGTGGCCTCGTTGGCCGTTTCAAGCGGTGTCATGGGCAGGCGCAGGGTGCCGCCGCACAGTCCCATGCGGGCCATGGCCCATTTGACCGGAATCGGGTTGGCTTCCACAAACAGGTGTTTGTGCAGCGGCAGCAGCTGCAGCTGGATCTTCATCGCGCTGCGCGTATCGCCGGCGATGGCGGCCACGCAGAGTTCATGCATCAGGCGCGGCGCCACATTGGCCGTCACGCTGATGTTGCCCTGGCCGCCGCACAGCATCAGCGCCACGGCGGTCGGGTCGTCGCCGGAATAGACGGCAAAACCGGCCGGCACTTCCTTGATCAGCCACTGCGCGCGTTCGATGTTGCCGGTCGCTTCCTTGATGCCCACGATGCCGGGCACCTGCGCCAGCCGCAGCACGGTGGCATGCAGCATGTCGGCCACGGTGCGGCCGGGCACGTTGTACAGCACCATGGGCAAGTCCACCGCTTCGGCAATCGCGGTGAAGTGCCGGTACTGGCCTTCCTGCGTTGGCTTGTTGTAGTAGGGTACGACCTGCAACTGGCAGTCGGCGCCGACGGTTTTGGCAAAACGTGCGAGCTCGATGGCTTCGGCGGTGGAGTTGGCGCCGCAGCCGGCCATGACTGGTACCCGGCCCCTGGCTTGCTCCACCGACACGCGGATGATCTCGCAGTGTTCCTCGACGCTGACCGTGGGCGACTCGCCGGTGGTGCCCACCACGCCGATGCAGTCGGTGCCCTCGGCAATGTGCCAGTCCACCAGCTTGCGCAGGGTCGGGTAGTCAACGCTGCCGTCTTCATGCAGGGGGGTCGCCAGTGCAACGATGCTGCCGGTAATGGTTTTCATGTCTTTGTGTCAGGGGTGGAGCGCTGGCCGGGGCCAATGCTGCGGTAAAGCCAATTCAGCATTCTACCCAGTGCGCTGGTCGAGCATGTAGCGTGGGACCGTCCCCGGCGACACCAGTTCCCGCACGGCTGCAATCCGCTGTGTAAAGCGGTCGGGGGCTTGCTGGAAACCGTCCTCAAAGGCGACCACCCGCAGGCTACGGCAGACCTCCAGCAACTCGCCGGGGCGCAGCAGGAAATCGGGCCGCGAGGGTTTGCCCACGGTCTCGTTGCCCTGGGCAAAGGTTTCGTAAATCAGCACGCCGCCCGGCGCCAGGCTGGCCAGCAGCGTTGGCAGCAGGGGGCGCCACAGGTAATTGGTGACCACCACGGCGTCGAACTGCCGGCCCGCAAAAGGCCAGGGGCCGTTTTCAATGTCGGCCACCACGGCTTCGCAGGAGGCCGCCTCAATTGCTATGGAATCGATAGCTTCCCGCGCCCGGTCCACAAGGGTCAGGGGGTGATTTCGCTGATGAAACCAGTAAGCGTGCCGGCCATGGCCACAGGCGACGTCGAGCACGCGGCCCTGGGCGGGCACCAGGTGTGACCAGCGCCGGACCCAGGCCGACGGTGCTTCGCTTCCGTGCATCAGCTTGCCCCATCGGAGTTTGACTGCGCCGCGACAGGCGTGGGAACTGCCTCTTCACCAGCCGGGGCCGCGCAACCGGGCTTGGCCTGTCCTGAGCCTGTCGAAGGGCCGGGCCGCAGGCGTAGCGCCCCTCTTCTTCGTGCCAGGGGCAGTGCACCGCCGAAGGCACACGAAATGACAAGCGTGGGGGTCATATTCTTCAATGGGGTTTGACCTCGTCCTTGAGGGCGGCCAGCGCCATGGATTCGACGGCCCCGGGCGCCAGCAGCTTGAGCCAGCGCCCGAGTTTGCCTTTGGGCGTCATCACGACCTCGCGCGCGCGTTGGTCCATGCCGTCCAGGATCAGCCGGGCGCAGGTCTCGACGCTCATGGCATCGTCTTCCTTGAGGCCGCTGGCGCCGGCGGGTGTACCCGCGGCGTTGAAGCCCCGGTGGCGGATCTGCGTGGCGACCACGCCGGGATAAGCGGTGGTGACGCCGACGCCGGCCGTTTTCAGTTCCGCGCGCAGGGCTTCAAAAAAGCCGGTCATGGCGAATTTGCTGGCGCTGTAGGCCGTGCGCCCGGGAACGCCCACCAGCCCGGCCAGGCTGGAGACCGCCACCAGGTTGCCGCGACTTTGTTTCAGGTAGGGCAGGGCGGCATGGGTACACCAGACGCTGCCCCAGAGGTTGATGCGCATCAGGTCCTCGTACCAGCCCAGGTCTTCTGTTTTGACATCTTCAAACAGGGCCTGCGCCGACATGCCGGCGTTGTTGATCAGGGCGTCGATCTGGCCGAACGCCCGGGCGGCCGTGCTGATCAGCGCGCGGCACTGGGCAGGATCGGACACATCGGTGGGGACCACCAGCGCTGCGGCCCCGCTGGCCCGGCACTGGGCGGCGACGGTATCGAGCGCTGCTTCGTTGCGCGCGGCCAGCACCAGCGCCACCGCCGTGCCGTGGCGCTGCGCCAGCTGACGCGCCATTTCCGCGCCTATGCCGTCGGAAGCCCCGGTGATGACGATGGTTTTCATGGCCCTGCTGTCCCCTGCTTGTGTGGAGGCGAAAGACTACCACCGTTTGATGTCCGCACCGGCCCCTTGCCCCGGCGCGGGCTATCCCTTACGCTGTGCATCTGATTCAGGCGTCAGGCCAATCCCTCGGGCGCAGACGCCACGCCCGGCACCCAGGAGCGCGCCATGTCCTCTCCCATGCATCCGGTTCCTTCGGCCGTCCCCGCCCTGCGCACACTGGCGCTGGTGGGCGCAGCGGCCAGCGGCAAAACCACCCTGGTCGAGGCCTTGCTGCACCAGGCGGGCGCCATTGGCGCCCCGGGCAGCCTGGAGCGCGGCACGACGGTCAGCGACTTCGATCCGCTGGAGCGGCGCGCCCAGCATTCGCTGCAGTCGGCGCTGGTCCACCTGCAGCACCGGGACACGCGCATTCACATCATCGACACCCCCGGCGCACCGGATTTTCTCGGGCAGTCGCTGCCCGCGCTGGAGGCGGTGGAAACCGCAGCCCTGGTCGTCAGCGCCGCCAGCGGGCTGGAGCTCATGAGCGGCCGCATGATGGACTGGGCCGCCGGCCGCGGCTTGTGCCGCATGGTGATCATCAACAAGATCGATGCGCTGGGCATTGACCTGCCCGGCCTGCTGGCCGCCATCCAGGCCGCCTTCGGCAAGGAGTGCCTGCCGCTGAACCTGCCCGCCGGCGGAGGCACGCAAGTGGTGGACTGCTTTTTCAATCCGGCCGGGGAATCCGATTTTTCCAGCGTGGCGCTGGCGCACCGCGCGCTGGTGGAGCAGGTGGTCGAGGTCGATCCGGCCTTGGTCGAGCGTTACCTGGACGAAGGCGACGTGGATCCTCAGGAACTGCATGCGCCGCTGGAGCAGGCGCTGCGCGAGGGGCACCTGATTCCTGTTTGTTTTGTGTCGACGCGCACCGGCGCCGGCGTGGCCGAACTGCTGGATGTGATGGTCAGGCTGCTGCCCGATCCGGCCGAGGGCAACCCGCCGAAGTTTCTGCGCGGTGAGGGTGGCGCCGCCGTTCCGGTGCGGGCCGAGCCCGACCCGGCGCGTCACGTGCTGGCACACGTTTTCAAGGTCAGCGTGGACCCTTATGTCGGCAAGATGGGCATCTTCCGGGTGCACCAGGGCACGGTGACTCCGGGCAGCCAGCTCTACGTCGGCGACGGTCGGCGTCCCTTCAAGGTCGGCCACCTGTTCCGGCTGCAGGGCAAGGACCACATGGAAATCGCCAGCGCCGGGCCGGGTGAGCTGTGTGCCGTGGCCAAGGTCGACGAGATCCATTTCGACGCCGTGCTGCACGATGCCGCCGAAGACGAACACCTCCATCTGCAGCCGCTGGACTTTCCGGTGCCGGTGCACGGGCTGGCCATCGAGCCCAGACGCCGCGGCGACGAGCAGCGCATGTGGGACCTGGTGCAACGACTGGTCGATGAAGATCCCTGCCTGCGGCTGGAACATGTGGCGCAGACCAATGAAACCGTGGTTTACGGCCTCGGCGAGCTGCACCTGCGCACGCTGATCGAGCGGCTGACCGAGGTCTACAAGTGCGAGGTGAACACGCGGCCGCCGCGTATTGCCTACCGCGAGACGGTCACCACGCCGGCCGCCGGCCACCACCGCCACAAGAAGCAAAGCGGCGGTGGCGGCCAGTTCGGCGAGGTCTTCCTGCGCATCGAGCCGCTGGCGCGCGGCGCCGGCATCGAGTTTGTCGACCAGGTCCGGGGCGGCACGATTCCCGGCCAGTACATGCCGGCGGTGGAAAAAGGCGTGCGCCAGGCGCTTGATGGCGGGGTGGTTGCGGGCTTTCCGGTCAGCGATGTGCGGGTCGTGGTGTACGACGGCAAGCATCACAGTGTGGACAGCAAGGACATTGCCTTCGCGACGGCCGGACGCAAGGCGGTGATCGAGGCGGTGCGCGCCGCGTCGCCGGTGGTGCTCGAACCGGTGGTCAATATCGAGATCACGGCGCCCGAGGCCGTCATGGGTGACATCACCGGCGACCTGTCGGCGCGCCGCGGTCAGGTCAGCGGCACGCGCGGGCTGCAGGCAGGTACGCTGGCGGTGCTGGGCCAGGTGCCGCTGTCCGAGCTGGCCGCTTACCAGTCCCGGCTCAACGCGCTGACGGGCGGGCAGGGGGCTTACACGCTGGCCTTCAGCCACTACGAGGCCGTGCCGCCTGCGGTGCAGCAGCAGCTGGCCGGGCAGTACCGGGTACGCGACGAAGAGTGAGGCGGGGTCTAAAAGCAGGCCCAGAGCTGGTCAGCCAGCGTCAGCAAAAAATCGGGCCGCAAATACAGCGCAAACACGCCCAGCGTGGCCGCGATGGCGAGCAGATACAAGGCGAGCTTGCGTGCCATGTCTCAGGCGCCTTGAGGCAGGCGGCCCGCCGCAGGCCGGTGGATGGCCGCTTCGCGCACCGGCAGGTTGATCAGCGCCGCAAACACGCCCAGCGCAATCGTGATGTACCAGACGATGTCGTAACTGCCGGTCCGGTCGTAGAGCACGCCGCCCAGCCAGACCCCCATGAAGGAGCCGATCTGGTGGCTGAAAAAGACAAAACCACTGAGCATGGACAGATGCTGGATGCCGAAAATCTGCGCCACGACGGCGTTGGTAGGCGGCACGGTGGACAGCCACAGCAGGCCCATCAGGCTGGCAAAAATGTAGACGCTGGCCGGGCTCAGGGGCGCGGCGATGAACACGGCAATGACGACGGCCCGCGCGAGATAAATAAAGGCCAGAATGTTCTTTTTGGGCAGCCGCTGGCCGAGGGCGCCCGCCGCATAGGTGCCGAACACATTGAACAGGCCGATCAGTGCCAGCGCGTAGCTGGCCACCTGCGGTGACAAGCCCTTGTCGCGCAGGTAGCTGGGCATGTGCACGCCGATAAACACGACCTGGAAGCCGCAGACGAAATAGCCGGCCATCAGCAGCTGGAAACTCGGGTACTTGAAGGCTTCCCTGAGCGCCTGCAGGATGGTCTGCTCGCGCGGCGGCGCCTGGCCGGGGCCGAAGCGCGTCTCGCGCAGGCCAAACGCCAGCGGGGCGATCAGCAGCACCGCCGCGCCCAGTACCAGCAGCGCCTCTTTCCAGCCCAGGCCGCTGATCAGGAAACCTTCGACCGGCACCATCAGGAACTGCCCGAAAGAGCCTGCCGCCGCTGCCACACCCATGGCCCAGGAGCGTTTTTCGGCCGGAATGTTGCGGCCGATCACGCCGTAGATCACGGCATAGGTGGTGCCCGCCTGCGCCGCGCCTATCAGCACGCCGGCGGTCAGCGTGAACATCAGGCCGGTGGGCGACAGCGCCATGCCGACCAGCCCGAGCGCATACAGCACGGCGCCGCCCGCTATGACGCGAAAGGCGCCGAAGCGGTCGGCCAGCATGCCGGCAAAAATGCCGAACACGCCCCAGGACAGGTTTTGCACGGCCAGGGCGAAGGCAAAGGTTTCGCGTGTCCAGCCCTGGGCCTGGGTGATCGGCTGCAGCCACAGGCCGAAGCCGTGGCGTATGCCCATGGACAGGGTGACGATGGCGGCGCCGCAGATGAGCACCTGGGCCATGGAGAGATTTCGGCTCGAAGATTGCATCCGGAGAATGTACCCAATGCGCTGCGTTCTGTTTTTGAAAGTTTTTGGGCTCATTGATGAGCGCCGGGCATGAGTTTCGGAATGTGCTGGATAAAAACTGTATATTTATCCAGTCTTAAAATCACCCGGGACTACAATCCACCCCCCATGGCGACCAAACTACCCAACGATTACTCCGAAGGCTCGATCCGCGTGCTCAAGGGCCTGGAGCCCGTCAAGCAGCGGCCCGGCATGTACACGCGCACCGACAATCCCCTGCACATCATCCAGGAAGTACTGGACAACTCGGCCGACGAGGCGCTGGCCGGCCATGGCAAGAAGATCAAGGTCACGCTGCACACCGATGGTTCCGTCAGCATCGAAGACGACGGCCGCGGCATTCCCTACGGCCTGCACCCGGAGGAAAAGGCGCCGGTGATCGAACTCGTCTTCACCCGGCTGCACGCTGGCGGCAAGTTCGACAAGGGCAAGGGCGGGGCTTACAGCTTTTCCGGCGGCCTGCACGGCGTCGGCGTCAGCGTGACCAACGCCCTGTCCAAACGCCTGGAAGCCACCTCGTACCGTGACGGCATGGTGGCCAGGCTGGTGTTTGAGGCTGGCGACGTCACCGAGCCGCTGGAGCTGCGCAAGGCGGCTGACGGCGACCGCAAGTCCGGCACCACGGTGCGGGCCTGGCCGGATGCCAAATATTTCGAAGCGTCGGCCCTGCCCATGGCCGAGCTGACCCACCTGCTGCGCAGCAAGGCCGTGCTGATGCCCGGCGTCACCGTGACGCTGGTCGTCGAGAAGACCAAAGAGGTGCAGACCTGGGTCTACAAGGGTGGCCTGCGCGACTACCTGATGCAGACCCTCAATGCCGATCCGGTGATTCCACTGTTTGAGGGCGAGGGTTTCGCCGATGCGGCGCACGACAGTTTTGCCGAAGGTGAGGGCGCCCAGTGGTGCCTGGCGTTCACCGAAGACGGCCAGCCGGTGCGCGAGAGTTACGTCAACCTGATCCCGACCAGCGCCGGCGGCACGCATGAAAGCGGCTTGCGTGATGGCGTGTTCCAGGCCGTCAAGAGTTTCATCGAGCTGCATTCGCTGCTGCCCAAGGGTGTCAAGCTGTTGCCGGAAGACGTGTTTGCCCGTGCCAGTTATGTACTCTCGGCCAAGGTGCTGGACCCGCAGTTCCAGGGGCAGATCAAGGAGCGGCTCAATTCACGCGATGCGGTGCGCCTGGTCTCGAGTTTTGTGCGGCCGACGCTGGAACTGTGGCTGAACCAGCATGTGGACTACGGCAAAAAACTGGCTGAACTGGCGATCAAGGCTGCACAAACCCGCCAGAAGGCCGGCCAGAAGGTGGAAAAACGCAAGGGTTCGGGCGTGGCCGTGCTGCCGGGCAAGCTGACCGACTGTGAAAGCAAGGACCTGGCGCACAACGAGGTGTTCCTGGTCGAGGGCGACTCCGCCGGCGGCAGCGCCAAGATGGGGCGCGACAAGGAGAGCCAGGCCATCCTGCCGCTGCGCGGCAAGGTGCTCAACACCTGGGAGGTCGAGCGCGACCGGCTGTTTGCCAACACCGAGATTCACGACATCGCGGTGGCCATTGGTGTTGATCCGCATGGCCCGAACGATTCCCCGGACCTCAGCGGCCTGCGTTACGGGAAGATCTGCATCCTCAGTGATGCCGACGTGGATGGCTCCCACATCCAGGTGCTGCTGCTGACCTTGTTTTTCCGGCATTTCCCCCAACTTATTGCCACAGGACACATCTTTGTGGCGCGGCCACCGCTCTTCCGGGTGGATGCCCCGGCCCGCGGAAAAAAACCTGCGTCGAAGGCGTACGCGCTCGATGAAGGTGAGTTGACCGCCATTCTCGACAAATTGCGCAAGGAAGGTGTGCGTGAAGGGGCTTGGGCCATCAGTCGCTTCAAGGGCCTGGGCGAAATGAATGCGGAACAATTGTGGGAAACGACACTCAATCCTGATACGCGCCGGCTGTTGCCGGTGCAACTCGGTAATTTCGACTTTGCCCAGACCGAGAGTCTGGTGACCAAGCTGATGGGAAAGGGCGAAGCCGCGGCGCGGCGCGAACTGATGGAACTGCACGGCGATGCCGTGGAGATCGATATTTAAAGGACTTCCATGCGCAAGCTGCGGATCTGCACGGCATGAGCCATTTTTTACGTCAGAAATGGCTCCAGCCTTTGTGGTTAGTGCGCAGGCAGCTATCATTTTTGATAGCCGCTGCAGCCCTGCTACTGGCCGGCACACCTGCCCGCGCCGATGTCTGGGGTTATGTCGACAGCCAGGGGGTGGCGCATTTCTCGGCCGAGCGGCTCGACGAGCGTTACCAGCTGTTTTTCCGCAGCGGCGAGAGTTTTGACACCAGCCGTGGTGGAAAGGCTTCCCCGGGCGCCTATGGCAACGGCATGCCGGGTGCACCGCCCAAGCTGCTGGCCTTTTTCGACGTTTCACCCAATTACAAGGCCGTCAAGCATTTGCTGCGCGAGGCGTCGGTGGCCCATGACATCGACTACGAACTGCTGCAGGCGCTGATCGCCACCGAGTCGGGCTTCAACACCCACGCGGTGTCGCCCAAGGGTGCGGTGGGCCTGATGCAACTGATGCCACCCACGGCCCAGCGGTACGGCGTGCGGGCAGACAAAAATTCCCCGATCGAAAAAAAGCTGACCGACCCCAAAACCAACATTCGGGCCGGCTCGCGTTACCTGCGCTACCTGATCGATCTTTTTCCCGGCCAGCTTGAGTTGGCGGTGGCGGCCTACAACGCCGGCGAAGGCGCGGTCCAGCGTTATGGCAACAAGATTCCCAACTATCCCGAGACCAAAAATTACGTCAAGACCGTGATGCAGCTGTACAGCCATCTCAAGCCGCCCAGCATGATCGGTGAGGCGCGGCGCTCGGGCCGCGTCAGGATGGAAATGATGGGCGGCAGCAATACGTCGTCCGTCCAGCCCGCTGGCGGCGCCACCGGACGCGGCAACCAGCTGCCGACCCTGGTCGTGCAAAGCCCGGTCGCTCCGGAATTCCGGGTCGAGCGCGACTAGTGTTCTGATGGAGTCCTGACGTGGAACCGCAGTTTCGCGTGCGGCCATAATCCCCTGCGACGGCCAGCCGGCTCATCGGTCCGGCCACCTCTTTTGACCTCTATCCTTTTTTCCAGTTTGAACCCCCGATGGACGATCTTTTTACGCCTGCCCTGCCTGCCCCTTCCGACGTCCCTGACCAGGAATCGCTGGCCGCCTATGCCCAGCGTGCCTACCTCGAATACGCGCTCAGCGTGGTCAAGGGCCGGGCGCTGCCCGACGTCTGCGACGGCCAGAAGCCGGTGCAGCGGCGCATCATGTACGCCATGGCGCGCATGGGGCTGGGCTTTTCCGGCGCCGGCGGCGCCAAGCCGGTCAAAAGTGCGCGTGTGGTCGGCGACGTGCTGGGCAAATACCATCCGCACGGCGACCAGGCGGCCTATGACGCGATGGTGCGCATGGCGCAGGACTTTTCCCAGCGTTACCCGCTGATCGACGGCCAGGGCAACTTCGGCTCCAGAGACGGCGACGGCGCGGCGGCCATGCGTTACACCGAGGCGCGGCTGGCGAAAATCACCACGCTGCTGCTCGACGAACTCGACGAAGGCACGGTCGACTTCGTGCCGAACTACGACGGCTCTTTCGAGGAGCCGCGCCAACTGCCGGCGCGTCTGCCGTTCACCCTGCTGAACGGTGCCAGCGGCATCGCCGTCGGCCTGGCCACCGAGATTCCCAGCCACAACCTGCGCGAGGTGGCCGACGCCTGCATCGCGCTGATCAAGACCCCCAAGCTCGGCGACGACGAGCTGTACACGCTGATCGCCGGTCCCGACTACCCGGGCGGTGGCCAGATCATCTCGACCGCTGCCGACATCGCGGCGGCCTACAGCACCGGCCGCGGCTCGCTCAAGGTGCGCGCGCGCTGGAAGATCGAAGACCTGGCACGCGGCCAGTGGCAGCTGGTGGTGCAGGAGTTGCCGCCCGGCGTCAGTACCCAAAGGGTGCTGGAAGAAATCGAAGAGATCACCAACCCGAAAATCAAGGCCGGCAAGAAGGCGCTGAGCCTGGACCAGGTGCAGCTCAAGCAGACCGTGCTGGCCGTGCTCGATGTGGTGCGCGACGAGTCGAGCAAGGACGCGGCCGTGCGCCTGGTGTTCGAACCCAAGACCAGCCGCATCGAGCAGTCCGAATTGATCACCACTTTGCTGGCGCACACCAGCCTGGAAAGTTCGTCGAGCATCAACCTGACCATGATCGGGCTGGACGGCCGGCCGACGCAGAAGACGTTGCGGCAAATGCTGCAGGAGTGGATCTCCTTTCGCCAGACCACGATAGAGCGGCGTTCGCAGCACCGCCTGAACAAGGTGCTGGACCGCATCCATATTCTCGAGGGCCGGCAGCTGGTGCTGCTCAACATCGACGAAGTCATCGCCATCATCCGCCAGTCCGATGAGCCCAAGGCCGCGCTGATCGCGCGTTTCAATCTCAGCGAGCGGCAGGCCGAAGACATTCTTGAAATCCGCCTGCGCCAGCTGGCCAGGCTGGAAGCCATCAAGATCGAGCAGGAGCTCAAGGGCCTGCGCGAAGAGCAGGGCAAGCTCGAGGAAATCCTCGGCAACCCGGCCGCCTTGCGCCGCCTGATGATCAAGGAAATCGAGACGGACGCCAAACAGTTTGCCGACCCGCGCCGTACCCTGATCCAGGCCGAGAAAAAAGCCGTGCTGGAAGTCAAGGTGCTCGACGAGCCGGTCACCGTGGTGGTCAGCGCCAAGGGCTGGGTGCGTGCGCGCAGCGGCCACGGCCACGATGCGGCCAGCTTCGCCTTCAAGTCCGGCGACGGCCTGTACGGTACCTTTGAATGCCGCACCATCGATACCCTGCTGGTGTTCGGCACGGCGACCAAAGGCACGGGCCGGGTGTATTCGATTCCGGTGGCCATGCTGCCCGGCGCCCGCGGCGATGGGCAGCCGGTGACCACGCTGATCGAACTTGAAACCGGGACACACCCGGCGCATTATTTCGCCGGACCGGCCAGCGCCACCTTGCTGCTCAGCAGCAGCGGCGGTTACGGCTTCCTGGCCACGGTGGAAAACATGAGCTCGCGCCTGAAGGCCGGCAAGGCCTTCATCAGCTGCGGTGAAGGCGAGACCATCTGCAAGCCCTCGCCTGTGGCGGGCTGCGGCGGCGCCGCACCTTTGAGCCCGGCGTCCCACGTGGCCTGCGCCTCCACCGGCGGGCGCATCCTGACCTTCGAGATCAGCGAGCTCAAGACCCAGGCCGCCGGCGGCCGCGGCCTGATGCTGATCGACCTCGATGCCAAGGACACCCTGGCCGGCGCGGCGGCGTATACCCGCAGCGTGAAGATCGAGGGTATAGGCCGTGGCGGCAAGGAGCGCGAGGAAACGCTGGAGATCCGCAGCCTGAACAATGCCCGGGCCGCGCGCGGGCGCAAGGGCAAGGCGGCGGACCTGGGCTTCAAGCCGGCGGGTATTGCCCGGGTCGAATGACGGGGTCGTAGTCGCTATAATTTTGATAGCTGCTTGCGCCCGTGGTTATTGGGCTGAGTCGCTATTTCTTATGAGGCCGCTCAGGCTGGGCCAGGGGCCAAGCCTCCCTGATCTCGAATCGGTGTGGCTTGCCAGCAAGCCGGGTCTCGCCCCGGCGGGCGAGGCACTTTGTCTTTGCTTCGCCAAAGAAAAGTACCCAAAAGAAAGGCGACCCGATGGTCTGGGGAGTTTTTGGGGTCAGAGCCAAAATTCGCCGAGCCTATGGCTCGCCCCACAGGGTGCGGTGCGATGCACCGCAGCGAAATTGGTGTCTGACCCCAATAACTCGACCTCCGGTGCTTGTCAAAAGCGGGGTCGGGCTAAACTCGCCTTCGGCTCATACAACGCCAGCCCTGATCCGCTTTTGCCTGCGCTCCTCGGCCCAGCCCGACGGGTGGGGGAACGAATGCGGATGCGGGGAGACCTGACGCGCGTAGCGCGTCAGGTCGAGATTCGGGGACTGTCATTCATGCACGCGAGCGCAGCACACGCAGCCAAATGAAGTCCCCCTCCATCGCCCAGCGGGGCGAGGGCAGGGGATAGGGGTGGGAGTGGGGAGTTAGACCTGCTGCCCAGGGCTAGCCCGAGGCGCGGCGTGATGCCTGCGGCATTGACAAGAAAACTACCGTGTCCGCCACAGCGAAACCCGGATTGCAGGCCAGCCACGAGCGGCCGAATCAAACAGCAGCAGGTTTGATCGACTTAAACCGACGCCCAGAACACCGCAAACCAGTCCTTTGGATCGGCCCAGGGTTTGATCTGCGAAAACCCCGCCAGCCGCAGCAGCGCCGACATGCTGTCCAGCGTGTATTTGTACGAGCTCTCGGTGTGGATGCGTTCACCCATCCCGAAACGTCGTTCACCCTTCGGCCAGTGCACGGTCAGCTCACAGCACGCTTCCAGGTGCATCTCGATGCGCGACTGCGCTTCGTTGAACAAGGCGACATGGCGCCATTGATGCGGGTCGAAGTCGGCGCCCAGCAGCGTGTTGACGTGGCGCAACAGGTTTTTGTTGAAGGCGGCGGTGACGCCCAGCGCGTCATCGTAGGCGGCTTCCAGCGTGGCCTTGTCCTTGACCAGGTCGATGCCGAGCAGCAGGCCGCGTGCAGCGCCCTGTGCCGGGTCGGCGATACGCTGCAAAAACGCCAGCGCCTGGTCCGGTGAAAAATTCCCGATGCTGGAGCCGGGGTAGAAAAACACGCGGTCCTGGCGCTGCACCTGCGGCGGGAGCACCAGCGCGGCCGAAAAATCCATGCCCACGCCAACAATGGCCAGCTCCGGAAATGTGTTTTGCACCTGTTCCGCCGCATCGCGCAGAAAGTCCACCGAAATGTCCACCGGCACATACTGGCGGGGCTGCAGGTGCGGGATCAGCCGCATGGCTTTGGCGCAGCTGCCGGCGCCCAGGTCGATCAGGCAGGGGCGGGTGATGCCGGCGCCGGCCAGCGCCGCCGCCATGTGGCCGTGGGCCGCATCGAAAATGCCGGCCTCGGTACGCGTCGGGTAGTACTCATCGAGGAGGGTGATGGCTTCAAAAAGTTGCGAGCCCAGGGCATCGTAGAAATATTTGGGCGACACACTCGCGGCAACCGCGTTCAGGCCGTCCGCCAGCTCACGTGCAGCGCCGGGCCGGCCATGGTCGGACGCGTTGTAGCGGTTGATGAACTGCGGCGACGCCGGCGCAAGGGCGAGCCCGGGGTGTGGAAGGGGGAAGTTCAAAATCGGTTCAGCGTGTGCTGGTGTGGGTTCAGGCAATTTACGGCAGGGCACGGCCTGCCTTTGTAGGACTGTTTCGCTTTGCTTGCAAGGGGGTGATGGCCGGTTGATTGTCTGTCCATGCCAGATGCCCTGTATCCGTCTGCGTTAATCCGGCCCTGCTAAGCTGGGGGTGGCCATGTCTTCATTCTTCTATCCGGTGGCGTCCAGGCGTCTTTTTCTGCAGGGCGCCGCATGTGCAGTCGGCGCATCGCTGCTGGGACGTGATGCCCGTGCCGCCGGCGAAGCCGCCTATGCGGTGTCGCCCTGGCAGGGCGCTGTGCCGCCGCTGCAGGCGGTCGACACCCAGGGCAAGACCTGGCGCCTGTCCGACCTCCGGGGCCGTGCAGTGCTGCTTAATTTCTGGGCCAGCTGGTGCGAGCCCTGCCGCGCGGAAATGCCGACCCTGCAGCAGATCGCTGACTTCTACGGCCCCGACAAGCTGCTGGTGCTGGCCATCAATTTCAAGGAACACCCGACGCGTGCCCTCCAGTTTGCGGCCAGCACCGGGCTGAGCCTGCCCGTGCTGCTGGACCCCCAGGGCCAGACGGCGCGTGCCTGGGGCGTCAAGGTTTTTCCCACCACGGTGCTGGTGGACCGGCAGGGCCGGCCGCGTCAGCGTGTGCAGGGCGAGGTTGACTGGACCGGCACCGCCGCCACACAGTGGCTGGAGCCCTTGCTCAAGCAGTAGGCGAACCGGCCATGGTCAGTTGAGCGACCGTGGGGATCTTTTTCCTGCCAGCCAGGGCCGCGGATCTGGCTTTGCCAGTCCGCAGGCGCAGCGGCCCCCGAGGGGCTGGAGCCTGCGGCTCCAAAGCTGCTTGAGCAGCTTTGGACAGGCGACAGAAGCGAAGCCTCTGGCGAGCGGCGGCCTGCAAGGCCTCGCGAGGACACGAAGTGCCGAGCGTGGGGCCTTATTCCTTGGGCAGGACGAGGTCCGCGGTGCCGGGGCAGACCCAGCGCGCAAACTCCCGCGTGGTGTCCAGGCAGCCGCCGTCGCGGTACACGCCGCGCGGTTCGCGGTAGCGCTGCATGAGGGCCAGAATGCGTTCAAGCTCGGGCTCATCCTGCTGCGCGGCCGCCACCAGCGTTTCGACCTTGGCTTCATCGATGCGTTCATGGCCTTCTGCGTCCCGGTACAGCGCGTTGCGCCATTGGTAGATTTCCAGGCATTTGTCGGCCAGCGTGTAAGGTTGGTCACGCTTCCAGAAGTTGCAGAACAGGCCACCGCCGAGGTAGATCACCCAGGAGCCTTCATAACCCGATGCCTCGGCCGAGGCTTCGTCGGGATTGCGGAACCAGGTTCTGTCGCCCGGCACAAAATAATGCGGGGGCAGGGGGGCTTCCATGGCGCCCTGTTCGCGCAAAAAAACATCGTGAAACGGGCCCGACATGATGGGCCGGGCGGTCCAGAGCGTCTGCAACTGCGCATACAGGGCGGGGTTGCAATGCGCGAGTTCCTCGGCAATGCCCAGCAGCATCACGTATTCGGTGGCGCGGTAACAGGAGAAGGAATACAGCGTGCCGGAAACCTCGGGCTGGGTTGCCTTGGCCAGGGCCGTCACCAGCGACACGCCGGGCCGGATGACAAAGCCGATGTCCTTCCGGTAGGTCCAGCAGTCCTGCGGCCGCTCCGCCTGGCTGGTGTGAAAGGACAGGCTGGTCTTACGGGCCGCCCGCGCGATGTTGTGGCGAATGCGGACGGCGGACGCCAGTTCATCCACGCTGGGGAATTCAAAGGCCACCGGTCCCATCAGCATGGCTGCCACGATCTCGCGGGTCAGGTCGGCCGGCTGATCGTCGGTGTGCAGCTGCAGCCGGCGAGCCAGCGCGAGTGTGTCGTAGCCGGGGGCCCAGGCCTCGCCCTGTTCCGCACTGAGGCTGATCCGGATGAAGTGGCCGGCGTCATCGTCGCCTTCCGTGCTGCGCACGCAGTGCGCCAGGTCCTGCGCGTCCAGCCGCGTCAGCACCGCTTGCAGCGTCGCCGCCGGCCCCTGGCCGGCGGTCTCGCGTATCAGGATGCCTTGCGGCCCCGCTGCTTGTTTGCCCGATTTGCCCATGCCATCGTCTCCGGCTTTTATGTGTCGTTATCGTGGGAGCCTGCAACGCTGGTGGCGCGCGGGACGCCAGGAGCTTGCCCGATAAATGTAACCGAGTCGTTTCAGTCATCGTGACCGGCAGGACGAAAGCCGCCATAATTGCCGCTCGGCACAAGCGTTCTGCTTTGCGCCGCATGGACATCCCGGTGCACCTTTTCATGCCCGGTCACGTCTGCCAACCCAGCTTCCGGAGTTCCTTTTGATGACCACCGTACGCCGCACCTTCCTGAAAAATACCGCTGCAGCCGCCATGGCTGCCGCATTGCCTGCAATCAGTTTTTCCCAGGCCGCGCCACGCCGCGTCTTCGCGCCCCAGAGCGGCGCCTGGCGCACCTTTGACGTGACGACGCGTGTCGACATCGTCAAGCCCCAGGGCGTCACCAAGGTCTGGCTGCCGATTCCATCGGTCAACAGCGACTACCAGCGTTCGCAGGGCAACAGCTTCTCGAGCAACGGCAAAACCGACCTGACCGAAGACGGCGTGGACGGCGCCAAGATGCTGTACGCCGAATTTGATGCAGGCCAGGCCCAGCCTTTTGTCGAACTGACAAGCCGCGTGCAGACCCAGAGCCGTGCGCTTGACTGGGCGCACAAGACCGCGGTGCGCGAGGATGCCGACACGCTGCGCTACTTCACGCGCCCGACCAAGTTTCTGCCCACCGACGGCATCGTGCGCACGACGGCGCAAAAAGCCATCGTCGGTGCAAAAACCGACGTCGAAAAAACGCAGAAGCTCTACGACTGGATCATGGCCAACACCTACCGCGACCCCAAGGTGCGCGGCTGCGGCGAAGGCGACATCAAGACCATGCTGGAAACCGGCAACCTGGGCGGCAAGTGCGCCGACCTGAATGCGCTGTTTGTCGGCCTGTGCCGCTCGGTCGGCATTCCGGCGCGCGATGTGTACGGCATCCGCCTGGTGCCCTCGGCCTTTGGCTACAAGGAGCTCAGCGGCAACCCGGTCAGCCTCAAGGGCGCGCAGCACTGCCGTTCTGAAGTGTTCCTCAAGGGTTACGGCTGGGTGGCGATGGACCCGGCCGATGTGGCCAAGGTCATGCGCCTGGAAACGGCCGACTGGATCAAGAACACCACGGACCCGGTGGTGGCGCCCGTCAACAAGGCGCTGTTCGGCGGCTGGGAAGGCAACTGGATGGCCTACAACACCGCCCACGACATCGCCCTGCCGAATTCGAAATTCGAGAAGCTGGGCTTTTTCATGTACCCGGTGGCAGAAAACGCCTTGGGTCGCTTTGACTCCTATGCGCCCGATGACTTCAGGTACCAGATCACTGCAAAAGAGATTTAAGCCCCCACGCTTGCTCACTGCGTGTAGCGCGCGAGGCCTTGCAGGCCGCGGCTCGCGGGACGCTTCGCCTCTGTCGCCTGTCCAAAGCTGCTCAAGCAGCTTTGGAGCCGCAGGCTCCAGCCCCTCGGGGGCCGCTGCGCCTGCGGCCCGGCAGAGCCGGTTCCGCGGCCCCGGCCTGACTGGGGGCCCGGCAGCGGGTGTTCAACGTCCCGTGTTCAGGGGAGTTCCAGCCGCCGCTTGCTGCTGAACTGCCTGCGTTGGCCGGTGAAGGGGTCGTCAAAGGCAATGCGCTGGGCAAGCAGTTGCAGAGGGTAGCGGTAGTCGTCCTCAGGCGTTGGCTCCAGCGGCGGATACACGCGATCGTTGACGATAGGCAGGCCCAGCGCATACATGTGCACGCGCAGCTGGTGTTTCTTGCCGGTGACCGGGCTCAGGCCGTAACGTGCCAGCGGCCCGCTGACTTCGAGCAACTCGATGCGGGTTTCGCTGTTGGCTACGCCGGCCACTTCGGCCTGGCGGAAAAAGGGCTGGCCTTCGACGATGCGGCTGGTACAGACGCGCGGAAACGTCAGCTCCGCGCGCCATGGCGCAATCGCTTCATACCCTTTGCTGACCTCCCGTTGGCGGAACAGGTCCTGGTAGGCAGCGCGCTCCTGCGCTTGCACTGAAAACAGCACCAGCCCGGCCGTTTCGCGGTCAATCCGGTGGATGGGGCTGAGTTCTGCAATGCCCAGCCGGTTTTTCAGCCGCACCAGCAGGGTTTCCTGCAGGTAGTGGCCGGACGGGGTCACAGGCAGAAAATGCGGTTTGTCGACCACGACCAGGTGGTCGTCCTGGAACAGCAGTTCTTCGTCAAAGGGAATGCGGGTCTCCGCTGGCAGGGTGCGGTAGTAATACAGCCGCATGTGGCCGCGGTAGGCGCGCGCCGGCGTGACTGCCTCGCCGAACTCATCGACAACCTCACCAGCGGCCATGCGTTCGAGCCACATCGCACGCGGAATGTCAGGAAAACGCTGGACCAGAAAGTCGGTGATGGTGGGCCAGTTGCCGGCAGGCAGGCTGACACAACTCGGGCCGACCCCTTCGCGCGTAGGCAGGCCTCCGTATTTAGCCCCCACGCTTGTCACTTCGTGTAATGCGCGAGGCCTTGCAGGCCGCGGCTCGCGGGACGCTTCGCCTCTGTCGCCTGTCCAAAGCTGCTCAAGCAGCTTTGGAGCCGCAGGCTCCAGCCCCTCGGGTGCGCTGCGCCTGCGGACTGGCAAAGCCAGATCCGCGGCCCCTGCTGGTGAAGAGAGAGCCTCGGCGGCCGTACGGGCCCGGGCTTCTACAGTTTCAGGCGGCTTGGACACGCGTAAACACCACGTCCCAGACACCATGACCGAGCTTGATGCCACGGTTTTCGAACTTGGTCAACGGGCGGTAGTCGGGCTTGGCGGCATAACCGTCGGCACTGTCCGCCGTGTTTTTCAGCAAAGGCTCTGCCTGGAGTACTTCAAGAATCTGCTCGGCGTAAGGCTGCCAGTCGGTGGCGCAGTGCAGGTAGCCGCCGGGCTTGAGGCGGGCCGCCAGTTTGGACACCAATGGCGCCTGGATCAACCGGCGCTTGTTGTGTTTTTTCTTGTGCCAGGGATCGGGGAAAAAGATGTGTACACCGTCAAGGCTGCCGGGGGGCAGCATGTGGTCCAGCACCTGCACCGCGTCGTGTTGCAGGATGCGGATGTTTGCCAGGCCCTGCTCACCAATGCGCTTGAGCAAGGCGCCCACGCCGGGCGTGTGTACTTCACAGCAGAGGAAGTTTTTCCCCGGCAGCAAGGCTGCAATCTGTGCCGTGGCTTCGCCCATGCCGAAGCCGATTTCCAGGATGGTGGGGGCCACGCGTCCAAACGCGGCTTCGACGTCCAGCGGCGCTGCCGAATAAGGCAAAAGAAACTTCGGGCCCGCATCTGCAAAAGCCCTGGCCTGGCCGGCCGTGGTACGGCCTGTGCGCAGGACAAAGCTGCGGATGGTGCGCAGACGCATGGGGTCGGGTGACGCGCCTTCCGGCGGGTTGGACGGCGGGTCTGATGGCGGGTTGGAGGTGGGGGATTCAATCACCGCTCAATTTTAGTCGCCCGGCTCCAGAGGGCCACGGCTTGCTGCAGCCAGTCAGCGGGCGTCCGCGCAGACAAGCCTGCGGGAAGACCCAGTACCTGCCCGGCTTCATCGAGTGCCTGCAGCGGCTGGGTGGTGTCCAGTGCGCTGGCGCCGTTCTGTTTGGACAGCTTTTCGCCGTTGGCCCCGAGCACCAGCGGCGTGTGCAGGTAACGCGGCAAGGGCAGGCCCAGCGCGCGCTGCAGCAGGATTTGCCGCGCCGTGTTGTCGGCCAGGTCTTCCCCGCGGACGATATCGGTGATGCCCTGCGCGCCATCGTCCACCACCACGGCGAGTTGGTAGGCCCACAGGCCGTCGGCGCGCTTGAGCACAAAGTCGCCGACCTCCTGCGCGACGTCCTGCTGCTGCGCGCCGAGCCGGCGGTCCTGCCAGCGGACAATCTGCTCTGCTACTGAATCAGGAGCTGCTTGCGCACGCCCCATAAGGGCTGGAGGCCGATTTTGTTCAATATTCTCGGTGAGGAAGCGCCACGCCCGCGCGGGACGACCCTGCAGGCCATGGCGGCAGGTGCCGGGGTAGACCAGTTCCCCGTGGCGTGGCCGCAGCGTGCCGCGGGCCTCCAGTGCCCGTGCAATGTCCTGCCGTGTGCAGGCGCAGGGGTAGGCGAGGTGGGCGGCAATCAGCTGGTCCAGTGCGGCCTGGTAGTGGCCGCCACGCTGCGACTGGTACAGCGGCGGCGCATCCGGTCGCAGCCCGCAGGCTGCCAGCTGCTGCAGGATCAGGGTGTCGGCGCCGGGCACGCAGCGCGGCGTGTCGATGTCTTCGATACGCACCAGCCACTGGCCGCCATGCGCCCGCGCGTCAAGCCAGCTCGCCAGCGCGGCGACGAGGGACCCGGCGTGTAGCGGACCGGTGGGTGAGGGCGCAAAGCGGCCGACGTAGCGAGCTGGGAGAGCTTGATCAACCAAGGTCTGCATGGATTTTCCGACAGGTCGCCCCATCCTTCGACAGGCTCAGGACGAACGGAAAACAGAAAGCGTCGGGGCTAACAGATGGCCAATGCCATTTCCAGGCCGGAGACAAACGCGTCTTCGGCCCGGTGGCCGACACACCAGTCGCCGCAACTGCCGATGCGCGATTTGGCATCCCACAGGTGGGTCTGGCCCAGGGGTTCGGTGGTTTGCGCATAACGCCAGCGGTGCACCGCGGCGTGTGGTGGTTCGGCGCGTATGCCGGTGACCTCGGTGAAGGCCCTGAGGAGTTTGGCCTTGATGCGCTCGTCGTCGTCATCCAGATGCCGCGTGGACCACTCCGGGCTGGCCTGCACGGTCCAGCGTTCGATCGGGCTGCGCCCAGGCTTGGACGACTCACGTGCCAGCCAGGCAATGCGGTGGTGGGTGCTGCGCGCCGCATTCCACTGCGGCCCCAGGTGCGGCAGCGTCGGCTGCTGCCCTTGCGGAAAAGCCAGCATCAGGGTCCAGCAGGGGGCAATGGCGACGCCGGCGAGGGCCGGCATCAAGGCCTTGCCCTGCTGGGAGCTGAGCAGCAGGGCGTGTGCCTGCGGTGCGGGCACGGCCAGCACCACGGCGTCGAAGCCGGAATACACCTGGCTGCTGGCACCGGGGCCTTCGGTCTGCAACTGCCAGCGCTCGGGGTGCAGCTTGTCGCGTTCCATCCGGATGACCTGGGTTTCCAGCGTCAGCAAGCCGGCCGCAGCCAGGGGCTGGGCCCACTGCTTGAGCAGCGCGCTCATGCCCGGTGTCGCCACCCAGTGGGCTTCCCTGGGTGGCGGTGCGGACGCCACGACACGGCCCGCCTCGTCGAGGATGCGCACGGTGTTGGCGCTCCAGGGCCGCACCAGGCCGGGGCTGGTGGCCAGCGCCTTTTCGAAACGCGCATCACGCACGGTGAAGTACTGCGTGCCGTGGTCAAAGCCGCCAAATTCCGTGTTGCGCGTGGCCATGCGCCCGCCCGGGCCGCGGCTTTTTTCGAACACCGTCACGCGGTGGCCCGCCTGCATCAGTGTGCGGGCGCAGGCGATGCCGGCCATGCCCGCGCCGACCACGGCGATATGGCGTGGCACGGGCATGGCGGGGGAAGCGGAGCGGGATTTTTTGGTCATGTCTTTGTACTTTTTATGGCGGGGTGAAAAGGGCGGTTGGCCTGCAGGTCTCGGTGGCGGGCTTTTCCGGATTTTGGCAGCACAGCGCAAACATCAATGGAAATCATGATCACACTCTACACGCTGGCGTAGCCGGCCGGCCGGACATTCGCTGCGGGTCAGGGTTTTACACAGCATGGTCGCGCTCCAGAAGGGCCTTTCGCGTCGCGGGGCTGTCCAGCTGTTTGAGCCACCACTGCAGGGCGCGGCCCTCGCTGCCGGTGGTCACGCGGCGCCAGGCATAACTGACGGGGATGTGGCGCTCTGCCCGCTGCACGCGTTTTTCAACCAGCCTGCCGGTGGCGATGTGGGGCCGCGCGAGGTATTCGGGCAGAAAGCCGCCACCCAGGCCGCGCAGCTGCGCATCGAGTTTTTCTTGCATGCCCGGCACGGTGAAGATGTCCTGGCCGCCCAGCAGCCCGACCGAGACGCCGCTTCCCCGCTGCACCGAGTCGGCGACCGCCACCGCGCGGTGTGGCATCAGCATGGCATCGGTGACGGGCTCGGGGGCCTGCGCCAGGGGATGGTGCGGCGCGACGGCGTAAATGAAATGGATGCTGCCCAGCGGCTTGCTTTGCACCGACTTGTGGATGCCGGGCTCGATGGCCACGCCGATGGCCAGATCGGCCTGGCCCGAGGTGAGGGCTTCCAGCGTGCCGGACAGGGCTTCTTCCCGCAGCCGCAGGCGGGTGGGCGGGTTCAGTGCAAAAAAGGCCTCGCACAATTCCATCACGGTGGTGCGCGAGATCACGCTGTCCACCGCCAGCGTCAGCTGGGGTTCCCAGCCGGTGGCCACACGTTTGACGCGGTTGGCCACCGCGTCGAGTTCAGCCAGCAGGCGTGTGCCTTCGCGCAGCAGCTCCTTGCCCGCCTCGGTCAGTTTGGCCTGCCGGGAGGAGCGGTCGAACAGCAGCACGTCCAGCGCATCTTCCACCTGGCGGATGCGATAGGTCAGCGCGCTGGGCACCACGCCGAGCTCGCGTGCGGCCGCCGCCATGCTGCCGGTGCGGTGAACGGTGCCGATCAGGCCTATGGTTTCGGGGGTCAGCGCATCGCGCACGCGGTTGTTCATTGAGGGGTTGATGATTCAAACAATTTGAATGATGCCATCAAATAACTGCAATGGCCAGTGGCGCGCCGGCCCCTACATTGGAGTCATTGCAAACGCATTTCACATGCACCCCGAAAGGAGCTCCCCATGATGACCCCCCGATCATCCAGCGAACGCGGCTACGCCGACCACGGCTGGCTCAAGTCCTTCCATTCCTTCTCGTTTGCCGGTTATTACGACCCGGCCCACATGGGTTTTGGCAACCTGCGCGTCATCAATGAAGACAGGATTGCTGCTGGCAAGGGCTTCGGAACGCATGGCCACCGGGACATGGAAATCATCAGTTATGTCCTCAGCGGCGAACTGGCGCACAAGGACAGCATGGGCAACGTCAAGGGCATTCCGCCCGGTGACGTGCAGCGCATGAGTGCGGGCACCGGTGTGCAGCACAGCGAGTTCAACCATGCCGAAGGCGAGACCACGCATTTCCTGCAGATCTGGATCGAGCCCAATGTCACCGGCATCCCGCCCAGCTACGAGCAGAAAAGTTTTCCCGACAGCGACAAACGCGGCGCGTTGCGGCTGGTGGCATCGCCCGACGGCGCGCAGGACTCGGTGACGATTCACGCGGACGCCCGGGTTTATGCGGGCCTGTTCGACGGCGACGAGACGGCCGACATGGCGCTGAACCCGCAACGCAAGACCTATGTGCACCTGGTGCGCGGGGAACTCCAGGTCAATGGCCAGGCTCTGAAGGCGGGCGACGCGCTCCAGCTGGAAGCCGAGGGCCGGCTGCAGCTGTCCCATGGCAAGGACGCCGAGGTACTGGTTTTCGATCTGACGGCCTGAACGCCGAAGTGCCGAAGCGGCCCGGGACTTGCACGGCCGGGCGCTTTGGTTCAAATTTTTTCTTTCATCACTCTCAATAAAAAGGACTCACCATGCTCAACTCCCTCCAGAACCCGTTTTCCCTGTTCGGCCGCATACTGATCGCCCTGCTGTTTGTGCCAGCCGGCTTCAGCAAGATCGCCGGATTCACCGGAACGGCCGGCTACATCGCTTCCAAGGGTGTTCCTCTGCCAGAACTGGCCGCGGCCGCCGCCATTGGCATCGAACTGGGCCTGGGCCTGCTGCTGCTGATCGGCTTCCAGACCCGCTGGGCAGCGCTGGGTATCGCCTTGTTCACCCTGGTGATCACCTTCATCTTTCACAACTTCTGGGCGGTGCCGGCCGAGATGGTCATGCAGCAACAGCAGGCCTTCTTCAAGAACATCGCCGTGGTCGGTGGCCTTTTGACCATCGTCGCCTGGGGTGCCGGTGCCTGGAGCGTGGACGGCAAACTCAAAGGCTGATCGCGAAACGTCATGATCTGCTTTCCGCAGGCTGGCTCCAGTGCCGGCCTGCCTGTTTCCTCCTCTTCCTTGTCTTCTTCCTCTTCTCTTCCCTTCCTTTTCTGAACCCAAGGACAACACACCATGACCAACGTCGTCGTCGTTTACCACTCCGGTTACGGGCATACCCAGCGCATGGCGCAGGCGGTTGCTGAAGGTGCCGGTGCCGAGCTTCTGGCCATCGACGCCGATGGCAACCTCCCCGAGGGTGGCTGGGAGCAGCTGAAAGCTGCCGACGCCATCATCTTCGGTTCGCCCACTTACATGGGCAACGTGAGCTGGCAGTTCAAGAAGTTTGCCGATGCATCTTCCAAACCGTGGTTCAGCCAGGAGTGGAAGGACAAACTCGCCGCCGGCTTCACCAACAGCGCGGGCATGAACGGCGACAAGCAGGGCACGCTCACCACGCTGTTCACGCTGGCAATGCAGCATGGCATGGTCTGGGTCAGCCAGGGCCTGATGCCGTCGAACAGCAAGGCCGCCCAGCGCGACGACATCAACTACCTCGTGTCCTACAGCGGAGCGATCGCGCAGTCGCCTTCCGACGCGGGCGCCAGCGAGATGGCCGCGGGCGACCTGGCCACGGCCCGGCTGTTCGGCCAGCGGGTGGCCGATGTGGCCGCGAAATTTCACGCCTGACCTCACCCGCCAGCTATTGATGTTTTCGTCCTTCATGACACCCCGCCGTTCGGGCTGAGCCTGTCGAAGCCCTTCGACAAGCTCAGGGCGAACGGTAGCAAGTGGCCTGTCATGATTGATGGAGATCTCAATAAACCACGTTCTGGAGTCACCGCCATGCCTGTTGACCTGACATTGACCGGACACGACAAGGACCTCGGGGGCGGCTTTCGGGTGCGCCGTCTGCTGCCCGCCGCGCAGCGGCAGGCGGTGGGGCCCTTTTTGTTTTTTGACCATTTCGGCCCGGTCACGGTGGCCCCCGGAGACTCGCACGACGTGCGGCCACATCCGCACATCGGCCTGGCGACGGTGACCTACCTGTTTGACGGGGCCATCATGCACCGCGACAGCCTGGGCTCCAGCCAGCGCATCGAGCCCGGCGCCATCAACTGGATGACGGCCGGACGCGGCATCGTGCATTCCGAGCGTGCGCCGCAGGAGCTCGAGGCAAGCACCTACGTCAACCACGGCATCCAGCTGTGGGCGGCCCTGCCGCGCGAGCATGAAGAGGCCCCGCCGGATTTCGTGCGCACCCCGGCGTCGGCCATTCCGTCGCTGGTGCTGGGCGACGCGCAGGTTCGTGTGTTGATCGGCGACGCGTTTGGCCAGCGTTCGCCGGTACGCACTTTTTCTCCGACCCTCTATCTCGATGTGCAGCTCGCTGCCGGCGCGGTGTTCGAACTGCCGCCGCTGGCCGAGGAGCTGGCGCTGTACACCGTGGACCGCTCGGTGCTGGTGGACGGCGAACAGGTGGCTGCGCACACGCTGGCCGTGCTGGCGCCGGGCGCGGCGGCATCGATCACGGCCGGCGAAGCGGTGCGGCTGATGGTGATAGGCGGCGACGCGCTGGATGGCCACCGCTTCATGTGGTGGAACTTCGTGTCCAGCCGCAAGGAGCGGATTGTGCAGGCCTCGCGCGACTGGGAGGCCCAGACCATGGGCCAGGTGCCGGGGGATGCGGAGCTGATTGCGCTGCCCGAGCGCCGTTTTACCGCAGCGTGAGTTTCAGGCGGCGGCGCCGTCGCGTGCCAACCGCAAACCGCTGAATTGCCACTGCGCCTCCGGCGGAAAAAAATTGCGGTAGCTGGTGCGCACATGGCCTTGCGGCGTGGCGCAGGAGCCGCCGCGCAGCACGAACTGGTTGCACATGAACTTGCCGTTGTATTCGCCGACCAGGCCCTCCCAGGGCTTGTAGCCGGGATAGGGGTTGTAGTTGGACTGGGTCCACTCCCAGACATCGCCAAACATCTGGGCCGGGTGGCCTGTGCTGCGCTGCTGCAGCGGGATCGGGTGGTAGGCGCCACCTTCGACAAAGTTGCCCTCGGCGCGCTGGCCGGGCGGGGCTGACACACTGCGCGCCGCCAGCTCCCATTCAAACTCTGTCGGCAGGCGCGCACCGGCCCAGCGTGCATAGGCGTCGGCCTCGAAATAACTGAGGTGACAGACGGGCGTGTGCGGGTCTACCTGCACCAGGCCCTGCAGCGTGAAGTTGCGATACGGGCCGTTTTGCGTGTCAGGCATCTGCCAGTACAGCGGCATCGTCGCCCCAGTGCCTTGCACCCAGTCCCAGCCCATGGCCAGCCACAGCTCGGGCCGCCGGTAACCGCCGTCCGCCATGAAAGCCATCATCTCCCCGTTGGTGACCAGCCGGTGGCCGATGTCAAACGGCGCCACATACACCTTGTGGCGCGGCGTCTCGTTGTCAAAGGCAAAGGCGCCGTCCATGGCGGGGTCGAAGCCGTGCTCCAGCAGGCCGCCTTCAAAACCCATCCAGCGCAGCGGCTGCGGGCTGATGCCCGCCAGCGGCCAGTGCCCGGCATAGGCTGGCCGCGCCGGGTTGAAGGACAGGGCGTGTTTGATGTCGGTCAGCAGCAGTTCCTGGTGCTGCTGCTCGTGGTGCAGGCCCAGTGTCAGCAGTTGCGCGAGCTCGTTTTCGGCAGGACCGGCCGGGGTCCGCCGCAGGAGGGTCTGCACGCGCTCGTCCACCTCGGCCCGGTAGGCCAGCACCTGCTGCAGGGTCGGCCGGCTGATCAGGCCGCGTTGCGGCCGCGGGTACTTGTCGCCAACGCCGTTGTAATAGCTGTTGAACAGCACCCTGAAGCTGGCATCGAAAGGCCGGAAGTCCTTTTCAAAACGCTCGAGGACAAAGGTTTCGAAAAACCAGGTCAGGTGGGCCAGATGCCATTTGGCGGGGCTGGCGTCGGGCATGGACTGCAACTGGCAATCCTCGGCGCTCAGGGGCTGAACGAGCCGTTCGGTCTGGCTGCGGACCTGCTGGAAGCGTTGCGCCAGGCTGGAAGTCCCGGTGGCGGCGTGGCGGGCGGCATTGGGTGTGGGCATGGCGGCTCGATGCAAAAAAGGTGGAAGGGCGGCAGGGCCCGAAAAACCCGTTCAGCTTTCCATGTCTTCCGATGTCGGGCTGTCAGACAATGCCCCGACATTCACGCGGGGTTTCAATGCCGGGTCGAGTGCGCGCCGCTCGTCGAAGACAAAACATTCTCCGTCAAAGTGGGTGTGGCCGCTTTCCTCGAAATATTTGAGGATGCCGCCGTCAAGCTGGAAGACATGTTCGACGCCGGCCTCGCGCATGAAGATGGCGGCCTTCTCGCAACGTATGCCACCGGTGCAGAAGCTCACCACGGTTTTGCCCTTGAGCGCCTCCTGGTGCTGTAACAGGGCGTGCGGGAATTCGGTGAATTTGGTGATGCGCCAGTCGATGGCATGCCGGAAGGTGCCCACATCCACCTCGAAGTCGTTGCGCGTGTCCAGCGTCACCACGGGGCGCCCGTCATCGTCGTGGCCCGCATCCAGCCAGCGTTTGAGCGTCGCCGCATCCACCGCCGGGGCGCGGCCGGCCGCCGGCTGGATGGCCGGGTGGTTCATGCGGATGATTTCAGGCTTGATCCTGACCAGCAGTTTGCGAAAAGGCTGGGCATGGGACCAGCTTTCCTTGACCTCCAGGTCATGGAGACGGGCATCACGCCGCAACCATGCCAAAAAATCATGAATGTCGGCGCGCGGGGCGGCCAGGAACAGGTTGATGCCTTCTTCGGCCAGCAGCACCGTGCCTTTGATGGCGCGGTCCTGCAGGGCTTCCCGCACCCCGGCCTGCAGCTCTGCCAGGCCTTCCAGGGCGACAAACTTGTAGGCCGCAATGTTCAGAACTTTCATGATGCCGGAATTGTAGGGGGATGCCTTTAATTCAAGCCGGGGCCGCGGAACCGGCTTTGCCGGGCCGCAGGCGCAGCGGCCCCTCGGGGGGCAGGGCGCTACGCGAAGCGAGCAACCGTGGGGGCAACATCCACGCCCTAAAATGAAGCCATGTTTGTCCATTTACGTATCCACACCGAGTTTTCAGTCGTCGATGGCACCAACCGCATCGATGAAATCGTGGCCGCCGCAGCGGCCGACCGCCAGCCCGCGCTGGCCATCACCGATCTGGGCAACCTGTTCGGCACGGTCAAGTTCTACAAGGAAACGCGCGGCGCCGGGGTCAAGCCGCTGATCGGTGCGGACGTGTGGGTGCAGGTGCCGGGCAAGGAAGCGGGTGCGGCGCCGGCCCGGCTGCTGTTGCTGGTGCAAAACCGCCAGGGCTACCTGAATCTTTCGGAGTTGCTGACCCGGGCCTGGACCCGGGGCGTGGTGCGCGACCAGGCCATCATCAGCCTGGAATGGCTGCAGGAGCTCGGCGAGGGGCTGATTGCGCTGTCCGGCGCGCAGGGCGGCGCGGTGGGGCAGGCGCTGGTGCAGGGCGACGGCCCGCGCGCGCTGGAATGTGCGCTGCATTTTGCGGGCCTGTTCCCGCACCGCTTTTACCTGGAACTGCAGCGCGCGCAACGCGCCGACGACGAGCAGCATGTGGCGGCGGCGGTGCAACTGGCCGCCCGGCTCAAGCTGCCGGTGGTGGCGACGCATCCGGTGCAATTTCTGGGTTACGAGGATTACGAGGCCCATGAAGCGCGCGTCTGTATTGCCGAGGGCGAGATCCTCGGCAATGCGCGGCGCGTGCGCAAGTTCACGCGCGAGCAGTATTTCAAGTCCTCGGCGCAGATGGCCGAGCTGTTTGCCGACCTGCCTTCGGCGCTGGCCAATACAGTGGAAATCGCCAAACGCTGCAACCTCAAGCTCGACCTCGGCAAGCCCATGCTGCCCGAGTATCCGACGCCCGAAGTCGACGGCGTGCGCATGTCGCCCGACGAGTATTTCCGCTACGCGTCGTTTCAGGGGCTGGAAGAGCGGCTCGCGCATCTGTACCCGAATGAAGCGGTGCGCAACGAGAAGCGGCCGCAATACGTGGAGCGGCTGGAGTTCGAGATCAACACCATCCTGAAGATGGGTTTTCCGGGCTACTTCCTGATCGTGGGCGACTTCATCAACTGGGCCAAGAACAACGGCTGCCCGGTCGGGCCGGGACGGGGTTCCGGTGCCGGCTCCCTTGTTGCGTATTCGCTGAAGATCACCGACCTGGACCCTTTGCAGTACAACCTGCTGTTCGAACGTTTCCTGAACCCGGAGCGGGTGTCCATGCCCGACTTCGACATCGACTTCTGCCAGACCAACCGCGACCGTGTGATCGATTACGTGAAAGACAAATACGGTCACGCGGCGGTCAGCCAGATCGTGACCTTCGGAACCATGGCCGCACGCGCCGCGATTCGCGACGTCGGCCGCGTGCTCGATTTCTCTTATGGCTTTTGCGATGGCATTTCCAAACTGATCCCGAACAAGCCGGGCCAGGCCGTGACCCTGCAACTGGTGCCTGCTGATCGCAAGAAAAACGACAAGATGGTGTACGCCCTGGAGGCCGAACCGGTGCTGGCCGAGCGCGAGGCCAAGGAAGAAGACGTGCGCACCCTGCTCGAGCTCGCGCGCAAGCTCGAAGGCCTGACGCGCAATGTCGGCATGCATGCCGGCGGTGTGCTGATCGCGCCGGGCAAACTCACCGATTTCTGCCCGCTCTACCTGCAGCCCGGCAGCACCTCGGCGGTGAGCCAGTTCGACAAGAACGACGTCGAGGCCATCGGCCTGGTCAAGTTCGACTTTCTGGGCCTGGCCACACTGACCATCCTGGAGCTGGCGCGCGAGTTCATCGTCCAGCGGCACCCGGCGCAAAAGGATTTCAAGTTCGAGAATCTGCCGCTCGACGATCAGCGGGTGTACGCGCTGTTTGCCGAAGGCAAGACCGAGGCGGTGTTCCAGTTTGAAAGTATCGGCATGCAGCGCATGCTCAAGGATGCGCGCCCGAACCGGCTGGAAGACCTGATTGCGATGAATGCGCTGTACCGGCCGGGTCCGATGGACCTGATCCCGACCTACATTGCGCGCAAGCAGGGCAAGGAAACACCCGAGTACCCGGACCCGCGCGTCAAGCCCATCCTGGAAGAGACCTACGGCATCATGGTCTACCAGGAGCAGGTGATGCAGACCGCGCAGATCCTGGGCGGTTATTCGCTGGGCGGCGCCGACATGCTGCGCCGCGCGATGGGCAAGAAGGACGAAAAGGAGATGGCCGCGCAGCGGGAAATTTTCCGCAAGGGTGCCGGCATCAACGGCCTGTCGCAGGAGAAGGCCGACGAGGTTTTCGACTTGATGGAGAAGTTCGCGGGCTACGGCTTCAACAAGTCGCACTCGGCCGCCTACGCCTTGCTGGCCTACCACACCGCCTGGCTCAAGCGGCATTTCACCGCTGAATTCTTCTGCGCCAACATGACGGTGGAGATGGGCGACACCGACAAGCTGAGGATTCTTTTCGGCGACGCGCAGAAGATGGGCATCAGCTTCGAGTCGCCCGATGTCAACCGCGGGCATTACCGCTTCGAGCCGATCACCGACAAGAGCATCCGTTACGGCCTGGGCGCCGTCAAGGGCACCGGCCAGCAGGCGATTGCCGCCATCGTGGCAGCGCGCGAGGCGGGCGGGCCCTTCACCTCGCTGTACGACTTCTGCCTGCGGGTCGACAAGTCAAAAATGAACAAGCGCACGGTCGAAGCGTTGATCAAGGCCGGCGCTTTTGACAACCTGCAACTGAACCGCGCGTCGCTGCTGGCATCGGTGGACCGCGCCTTCGAATTCGCCGCCCAGGCCGAGGCCAACGTCAACCAGGGCGGCCTGTTCGACATGGACTCCCATGCTGCCAGCACGCAGGAGCCGCCGCTGTTGGAGGCGGTGCCTTTTGGTGTCAAGGCGCGGCTGGTGCAGGAAAAAACCGCCATCGGTTTTTATCTTTCAGGGCACTTGTTCGACGAGGTCGAGACCGAGGTGCGGCAGTTCGTCAAACGCAGGATCGACGACCTGATCGATTCGCGCGACCAGACCCTGCTGGCGGCCATCGTCAGCGACCTGCGTGTGATCAACGGCAACCGCGGCAAGCTGATCATCTTCAAGCTCGACGACAAGACCGACACGCTGGAAGCCTCGGTGGACGAGGCCACCTTCAACGCCAACCGCAACCTGCTGAAAGACGATGAACTGGTGATCGTGCAGGGCACGCTGCAACCGGCGTCGGAGCGCTTTGGCCGCCGCTTCAAGGTGACGCAGGTCTGGAGCCTGGAGTCGGCGCGCTGCCGCTTCGGCAAGTACCTGCGCGTGGCGGTCAACGGCACGGCGCCGGACGTGCAGCGTATCGTGCGGGACTTTCCGCCGCGCAAGGAAATGTCGGAGCAGGGCGAGGTCAGCCGCGGCCTGCCGGTGCGCCTGAGCCTCAAGCGCGACAGCGTGGTGGCCGAACTGCAGCTCGGTGAAGCCGCGAAATTTTTCCCGACCGACGCGGCACTGGCCAGCTGGATGGCGCAGGCCGACCAGGGGCTGGCTAGCATAGTTTATGAGTAAATAATGGCTCAAGCCCTTATTTCACGGGCACAGACAGCTATTAAATATATAGCGAACGGGCTGTTGTTTCGAGCTTGAACTAACCTGCTTCCAGGGGCGTCATTGCGGGCTTGACCCGCAATCCATGCTGGATTGACCCGGCCGCTGGTTCATGCCGCGTGGATCCAGGATTCCCGGATCAAGCCCGGGACAGACTCAGTCCGGGATGACAGTCAGGGCGCAGGTACTCAGTCTTTCGGCCGGAATTCCAGAATCATCGGCGTCGGCACCCGGCCGTCCACATCGCGCGGCATGGTTTCGGTGCGGATGATGGCCTTGATCACCGCGTCGTCCCAGGCTTTGTTGCCGCTGGACTTGATCAGGCGCTGGCTGATGATGCTGCCGTCCAGCGCGGTGCGCACCTCGACCTCGGCGGTCGGGTTGCCGGAGATGTCCTCGGTGAAGACAATGTTGGGCTTGACCTTGGCGCGCACCTTGCCGCCGTAGCTGGCGGACGGGCCGCTGGCTTTTTGTGCCGTGCCCTTGGCGTCGGCGCTGCCCGTGGCACCGGCCAGGCCCATGGCCCGCTTGATGTTGTCCTGCCGCTGCTTTTCTGCCGCGGCGTCAGCCAGCTTTTTCTTTTCTGCGTCTTTCGCGTCCTGCTTCTTGTCGTCGGCTTTTTTCGCTTCGAGTTTTTTCGCTTCTTCCGCCTTGCGTTTGGCCAATTCTTCCTTCGCCTTGAGTTCCTTGTCCTTTTTGGCCTGGAGTTCTTTCAGCCTGTCCAGCTCGGCCTTGGCTTTGGCCAGTTCAGCTTCCTTCTTCTTGAGTTCGAGCTTGCGTTTTTTCTCCCGCTCCAGCGCGATGTCCACGTCCGGTGCGGGGGGCGGCGGTGGCGCCTTGACCACGGGCTCCGGTGGGGGAGGAGGAGGGGGTGGCGGTGGCGGGGCTTCCACCAGTTTGGGCGCGGCTTCCTGCGGTACGCTGGACCAGAGTTCGGCTTCGAACGAGATATCGGGGTTGCTGTGCTTCCAGTTCACGCCCCAGGTCAGAGCGGCGATCAACAGCAGGTGAACCAGCACCGCCAGGCCGAAGGATCGCAACGCACCGGGCTCGCGGTGCGGGGCAAACTCGGGGCGTTCGGCTGCGATGGGCATGAAAAAATTCAGCGCAGGGAGGGGGTCAGTTGCCGGTCTGCACCGAGAGGCCGACGCGGGCCACACCGGCCTTTTGCAGCGCGTCCATGACCTTGACCACGGTTTCGTACTTGATGGATTTGTCGGCGCTGATCACCACCGGTGTGACCTGCTCACCGGCCGGCACCGCCGGCTGCAGGCGCTTGACGGCGGCGCCGACCTCGCCGAGCTTGACCGGTGTGGTCACGCCCGCCGACTTGATCTGGATGATTTCGTCCTTGCTGATCTCGATCTGGACTGGCTTGGGCGGCTGGCCCGGCGCCTTGCCGACCTTGGGCAGCGCAATCATGCTGGGCGTGATCAACGGCGCCGTCACCATGAAGATGATGAGCAGCACCAGCATCACGTCGATGAAAGGCACCATGTTGATTTCGCTGATGGTGCGGCGGCCTCGGCCGCGGGATGAAACTGCAGGCATATGTTTCTCCTAAGCCGGCCGCTGCGCCGGGATCTCTTCGTCAGCAGGGGCCGCGGAACCGGCTCTGCCGGGCCGCAGGCGCAGCGCCCCCCCGGGGGGCAGCGCATTACACGAAGTGAAAAGTGTGGGGGCCCACATCTCAGTGGCCGGAGGGCGAATGGGCGCCCAGGTTGCGCTGCAGGATGTTGGAGAACTCTTCGATGAAGGTCTCCAGCTTGTTGGCCACGCGGTCGATATCGTGGGCAAAACGGTTGTAGGCCACCACCGCAGGGATGGCGGCAAACAGGCCGATGGCCGTGGCCACCAGCGCTTCGGCAATGCCGGGCGCCACGCTGGACAGCGTGACCTGCTCCAGCGCGGCCAGGCCGGTGAACGCGTGCATGATGCCCCAGACCGTGCCGAACAGGCCGACGTAGGGCGAGACCGAGCCGACCGTGGCCAGAAAGGACAGGTTGGATTCCACCGCATCCATTTCACGCTGGTAACTGGCACGCATGGCGCGGCGGGCGCCGTCGAGCAGGGTGCCGGGGTCTTCCATGCGGCGCTCGCGCAGCTTCTGGAACTCACGCATGCCGCTGGCAAAAATGCGCTCCATCGGGCCGCTGTGTTTGGCATTCTGGTTGGCGGCGGCAAACAGGTCGTTCAGGCTGGTGCCGGACCAGAACTCGCGGTCGAACTCGTCGTTGAGCGACTGCACGCGCTTGAGCGAGACGATCTTGCGGAAGATGGCGGCCCAGCTCGCGATCGACACGCCGATCAGCAGTGCCACCACGCCCTGGACCACCCAGCTGGCGTTGAGAATGAGGCTGACAATGGATAAATCCTGGTTCATGTTTTGGCTTCCAGACGATCAAGGATGGTGGCGGGAATTCTGGCGGGCTTCAGGCTGGCGGCCTCCACCCAGCCGATGCGTATCGTGCCCTCACACAGGAGGTCTTGCGAATGCTCTGATTTTAATAGCGCCTGCTGCCCGATTATCAAGGACGCCCGGCCCTTTTCGATCAGGCTCGCGGTAACAATCAGTTCGTCGTCCAGGCGCGCAGGGCGCAGGTAACGAACGCTGGTTTGCGTCACCACGAACATGCCGCCGGTGCTCTCACGCAGGTTGTGTTGTTCAATGCCCAGTGATCTGAGCCACTCGGTGCGGGAGCGTTCAAAAAATTTCAGGTAGTTGGCGTAGAACACGATGCCGCCGGCATCCGTGTCTTCCCAATAGACCCGCAGGGGCCACTGGAATGTGGCGGCCGCCCCGGCACCGGCGGCCTCAGCCAAGGACGGCCTCCAGCCGGGCGACGGCCTCTTTCAGCTGGGCCATGGAATTGGCCGTGGAAAAGCGGACGTACTGCTCCGGTGCCATCGTCCCGAAATCACGCCCGGGGGTCACCGCCAGGTGGGCACGTTTCATCAGCTCAAACGCAAAGTCCCAGCTGCCGCTGACGCCCAACCGGGCCGCGGCGTCTGTGCAGTCGGCATAGGCGTAGAAAGCACCGTCGGGCATCACAGGCACGCGAAGGCCCAGGCGGTTGAGTTCGGGGATGAAGTAGTCGCGTCTGGCCTTGAACTCGGCGCGGCGCCGTTCGTATTCGGCCAGACTGTCGGGTTCAAAACAGGCCAGGGCGGCGTGCTGGGCTACGGTGCTGGGGCAGATGAACAGGTTCTGCGCGATGCGCTCGATCACCGGCGCCAGCGCCTCGGGCACGACCAGCCAGCCCAGGCGCCAGCCCGTCATGTTGAAGTACTTGCTGAAGCTGTTGATGCTGATGATGCTGTCGCCGAGGCCGCCCGCCATCGCCAGCGCTGTCTGACCGAAATGCGCCTCGTAACTCAGCCCCAGGTAGATCTCGTCAATCAGGGTGATGCCGCCGCGGCTGTGCACAAACTCGTGGATGCGCCGCAGCTCTTCCGGCGCAATCGATGTGCCGGTCGGGTTGGACGGCGAGGCCAGCAGCACACCGCGGGTTTTGTCGGTCCAGGCGGCCTGCACTTTCGCGCTGCTGAGCTGGAAGCGCTCTTCAGCCGTTGTCGGCAGCAGCACCGCATTGCCGTCGGCGGCGCTGACAAAGTGCCGGTTGCAGGGGTAACTCGGGTCGGGCATCAGGATCTCGTCGCCCGCTTCAATCAGGGCCAGGCAGGCCAGCTGCAGCGCCGCCGAGGCGCCGGCGGTGATGATGATGCGGCCGGGCGCCACGTCGGCCTGGAAGCGCGTGGCATACCAGTCACTGATGCGTTCGCGCAGCGGCTGCAGGCCGGTCGCCTGGGTGTACTGGGTGTTGCCATCTTGAATGACGCGAGCCGCGGCCTGTTGGACCAGCGGCGGCGCGGTGAAGTCCGGCTCGCCGATGTTCAGGAAAATCATGGGCTCTGCCGTGTGGGCAAGCTGCTGGGCCATGGTTGCCGCGGCCTTGGCAACTTCCATCACATAAAAGGGTTCGATGCGCTGGGCGCGCCGGGCAATCCTGATGTCGCTCACCGTGCGCCTCAGGCTTTTTTGTCGGCGGCGACTTCAGCGGCGCGAAAGGCCGGTGCCAGTTTGTGCAGCACACCGTTGACGTATTTGTGGCCGTCGGTGCCGCCGAAGGCCTTGGCCAGCTCGATGCATTCGTTGATGATCACGCGGTAAGGCACGTCCAGGCAATGCTTGAACTCGTAGGTGCCAATCCACAGCACCGCATGTTCCACCGGCGATATTTCCGCCATCTTGCGGTCCAGCAAAGGCGTCACACTGTCGTCCAGCGACGCGGCTTCGGCAATGCAGCCGTGCAGCAGCGCGTCGTAATGCGCCGCATCGGCCTTGTGAAAACCCACCAGGTCGCGGGTGAACGCGTCAATGGACGACGCTTCGTTGCGCCCCACCAGATGCTGGTACAGCGCCTGCAGCGCAAACTCGCGTGCCCGGGTGCGCGCTGACTTGTCGGCGGCTTTTTTGACGCCCGTGTCGGTCAGGCCATTGCGGGTCTGTGGCGGACGCTTGGGTTTGAGAGGGGTCGTTTCAGTCATGGCGCGCTTGTTGGGGGAGGGGAGGACCAGGGTATCAGTCAAGTTCGTTCAGCAGGTTGGCCATTTCCACCGCCACGCGCGCCGCATCGCGGCCCTTGTCGGTCTGGCGGGCTTCGGCCTGGGCCGTGTTTTCGACGGTCAGGATGGCGTTGGCAATCGGCAACTGGTAGTCCAGGGCCAGCCGGCTGACCGAGGCGCCGCTTTCGTTGGCGACCAGTTCGAAGTGGTAGGTTTCACCGCGAATGATGCAGCCCAGCGCCACCAACGCGTCGTACTGGTCGCGCTCGGCCATGGCCTGCAGGGCCGAGGGAATCTCGAGCGCGCCCGGCACCTTCACATGGTGGATGTTTTTTTCCTCGACACCGAGCGCCAGCAGTTCCTGCCAGCAGGCCTTGGCCAGCGCATTGGTGATGCTTTCATTGAAACGCGCCTGGACGATGCCAATCGAGAGTTTTTTGCCGTCCAGCTTGTCGGCCGTACCTTTTTCTGCACCAAACACGGTTAATCCTTTTTGTTGGCAATGTAGCCGGTGATCTCAAGGCCGTAGCCCGTCATGCTGGGCATGCGGCGCGGGTTGCCCATCAGGTTCATTTTGTGCACGCCGCACTCGCGCAGGATTTGCGCGCCCACGCCGTAGGTGCGCAGGTCCATGCGGCCGCGCTCGGGGGCCTGGCTGGCGCGTGCCGTGCCTTCGAATTGTTCAAGCAGCTGCGCCGCGCTTTCGCCGCAATTGAGCAGAACCGCCACGCCTTTGCCCTCTTTGGCAATATGCGCCAAGCTCTGGTCCAGGCTCCAGGAGTGCATGGAGCGGCCGGTTTCCAGCGCGTCAAGCACTGACAGTGGTTCGTGCACCCGCGCAGCCACCGTGTCTTCCGGGGACCACTGTCCCTTGACCAAGGCCAGATGCAGTCCTTGGCTGGTCTTGTCCTTGAAGGCATGCGCGGTGAATTCACCAAACGCGGTCTGCAGTGTCCGTGTGCCGATTTTTTCAATCAGCGAATCGTGGCGGCTGCGGTGTTCGATCAGGTCGGCAATCGTGCCGATTTTCAGCCCGTGTTCTGCGGCAAAGACCTGCAGGTCGGGCAGCCGGGCCATGGTGCCATCGTCTTTCATGATCTCGCAGATGACGGCGGCTGGCGAGCAGCCTGCCATGCCGGCCAGATCACAGCCGGCTTCGGTGTGGCCGGCGCGCATCAGCACGCCGCCATCGACCGCTTGCAAGGGGAAGATGTGGCCCGGTTGCACGAGGTCGCTGACCTGGGCGTTTTTGGCGACAGCGGCCTGCACCGTGCGGGCCCGGTCTGCCGCGGAGATGCCGGTGGTCACGCCCTCGGCGGCCTCGATCGACACCGTGAAGGCGGTACTGTATTTCCCGCCATTGCGGGTGGCCATGGGCGGCAATTGCAGCATCTCGCAGCGCTCGCGCGTCAATGTCAGGCAGATCAGGCCCCGGCCGTAACGGGCCATGAAGTTGATGGCTTCCGGGGTCACGTGATCGGCGGCCAGCACCAGGTCGCCTTCGTTTTCGCGGTCTTCTTCGTCGACCAGGATGACCATGCGGCCGGCCCGCATGTCGGCCACGATGTCTTCAACAGGGGAGATGGCGATCGTCATGGGTTCAGGTGTTCTTTCCGCTTTGGAGCATGCGTTCGACATAACGCGCAATCAGGTCAATTTCCAGGTTCACCTGCGATTGTGGTCGCAGATGGCCCAGGGCCGTGTTTTGAACCGTGTGGGAAATCAGGTTGATGCTGATCTCGCAGCCGGCCTGGTTGCCTTCCAGATCGGTGACGCAGTTGACGGTCAGGCTGACGCCATTGACCGTGATGGAACCTTTGTAGGCCAGGTACTTCGCCAGTTCGCGCGGGGCGAAGATGCGCAACTCCCAGCTTTCACCCACCTGGGCGAAATGTGTGACGGTGCCAATGCCATCGACATGGCCGGCAACGATGTGGCCGCCCAGCCGGTCGTTGGCGCGCAGCGCTTTTTCAAGGTTGATCGGGCCGGGCTCGGTCAGACCGCTGGTTTTTGCCAGCGATTCAGCCGATATTTCAATCAGGAACTGGTTGTTGGAGAGGTCAAGCGTTGTCACGGTCATGCAGGCGCCGTTCAATGCGATGCTGTCGCCCAGGCCCACGTCGTCGAGGTAGCCCGATGGCGCTTCGATGGTGAGTCGCTTGCCATGGTCCAAAGAGCTGCCCAGGCTATGGATGGCGACGATGCGCCCCACGCCGGTGATGATTCCGGTAAACATGGCGCTATTTTCGCAGAGATTGCGGGCGGCCATGGGCCGGGCCGATAAAGCAGGGCTAAAAGAGGTCGTGTCCCCTGACTCTGGCCACGATACGCAGATCGGAGCCCAGCCGGTCGGTCGAGCGAAACTCGAGGTCCACCGCCTGTGAAAGCTCGGTGATCGGCCCGAAATTGGCCATGCCGCTGCCCTGGCCTATCAGTTTGGGGGCCAGGTAGACCAGAAACTCATCGACCAGGCCTTCACGGATCAGCGATCCGTTGAGCTTGTGCCCGGCCTCGACGTGGACTTCGTTGACCTCGCGCACGGCCAGGTCGCGCAACATGGCTGCCAGGTCCACCTTGCCGCCGCTGTCCGGCAGATAAACCACGGTTGCACCGCGCGCTTCAAGGGCTGCTTTTTTGGCATCATTTTGCTCGGCAGCGTAGATGTAGAGCGCGCGACCAGCTATGAAAAGATGAGCGTCCAGCGGCGTCTCCAGCCAGCTGTCCACCACCACCAGATGCGGCTGGCGCGGCGTGTCGACCAGCCGCACATCGAGGCGCGGGTTGTCTTCAAGCACGGTGCCGATGCCGGTGAGCACGGCGCAGGAGCGCGCGCGCCACGCATGGCCATCGGTCCGAGCAGCGTCGGACGTGATCCACTGGCTTTTGCCATTGTCCAGCGCCGTCTTGCCGTCGAGCGAGGCCGCCACCTTCATCCGCACCCAGGGCGTCTTGCGAATCATGCGGCTGAAAAAACCGATGTTCAGCTCGCGCGACTCCTGCGCGCCGGGCCCGACCTCGACCTCAATGCCCGCGGCCCGCAGGCGCGCAAAGCCCTGTCCGGCCACCAGGGGATTGGGGTCTGCAACCGATGCCACGACCTTTTTGATGCCGGCGGCGATCAGGGCGTCACAGCAGGGCCCGGTGCGCCCGTGGTGGGAGCAGGGCTCGAGGGTGACCCAGGCGGTGGCGCCGCGCAGCGAGTGGCCGTGCGCTTCTGCGTCCCGCATGGCCACGATTTCGGCGTGGGGGCCGCCAGCGCGTTGGGTGTGGCCTTTGCCCAGGACTATGCCATCGCTATCCGCAAGTACGCAACCGACTCGGGGGTTGGGGGAGGTCAGGAGCAGGGAGTCCCTGGCCAGCTCCAGGGCGCTTGTCATGTTGCTTGAGGTCAAGGTAAGTCAGCCAATTTTGTGCAGTCCGGATCTGGAAAAACGTACCTGCAATGACGCAAGCGAAAAAAGTCAGAACTCAAGAGCCATTTCGAGTGTTCGTTGGCTGGCTACCTGTCGGCCATTTTTAGTGGCAGGAGTCATTGGGGTTTGCATCAAGCTCCATTCGATGTCCTGCTTCTGCTCCCGCGGGATTTGCGGGTGTGAGGAAAGTAACGCCACATTCAGGATATCTCCATTCTCCGCGATCCAGACTTGGACGATCAGGTGTCGAAGTTGGATAAAGACAGGAGTTTGCGAAGGAAATTGCCAATTCAGGACAGGGAGCGCTGGTTGATCGACCTCTTCAATGGCGTAAAACCTCGTGTCTGCGTCGGGGCGCCAAGTGTCTAGAAGCATCGTATCCGCAGCGTCCCGCACACGATCCGCTTCGATCTTGGCTGGTTGCGGCATTTCACGTGTGGCCATAGTTGACGCCATTGGGGGGCTGCCCACGGACACCGGTGTTTGTTCGATGACGCGAACAACGATGCGCTGTACGCCACCGCCGGACTGGATTTGGCCTTGAGGCGCGCCAAAACGCGAGAGTAGCGGTTGTGCGACAAAAACTCCGTAGTGCAGAGCCATGGAGGCAGCAATTGCGACTATCCACCGCATGTCCGGCAGTTCACGGAGTTTCAATTCAGGCCTTTTTTTTCACGCACCCGAACGACAACTATTTCCAGCAAGCCGTAGCTGCTGCCGATGCCGAGCTGAAGGATGATGTGGAGAATCCGGGGTTGCTTTTTACCCCAGTGTTGGTAATTTGAAAATTGCCACATTTGTCAGACGCCACGGGCCCCCCCGCAACGCGCGTTGCCGTGAGGGTGTAGCTTCTTTGAGCTGACGCTGATACTGCAATGGTGTAGGCGCCTCCTGCGTCCCTAGGCGACTGCGCCAGGTTTGCGGGGTAGATGTCTGCCACAGCCGTTCCGGCGGTGTTCTGGTCGTACCTGAAATTTTCGGAGTAGTGGCGCTCCATCCATTGAGAGGCTTCCAGCAGGAGGGTTCGGACTTCTGCCCGCCTGCTCTTGGCGACGGATTCCCGGTAGCTTGGGGCGGCAACCGCAGCCAGAATTCCGATGACCGCGACGACGATCATGAGTTCGATAAGCGTAAAGCCGCCGCTGACGCGTTTGGTGGGGTGCCACCTGCCGCCGGTTGTTGACTCTTGTTGAACGAGTTTCATGCTTGCCTTACCTTGTCTTGAAGGAGGGAATCTCACGCCAGTAAATCCGCGCCGAAGCATTGGGCGATTGCGCTGTTTCATCGGTTGTTTCACCGATGATGCGGGTGCAATTCTGTTGACCTGCTGCACATGCGGTGTTGGTCGCATCTCGCGAGAAGGTAACACGCTGGTCGGTAATTCTTATCGACGCGGTGCGATAGGTGACGCCACCGATGGTAATCGTTCCAAAGACGTTTGAGTCCAGGAGGCCGGTGATGGGATCCACAAATGTGGCATAGGCGACTGGGCCGCTGAAACATACATCGGCGCTTGTCGCGGCGGGCGCAATGGAGACAGTGGCGAGCAGGCCCTGAGTGATCGTCGGATTACTGACGACCATTTCAGAGGTGTCTGGAAGCGTGACATACCACCCCTTCTTGCTGGTCCAGTCCATGGCGCTTCCGGTGACATAACCCTCTCCGACAATTCCGTTCGTCGGATCCGAATCTTCGACGGTGATCCGATTGAATGTTCGTGCTGTCAGCTGGGTACGAAGGCGGGGCAGGCCGGTTGTTGCATTGTCAAGCAAAGTTGGATCTGCAACATAGGCGGCGCTTGAATATAGCGGAGCGTCCCAGATGCCGAAGATGGCGTGATTCCGACCCGAGCCGTCCGGAAAGTCCGATGACGCGACCGATTTCCCCGTCGCGAAATTGATCACAACGCCGCCCAGCGGATGAAAGCGGTACTCGGGCGCAGACGTGATAGGTAGACGAAGTGCAGAAGCGTCAGATTGCTTTGCGACAAACAATGGGCGTTTGTTCGTTCCATCTGCATTCGCGTACGCGACCTTCCAGTTGGCCTGGTTGGCGCTTGACACGTCGAACTTCCACAAATTGCCTTTCAAGTCCCCCGCGTAAATATAGTCGGCAACGCCATCATTGTTCGTGTCAATCCAGGTTGCCTGCGACAGCCCATTGTTGGGTCCAACATCGGCAACAAGTTTGACGTAATTGGTTGAAGGTGACCAGACACCACTGTAAGGGCCATTGGCAAACAGGATGTAGAGGGCCGCCGAGCCATTGGTGCTGTTGATTCCGTTCGGCACGAGCACGGCGAACTTGCCGTTGTTCATTTTTGCGACCGCTCCGGATTGCTCGCTGACGCGGCTGATTGTTCCCATCTGGGCCAGGTTGTAGCCCAGGTCGCCGCTGCTGTCATCTGCTTCGGAGAACTGCCATTTAAAGATGCTGGCAGCGTTGGTTTCCGTCAAGGCATCCGGGTCAGTCACGTCCAACGCAAAGATGCCCTTGCCGCCGCGTCCCAGGGAGGCAAATAAATAGGTTTTCCATGCGGCCGTAGGCGCGGCGGCATCGTAAGCGGGATCCCCTGTATTGGTAATGGTCGAACCCAGCAGCACATCAGCCGAGTAGGGGGTTCCATCCTGAAAGGCCTGCACTTTTTCGCCGGCCGGATCCACCCAGTCCTGCAAGCGCGAATGCAGAAGCTGCGGGACGTAGGAAACAATGGGTGTACCACCTGTTGATGCAGATGTGGCTGCATTGAAGCCGTGAAGCATGCCATCTCCCGCGCCTACCCAGACAATACTCTTGCGGCCCCTGTACGTGGTGACAAAATTCCCATACCCGGGAAATCGGGTGCCGAAAAAGTCTGCGCTTGGCGGTGACGTGACGGTGGGGTTTGAACTCACCACCGGACCCATGATGGAGTTGGCGTTGCGTTTACGGAAACGCAGTCCGTTGGGGGTTTCGTCGGCCCTGCTGCCGCGCAGCCAATTCAGTTTGGCCTCTGCGGTGGCGTTGGTGCCCCCAAAAGCCACCGTTTTGGCGGCGTTGGACAGCGCAGCCCATGAGAAAGCAAAACCACTCGAGTTGCCGACATTGGTGATGATCTGGCGCGACGCAGCTGGCAGGGCCGTCAACTTGGTGTGTGCCGCCCAGTAATAGTATTCGCGGTCAAGCGTGCCGTCTGTTTTCAGGCGGATATCAAATTTACCGTCAGGCTTGACGATAAAGGTCAGCAATTCGCCATGCCCGTCGTCTCCGTCAAAGCTGGCCAGGTACTTCAGGCTGCCAGACTGGATCTGGGCTGACGCCACGGCCGGGGCAGTGTTCGAGGCACCCACGATGGCACTGAACGCCGCTCTAAGGGCTTTTTCAAGCTCACTTGGCCGAATCGCCAGGAAATAGTTGTCCGGGAAACCGTCAGCGCCAGATGTACCGTCGAGCTTTTTGGTGTCCCAGTTGGCTTTATCGGCCGTAGGCTTCTCAAAATAGACCTTGGGATCAGACGGTGGGCTGGTCACGTTCTCGTTCTTGCTGAAGCCACCCCATTTGGCCGCGTACCAGAGCGGGTCCTGCAATTGCCCGGCGGACGCGGCACCAAAGGTATATTCCGCGCGGCTTTCGTCCTGATTGGACTGGCAATTTGAACAACCGCCTGAGGTGTTGATATTGGGGTGTACGGTACCGTCTGTGCGCTTCACAGACAGGGTAGTTCCATCCGTGAAGTTATAACCGTAAATACCTGAGTGAAAGTGCGCTCCGTCTCTGGTGCTCCCTGAGATGGTGTAACCAAATCCTTGCGGATTCGCCGAAGCCGCATTGAAGACACGCGTGTAAACGTAAAGCTTGCCGTCGACAACTTCATAACGCAGGATGCCGGAGACATCGCTGTCGTAGTCACCCCCTTGTTCCGAGTCTTCCCAGACGATCAGGAATTTCCCGGAAGTTGCTGTTGGGGTGCCGACCACACGGAAATCGACCAGGGTACCGCTGCCAATCCCGCCTCCCACCAGCAATTGGTAAGAGGGCTGGAGAACAATTTTCTGACCAGCCACCGTCGGATGCGGAATTTCTATACGCGGTTTACCAGGCGCCAGTGCCACTGAAAAGCTCTTAACTTTGAAGGCATCGGCGTTGGCTTTGAGCTGCGCCGCTGTGGGGGTACGCACAGCATTGGTGCGGGACCAATAAGCAGCGCCAGCCAGCGCGTAAGACCCGGCATAGGAGGGGGCATCCGGACACAGTCCAGTGGCTGTGGCCAGGCTGGAGATGGTTTTGGCAGTACAAGTTCCGTCGTTTGTCGTTCCGTTGCTGCCAATAAACCAGCTTTTGTCGTGGATGCCCTCATCGTTGCCAATGACGTTGATCATGTTCACCAGGCTGGGGCTGGTCGGTAAGGTCGAAAACGGGCTCCATTGCGTACCCGTGTTGCTGTCGTAAGACGTGACGCTGGAGTTGAAGTTGATGGCATTGATGGCGCGACACTGCCCTTGGCCAAATGCTGCGTCGGCTGCGGTTTTGGCTGCAGCATTGGCGCGGTTTACGGGGTCGATCCATTCCGGTTTGGGAAGTCCCATGGCCGCGTCCTTGGAGCCCGACTGGGTGTAGTCGTAGATGGAGCTCGGTGCGAGCCCACTCAGATAGCGCAGGGATTCCGTGAACATCTCGCCCATTGGATTCCCCCAGCTCGTACATTGGTTGTCGGTTAGCGAGGTGAGCTGGTAAGTGCAGTTGCCATCGCCAATGTAGGTGCCGTCACTGTAACGGTAGCCGTATACCCTGAGCTTGTTGAGTGTGTAGACAATGCCCTGTACCGATGTGAAGGTGCCATTAGTGGTGTAGTTGACTTCACTGCGAAAGGAATCGATATTGCTGCGAAGTACGCCGCCGCTGATGTTCTTGGCAAAAGAGCCGGTCATCAGCCCGAACTCGGCCAGGTTGCCTTCGCCATACTCATGCAGCAGCCCCTGCGGTTTGAAGTTTGCATCGGGATACAGCTTGCAGTTTTCGGTGCCAAGAAGTGTTGAGACGCAGGCTTTCACGCGGACGACGAAGTCCGGTCCGGCCGTGCCTATTTTGACACCTTGTTTTGTGGCGTCTGGGTTGCTTGAGCCTGCCCCGAGGCCTGTGATGCCCACATTGTTGCCATTGGAGGCACTCTTTTCGCCGCTCCAGTAACATTGCCACCGCTCGTTGGCATTCCACAACTGGTAGTCGCCCCGAGCCACACGCATCAAAGGTGGGTTGGTATTTGTATGCGACCAGCCATTGACCTTTGTGTTATCGCCGACTCCGAGAGTGGTGTTACAGATGGTGGCCGAGGTTTGCGTTAAATTCTGAATGGTCCATTTTTTGAAGTTGCTGCTTGCGCTACCCGGTGTTACATAACCGCTTGGTGTGACCACCATGTTGAACCAGCCATCGGTACTGTTGACCTCCAGCGCAACACCCTCCATATAACGTGCCGCATTGCCCTGGTCAACGGCCCTGACCTGATCACCCACCTCTATGGTGAACGCGCCACTTAGGGTGACTGAGTGGGTGACGCAGTGGTAGTCGGGTGGAGGCGTGGTGGGTGGATCCTGCGTGGCGTAATAAGCGACGACCTTGCTTTCGCAGGTTGTTGCAGTTGCTGCAGATGGCGCGTTGCCGTCATTGTTTCGATACGCCTTGTTGCTGGCTGCAATAAACCGGACCTGCCGCCTGGCGTTGTCGTTATCGTTGTTGCTGATGGTGGCCGATGCTGCCAGCTGGGATGCGGTGAAGGGCGTGAGTTGGGCAAGGTCATCACCCTTGTAATACTTGGCGAATGAATGGGCGTCGGTCGGCAGGTTGGCCCGCTCCAGCACGGTGTCCGTGGCAGTGTCGGTATATCGGTAGCCGCCATACAGGACCTTGCGAACCACGTCCACGCGTGTCATGGTCGCCCAATTGAGAAAATTTCCGCTCCAATTTCCCGAACAGTATTTATCGGTATTGGTACTTGCTGGTTCAAACTGGGTACCGCTGTAGCTGTAGCACTTGTAGGAGTCGAAATAGCCGTAGTAGTTAAAGCTGTGCTTGTAGGTGGTTTCCGGCAGTCCGTCTCCGTCGAGATCGGAAAATTCGTCATAAGCCCTGTAGAAAAGCTGGTGGTCTTTCGACATGTTCAGCATGATCATCGGCCGCGGTGTGGAGGTCACGATGTTGGGCGGAATCGCCGGCGACAAGGGCGCTGCGACAGCAGTGACTTGCGAAAAAGCAGCCGCCAGAAATAGCCCGGCAATGGTCAGAATTTTTTTCATGGCGTGTTCCTTATCGCAGATACGGTCGGAAATAGGTCTGCATGACAACTTCAGTGTTGATGTCGGCACCAAAACCCCGCGCGGTAATGCGCATCACCTTGTCGTCCGCTCGGGCAAGGTATTCAATGAGGTATTCAGGCTGCCGCGCCACACCCGCGATGCGTGCCACACCGGTGAAGGTTCCCAATGGGACGGAGCCGTTAAAGGTGCAATTGGTGTTGGCGCCGGTGGCGTCACCCGGTTTGGCGCTGGCCGCACTGGCGGGGTCACCGTCCCAACGGCCTTGTTTGGCGTTGATCGTGGGCCACCAGGGTTCAGGGTTGGTGACCGTGGTGTAGTTGCTTGCGTCGTAATAAGACAATTCAAACCGGCATTGGCCGCGCGGGCAATTGGTGTCAAAGGCGGGCGAACCAAGCGCGCTCCCTAGCGGTCTGTCAGTACCGCGTGAGCAAAGGGCGTTGGGCATGATGGCCGATGCATTCAGCAAGAGATCGCGCTCGGCATCGCGCAGGGCGGCCTCGGTTGCCTGCCGTGCCACCTCATAGTCCAGCTGGTTTCTGGACAGGGTTTCGCCAGTGGTGGCGCGTCGGATGCCCAGCGTACCGAGGATGGTGATGACCAGGAGAAACATCAGGACCACGGGGAGCGCAACGCCGTTTTCGGCGTGACCCGATGATGTTTGGCTTCGTCGAAACATGCCAGGCTTCATCAGAAAGTTCCGTTCAGGTTGTTGCGGATCGCAAATACACGCTCATACCTCTTGTACAGAGATCGGTCAGACGCGGCGTAAGTGACGGTGGCGCCCCTGCAATTGGCATAGGTGCGCAAGCTGCCGGCCTTGTCCTGGGTTCTGATGTTGTCGGGCGCGCGTGTCAGCACACAAACCCGCACAGCGGTGACGCGTTGCCAGCTGGTCAAGGTTCCCACAGTGGGTAAAGCGGTCACTTCTGCCGCTGTGTAATAAGTTTGCGGAGAAAGGCTTCCCGTGCCGTCATGCACCCCATAGGCAAAGGTCATGTCTTCAATCCCCTCGAAGAGGGGCTGATACACGGTGTCCTCCGCGGCTTTTCCATTGCCGTTGCAGGCAAGGCTTTTGGTGGTGACGGTTTGTGTGGTGCCGCCTGGCCCCGGCTTGGTGTAATTTGTATTGGTGAGTCCAAACCGGTTGGAAACATAAAGAGGCCGTCCCGTCGCCGCCTGAACGACGTTGCTGGGGTCCACAGAAACGTTGACTCTCAGACAATCGAAGCCACCGACGAAGGTTGCTGCGTCCAGTTCGGCCGTCGCAAAATAATTGATCACCACTGAGTCAGGTGCGCCGGCGGTCGCGGCGGGGCACGTCCCTGTGGTCGGATTAAACACGCCGCCGTCACAGCCAAACAACCCCTGGTTGTAGGCTGCAATAGCCGTGTTTTTTGTGTTGCTGAACCGGCCCATGAGGTTGAGGTTGGCGTTGCTCGTGGGAACGATGGCGGGGTAGTACCCGGCCATCTGCAACTCGCGTCCGACCATGTCCAGCGCAAGTTTCCCGGTTTCGTTCATGCCCGCAATGTTGGCCACCGCTGTGGCGGTACTGCGCGTTCCCAGATAGGCGGCGGCGGCCGCCAGCGCGATCACCAGACTGATGACCAGACTCACCAGCAGTTCGACCAGGCTCAGCCCGCTTTGCGCGCCCAAGAATGTCTTACGGTGATGGCCGGTTTTGATCACGGAATAATCTCCAGGTTGACACACTGAATGCCTGCCAGGGCCGCGGCAGTTCCTACCGCTGCCGGGCAGCAGTTGCGGGCGGCAATGCCTGTGGTTCCCACGGCGGGGTCAGGGCATATTTCGGGCTGCCGCAAGGTCGTGCCGTCCAGGTTGTCTTTGTTGAACCAGGCGACAGTGACGCCGAAACGCAAATCAACCCCTTTCACACCCGTGGGGGTTACAAAACCCACGGCGCCTGGGAGTTGTTGATTCAGGTCGTTGCGCCAGACCACCAGGTCATAAGTGGCCAGTTCGGCGTTGGTGCAAACCGTCGTGTTGCAGTCTTTAGCAGGCGTGAGGTAGGTGTTGGGCAAAGGTGTGGCCTCGATGGACGCACGTTCGGCGGCATATGTTCTGGAAAAAGTGTAGGCATCAGCGTCCGCACTGGCGTTGGCCCGGATACGGTCTGCAAGGCTGCTGATGTTGGAAGAAAGCGCGGACCTCACCCATCCGGTCTGTTCGTATTTGATGGAGGCCGTTTGCATGCCCACCATGCCCAGCAGGCCTATGGACAGCACAAGAATGGCTACGAGGGCTTCAATCAAGCCCGCACCTCGCTGGCTGGTTATCATGGACATGCGCTTACCCCTGCATACTCTTTGATGGTTACTCGTCCCGCTGAGCTGATGCAAATAGATCGATAGTGAGGGCTGCTGACACTCTCCGGTTCATAGCTCAGCGTAAAGTTCGACTGACCACTATTGGCAAGGCCTCTCGACTCAAACATGAACCTCCGCACAGCCGTGGGGTTGGCCTTCAGTTGAAATGCGTCAGAACCTGCCTGTCGGACTGAAATCAGGCTGGAGCCATTGGTGGTCGGATTGTTCTGGGTGCCGCTGCAACTGGGGTTGGAAAAAGTAATCCAGCCGGCTTGCCAGTTGTCGCCCGTCGTTGCGCAGGTTGGTGTGCCGCCCGTCAAGGCATTGGCCGTGTTGCTGGACATGCAAATGGTCACACAGTTGTTTCGGCTGATGGCTTCGATTCGGGCCCGGGCGATGTCGCTGGAAAATTCGGTGGTGATGGCGGCGGCCTGGTTGCGCACCAGAAACTCTCTCAAGTTCGGCAGGCCGAACGCCAGAATCAAGCCCAGAATCACCATCGTGACCATCAGCTCAATGATGGTGAATCCCGACATGGAGCCTCGCGGGGCAAGCCAGGGCCGATCAGGATTGGAACGTAATGGTTTCAGGCAGGCAGTTGAAGACTGTGGCATGGGTTCAGTATAGGAACCGTGCTTGAAATCACTGGCTCCGACCGTCGGGCTCCAGCTACCACTAATCTGCTGTGATCAAGGCCTGACTGCGGTAACTGGTGCTTCTACTAGGGGCCCTACCTTCGCACTTCATCCACCAGCGTCTTGAATTCGTCAATATCCTCAAAGCTGCGGTAGACGCTGGCAAAACGCACGTAGGCGACCTTGTCGAGCTTTTTGAGCTCGCGCATGACGAGTTCGCCGAGTCGGGCCGACGGGACCTCGCGCAGGCCTAGGTTGAGCAGCTTTTCCTCGATACGCTCTATGGCCGAGTCCACCTGTTCGGTGCTGACCGGGCGCTTGCGCAGCGCGAGGTTCATGGAGTCGAGGATCTTGCCGCGTTTGTATTCGATGCGGCGGCCGTCCTTTTTGACGATGGCCGGAAAGTTGACGTCGGGCCGCTCGTAGGTGGTGAAGCGTTTTTCACACGCGCCGCACTGGCGGCGGCGACGTATGAAGTCTGCGTCTTCCGACACCCGTGTTTCCACGACCTGGGTTTCAAGGTGGCCGCAGAAAGGGCATTTCATGCGGCTTCGCCCGAACTTTTAAGCATTATTGGCCTCTGGCCCGCACAGGGAATGCGCAAGCAGCTATCAAAAGAGTAGCGCTTGCACATGCACCAGCCCATCAACGGTAAACCGGAAACCGGCTCGTCAGTGCATTGACCTTGGCGCGAACCGCATCAATGTTGGCGGCGTCGCGCGGGTTGTCGAGCACGTCGGCGATCAGGTTGGCTGTCAAACGCGCTTCCTCGTCCTTGAAGCCGCGCGTGGTCATGGCCGGGGTGCCGATGCGCACGCCGCTGGTGACCATCGGTTTTTCCGGGTCGTTGGGAATGGCGTTCTTGTTGATCGTCATGTGGGCGTTGCCCAGCACGGCCTCGGCTTCCTTGCCGGTGATGCCTTTGGCGCGCAGGTCCACCAGCATGAGGTGGCTTTCGGTGCGCCCGCTGACGATACGCAGGCCGCGCTGCGTCAGCGTTTCGGCGACGATCTGTGCGTTCTTCAGCACTTGCTGCTGGTAGGTCTTGAACTCGGGCGCCAGCGCCTCCTTGAATGCGACCGCTTTTGCGGCGATCACGTGCATCAGCGGGCCGCCCTGCAGGCCGGGGAAGATCGCGCTGTTGATGGCTTTTTCGTGTTCGGCCTTCATCAGGATGATGCCGCCGCGCGGGCCGCGCAGGCTCTTGTGGGTGGTCGATGTCACCACGTCGGCGTGCGGCACCGGATTCGGGTACACGCCCGCGGCCACCAGGCCGGCGTAGTGGGCGATGTCCACCATGAAGATCGCGCCGACGGCCTTGGCGACTTTCGCGAAGCGTTCGAAGTCGATGCGCAGGCTGTAGGCCGAGGCGCCTGCAATGATCAGCTTGGGTTTGGACTCGTGGGCCTTGCGCTCCATCGCGTCGTAGTCGATCTCTTCCTTGTCGTTCAGGCCATAGGAGACGACGTTGAACCACTTGCCGCTCATGTTGAGCGCCATGCCGTGGGTGAGGTGGCCGCCTTCGGCCAGGCTCATGCCCATGATGGTGTCGCCGGGTTTGAGGAAAGCCAGGAACACGGCTTCGTTGGCCGAGGCGCCGCAATGCGGCTGCACGTTGGCGGCTTCGGCACCGAAGATTTTCTTGATGCGGTCAATGGCCAGCTGTTCGGCCACGTCCACATGTTCGCAGCCGCCGTAATAGCGGCGGCCGGGATAGCCTTCGGCGTATTTGTTGGTCAGTTGCGAACCCTGCGCGGCCATCACGGCGGGCGAGGCGTAGTTTTCGCTGGCGATCAACTCGATGTGGTGTTCCTGGCGCGCGTTTTCAGCTACGATGGCCGCCCACAATTCGGGGTCGGTTTGTTCCACAAGAATGGTGCGGTCGTACATGGCAGTCCTTCAAGACGTGGTCCCTGTCATCGGATGAATGAAACAAGGGCTGCCCAGGCGAACGGCTGAACGCTGTGGTCATTGTTTGAGCCCAGCGGTGCGCTTCCCAGTGGTATCCCACGTCAGCAGTCGCCCTGCAAAACAGGGGGCTGCCTATCGCCAGTCGCGCACACCCCTAGTGTAACGGACCCGGCGCCTGGCTGACCACCGGCCTGTGAAAGGCCGGGTCGCGCTCAGGAGCTGGCGAGGCTGGCGACTTTGTCGCCGGGCAGGTCTTCAGCGTCTGTGTTCGCAGGCAGGGACGCCGGAATGGCCAGCGGCGGGCGTACGGTCGTCATGTAGGCCGGTGCCCGGCCACCGACAACAGCCAGCAGGCGGGCGCGTTCGGCCATCACCTTGGCGGCATAACCGCCATCACTTTCCAGATTGGCTGCGCCCACGTAAAACTTCAGGCCGGCTTCCACCGAGCCGGCGCGGGCAATGCATTCCTGCAGCACCTTGACACCTACCCGCAGGTTGGTGACCGGGTCGAAGGCGGCGAGTTTTCCGCCGAAGTTCTCGTATTTGGCATGGTGGATGTTGGTCATGACCTGCATCAGGCCCTGGGCGCCCACCGGGCTTTGCGCAAACGGGTTGAAGCCCGATTCGATCGCCATGATGGCCAGGATCAGCGTCGGGTCCAGCTTGGCTTTCTGGCCGATCTCGAAGGCTTCCGCGACGAGCACACTCAAGGGCTCAGGTGCAACGCCGTACTTCCTGCTGAGCCAGAAGGCAAGTGCCGCCTGCTGCCGGGGCAGGTCTTTGGGGTTGGCGGCCGTGGCCCGGTCGATGGCGTCAGGCTCGGTGAAGCCAATGGCGGCTTCCTGGCGCTCCTGCAGCCAGGTCATCAGCCGGGATTCGCCGGCCTGACGCAGGTCGGGGCGGGCGGTCAGCGTGATCACGGCGAACACGACGGCCAGGCCGACGAGCGCGAAGCTGTTGTGGGTAATTTCAAAAAAGCCCTGGGCGATGTCGTCGGCAATGTTTGCCAGACTGTTGCTCACGTTTTTCTGAAGTGTCCGCATTACCGATGCGGGGGTGGATTGTTCTGGCGCTGTCATAGCACTCCTTTCTATGCGCATCGACTTTTTTGAGCCGTACGCTTTGATTGGGTCGCCATCAAACCAAGGCCTTGCCTTGGGGTGTTGACCCCTTGTCTGACTTTGCCGGGTTCGGCAGCGGATTCGGGTTGTCCCGTGGTTTTGAGTGGGACGGCGGATTCTAAGAGGGCTCTAAATAACTTGTCAATAATATCAAGTCTGTTTGATATGCAAAATAATGCATTAAAAGTTGAAATAAGCGGTCAAGACCCCCTGTTTCTCCCGTTTGAACGGTTTTTTGGGGTTTCTCTCTAGGTCGTGAAGTTGAAGCGGTTTTTTGAGAAAAAGGCTGTATGTTTTGCCAGTAAGGGCTTTTAACTCAAGTGCTTGCAGCGTTTTTCAGAGAAAGTGCCGGAGCATTCGAGCAGGACTGTTTTGGGGGGAGATGCGGCCAATGCCTCATCGCCATGTAGGACAGGAGCGCAAAGATGTAACTCAGAAGAAAATGGCAATCGCGGGCTGATTTTTGATTACAAATTTCGACTTGCGCCGCGGGCGCTGGAGGTCTAATCTGCAATTGCTTGAGTACTTCAAGCATCAGCCGGGTAACCAACCCCGGTCAAACTGAGAGCAATCACTTGCTTTCATCGCACTGGAGACGATCTTCTCTTCTTTGCGAAGCCCAGACGGCATGAGCATCATGCTCGCCGTCAACCCCGGTCGGCCTTGCTGTCCGGGGTTTTTAATTGGTGCCGGGCCTTTTCACCCAATCAGCCCAATCAGTCATTGACCTTTTCCCCCGCGCGTTCAAGACTCAAGGCCTATGCCCGGCCATGATTCAAGGCCTATGCCCGGCCATGAACTGAAACGCAATCCCTCCCGACTCTCCAGTCTCCTCAAGTCTCTTCCCGGCAAAGCAGCGGCCGTGCTGCGTTCACCGCTCTGGCATCGCCGCGCAGCTTGGGCCATGGGTGGTCTGGTGTTGCTCTGGGTGCTGGCCTATGCCCTGGTGCCGGTGGTGCTGAAGTCGCAACTTGAAAAAGCGGTTTTTGAAAAGCTGGGCCGGCAGCTCACGGTGGGCGCAGTGGACTTCCGTCCCTGGTCGATGGAGCTGACCCTCAGCGACCTGGTCATCGCCAAAGCCGGCAGCCCGGCAGCGCCTGGCGTGGGCCGGAAAACAGCCTGCTTTCCCCAGGGGCGCCCCAGCTGAAAATTGCACGTCTCTATATAGATGCAGAAATGCAGTCACTGCTGCGCCTTGCACCGGTCGCCGACGCCATCGAGGTCGATGGCCTGGCGCTCTCGCTCACCCATCTGGGCCAGGGCCGTTATGACGTTGACGACATCCTTGCGCGTCTGAAACCTCCGGCCGACGAACCGGCCGGCAATCCGGTGCGTTTTGCCCTCTACAACCTTGTGCTCAGCGACGGCCGTCTTGACTTTGCGGACCTCCCGGCAGGCCGGACGCATGTGGTGCGCGACCTGCGCCTGTCGATACCTTTTCTGAGCAACCTGCGCTCCCGGCGCGAGGTCAAAACCTCTCCGCACCTGGCCTTCAAACTCAATGGCAGCCGTTTCGACACTGCTGCCGTCGGCACGCCGTTTGCCCAGACCCGCAAGACCGACGCCACGCTGGCACTGCGCGGCAAGGCCGAGGGCACCTCTTCGCTGGAAATCCTCGGCAAGCTCAACCCGCTGGCCAAACCACTGGCGCTGGACATCACTGGCAAGGTGCTTGACCTGGAGTTGCCGCCGCTGTCGCCCTACGCCGTCAAGTATTCGGGTTACGGCATCAACCGCGGCAAACTCAGTGTCGACGTGAACTACGTGGTGCTGCCCGATGGCCGGCTCACCGCCAGCAACAAGCTGGTGCTCAACCAGCTCGGCTTTGGCGACAAGGTCGAAGGCTCGAACGTCAGCCTGCCGGTCAAGCTGGCCGTCGCCCTGCTGGCCGACCGCAACGGGGTGATCGACATCGACCTGCCCATCAGCGGCTCGCTCAATGATCCGCAGTTCTGCCTGGGCCCGGTCATCGTCAAGGTCATCCTCAACCTGATTGCCAAGGCCATCACCGCGCCGTTCAGCCTGATGGCCGGCGCATTCGGCGGCAGTGCCGAAGAGCTCGGCGTGGTTGGTTTTGCATCGGGCAGTGCCTTGCTGGCGCCCGAAGGCCAGGCCGGGCTGGACAAGGTGGGCAAGGCGCTGGCCGACCGTCCGGCGCTGCAGCTGACCGTGGTCGGCACCAGCAGCCTCGAGGCCGAGCGGGAAGGCTGGCGGCGTGCACGGCTCGACGCGATGCTGCGCGCCGAAAAGCGCCGCGCCATCGTGCGGGAAGGCGGCAGCACAGACGAGGTGGCAAGCGTCAGCGCGGCGGAATATCCGGCGCTGCTCAAGCAGGTCTACCAGCGCGCCGACCTGGCCAAACCACGCAACCTGGTGGGCCTGGCCAAAGACCTGCCCGTTGCCGGGATGGAAAAATTGCTGATGGCCGGCATCGCGGTGGACGACAACGCCATGCGCGAGCTTGCTGTGCAGCGCGCCGTGGCGGTCAGGGATTACCTCGCTGCCGGGGGTGTTTCGCCCGGAAGGCTCTTCCTGGGTGCACCCAAAAGTGTTCCTTCGGACGCCAAATGGACACCGCGCGCCGAACTTAATTTGGCGATGCCTTAAAAACAGCGAAAATAGCTGCATTGCTTTATTTCTGAAGCTTGGGTCGGGGTCGCGTGCATTTGCCCAGCGGCTCCTCTTTTTTACGCCGGTCCCACCCTGTGCCTGCTGATGCCGGCAGGCTGTCAAGCCCCAGGGGCAGACCTGCAATGTCCTGATCCATGAGGGTCCCCGCTTCGCCGGTCCTACTTATCCATATGCTGCGTTTCCCCATGTCCAAATCTGCCAAGCCCGAAACCCCCGCCGTGAAAACGCCCTCCACCAAGAGCGCCGACAGCCATCCGCTCGACGGCCTGACGGGCGGGGCTTTCTCCGCGCCCACGTCGGGTGAACGTACCACGCGCATCCGCGAGTGGCTCGCCACCGGTCCCACGGCCGAGCAGATGGCCGAGGTCTACAAGGACCTGGCCAACCGCGACAAGGGTGCTGCCAAGCCGCTCAAGGAAAAGCTCGACGAAGCCAAGCGCCTGAAAAGCCAGGAGACCGTGGCCGCCGAGTGGGCTGAAAAAGGCCATGCCCTGCTGGCCCTGAAAAAACTCAACATGGCCGACGCCCTGGCCTGGCAGCGTGATGCCGCCAAAGCCGGTGCACCGCTGTCGCGCGAGCCGCTGGCCGGCCTGAAAGCCCAGCTGGCCGAACGCGTCAAGACGATTGAAGACCTGCAGCACCGCACCCAGGTGCAGCGCGAAGCCGCCGTGCTGATTGCCCAGCGCATTGAAGTGTTGTCGACCAAACCCTGGCGCGACGCACAAGGCGTGTGGGAAGCCCTGCGCGCCGATGTGACGCACTGGCAGGCCCAGGCCGACGAACTCGCGCAGGACGCCAACTGGCCCAGCGTGGACGCCAAGTTCCCGCCGCTGCTCGACGCCTCGCGCGGCCAGTTGCTGGCAGTGTGGGAAGCTTTTCAGGGCGCGCTGTCGCTGGCCGTCGCGGCCGCCGAAGACGCCGCAGCACCGCTGCCGGCGGTGCCGGTCTGGGCCGATGAACTGCGCAGCGGACGCGGCACGCCACGTGGCGGCGACGCCGCTGCCGGTGAGCAGCCCGCGCGTGCGCCCAAGGTCAAGATCGATCCCGCCGTGCTCAAAGACATGCGTGAAAAATCAGCGGCCATCGTGCAGGCCGCGCTGGCCAAGCTCGAGCATGAGGTCACCGAAGGCCATGGCAAATCCACGCCCAAGGTTGCGGCCGAGCTGCGTCAGGCGCTGAAGGAAAACATCCGCAACATCGACAGCGCACTCGAAGCCGCTGCACATGCCGCATTGACGGCGGCCGGCGAACTCGAAGGCTGGCAGCGCTGGCGTGCCGACCAGATCCGCGAGGAACTGGTGGCCAAGGCCGAAGCACTGGTCGCCAAGCCCCTGGGCGGGCGCAAGCAGCAGGAGGCGCTGCGCGCCATGCGCGAACTCTGGAAAACCAGCGACCAGGGTGGCATTCCCAACCACGCGCTCTGGAAGCGGTTTGACGACGCCTGCAACGAAGCCCACAAGGTGGTCGAGGTCTGGCTCGAGAAGGTCAAGGAGCAAAGCGAAGCCGTGAAGGCCGAGCGCCGCGCGCTGATCGACGAAGTGCAGGCCTGGGCCGAGGCCAACAAGGGCAACACCGACTGGAAGCACCAGATCCGCAGCCTCAACGGTTTTGTCGAGAAGTGGACGGCCGCCGGCCATCTGGGCGAGAAAGCCTTTGCCGAGATCCAGCCGCAGTGGAAGGCCGCGATGGATGCTGCCGATGCGCCGCTCAAAGCCGCACGCGCCGAGAGCCTGGCGCGCCGCAAGGCCATGATCGAGGAGGCGCAGGTGCTGGGCGCCGAGCCGCAGCTGCACATCGACGCCGTCAAGGCACTGCAGCAGCGCTGGCAACACGAAGCACAGGCGGTGCCGATCGAGCGCAAGCAGGAGCAAAAACTCTGGGACGCTTTCCGCAAACCGATCGACGACGCCTTCCAGCGCAAGACCGCCGAGCGTGAAAAAGCCGCGTCGGCTCTGGGCGAACATGACCGCCTGGTGCTCGAGCTGTCCAAAGCCCTGGACGCCGCCAACGCCACCGGCGACGTGCAGAAAATCCGCACCGCGATGGCCGATCTGGAAGCCGGTTTGCGCGGGCAGTTCAAGCCGGCTGCACCGGCTGCCGCAGCAGCGCCTGCGTCTGCGCCTGCAGCGACCGAAGCACCTCAGGATGCGGAGTCCAATCAAGCGTCAGCGCCCGATGCACCTACGCCAGCCGCTCCTGAAACAGTAGCAAAAGAGGAGGCCCCGGCCGAGGCTGAAACTGCTGCCGAGCCCGCCGCCGAACCCGCTGCGGAAGCAGAAGAAGCTGCGCCGGCACCGGCCGCGCCGCCGCCCAAGCCCGCCAAGCCGGTGGTGGCCATGCGCGGCGATGACCGCCCCGGCATGCGCAAGGCCGAAGCTGCGCCCGCAGGCCGCGGCGGCAAGTTCGGCGACCGCAAGGATGCGCGCCCCGGTGGCGGCAAGCCCGACGGCCGCGGCAACCGGCCGGCCGACAACAAGTTCGAGCCTTACCGCCCCGAGCGTGAGAGCCGTTTCAGCGACAGGCCGGCCTACGAAGAGCGTGGCCCACGGCTGGGGGACGCAGCCTTCCGCGCGCAGCGCGAAGCTTTCGAACACGCCCAGCAGGCGCTGCGCAAACTGTCCGAACAGGCGCATGGCGAGGTGCTGACCAACCTGCTGACGGCCTGGGAAAAACGCGACCCCGCGCTGCTGCCGGATACGCCGGCCCTGGGCAAGCTGGTGACGCCGGCCACACGCAGCGCGTGGATGAAGGCCCTGTCGTCGGCGCCCAAAGGGGATGCCGCGGAGACCCTGCTGCGCCTGGAAATTGCCGCCGAGCTGCCGACGCCGGCCGAACACATCAGCGCGCGCCGCATGTTGCAACTGGTGCTGCTGACCAAACGCAACGACCCGGCGCCGGCGCAGACCTGGGGTGAGGACGCGGCCAAAGTGCTGGCCGCGCCGTATGACGCGGCGCATGTGCGGCGTCTGCAGAATGTGCTGAAGGCGCTGATCAAGCGCTGAAATGGCTGCGTCCTTGCGGCGTCGCCCCGGCGCGCCGCGTGGAACCGCACTATTGATCTTTTCCAAATACACGACAGCGAATTGGACCTCACTCGCCCTCGCCCTTTGGGAGAGGGGCGGGGTGAGGGATTGAGCGTTCCGATGGTCACGCGTTTTGAAACGCTCAATAGTTTGCTATTAATTAAATAGCTGACTGCGCCCGTGTTTAAAGGGCTGGAGACCGGCTGACCTTGAAAAACTGGTCAAACAGCGCGGTCAGTGTCGCAAAGTCCTGCGTGAAGCGCTCGCGGTTCACAAAGTAGGCTTCACAGCTCACCGCAAAAAATTCCGCCGGGGCCGTGGCGCCATAGGCGTCCAGCCAGGGCGGCTCGCCGCCGAAACGTTCGGCCATGGTGACCTGTTCGCGAAAGGCGTCGTAGGCCGGCTGCATCACCTCGTGCCAGGCCTTGTGCGCGGCACGCGAGGGCAGGGGCGGGCAGCCATCGGCGGCGCCGTCCTTCATGTCGATCTTGTGGACGAACTCGTGGATCACGACGTTGTAGCCGTGGCCGGCCAGCGCGCCGGCCGAGGCCACGTCCTGCCAGCTCAGCGTGACCGGGCCGCGCTCCATGGCTTCACCGGACAGCACCTCGCTGTAGCGATGCACGACACCGCTGGCGTCCTGCATTTCGCGGCGCGCGATCATCTGCCCGGGGTGAACCACGATGCCGACGAAGTCGCTGTACCAGCCCAGGCCCAGGTGCAGCACCGGCAGGCAGGCCTGCGCGGCAATCGCCACCGCCATCTCGTCGGTGACCACCAGGCCGTGCGCACCAGTAAATTCCTTGTGCGCCAGAAATTCGCCGACCAGGCGGCGCAACTGCAGCCGCTGCGCCGCTGGTCGCTCGGCCAGAAAAGGGTGGGCGACCAGCGTGGCCTGCCACAGGGCGTCGGGAATGGTGTCGGCGCGTGGCGTGCTTCCTAACAGCTGGCGCAACCAGTTCAGCATGGGATGAGCGGGATGCGGCGCAGGCCGGTGGCCGTCAGGCGCAGCACTTCCGCGCGCGGCACGGCCGCTGCGGCGTCCCAGTCGCTGAGCACCACGCGTGAGTAGCCGTGACCGAGGTCGTGCACCGCCGGCCGGTGGGTGTGGCCATGAATCAGGATCTGGGCGTTGGCGGCTTCGAGCTGCTCGCGGGCCGCGCTGCCGTCCACGTCGGCATAAGGGGCGCCGGACTGCTTGCGCGCCTCGCTTTGCTCGCGCAGGCCGCGCGCAATGGCCTGCCGCTCGGCCAGCGGCCTGGCCAGAAAGCTGCGTTGCCAGGCGGGGCTGCGCACCTCGCGGCGAAATTGCAGGTAGTCCACGTCGCCCAGGCACAAGGCGTCGCCGTGCGAGAGCAGCCAGCGCTGGTTGTTGAAAGCCAGCACGGTCGGGTCGGCCAGCAAGGTGGTGTGGCACAGCGCCATGAGGCGCGGGCCGACCAGGAAGTCGCGGTTGCCGTGCATGAAAAACAGCGCCAGCCGGCCGGCCGTCTGGCCGAGCAGGCGGGCGCAGCGGCCCTCGAAGCTGCCTTGCTCTTTCGTTGTTCCTGTCGTCCCTGCCGTTGCATCAACGACGTCGTCACCGACCCAGACTTCAAACAGGTCGCCCAGAATGAACACCGCGTCGGCGGGGGTGCTTTCCATGTAGTCGCGCCAGGCGGCAAACGTGGCGCCATCGGCCGCCTGCAGATGCAGGTCGGAAATGAAATCGACCGTGCCCCAGGCAGGCGGTGCCTGGAGCTCCGCAATCCGGGGAACGGTCGACGGGATTTTCACGGGCTGAACTTGAACGGGCTCAGTCCAGGCGGAGATCAGGCCAGCAGGACGGCTTTTTCAATCATCACATCGGTTTGCGGCACGTCGTCATGAAAGCCCTTGCGGCCGGTCTTGACGGCGGCGATCTTGTCGACCACGTCGGTGCCGCCCACCACCTTGCCGAACACCGCATAACCCCAGCCCGATGCATTGGGCGCGGTGTGGTTCAGGAAGGCGTTGTCGGACACGTTGATGAAAAACTGCGAGCTGGCCGAGTGCGGCGCATTGGTGCGCGCCATGGCCACGGTGTAGTGGTCGTTTTTCAGGCCGTTGTTGGCTTCGTTTTCGATCTCGCCGTCGGTGGGTTTTTGTTTCATGCCGACTTCAAAACCGCCGCCCTGGACCATGAAGCCCGGGATCACGCGGTGGAACACCGTGTTGTTGTAGTGGCCCTTGTTGACATAGCTGAGGAAGTTGGCCACCGATTTCGGTGCCTTGTCCTGATCGAGTTCAAGGGTGATGACGCCGTGGCCGGCAATGTGGAGTTCGACTTTGGGGTTGCTCATGATGGGGGTTTATTTGACCAGGGTTGCAGAGTTGATGAGGATGGGTGTTCGGGGTACGTCGCTGGGGAAGGGGCCGCCCGGGCCGGTGGGGCTGGCCTTGATCTTGCCGACCACGTCCATGCCGCTGACCACCTTGCCGAACACGGTGTAGCCCGGGGACTGGGCGCTCGGGTTGAGGAAGTCATTGTCCCTGACGTTGATGAAAAACTGCGACGAGGCGGAGTCCGGGTCGTTGGTGCGCGCCATGGCCAGCGTACCGACGACGTTTTTGTCGCCGCCTTTGGCCAGCGCTTCGCGCCCCTCATGCACCACCGGCGGCCGTGTGGGCTTTTGCGCGTAGCTTGCATCGAAGCCGCCGCCCTGGACCATGAAGTTGTCGATCACGCGGTGAAACACCGTGCCGTCGTAGTGCTTGTCCCTGACGTACTGAAGGAAGTTGGCGACCGTTTTCGGTGCCTTGTCGGGATAGACCTCGACGACGAAATCGCCGGCGCTGGTCGCAAACCTGACCCTGGGTGCGCTGGCCGCGCCCTGCGCCCAGGCTTGACCGGCCACCAGGGCCAGCGTTGCGACCGCCAGGCAGGCACGCCTGCCGATGGCCTTGTTGCTGAAAGTCATCCAATCACTCCTTCAAAAAATATTTTCCAGTGCTTGCCCTGGCGCATCCAGTACTGGCGCCGGACCGGGCCGGTGCGCGAGCCGCTGAGCACCTCGCCAAAGGTTACCACCATGGTATCGGTGCTGTCGGTCCAGCGCAGGTAGGACACGTCCTTGAGTTGCACCGAGCGGCCGCGCCGTTTGTCGGCCTCGGAACGCAACTGGGCCGTCCAGTCGTCGCGCGTCTTGCCATAACTGCTGAAGTCGCTGCTGTACAGGTTGGTGAGGGTGGCCAGGTCGCCGACCGATTTGGCCTGGTGCCAGCTGTTCAGCGCCTCCTCAAAGGACTTGCTGTCGGCCTTGATGCCGTGCGGCGCCACCCATGTGAGGCTTTGCGCAATCACCACCGGCGTGGTGCGCACTTCCACGGTACGGATGATGCGCTCCAGATCCGGATTGGCCAGCACCACACAGCCGTCGCTGGCCTGCGGCGCGCGTGAAAACTGGGCCGGCGGCGTGCCGTGCAGCCAGATGCCGCTGCCCGTCTTGCCGCGCTTGAGGTCCAGCGCATTGGGGTAGTTGATGGGCAGGGCGCCCGAGCCGTAAAAGTCTTTCAGCGACTTCGGGTCCAGGTTGCTGGTGACGAAATAAATCCCCAGCGGGGTGCGCGAATCACCCTCGACGGATTTTTCGATGCCGGATTTCCCCACCGAGATGTAGTAGTCGCTCACCAGCTTGAGACCGGTGTCGGTGTTTTCAAACAGGTAGAGCCGGGCCCGCGAGGCGTCGACCGCGATCGCATGTTTGTTGCGCGGCGACAGCGCCAGGAACTGCGAGGGAATGGTGCCAGGCGCGGGCCGCTCGCGCAGCGCCTTCAGCCGCATCAGGGATTCCTGGCGCAGCTCGGCCAGCGTGCTGGCCCCGGCTTTGGCCGTGCCGTCGGACACGTCGCCCAGCGCGCGCTGCGGTCGGGAGCGGGCGGCCAGCAGGTCGCCGTAGACCAGCTGGGCCAGCTGGAAGTTGGGGTGGTCATTGACCAGACGCTCGGCCTTGACCAGTGCCTCGCGCCCCCTGGCCTGGCCGGCGAGTTTGTAGATTTCGATCAGGCGGGCTTCGGCTTCGCCGTCCTTGACCACCGGCCGCACGATTGCCCGGGACGGCGCTGCGCTGCGTTTGTCAGCTGCTGCGCTGCCGGGGGAAGTGGCGGTGGTGGCGGGGGGCTTGCGCTTGTCCACGCTCTGGGCCGGGGCGGAGCCGCACATCACCGACAGTGCCGTGACGAGGAGGGTGGCGGATGCCCGTTGCATGGGTGAGGGGTCAGGGGCCGTGAAAAATGTCAGGCAAGTGCCAGGGGGGGGGCGCACGCAGCGGTCGGCCATCAACCGCCGGTGGATTCCCTGACGATGAGCCAGCGTTCGCCGGCCCTGGCCATGTCCAGTGTCTTGCGGCTGGAGATGTTGAGCGCATCGGCGCTGTAATCCTGCCTGAATTTGGCGGTGGCCTTGCTGCCCTTGACGTCGACCGACAGGTTGTTGATCTTCACGCTGATCTTTGACTTGCCGACGATGCGGTTGCGCCGCTCTTCTTCCCAGGCCTTGCGCGACTGGTTGCCCGGTGTGTCGAAGTCCTTGGCGTAGGCGGCCAGGTAAGCGCTCATGTCCTTGCCGGCCCAGGCGCTGGCCCAGGCCCTGACGGCGTTTTCAACTTCCTTTTCGGCGGCGCTGACCGGTGTGGCAGCGGCCGGTGCGGGCGATGACGCCGGGGCGGTGGGGGCCGCAGGGGCGGGTGCCGCGGGCGCGGCCGGTGTCACCGGTGCAGCAGGCGCTGGCGCTGCTGGCGTTGCCGCCGCAGGTTTGGCTGGCGCGGCAGGCGTCTGGGCCGTCACGGCGGGTGCCGCTGCAGCCGGCTTCTGGGCTTTGGCCTCTGGTGTGAACAGCGTGCGGATCAGCGCCAGCTTGGGTGGCACGGCACTGTTGCCGCCGTCAAGCTGCAACGCCTTGCTGTACGCCTGGCTGGCCAGCTTGGCATACACGTCGCCCAGGTTTTCATGCGCGGTGGCGTAGCTCGGGTTGGTGCGTATGGCCATTTCGAGGGCGGCCCTGGCCTTGTCGAACTGGTTCTGGCCGGCGTAAAGCACGGCCAGGTTGTTGTAGGGCTCGGGCAGCTCCGGGTAGTCCTGCGTGATCTTGGTGAAGGTGGTGATTGCGTCAGCCGGTTTGCCGACTTCGGTCTGGATCACACCCTTGATGAAACGCATCTGTGGGTCGCGCGGCTTGGTGGCCAGGTACTTGTCGGCCCTGGCCATGGCTTCCCCCAGCTGCCCTGCGCGCACGAGGGCGTTCACCTCGGTGTAATCGTCGGCATGTGCGGGCGGCACGCACAGGGCCGCAACCAGAGCCAGCAAGCGCAGGGCAGTCGGCAGCGCCTGGTTTGAAAAATAAGCTGACTTGGACATATTTCCTCTGGAACGCATGGAGTGGCTGGTATCAAACAGGAAACGAAGAAGCCGGCTGTGCAGCTTGCTGCATGGGCTCTTCCTGGCTGGATATACTGGGCGATTGTATCTGAGGGGTATAGTTTAAGCTCCGGCGAAAAATCACCATTCGCATCCTGTTGATAGACCTTTCGGAGCAGCTTTCCCCCTTGCTGATGCACCTGATGACCCGTCCCCGCTCCAGCGGCCCCTTCCGGTTCCGGCGATTCCAGCCAGACTGAACACCCAGACTTTTCATGAGCCTTCGCATTTACAACACGTTGACGCGTGCCGTAGAAGATTTTTCGCCCCTGGTTCCCGGCCAGGTGCGCATGTATGTGTGCGGCATGACCATTTACGACCTGTGCCACATCGGCCATGCCCGCATGATGATGGCCTTCGACGTGATCCAGCGCTGGCTCAAGGTCAGTGGCTACCAGGTCACCTACGTTCGCAACATCACCGACATCGACGACAAGATCATCAAGCGCGCCGTTGAGCGGGGCATCACCATCCGCGCGCTGACCGACGAGATGATTGCGGCCATGAACCAGGACATCGGCGCCCTCGGCATCGAGCCGCCCATGCTGGAGCCGCGCGCCACCGACTATGTGCCGCAGATGCTGCAGATGATTGACACGCTGGAAAAGAAGGGCCTGGCCTACCGCTCCGGCAACGGCGATGTGAATTACGCGGTGCGCAAGTTTGAGGGTTACGGCAAGCTGTCGGGCAAATCGCTCGACGAACTGCGCGCCGGCGAGCGTGTCGCCGTGCTGGACGGCAAGGAAGACCCGCTGGACTTTGTGCTCTGGAAGTCGGCCAAGCCGACCGAGCCCGACGATGCCAAATGGGCCAGCGACTACGGCGTTGGCCGGCCCGGCTGGCACATCGAGTGTTCGGCCATGAGCTGCCAGACCCTGGGCGAGACCTTCGACATCCACGGCGGCGGTGCCGACCTGCAGTTTCCGCACCACGAAAACGAGATCGCCCAGAGCGAGGGCGCCAACGGCAAGCCGCTGGCCCGCTTCTGGGTGCACAACGGTTTTGTGCGGGTGGACAACGAGAAGATGTCCAAAAGCCTGGGCAACTTCTTCACCATCCGCGAGGTGCTGGCCAAATACGATGCCGAGACCGTGCGCTTTTTCATTGTGCGTGCGCACTACCGCAGCGCGCTCAACTACAGCGATGCGCACCTGGACGATGCGCGCAATGCGCTCAAGCGCCTGTACACCGCGCTGCAGTCCGTTCGTCCTGAGCCCTTCGACAAGCTCAGGACAGGCCTTGTCGAAGGGCCGGCTTCGACAGGCTCAGCCCGAACGGGGATTGACTGGACTGATCCCTTTGCCGCCCGTTTCAAGGCAGCCATGGACGATGATTTCGGCACGCCCGAGGCGATGGCCGTGCTGTTCGACCTGGCCGGCGAAGTCAACAAAACCCGATCGCCCGAACTGGCGGGGCTGCTCAAGGCCCTGGGCGCTTGCCTGGGCCTGCTGCAAAACGACCCGGCCGCTTTCCTGCAGGCCGGCGCCGGCCTGGACGAGGCCGCCATCCAGAGCCTGATCGAGCAGCGCGCCGCCGCCAAGGCTGGCAAGAACTTTGCTGAAGCCGACCGCATCCGCCAGGACCTGCTGGCACGCGGCATTGTGCTGAAAGACGCACCGGCCGGAACGACCTGGGAGGTCGGTTCGTGACGCAGTTTTCAATTAAAAAAGGCCTTCAGCCCATGACGGACGGGCGCAAGAAGCTATGAAAAAGATAGTGAAAAGCGGCCCGGCCAGCACCGAACTGGCCGATGTCGCCGAGCCGGTTGCGACCATCGTGCCGGGCTACTGGGCCGAGGCCTGCAAACACCTGGTCAAGAAAGACCGGGTCATGAAACGCCTGATTCCGCAGTTCGGCGACGCCTGCCTGCAGTCGCGCGGGGACGCCTTCAGCACGCTGGCACGCAGCATCGTGGGCCAGCAGATTTCCGTGAAGGCGGCGCAGACGGTCTGGCACCGTTTCGATGCGCTGCCGAAAAAAATGACGCCCGGCAACGTGCTCAAGCTCAAGGTGGACGACATGCGCGCCGCCGGCCTGAGCGCGCGCAAGGTCGAGTACCTCGTCGACCTGGCGATCCACTTTGACGCCGGCACGGTGCACGTCAAGGACTGGGAGGCGATGGACGACGAGGCCATCATTGCCGAGTTGGTGGCGATTCGCGGCATTGGCCGCTGGACCGCCGAGATGTTCCTGATCTTTTACCTGACACGCCCCAACGTGTTGCCGCTCGACGATGTGGGGCTGATCAACGGCATCAGCCAGAACTATTTTTCCGGCGAATCGGTCAGCCGCAGCGATGCGCGCGAAGTCGCCGCCGCCTGGGCGCCGTTTTGCAGCGTCGCAACTTGGTATATTTGGCGCTCGCTGGACCCCTTGCCGGTCCTGGGTGCCGAGAAGACCTGAATTTCAAAGCAAGCCTGAGGAGCAGACCATGGCCAAAAAGACCTTTCTCGATTTCGAGCAGCCGATTGCGGAGCTTGAAGGAAAAATAGAAGAGCTGCGCTACGTGCAAACCGAGTCGGCCGTCGATATTTCCGAAGAGATCGACCAGCTCGCCAAGAAAAGCCAGCAGCTCACCAAGGACATCTACAGCGACCTGACGCCCTGGCAGATCACCAAGATCGCGCGCCACCCCGAGCGGCCCTACACGCTGGACTATGTCAACGAGCTGTTCACCGACTTTGTCGAGTTGCACGGTGACCGGCATTTTTCCGATGACCTGAGCATCGTCGGCGGCCTGGCGCGTTTCAACGGCACCGCCTGCATGGTGCTGGGCCACCAGAAGGGCCGCGACACGAAAGAGCGCGGCTTGCGCAACTTCGGCATGAGCAAGCCCGAGGGTTACCGCAAGGCCCTGCGCCTGATGAAAACCGCAGAGAAGTTCAAGCTGCCGGTGTTCACCTTTGTCGACACGCCGGGTGCCTACCCCGGCATTGACGCCGAGGAGCGCGGCCAGTCCGAAGCCATCGGCCGCAACATTTTCGAGATGGCGCAGCTCGAAGTGCCCATCATCACCACCATCATCGGCGAAGGCGGCTCCGGCGGCGCGCTGGCCATCTCGGTGGCCGACCAGGTCGTGATGCTGCAGTACTCGATCTACTCGGTGATCAGCCCGGAAGGTTGCGCCTCCATCCTCTGGAAAACCTCGGAAAAAGCCGAGGAAGCTGCCGAAGCCCTGGGAATCACCGCGCACCGCCTGAAGGCGCTCGGCGTGATCGACAAGATCGTCAACGAGCCGGTGGGCGGCGCGCACCGCGACCACAAGCAGATGGCCGCTTTCCTCAAGCGCGCCCTCAACGACGCCTTCCGCCAGGTCAGCGACCTCAAGGTCAAGGAGCTGCTGGACCGCCGCTACGAGCGCCTGCAAAGTTATGGCCGCTACACCGACACCAAGGCCGACGCCAAATAGCCCCCCCCGACGGGTGGTTGACTTCACATGACCACCGTCGACGACGCCATTGGCGTCTTTTCACCACAACTGCCTGTGGCCGTGGCGTACAGCGGCGGCGCCGACTCCACGGCCTTGCTGCTGGCCTGCGACTACAAGTGGCCGGGGCAGGTGAGGGCGGTGCATGTGCACCACGGCCTGCAGGCCGCCGCCGACGGATTTGCCAGCCACTGCGAAGCCGTTTGCGCGCAGCTGCACGTGCCTTTGCGGGTCGTGCGGGTGATGGCCAGGCATGCGCCCGGGGACAGTCCGGAAGACGCTGCCCGCAAGGCACGTTATGAAGCATTTCGGGCTCTGGCCCATGAGGAGTGGGCGCAATCAGCTATTAAAAGCATAGCGCTTGCGCAGCATGCCGACGACCAGGTCGAAACCCTGTTGCTGGCGCTGAGCCGTGGGGCCGGGCTGCCCGGCCTCAGCGCCATGCCCGCCCACTGGCAGCGAGACGGCCTGGACTACCACCGCCCCCTGCTGCAGGTGCCGGCGCCCGAGATCCGCGCCTGGCTGGCGCGGCGCGGTGCCGCCTTCATCGAAGACCCGAGCAACACCGACGAACGTTTCACGCGCAACCGCATCCGTGCGCGCCTGCTGCCGGCGCTGGCGCAGGCTTTCCCGCAGTTCCGCGAGACCTTTGCGCGCAGCGCCCGGCATGCCGCGCAGGCGCAGGCCGTGCTGCTCGAGGTGGCGCGCGAAGACCTGCAACTGCTCGGCAGTCCGCCCGAGATCAGGGCCCTGCAGCTCCTGTCCGGCCCGCGCCAGGCCAACGCCCTGCGCCACTGGCTGCTTGACGCCCACCAGGCCACACCGAGCACGGCGCAGCTCGACCAGTTGCTGGCGCAGGTCGCGGCCTGCACCACGCGTGGCCACCGGATTCACCTGAAGGTGGCCAATGGCCACGTGACACGGGCTGGCGCGCATTTGCACTACGCCGCGGAGCCGGCCTGCTGAGGCCGCTGGCTATAATCAAAAGCTTTGCTGGCCTGCCGCCAGGGCGCTTTTCGCAGCGCTTGCCGCCAAAAAAGCAAAAAAAGACAGCACCACCAACTCCTGATTGACCCCCCTGCAATGGCTTTGATCGTTCATAAATACGGCGGCACCTCGATGGGCTCGACCGAGCGCATCCGCAATGTCGCCAAACGCGTGGCCAAGTGGGCCAGAGCCGGCCACCAGATGGTGGTGGTGCCCAGTGCCATGAGCGGCGAAACCAACCGCCTGCTGGGCCTGGCCAAGGAACTGGCGCCTGGCAAGGCCAGCGACGCCTACCATCGCGAACTCGACGCCCTGGCCGCCACCGGCGAGCAGGCCTCCAGTGCGCTGCTGGCAATCGCGCTGCAGGCCGAGGGCATGGACGCCGTCAGTTACGCCGGCTGGCAGATGCCCATCCGGACCAACAGCGCCTACACCAAGGCCCGCATCGAGTCGATTGACGACAAGCGCGTGCGCGCCGACCTGGATGCCGGCAAGGTGGTCATCATCACCGGCTTTCAGGGCATGGACGACCTGGGCAACATCACCACGCTGGGCCGCGGCGGTTCCGACACCTCGGCCGTGGCCGTGGCGGCCGCCATGAAGGCGCATGAGTGCCTGATCTACACCGACGTGGACGGCGTGTACACCACCGACCCGCGTGTCGTTCCCGAAGCACGCCGCCTGCAGACCGTGAGTTTTGAAGAGATGCTCGAGATGGCCTCGATGGGCTCCAAGGTGCTGCAGATCCGCTCGGTCGAGTTTGCGGGCAAGTACAAGGTGCCCCTGCGCGTGCTCTCGAGCTTCACGCCCTGGGACATCGACATCGACGAAGAGGCCAAGTCCGGCACCCTGATCAGTTTTGAGGAAGACGAAAAAATGGAACAAGCCATCGTATCGGGCATCGCGTTCAACCGCGACGAAGCCAAAATCTCCATTCTCGGCGTGCCGGACACCCCGGGCATTGCCTACCAGATCCTGGGCGCCGTGGCCGACGCCAACATCGAAGTCGATGTGATCATCCAGAACATCAGCAAAGACGGCAAAACCGATTTCAGCTTCACCGTGCACCGCAACGACTACGCGCGGGCCATCGACCTGCTCAAGGCCGAGGTCCTGCCCAAGCTCGGCGCGCAGGAGATCACCGGCGACGCCAAGATCTGCAAGGTCAGCATCGTCGGCATCGGGATGCGCAGCCACGTCGGCATTGCCAGCAAGATGTTCCGCTGCCTGAGCGAAGAAGGCATCAACATCCAGATGATCTCCACCAGCGAAATCAAGACATCGGTGGTGATCGACGAGAAATACATGGAGCTGGCCGTGCGCGCCTTGCACAAGGCTTTTGACCTGGACCAGCCTGCCGCAAGCCCCTGATTGCTGGACAGCTGGCCAAGTCGTGAGATAATCCGGGCTCAGACAGAATTCAGGAAACGTGACCGAGTGGCCGAAGGTGCTCCCCTGCTAAGGGAGTATGGGGTGTAGAGCCTCATCGAGGGTTCGAATCCCTCCGTTTCCGCCAGACAAAAAGCCACCGCAAGGTGGCTTTTTTTTATCCTGCTTCAGATGACGCCGCGAGCCGTGTCGCAACCAGTCGTAAAAAGGCGGGCGCCGCCGGGGCGCAGACGTTATGGTGGCGCTTTACTTTCCGGAGACCCCATGTTGTTGAAGACCCCCCTGATCAGCGCGACGCTGGCATGTCTGGCCGTTCTGGCCGGTTGTGCCGCGCCCGGTGCACCCTCGACGGGCACCAGCCCCATGCCGCCACCTCCCCCGGGGACGGCCTGCAATGCGGACGGTGCCCGGTTCGCGATCGGCAAGGCGCCGGGTGCGAGTGTGGTCGAGGACGCGCGCCAGCGCTCGGGCTCCTACATGGCGCGGGTGCTGCGTCCCAACCAGGCCGTCACCATGGAATTCAACGCCCAGCGACTCAACCTGGAGCTTGACGCTGCTGGCGTGATTCGCCGGGTGCGTTGCGGCTGAAGACCGCCGGGCGCGGTCCGCGCCTGTTTTGTTGTATGAAACACTTGTGCTATATTTTGAGAAATATTGATACAAATGTTTCATGTCGACCTCCTCACTGTTTGCCAACCTTCCGCTTGACGGCCTGAGTCCGGAGTTGCTCCGTGCGGCGCGCTGGATCGAGGCGCATCCGCGCGAGGTAGCGCTGCATTCCATGCGTGAATGCGCGCGCCGGGCCGCTCTGGCGCCGGCGACCCTGAGCCGCCTGTCGCAGGCTTTGGGTTTTCAGGGCTTCGAGGCGATCAAGCATCTCTGCCAGGAGTCTTTTTCAGCGCAGGCCGGTTATGCCGGGCGGGCCGAGGTGCTGCAGGCCAGCGCGCGGCATGACAAGGACTGGCTGGCGCTGCTCAACGAAACGCAACATGCGAACACCGCGTCCGTCAGCGGGCTGAACCAGGCCGCGCAGCTGGAGGCCGCGGCCGATGCCATGCTCAAGGCGCGGTGCGTTTATTTTCTCGGCCTGCGCGCCAGCCATGGTCTGGCGCTGCACCTGCACTACACCTACGGCCTGCTGGCATCCAACGGCGTGCTGGTGCAGGGCCTGGGCGGCACGCTGACCGACCAGATCGGCGACATCGGCCCGGGGGACCTGCTGGTGGTGACTTCTGCCGCCGCGTACACGCGCCAGACGGTGGATGCCGCGCTGAAGGCGCGGGCGCAGGGCGCCGACGTGCTGGCCCTGACGGACAGCGCCCTCTCGCCGATTGCCCGGTCGGCCACCCGCACGCTGCTGTTCCGTACCGACAGCCCCTCGTATTTCCATTCCATGGTCGGCGCCCTGGCATTGACCGAAGCGCTGGCTGCCGCCGTGGCGGTGCGCGGCGGTCGCAAGGTGCTGGCCCACCTGCAAACCCGGCAGGACCGCCTGGACAGCGAGGGTGCCTTGGGACGAACGCGCCGACAAGGCCGCCACTGGCCGGCCACTGACTTCTTCAACAAGGAAATAAGCCCCATGCCTGCAGCCTCCACCCATGTTTTTCACCGCCAGTTGCAGCACACGCCGCCGGTGGCCGTCAGCGGCCGGGGGGTGTACCTGACCGATGCCGATGGCAAGAGTTATATCGACGCCTCGGGTGGCGCTGCGGTGTCCTGCCTGGGCCACGGCCATCCCGACGTGCTGGCCGCCATGCATGCGCAGATCGACAAGCTGGCTTATGCCCACACCAGCTTTTTCACCACCGAAGTCGCCGAGACACTGGCCGCGCAGCTGATCAGGACGGCGCCGCAAGGCATGAGCCATGTGTATTTCGTCAGCGGCGGCTCGGAGGCGATGGAGGCCACGCTGAAGATGGCGCGCCAGTATTTTGTCGAGATCGGCCAGCCGCAGCGCACGCATTTCATCGCGCGCAGGCAGAGTTACCACGGCAACACGCTGGGTGCGCTGGCGATAGGCGGCAACCAGTGGCGGCGCGAACCGTTCGCACCCATTCTGATGCCGGCCACCCATGTGTCGCCCTGTTACCCCTACCGCGAGCAGCAGGCCGGCGAAACGCCGGAGCACTATGGCCAGCGCCTGGCACAGGAACTCGAGCACGCCATCCTTGAAAAAGGCGCAGACCGCGTGATCGCCTTCATTGCCGAAACCGTGGGTGGCGCGACCGCTGGCGTGCTGGCGCCGGTACCGGGCTACTTCAAGGCGGTGCGCGAAGTCTGCGACCGGTATGGCGTGCTGCTGATCCTCGATGAAGTGATGTGCGGCATGGGCCGCACCGGCACCCTGCATGCGTGCGAGCAGGAGGGGGTGTCACCCGACCTGCTTGCCGTGGCCAAGGGTCTGGGCGGCGGCTACCAGCCGATTGGTGCGGTGCTGGCGCAGAAGAAAATTGTGGATGCGATGCGGGGCGGTACCGGCTTTTTCCAGCATGGGCACACCTACCTGGGCCATGCGGTGGCCTGTGCGGCGGCGCTGGCCGTGCAGCAGGTGTTCGAGCGGGACCAGCTCATCGCCCAGGTGCGCACACGGGGCGCCTTCCTGCAGACGCTGATGCAGGGCAGTTGGGGAGAGCATCCCCATGTCGGAGACATACGCGGCCGTGGTTTGTTCTGGGGCATCGAGCTGGTGCAGGACCGCGCGAAGAAGACCCCGTTCGATCCGGCACGCAAAGTGCATGCACGCATCAAGAAGGAGGCGATGGCGCGCGGCTTGATGGTTTACCCGATGGGCGGCACCGTCGATGGACGGTATGGTGACCATGTGTTGCTGGCCCCGCCCTTCATCACCAGCGATTCTGAGCTGGCACAGATCGTCGAGCGGCTCGATGCCGCCATCCGGGCCTCACTTTCATCATCTTGATGTAACGTTTTTTCAACGAGGAGTATTGCAATGTCCAGAGCATTTGTTTTTAAGGCCCTTGCCGCAGCAGCGGCCCTTTCCGGTGCGCTTGCCAGCGCGCCGGTGGTCGCACAGCAGAAATTCATCACCATCGGCACCGGTGGTGTCACTGGTGTGTATTACGCGGCAGGTGGCGCTATCTGCCGCCTCATGAACAAGGACCGCGCCAGGCATGGCATTCGCTGCTCAGTCGAGTCCACCGGCGGCTCGGTCGCCAACATCAATACCATTCGTTCGGGCGATCTCGACTTTGGCGTGACCCAGTCCGACTGGCAGTTCCATGCGACCAAGGGTTCCGCGACTTTCCAGAAAGACGGCGCCGTCACTGACCTGCGCGCGGTGTTCTCCCTGCATCCCGAGCCCTTCACGGTGCTGGCCCGCAAGGAAGCCAACGTCACCAAGTTCGAGGACTTCAAGGGCAAGCGTTTCAACATTGGCAACCCCGGTTCGGGCACACGTGCCTCGATGGAACAACTGCTGACCGCCATGGGCTGGAAGACCAGTGACTTTTCGCTGGCGTCCGAGCTCAAGGCCGACGAGCACGGCGCCGCGCTGTGTGACAACAAGATCGACGGCTTCTTCTATGGCGTCGGCCATCCTTCGGCCAACATCCAGGACCCGATCACCACCTGTGGCGCCAAGCTGGTGCCGCTGGCCAATGCCGGTGTGGACAAGCTGGTCAAGGAGTTCCCGTTTTACGCTGCGGTGGACATTCCGGGCGGCCTGTACCCCGGCAACCCGAGCCCGACGCGTACCTATGGCGTGCTGGCGACTTTCGTGACCTCGGCCAAGGTGCCGGACGCCACGGTGTATGAACTGGTGAAGGCGGTTTTCGAGAACTTCGACGAGTTCAAGAAACTCCACCCGGCGCTGGCCAACCTGGACCCGAAGAAGATGGTCAAGGACGGCGTGTCGGCGCCCATGCATCCCGGTGCCGTCAAGTACTATAAGGAAAAGGGCTGGCTGTAAGCCGGACCACAGGCGCAGGGCGGAGCGGTTTGAGCGTTCCTTCCCTGCGACTCTGACACCCAGCCCCGCACGACGGGGCTTTTTTTTACCTGTTGCCGGGTCTCCCGTGCGCTTCGGTCACCCCGCCGAAAAGAGGTGACCATTTACCTGCTTTGAGGAGATCAGCCATGTTCAAGCGCAAGTCCGAAGACGTCGCCACGGTCGATGTGAACAAGCTGGTGACCGACACCGACATGGGCGCCCGCAATCCGGGCCCGTTCATGTCGCGCGTGCTGCTGGCGGTGGCGCTGGCCTGGTCGCTGTTCCAGCTGTGGATCGCCTCGCCGCTGCCCTTTGTCTTCGGGGTGTTTGTCCTCAATGACACCGAGTCGCGCTCCATCCATCTGGCGTTTGCCGTCTTTCTGGCCTTTCTGTCCTATCCGGCCTTCAAGCGTTCGCCGAGTGACCGCATTCCGGTGACAGACTGGATCCTGGCGGTGGCCGCAACCTTCTGCGCGGCCTACCTGTTTGTGTTCTATCGAGAAATCGCCACCCGGCCCGGCCAGCCGTCGCAGATGGACATTGCCACCGCCGCCGTTGGCGTCGTGCTGCTGCTGGAGGCGACGCGCCGCGTGCTGGGCCTGCCCATGGTGGTGGTGGCCGTGGTGTTCCTGATCTATACCTTTGCCGGCCCCTACATGCCTGACATGATTGCCCACAAAGGCTCGTCGCTGGCGCGCGTGGCCTCTCACCAGTGGCTGACCACCGAGGGTGTGTTCGGTGTGGCCCTGGGCGTTTCCAGCAGTTTCATTTTCCTGTTTGTGCTGTTCGGCTCGCTGCTTGACAAGGCAGGGGCGGGAAACTACTTCATCAAGTCAGCATTTGCTTTGCTCGGCCACATGCGCGGCGGTCCAGCCAAGGCGGCGGTGGTGTCATCGGCTGCTACCGGCATCATCTCGGGCTCGTCGATTGCCAACGTGGTGACCACCGGCACCTTCACCATTCCGCTGATGAAGCGTGTTGGCTACCGGCCCGACCAGGCCGCCGCGGTGGAGGTATCGAGCTCGGTCAACGGCCAACTCATGCCGCCGGTGATGGGGGCGGCCGCCTTCCTGATGGTCGAGTACGTCGGCATTCCGTACACCGAGGTCATCAAGCATGCTTTTTTGCCGGCCATCATTTCCTACATAGCGCTGTTTTACATCGTGCATCTGGAGGCCCTCAAGGCCGACCTGCAAGGCCTGCCGCGCCGCGGCAACAGCACGGCGATGCAGCGGCTGGTGTCGCTGACCATGACGGTGGCCGGCTTCGTGGTGCTTTCCGGCGCCGTGTATTGGGGCATTGGCTGGATGAAGTCCGCCCTGGGCGCGGGGGCCATCTGGGCCGTGGGGACACTGTTGCTGGCCGCCTATCTGGGCTTGCTGTGGATCAGCGCGCGCCAGCCCGAACTCATGCTGGATGACCCCAATGCACCGGTGTTCGAACTGCCGGAAACGGCGCCCACGCTCAAGTCGGGTTTGCATTACCTGCTCAGCGTCGTGGTGTTGATCTGGTGCCTGATGGTCGAACAGATGTCTCCCGGGCTGTCTGCTTTCTGGGCCACGATGTTCATGGTCTTCATCATGCTGACGCAGCGGCCCATCCTGGCGCTGATGCGGGGGCAGGGCGCGCTGGGCGTGGCGTTGCGCCGCGGCGTGGCCGACCTCCTCGATGGCCTGGTCACCGGCGCGCGCAACATGATCGGCATCGGCGTGGCCACAGCCGCGGCCGGCATCATTGTCGGCACGGTCTCGCTCACTGGCATCGGCCTGGTGATGACAGAGGTGGTGGAGCTTGTTTCGGGCGGCAACCTGATGCTGATGCTTGTCATGGTCGCGCTGATCAGCCTGGTGCTGGGCATGGGCCTGCCGACCACGGCCAACTACATTGTGGTGTCCACACTGATGGCGCCGGTGGTCGTGGAGCTCGGCGCGCAGAGCGGCCTGCTGGTGCCGCTGATCGCGGTTCACATGTTTGTGTTTTATTTCGGCCTGATGGCGGACGTGACGCCGCCCGTGGGACTGGCTTCCTTTGCGGCGGCCGCCATTGCGCGCACCGACCCGATCAAGACCGGAGTGACCGCATTTTTCTACAGCCTGCGCACGGCCATCCTGCCTTTTCTGTTCATTTTCAACACGCAGTTGCTGCTGATCGGGGTGGACACGGCCTGGCATCTGATCCTCACGGTGACCAGTGCCACGGTTGCCATGCTGGTGTTTGCCGCCGCCACCCAAGGATACTTTCTGGTGCGAACGCGCTGGTACGAGACCATCGCGCTGCTGCTGGTGACCTTCACGCTATTTCGCCCGGGCTTCTGGCTGGACATGGTCTATCCGCCTTATGTGGACGCGCCAGCGGCGGAACTGATGAAGCTGGTGCAGGAGGCGCCTGCCAACACGAGCAAGCGCGTCTGGGTAGAGGGCGAAAAACTGGACGGCAGCGAGGTCAGAAAAGGCGTGTTGCTGCCGCTGGGCGACGTGGGCACGGCGCGCGAGCGCTTGGGCCGCATTGGCCTGAGCGTGACCTCGTTTGCCGGCGAGGTGCAGGTGGCGCAGGTGCAATTCGGGTCACGGGCGGCCAAGCTTGGACTGGCGCCGGGCCAGAAAATAGTGGGCGTCGAACTGCCCGCCGAGCGGCCGGCCAAAGAGTGGCTGTTCCTGCCTGCGGCAGCGCTGCTGCTGCTGATCATGGGTCTGCAGCGTGTGCGGGGGCGGCGCAGCCCGAAATAGTGATGAAATATGGCTTTTGCCCCCGTCCGATCTGCGGGGGAAGCTATTAAAAACAGAGCGTCTCAGGAATCGACCGAGGCGCTCCAGCGGTCGCCCCAAGCCTTGTCCTGGGCTTTGTCCAGGCTGCGCCGGTCGCGTTTGGTGGGGCGGCCATGCTCCAGGCTGCCGGCCGGTTCATTGTTCAGCCGGCGCTGCTCGGCCGCCGCTTCCCGCAGCTTGATGCTGTCCGGCGTTTCTTCGTAGAGCTGCTGCGCCACCGGCGCCGGTCCGCGCTGCTGGCTCAGGCCCCGGACCAGCACGGTGCGCGTGACCTGCCCCTGACGCATCGCCACCGTGTCGCCGGCCTTCACCTCACGCGCGGGCTTGGCGTCCTGGCCGTTGACCTGCACGCGGCTTTTGCCGATTTCATCGCTCGCCAGCGAGCGGGTCTTGTAGAAGCGCGCGGCCCACAGCCACTTGTCAAGACGCATGGGTGACCTCGCGTGCGCCGCCATGCCAGGGAAGGGGAAACGTGTGCCTCATTGCCCGTCATTTTGTACCAGCGGCAGGCGCACGGTGGCGTCCAGCCCGGCAATACGCCCATGGTCTTCGCGGTTTTCCAGCGTGATGCTGCCGCCCAGCGCCTGCGTGATCTCGCGGCAGATCGCCAGGCCCAGGCCCGAGCCGTGGCGCACATTGCCGGCCGAAAAGGGCTGGTACAGGCGTGCTGCCAGTTCGCCCGAAATGCCGGGGCCGCTGTCGCTGACGGTCAGGGCCAGGTACCGGGTGTCGGTGACGAGCCGCACCGACAGCGAGCCGCCGCGCTGGCTGTGCTTGATCGCGTTGTGCAGCAGGTTGCGGCAGAGTTCGCCCAGCATCCATTCGTGTGCATTGACGCTGGCCGCACTGGTTTCAATGTCGAAGTCCAGGTCCTTCTCGGCAATCAGCGGTGCCAGGTCCAGCGCGACCGCGCGCACGATGGCGTCCATGTTCACCGGCCCCAGGTCCGCCTGCTGGCGCAACTGCTCGACCTTGGCCAGCGCCAGCATCTGGTTGGCCAGCAGCGTGGCGCGGTCCACGGTCTGGTTGATTTCGGCCAGCGCCGCCTGGGCGTCCATGTCGCCGTGCAGCGCCGACTGCACCTGCACCTTCAGTACCGCCAGCGGCGTGCGCAACTGGTGCGCCGCGTCGCGCACAAAACGTTTCTGGTTGTCCAGCAGGTGCTGCAGCCGGGCCATGACCTCGTTGGTGGCGTCGACCAGGGGCAGCAGCTCGCGCGGCGCGTCCGGTGCGGCGATCGCCGTCAGGTCGCCCTCGGGGCGCGCCTGCAGCTCGGCGCTGAGGCGGCGCACCGGGCGCGTGGCGCGCTGCACCACCACCACGGCCACCAGGGCGATCACGGCCAGCAGCAGCGCCTGGCGCCACAGGGTGTCGAACAGGATTTTCCGCGCCAGCGTGGTGCGCAGCTCCAGTGTTTCAGCCACCTGGATGACGGCCATGCCGCGTCCGTTCGAGCTGGCCACCGGCTGCAGCAGGACGGCCACCCGCACGGCGTCGCCCGCATACACATCGTCGTAAAAATCAACCAGCGCCGCGTAGGGCGGTTTGGCCGGAATGCGGCCGCGCCAGAAAGGCAGCTGTGCATACCCCGACACCATTTCGCCGTTGAGGCTGGACACCCGGTAAAACAGCCGGCTCTGGTTGTCGGCCTCGAAGGCTTCCAGCGCCGCATACGGCACGGTCACGCGCAGTTCGGACTGCCCGTCGTAGCCGCTCACGTCCAGTTGCTCGCCTATCGACTTGGCCGAGGCCAGGAGCGTGCGGTCATAGGCGGTGTTGACCGCGCCCAGCGCCTGGCTGTACAGGCTGGCCGTGTTGAGCGTGACCAGCAGGCCCACAGGCAGCAGGATGCCCAGCAGAAGGTAGCGTCTGAGCGATATGGCCCCCACGCTTTTCACTTCGTGTAATACGCTGCCCCCCGAGGGGGCTGTGCTTGCTTGGGGCGGCCCGGCGCTACGCACGCCGGCCTCAATGCCTTTCATTGCGCGTCCACTTTCAGCAAATAACCCAGGCCGCGCAAGGTGACCAGGGTCACGCCGGTGTGCGCCATTTTCTTGCGCAGGCGGTACACCACCACTTCCACGGCCTCGTACTGCACATCGGTCTCGCCGGGAAACACCAGCTCGAACAGTTTTTCCTTGGACACCGCCTGGCCGGGCTTGACGATCAGGGCCTGCAGCAGGGCCAGCTCGCGGGGCGTCAGTTCGAGGACCTGGTCGCGGTGGTAAATCGCGCCGCTGTCCTTTTCATAACGAAGCTGGCCCACCAGGTGGTCGCCGGCCCCCGGCTCGCTGCTGGACGCCGTGCGCCGGCGGCTCAGCGCGCGTAGCCGGGCCTCGAGTTCATCGAGGTCAAAGGGTTTGGGCAGGTAGTCGTCGGCCCCCAGGTTCAGGCCAATGATGCGGTCGCCCACCGTGCCGCGCGCCGTCAGGATCAGCACCGGGGTGGCCAGTCCCTGGCGGCGCGCCTGCTCCAGCACCTGCAGGCCGTCCAGCCCGGGCAGGCTCAGGTCCAGCACCACCACATCGGGCTGGGCGGCCGTCCATAACCCCAGTGCCTTGCGGCCGTCGGTGCAGCCCAGCACCTCCATGCCGCGCCGGCCCAGGGCGCGCTGCAGCGCTGCCTGCATGGAAGGGTCGTCCTCGATCAGCAGCAATTTCAGGGTGGACAGCATGGGCAGGACATTAGCATCAGCATGGGCGGGACATTAGCACTTTCCCTAGGGCTTTCGGACAGCCGTTTGACAGACAGGAAGCGCATCATCCGTTTGTTACCCACACACAAGGAGACATACATGCGTCGCGATACCTTTTTGAAATCCCTGGCCGCGCTGGCCGCCACCGGGGCTTTCCCCCTGTCGGCCCTGGCTGCCGCCAATGTAAAAATGATGATTCCGGCCAACCCCGGCGGCGGCTGGGACACCACAGGCCGCGCCTTGGGCAAGGCCCTGACGGACTCGGGCGCAGCATCCACAGTCACCTATGACAACAAGGGCGGCGCCGCCGGTGCCCTGGGCCTGGCCCAGTTCATCAACGGCAGCAAGGGCGACCCGAATGCGCTGATGGTCATGGGTGCCGTCATGCTGGGCGGCCTGATCACCGGCAAGCCGCCGGTCAGCCTGTCGCAGGTCACGCCGATTGCGCGGCTGACCAGCGAGTACAACGTGTTTGTGCTGCCCGCCAACTCGCCATTCAAGACCATGGCCGACGTTGTGGCCCAGCTCAAGAAAGACCCCGGCAGCGTCAAGTGGGGCGGCGGTTCGCGCGGCTCCACCGAACACATCGCCGCGGCCATGATTGCACGCGAAGTCGGCGTGGACCCTTCCAAGATCAACTACGTGGCTTTCCGGGGCGGCGGTGAAGCCACGGCAGCCATCCTGGGCGGCAACGTCACGGTGGGCGGCAGCGGCTACAGCGAGTTTGCGGAATACATCAACACCGGAAAAATGAAGGCGCTGGCCGTTACCTCCGACACCCGCCTCAAGGGTGTCAATGTCCCCACGCTCAAGGAGCAGGGCATCAATGTGGTGATCGGCAACTGGCGCGGCGTTTACGGTGCACCCGGCATCTCGGCTGCCGAGCGCCAGGCGCTGACCGAGATGATTCTCAAGGCCGTCAAATCCAGGAGCTGGGTGGAAGCGTCCGAGAAAAACAACTGGACGGCCGCCGTGTTGACAGGCGCCGCCTTCGACAAGTTTGTCGACGACGACATGGCCAGCCTGCGTGCCACCATGGTCAAGTCAGGCATGGTTTAAAGCAACTGGCTTACCGGCCTTTTCGGTTTGTCATGGCGGCCTTGTGCCGCCATCCATGTTCGCGCACGCAGGGCTGCAGTTGATGCGCATGGATCCCCCCGGATCGGAGTCCGGGGCAGGCTCCTCAAGGCCGGGATGACAGCCCGCATTCCAACGAGACAACTCATGACACAAGCAACCCCTTCTTCTGCGCAAATCCGTCTGCAGACCGCGGTCGGTGCCGGCGTGGTGCTGCTCGCCCTCGGACTGGCGGCAGGTGCCGTCAGCATCCCGTCGGCGGCGGGCTACGGCGGCGTCGGGCCGAACTTTCTGCCTTGGATGATTTCCGCGGCTCTGCTCATTTGTGGCGTACTCATCGTGCGCGAAGCGCGCACCGGCGGCTTTCGTTCCCTGGAGGCGCCCACGGACGCGGTCCATGGCAACTGGCCGGGCTTTGCCTGGGTGTCGGCGGGCCTGCTGGCCAATGCGGCGCTGATCACCACCATCGGTTTCATTTTCAGTTGCACCCTGTGTTTTGTGCTGGCCGTGCAAGGGCTGCGCGGTGCGGAGGGCAGGGCCGACCGGCGGCCGGTTGCCTGGCTCAAGGACGTGTTGATCGGCATCGCGATTTCCGCGCCGGTGTACTGGACCTTCACGAAATTCCTGGCGATCAACCTGCCGGGCCTCACCTCCACCGGCTGGCTCTGAGCATCAATATCCATGGACATTTTCAATCAGCTGCTGCAGGGCTTCGCCACTGCGGCCACACCGGTCAACCTGTTGTGGTGTTTTGTGGGATGTGCGCTGGGCACGGCCATTGGCGTGCTGCCCGGCATCGGGCCCGCCGTGGCGGTGGCCATGCTGCTGCCCATCACGGCCAGGGTCGAGGCCACGGCCTCCATGATTTTTTTCGCCGGCATTTATTACGGCGCCATGTACGGCGGCTCCACCACCTCCATTCTGCTGAACACGCCGGGGGAAACGGCGAGTATGGTCACGGCCATGGAGGGCAACCGCATGGCCAAGAGCGGACGTGCCGGTGCGGCGCTGGCCACGGCCGCCGTGGGTTCGTTTGTGGCGGGCACGATTGCCACCGTGCTGGTCACCCTGTTTGCGCCCATCGTGGCGGAACTGGCCGTCAAGCTCGGTCCGCCCGAGTACTTCATGCTGATGGTGCTGGCCTTCACCACCGTCAGTGCCGTGCTGGGCAAAAGCACGGTGCGCGGCCTGACCGCCCTGTTTGTCGGGCTCGCGGCGGGCCTGGTCGGGCTGGACCAGATTTCCGGCCAGGCGCGTTACACCGGCGGGGTGCCCGAGCTGCTAGACGGTGTCGAGATCGTTCTGGTGGCCGTCGGCCTGTTTGCCGTGGCTGAAGCCATGTACGCCGTGCTTTACGAGGGCCGCGTGGTCGAGTCGCAAAACAAGATGAGCCGGGTCCACATGACGGGCCGGGACTGGCGCCGCTCCTGGCCGGCCTGGCTGCGCGGCACCGCCATTGGCGCGCCGTTCGGCTGCATTCCTGCCGGCGGCACAGAGATCCCGACCTTCCTGAGCTACGCCGCCGAGAAAAAGCTGGCCAGGGACGGCGACAGGGCGGAGTTCGGCACGGCCGGCGCCATCGAAGGGGTGGCCGGCCCCGAGGCGGCCAACAATGCCACGGTCACGGCGGCCATGATTCCGCTGCTGACGCTGGGCATTCCGACCTCCAACACCACGGCAATTTTGCTGGGCGCTTTCCAGAACTACGGCATCCAGCCGGGGCCGCAGCTGTTCACCTCGTCGTCCGCCCTGGTCTGGGCGCTGATCGCCTCGCTGTACATCGGCAACGTGATGCTGCTGGTGCTCAACCTGCCGATGGTGGGCCTGTGGGTCAAGCTGCTGAAAATTCCCAAACCTTACCTGTATGCGGGCATCCTGATTTTTGCGACGGTGGGCGTCTACGGCATGCGGCAAAGTGCGTTTGATCTGTTCCTGCTTTATGGCATCGGTGTGCTCGGGGTGGTGATGCGGCGCTTTGATTTCCCGACCGCGCCCGTCGTGGTGGGCATGATCCTGGGCCCGCTGGCCGAAGCGCAGTTGCGCAACGCCATGTCGATCGGCGAGGGCAGTGCGATGGTGTTTCTCCAGCGGCCCATGTCGGTGATCCTGATCGTGGTGGTGCTGGCGGTGCTGATCCTGCCGCGCCTGGCCAAACGCTGGTCGGCGCGCCGGCTCGCAGCCTGAGGCCGGCGTTCATCACGAAATAGGTCTCCAGCCCTTTTTCCATGGGCGCAGACAGCTATCAAAAGAAGAGCGGCATGCGCCTTGACCGGTGTGTGGTGCACCTGGCCGGCGGCGGTGGCCCAGGTGCCGCGCTACCATCGGCGCATGGAACACACTGCTACCCCGCCGCACGGTTTGCCGCTTGATGCGCAGAGCATTCTGGAGCTGGCCGCAAGGTCCATGTTCCAGCTGTTCTCCAGCATCAGCCAGGGCATGTTCCTGGTGGACCGCACCGGCCGCATTGTCTGGGTCAACGAGGGTTACAAGCGTTTTCTGCCGGCGCTGGGCTTTTCTTCCGTAGAGCAATTTGTCGGCCACATGGTGGAGGAGGTCATTCCCAACACGCAGATGCGCCGCGTGCTGGAAACCGGCGAGCCTTTCCTGATTGACCTGCTGACCAACCGCGCCGGCACCTTTGTCGTCAGCCGCATCCCGCTGCGCGATGAAAGCGGCGGCGACGTGATCGGTGCCATCGGCATCGTGCTGTTCGACCACCCCGAGACCACGCTGCAGCCGCTGATCAGCAAGTTTGCGCTGCTGCACCGCGACCTCGATGACGCCCGCCGCGAACTGGCCAGCCAGCGCCTGCAGCCACCGGGCCAGCGCCAGTCCAAATACACCTTTGCCAGTTTTGTCGGCACCAGCCCGGCCGCGGTCGAGGTCAAGCGCCAGGCGCGGCGCGCCGCCCAGACCTCCAGCCCGGTGCTCCTGCTCGGCGAAACCGGCACCGGCAAGGAGTTGCTGGCCCACGCCATCCATGCCACCTCCAGCCGGGCGCGCGGGCCCTTCATCAGCGTCAACATTGCGGCTGTGCCCGACACCTTGCTGGAGGCCGAATTTTTCGGCGTTGCTCCCGGCGCCTACACCGGCGCCGACCGCAAGGGGCGCGATGGCAAGTTCAAGATCGCCGACGGCGGCACGCTGTTTCTCGACGAGATCGGTGACATGCCGCAGGCCTTGCAGGCCAAGCTGCTGCGTGCCCTGCAGGAGGGCGAGATCGAGCCGCTGGGTTCGAATAAAGTGATTCCGTTTGACGCGCGCCTGATTGCCGCGACTTCGCGCGACCTGGCCGCGCTGGTGCGCGAAGGCAAGTTTCGCGAAGACCTGTTTTACCGCCTCAATGTGTTGCCGATCAGGGTGCCGCCGCTGCGCGAGCGCCGCTCCGACATTCCGGCGCTGCTCGAGGTGCTGGGCGAGGAAATGGCGCTGCGCAGCGGCGACCGCCAGCCCGAGCTGGCGCCCGATGCGCTGGCCCTGCTGTCGGCGCAAACCTGGCGCGGCAATATCCGTGAACTGCGCAACGTGCTGGAGCAGGCGGTGATGCGCAGCGACTCGCCGAGCATCGGCCGCGCGCAGTTTGAAGAGGTGCTCAAGGAGGCGGGCATCGAGCGTATTGCGCCTTTGCCGTTGGCCGAATTTGGAGACGGCGCAGAGCCCACCTCCGACCCGCTGCGCCCGCTGGCCGAGCAGGTGGCGCAGGTCGAACGCCGCGCCATTGCCGCCGCCATGGCGGCGACCGGCGGCAACAAGCTGGCCGCCTCACGCCTGCTTGGAATTTCTCGCGCCAAACTGTATGAGCGTCTGGATAACCCTGTATAAGAATAAGACAATTGCCTGATAATAAGTCAATGTAAATGGCTTAAAAACAGACAATTTAGTTGTTGGTCTGAAAAAACCTATATAGATCAACGGTTTTTTCCTGGCACGACATGTGCAATCATGGTGCATCGCCAAACAACAGGAGACATCCATGCATCGTCGCACGCTGATCGCGCTTGCCGCACTCGCCACCGCTTTCGTTTCGCCACTGGCCCTGAGCCAGGCCAAAGAAATCAAGATCGCCCACATCTACAGCAAGACCGGCCCGTTGGAGGCCTATGGCAAACAGACGGCCACCGGTTTCATGATGGGCCTGGACTACGCCACCGGCGGCACCATGATGGTGGCCGGCAAAAAAATCGTGGTGATTGAAAAGGACGACCAGGGCAAGCCGGACCAGGGCAAATCCCTGCTGGCTGCGGCTTATGGCGATGACAAGGTTGATCTGGCCGTGGGCCCCACCGCCTCGCCCGTGGCGCTGGCCATGCTGCCGGTCGCGGAAGAGTACAAGAAGATCTTGCTGGTCGAGCCCGCGGTGGCCGACTCCATCACCGGAGACAAGTGGAACAAGTACATTTTTCGCACCGGCCGCAACAGCTCGCAGGACGCGATTTCCAACGCTGTGGCGCTGGACAAGGAGGGTGTGACGATTGCCACCATGGCGCAGGACTCGGCATTCGGCCGCGACGGCGTCAAGGCCTTCAAGGAAGCCATCAAGAAGGGCAAGCTGGTTCACGAAGAGTACCTGCCGCCGGCAACCACCGACTTCACGGCCGGCGGCCAGCGCCTGATCGACAAGCTCAAGGGTCTGCCGGGCCGCAAGGTGATCTTCATCATCTGGGCCGGTGGCAACCCGTTCAAGATTGCCGACATGGACTTGAAGCGCCACGGCATCGAGATCGCTACCGGCGGCAATATCCTGCCTGCGATGGTGGCCTACAAGCAGTTCCCCGGCATGGAAGGCGCGGCCTACTACTACTTCGGCATGCCGAAAAACCCGATCAACGAAGCCATGGTTTCGCGCCATTACAGCCAGTTCAAGGCGCCGCCTGACTTCTTCACCGCCGGCGGCTTCTCGGCCGCGATGGCCGTCGTCACCGCGCTGAAAAACAGCAATGGCGACACCAATGCCAACACCCTGATCAAGACCATGGAAGGCATGAGCTTCGACACGCCCAAAGGCAAGATGACCTTCCGCAAGGAAGACCACCAGGCCATGCAGAGCATGTACCACTTCAAGATCAAGGTGGACCCGGCTTTTGCCTGGGGCGTGCCTGAACTCGTGCGCGAGATCAAGGCGGAAGAGATGGCCATCCCCATCCGCAACAAACGCTGATTTCTTTGTCTTGTCATTGCGGGCTTGACCCGCAATCCATGCCACGCTGACCCAACCATTTGCGTTGTGCCCACATGGATCCCGGATCTGGTCCGGGATGACAGTCAAGGGAGTCCGTCTGGCCTCCTGCCCGCTCGCTACGCCGCTCCCCGATTCAACGGGAATAGAAATGCTTCAAACCAAAGAACTCACGATCCGCTTCGGCGGGCACGTGGCGGTCAATGCTGTCAGCTGCACCTTTGCGCCTGGCACCTTGACGGCCATTGTTGGCCCGAACGGCGCCGGCAAGACCACGTATTTCAACCTGATCTCGGGTCAACTCAAGGCCAGCAGCGGCACGGTTTTTCTCAATGGCGAGGACATCTCCGGCCTGAGCGCCTCGGCACGCACGCTGGCAGGCCTGGGCCGGGCTTTCCAGCTGACCAACCTGTTTCCCAACCTGTCGGTGCTCGAAAACGTCCGACTGGCGGTGCAGGCCACGCACCACGGCAAGCACCGGCGCGGCCTGAACCTGTGGAGCATCTGGAGCGACCACAAGGCCTTGCTGCAGCGCGCCGAAGAAATCCTGGAAATCGTGGCGATGCAGGGCAAGGCCGCGATGCCGGTGGCCAGCCTGCCGCACGGTGACCAGCGCAAGCTCGAGGTGGCCTTGCTGATGGCGCTGGAGTCGCAGGTGTTCATGTTCGACGAACCGACCGCCGGCATGAGCACCGACGAGGCGCCCGTGATCCTGAACCTGATCCGCCAGCTCAAGCAGGACAAGAGCAAGACGATTTTGCTGGTGGAGCACAAGATGGACGTGGTGCGCGAACTCGCCGACCGCATCATCGTGCTGCACAACGGCACGCTGGTCGCCGATGGCGAGCCCGCCGAGGTGATTGCGTCGCCGATTGTGCAGGAAGCTTATCTGGGGGCAAGCCCTCAGAACGCTTCGGCGCAAGACAGGACGCCCCCTCATCCCGACCTTCCCCCTCGAGGGGGAAGGAGCGAACAGCCATGAACAAAGAAAATCTTCTGACGCTTGAGGGTGTGCACACCCACATCGGCGCGTACCACATCCTGCATGGCGTGGACCTGGCCATTCCGCGCGGCCAGCTGACCATGCTGCTGGGCCGCAACGGCGCCGGAAAAACCACCACGCTGCGCACCATCATGGGACTGTGGCAGGCCTCGCAAGGGCGGGTCAGTTTTGCGGGGCGCGACATCACCAGGCTCAGCACGCCGCAGATTGCCGAACTCAATATTGCCTACGTGCCTGAAAGCATGGGCATTTTCTCGGACCTCACGGTCAAGGAAAACATGCTGCTGGCGGCCCGCAGCGCCAAACGCGCCAGCCAGATGGACGAGGTACGCCTGAAATGGATCTTCTCGCTGTTTCCCGCGGTCGAAAAATTCTGGAACCACCCGGCGGGCAAACTCTCCGGCGGACAAAAGCAGATGCTGGCCGTGGCCCGCGCCATTGTGGAGCCGCGTGAACTGCTGATCGTCGACGAGCCCAGCAAGGGCCTGGCGCCGGCCATCATCAACAACATGATTGATGCGTTTGCGCAGCTCAAGGCCAGCGGCGTGACGATTTTGCTGGTGGAGCAGAACATCAGTTTCGCCAAACGCCTGGGCGACACCGTGGCCGTGATGGACAACGGCCGCGTCGTGCATGCCGGGTCCATGGCCGAACTGGCCGAAGATGCGGCGCTGCAGCAATCCCTGCTTGGACTGGCACTATGAAAACTATCGACTTTGACTGGAAACCGCTGGCGCTGGTGCCCTTGCTCGCCGTGGGGGTGTTCCCCTTCATCGGCTCCAGCTCGACCTGGCTCACGCTCACGGTCGCCGGCCTGGCCATGGGCATGATCATTTTCATCATTGCCTCGGGCCTGACGCTGGTGTTCGGCCTGATGGACGTGCTCAATTTCGGCCATGGCGTGTTCATCGCGCTGGGAGCCTTTGTGGCCACCAGTGTGCTGGGCGCCATGAGCGACTGGACCGGCTCGCAGGAGCTGTGGCGCAACCTGGTGGCGGTGCTGCCGGCCATGCTGGTGGCGATGCTGGTGGCCGGTGCCGTCGGCCTGGCGTTTGAGCGTTTCATCGTGCGGCCGGTTTACGGCCAGCACCTCAAGCAGATCCTCATCACCATGGGCGGCATGATCATCGGCGAGGAACTGATCAAGGTGATCTGGGGCCCGGCGCAAATCGCGCTGCCTTTGCCCGAAGCCATGCGCGGCTCATTGCTGATCGGTGATGCGGCGATCGAAAAATACCGGCTGATTGCCGTGGTCGTGGGCCTGGCGGTGTTTGCCCTGCTGGCCTGGACGCTGGCGCGCACCAAGATCGGCCTGCTGATCCGTGCCGGCGTGCAGGACCGCGAGATGGTCGAGTCGCTGGGTTACCGCATCAAACGCCTGTTTGTCGGCGTGTTTGTGGTCGGCAGTGCGCTGGCCGGCCTGGGTGGCGTGATGTGGGGCCTGTACCAGCAGAACGTGATTCCGCAGATGGGCGCGCAGGTCAACGTGCTGATCTTCATCGTCATCATCATCGGCGGCCTGGGTTCGACCGGCGGCGCGCTGATAGGCGCCTTGCTGGTGGGCCTGATGGCCAACTACACCGGTTTCCTGGCGCCCAAGGTGGCGCTGTTTTCCAACATCGCGCTGATGGCTGCGGTGCTGCTGTGGCGGCCGCAGGGCATCTACCCCGTGACCAACCGCTGAGGATGAATATGGCCCCCACGCTTTTCACTTCGTGTGCCTCCGGCGTTACGCTGCCCCTTTCACCGGAAGAAGGGGCTGGCCTTGCTTGGGGCGGCCCGGCGCTGCGGCCGTCTTTCTGGATCTCATCATGCTGACAAGAATTCTTTCCGGCGACTTTCCGCGCAGCCGCGTGCTGGCCGTGATCCTGGTCGGCCTGCTGCTGGCCCTGGCTTTTGCACCCTTCATTTTTCCCGGCGTCAAGGCGCTCAACGTCGCCGCCAAGGTGCTGATTTTCATCGTGCTGGTGGCCAGCTTCGACCTGCTGCTGGGCTACACCGGCATTGTCAGTTTTGCGCACACCATGTTCTTCGGCATCGGTGCCTATGGCATTGCGGTGGCCACCACCCACCTGGGCCCGACCTGGGGAGCGCTGGCCGTGGGCCTGCTGTGCGCGCTGGCGCTGTCGTTTGTGCTGTCGCTGGCCGTCGGGCTGTTTTCGCTGCGGGTCAAGGCCATCTTTTTTGCCATGATCACGCTGGCCGTGGCCTCGGCCTTCCAGACGCTGGCTTCGCAGCTGTCGGACATCACCGGCGGTGAAGACGGCCTGACCTTCAAGGTGCCCGAGCTGCTGTCGCCGAGCTTCGAATTCATGGAACAACCTTTCCTGGGCGTGTCCATGGACGGTCGCCTGCTTTGCTACTACCTGCTGTTTGTGATTGCGCTGGTGCTGCTGCTGAGCCTGCTGCGCATCGTCAACTCGCCTTTCGGCCGCGTGCTGCAGGCGATTCGCGAGAACGAGTTCCGCGCTGAAGCCATTGGTTACCGTGTGGTGGTCTACCGTACCACCTCCAGCGTGTTGTCAGCCCTGTTTGCCACCGTCGCCGGCGCCATGCTCGCGCTCTGGCTGCGTTACAACGGCCCGGACACCTCGCTGTCCTTCGAAATCATGATCGACGTGTTGCTGATTGTCGTGATCGGCGGCATGGGCACGATTTACGGCGCAGCCATCGGTGCGGCCCTGTTCCTGGTGGCGCAGAGCTACCTGCAGGACCTGCTGCGCCTGGGCAGCGAAGCCGCGGCCGGCCTGCCGTGGCTGGCGGCCTTGCTGTCGCCCGACCGGTGGCTGCTCTGGCTCGGCGTCCTGTTTGTTTTATCGGTGTATTACTTTCCCACCGGTGTGGTGGGGCGGCTAAGGGCCGCGCGTGTCCGGTCAGCCGGGCAGGCCTGAGTCGAAACGAAACTGATCACGGAAAGTCCAGCTTCATGCAACACACGTCCGAATACCTGACCTGCGCCGGGCGCGAGATCCATTACACCGAATGGGGCCACCAGCACAGCGCCACCGTCATTGCCTGGCACGGGCTGGCCCGCACCGGGCGCGATATGGACGAACTGGCGGCGCACCTGAGCGACCGCTACCGCGTGATCTGCCCCGACACCATCGGACGCGGCCTGAGCCAGTGGAGCCCCGACCCGAAAGGGGAATACCAGCTGGCGTTTTACGCGCGTATTGCGGCAGACCTGTTCGAGCAACTGCACATCGACAAGGCGCACTGGGTCGGCACCTCCATGGGCGGCGCCATCGGCACGGTCTGCGCGTCCGGCCTGTTCGAGCCCGCCATGAAGGGCCGCATCCGGAGCCTGGTGCTCAACGACACGGCGCCGCAGATTGCCGACCCGGCGGTCGAGCGGATCAAGTCCTACGCCGGCAACCCGCCGGCCTTTGACACCATGCTGGCGCTCGAAGCCTTCTTCCGGCAGGTGTACAAGCCTTATGGCTGGCTCAGCGACGTCCAGTGGCGCAGCATGACGGAGACCTCGGCACGCCGCCTGCCCGACGGCCGCCTGACGCCGCACTACGACCCGGCCATGGTGCAGCAGTTCACCCACCACCCGGGCGACTACCTGATCTGGGAGCATTACGACGCACTGGAGATTCCGGTGTTGTGCCTGCGCGGCGCCGAGTCCGACCTCGTGCTGCGCGACACCACCACCGAGATGCTGATGCGGGGACCGGGTGCGGCTGGTTTGACGCAAGTGGTGGAGATTGAGGGCTGCGGCCATGCGCCGGCGCTCAACGTGCCCGATCAGCTGGAGCGCGTGGCGGCCTTCATAGAGGCCGCCAGCCGGACCCGAATTGCTACTGAATAGATAGCTGCTCATGCTTGCTGGTCGTGGGATAAAAGTTGATTCAATGAAAAAAAACTGCTCGGAAATGATTTTTTGGCTTTGAAATAGCCCTCCCTTTAACATCCATATGGATGTATTGGGATGGTGGCATGACAACAAGCCCATCCCCGGTCACTGCCAGATGCAAAACTGCAGAGGCCGAGAAAATCACCATCAACCTCGGTTACGTGGACCTCGGCCAAATCGATTTTCTGGTCAGCGACGGCTTTTGCGGCAACTGCACCGATTTCATCCGCACCACCATCCGCAACCAGCTCAGCGCGCATTCGGATGCGGTCAAGCAGGTGGTGGCGCGCAATGCTCGTGCTGGGCTGCAACACCTCAGTGCGGCGGACCTGCGTGCCGTGCAGGCCGCCAGCCAGACCTTGCAGATTCGTGTGCTGGGCCTGGCCACGATTGCCGATGACGTCACACCCGACTTGCGCTGACCACTATCGGCTCGCTGGAGGTGCTGGGCGCCTTGGAGGTGATGCTGCACGGCTGCACCCAGAACCCGGACGACGTCGCCGCAGGAACCCGCATGACCTTGCCGGCCGGCATGCCGGTTTTTTTTGTGCTGTATGCGGATCAGTAGCAGGACGCCACCGCACCGCTGCTGGAACTGGTTCGGCACAACCGCCAGCGACGCGGCAGCGGCGAGCACCTTCCCAGGCGCGCCCTGCGCAGAATCAGCGCCGCTGACCCCGAACTGAGCGAAAACGGCAGCTGTTCGCAAGCTGATTGCAACCAAACTGTTGTGGATAGGCCTCTCATATAGGAATAAGCCAGAAAACAACCCCCACGCCTGTGGTGCCTGTAATGTTTAGTTACAGTCAATGATGTTTTCATCGTTCAATCGCTTGGCCCGCATTCCCCGGCTCCAAACCAGCTTGGTGACCGTGGTCATTGCGGCACTTTCGCCTGTTTTTGCGCTGGTCATCCACATTTCCATTCAGAGCCAGGATGCAAGCCTGCTCCACGCCAAGAACGACCTGTTGGCAGCCACCAGGCTGGCGGCCTTGGGTGCTGACCGCAGCGTGGAGGCTGCCCGCCTATTGCTGAGTGCCATCACCAGCGCACCGTCGGTCAAAAGCGGCGATCTGGAGCGGTGCGCAGAGTATTTCGCCAACCTTGACGGAAAACTTACCTCGTACGTCAACGCCGGCATCATTGATCTGGACGGCAAGGTGTCCTGCCAGCTGGCCAAAGGGGCCAGGCCCAGCAACCTCACTGACCGGGACTATTTTCAACAGGTGCTGGCGACAGGCAAATTTGCCATTGGTGGCTACACCGTCGGCCGATTGACGGGGATGCCGGGCGTGCCCTTTGCAGGCCCGGTCCACGATGCCTCCGGAAAGTTGAGCGGGGTTGCGTTTGCATTCATGGACCTGCAAACCTTGGCCATCAACATTCCCATCGATGTGACGACAGGTGTGGAACTGGTGATCACGGACCGCAACAATGTCATCGTCGGTGGTGACAAATCCATAACCAGGTTGTTGGGCACACGTTTCACGAAATTTGCCGACCCGTCGGAGACACCTGCTTTTAAAAGTCCTGTGTTCGAGAAAGCGGGTCGCGATGGTCACCCCCGCTTCTACGCAACCGCGCCGGTGGGCGAGGCGATTGCGTCAGGCCTTCTGGTTACGGCCAGCATCAGAAAAGACGATGTACTGTCGGCCGCCAAGGACCGGCTTGCGCTGAGTCTGGCCTTGTTGACCCTGCTGGCCGGCATGGGCATTGCCGGTGCGAGGTGGGTGGGCTCCCGCACCATTGTTGTACCGATGCGCCGGCTGTTATCTCAGGTGAACGAACTCGGCGGCTCGGACATGCCATCGGGCAATTCAATCTCCCTGCCTGAAACCAGCAACGAACTGATTGAACTGTCGGACGCCTTCCACCGTCTGACGCAGGCCTTGCTGGTCCGCAAGCAGGAGCGAGACCAGACTGCCGATTTGCTGAAGCTTCAAATACAACAACAACTGGTGACCCAGGAGGAACTGTCCACCATTGTTCACAAGCTTACGGAGGCCCAGCGGCTGGCTCATCTCGGCAGTTGGAATTTGTCTCTGAAGGACGGGTCCGCGACGTGGTCAGAAGAGTTTTACCGGATTTTTGGCATCCAGGCTGGTGACGTCACGCCTGCTTATGAGGCTTTTCTCCAGATGGTGCATCCGGAAGACCGGGCAGACATGGATGCCGCCCATAAGTCGGCAATCCGCAACCGCTTGCCCGTGGATCACGAACACCGCATTGTCGGGCCTGATGGCGCGATCAGGTATGTGCGCGAACGTGGTGAACTGGTGCTGGACGGAGAAGGTTCCCCGGTGGCCATGACCGGCACGGTGCTGGACATTACCGACCTGCGAGGCGCCCAACACCAGGCCGAGACCGCCAGCGAGTTGTTGACGGTTGCGCATCGCGTTGCCGACATGGGGAGTTGGGACATGGATATCGTCAATCACCGGCTGACGTTTTCGCCCGAGGCCTGCCAGCTTTTCGGCATGGCGCCGGAAGCCTTCGACGGCCGCTATGAAACCTACCTTGCCGCCATCCTGCCGGAAGACAGGCCCGGCATTTTGCGGTCCCGGAGGCTCGGCGCGACAGAGAAAAAGATGCGGGACGTGGAGTACCGGGTCCGGCGTCCCGATGGCGAAATCCGGTGGATGTTCGAACGCGGCAACCTGAGCTTCGATTCATCGGGCAACGAGACCCGCCGCACTGGCATGGTCATGGACATCACCGAACGCAAGAAAAGCGAAGCGCAGCTGCACTTGCTGGACGTTGCAGTATCCCGGCTGAACGACATTGTGCTGATCACCGAGGGTGAGCCTGCTGATGCCTCAGGTCGCCGCATCGTTTTTGTCAACGACGCTTTTGTGCGGCGCATGGGTTACGGCCGTGACGAGGTTTTGGGCCAGTCGACTCGTATCCTGCATGGGCCGGAAACGGATCGTGCCGAACTGGACTGCATCGGGGAGGCGATGCAGGCGAAGCGGCCGATGCGAACCGAGTTGATCAATTACAGTAAAAGTGGTGAAAGGATCTGGGTCGAGCTGGACATCGTGCCGATTGTCGACGGCGACGGGCACTGCACCCACTGGGTTTCGGTGGAGCGGGACATCACCGAACGCAAGCTGATCCAGGCGGCGATGGACCAGCTCAATGCCGAACTGGAGGACCGGGTCAAGCGGCGCACAGCCGAGCTGCAGGCCATGAACGCCGAACTGGAGGCCTTCTCGTATTCCGTCTCCCACGACTTGCGCTCGCCCCTGAACACCATCGACGGATTCAGCCACTTGCTGGCTCAACTGGACAGCGACAGGCTCAGTGAAAAGGGCAAACATTACGTCAGCCGCATCCGCGCGGGTACCAAACAAATGGGGGAATTGATCGACGGGCTGTTGTCGCTTGCGAAATCAGCCAGAGACCCCCTGCACTGTCAGGATGTGGACCTCGCCATCATTGCCAGGCGCGTCGAGCAGGAGTGCCGTGAACGCGAGCCGGCGCGAGAGGTGGAGGTGCTGATCCCTTTGTCGCTGATGATCCGCGGCGATCTCCTGCTGTTGTCGCTGGTGATCCAGAACCTGCTGACCAACGCATGGAAGTTCACCGCCAAACAAAGCGGCGGACGGATAGAAGTGGGCAGCGAGCAGGACTCGGAAGGCAACGTCTTTTATTTTGTCAGGGACAATGGCGCCGGTTTTAACATGGCCTATGCCGAAAAACTTTTTGGCACCTTCGAACGCCTTCACTCTCCGACCGAGTTCACCGGAACCGGGGTAGGGCTCGCCATCGTCAAACGTGTCATCGACCGCCACGCCGGGCGGGTGTGGGCTGAAAGCGAAGAAGGCAAGGGCGCTGCGTTCTTCTTTGTAGTGCCCGCAGACAACAACGAAGATTGCGGCTGACCGGTCAACGTGGATCGACAGCTTAGCATCCGGAGTGCACCGGCGGGAGCTGCGGCTGCTACTCAATCAATAGCTGCATGCGCTTGCTGGACAAGGTTTGGAGGCCGATTTGGTACTTGATCCGGAGGCTGGGCGGAGTCAGTCGTTGCAGGGTTGAACCCGCAATCCATGTATCACTTCTCGTTGATGTACCCAGGCGCCAGCGCCCCGGCTTGGTCGTCGAAGATCGCCATCGCGGTGGTCATGCGCTTGAAACCCAGCTTGCGATAAAACCCCTCTTTGCCTGGCACCGCATAAAGAATGATCTTGCGGTGGCCGCGCGCACGGTCCACCAGGTGGGCGACGATCTTCATGCCCAGCCCGGTGCCCTGGTGGCCGGGCAACACGGCGATGTCGCAGATACAGGCACGGTCCACGCCATCGGCCAGCGCCCGGCCAACTCCCACCAGTTTCCCGCTATCGTGAACGAAGCACCGGAACATGCTGTTCGTGAAGACAGTTTTCAGGTCGACCGGCTTCTTGTTCCCCAGCGGCGCCGCGAGGTAGAGCGCGGAGAGTTCGTTCCAGTCGACGTTGTCAATGAGGTGGGTCCAGACCCGCGGCACATTGTTCTCCTGATCAATCAAGGGCCACCATCTTATGGGGCCCAGTGGTAGGTGGCCGCCGCATGCAGCGTCCAGCTGGCGTCACCGGGCAACTCCAGCACCTGGTGGTGGTGCTTGAGCAGCGCCTGGTGGTGACTGACGCTGATGGGAGTGATCGACAGGCCGGCGAGCTGGCCGTACAGGCGCTCCTCGTTGCTCGCGTCGAGCGCGCTGGTGGCCTCGTCGAGCAGCAGGTAGCGCGGTTTGGCGAGCAGGGCGCGGGCGAAGGCCAGCCGCTGCTGCTCGCCGACGGACAGCACCTTGGCCCAGTCCAGTTCGGCGTCCAGGCCGCCGAAACGTTCCGCCAGCGTCGGCAGGTTCACCCGGTCCAGCCATGACAGCAGTTCTTCGTCCGAGACTTCGCGATCGGTCTGGGGGTAGGTCAGCTGGCAGCGCAGATCGCCCTGGGGCAGGTAGGGCTGCTGGGGCAGGAACAACATGTCCGGCCCGGCCGGGCGCACCACCTCGCCCGAGCCCGTGTTCCACAAGCCGGCCATCACCCGCAGCAGGGAGCTTTTGCCGGAGCCGCTGGCGCCGACGATCAGCAGCCCTTCGCCCGGGGGAACAGCCAGCGTGAGCCCCTGAACCAGCAGGTGCTCCCGGTTGGGCGTGAGCACCGTCAGGCGGTCCAAGGACAGCTCAAAGCCGGGTGTGGTGCGGATCTGCGGCGGGGCGTCATCGCCGGGCCCGGGGGGCGGGTCGGCCTGGGCATCCAGCGCCTGCGAGAAGGCATGCAGCCGGTCCACCCCGGCCGAAAAGCGGCTCAGGCCCTCGAAGTGTTCGACGATCACCGTCAGTGCGCTCAGGATGGCGGCAAACGCGCCGGCGGCCTGGATCGCCCGGCCGACCTCCAATTTTCCGGAGAGCACATCGCCTGCAATGATCACGGTGGGCAGCACCACCGTCAGGAAGCTGTGGGCAAACTGGAAGAGGTTGAGCTTGAACTGCCAGCGAATCACCTGCTGGAAGTTGGCATAAGCCGCCTGGAAGATGCGTTGCAGCGCCGACATCTCGCGCGCTTCTCCGTCGTAAAACGCGATCGGCTCCGCATGTTCGCGCACCCGCACCAGGCTGAAACGGAAGTCTGCCTCGCGCTGCAGCTGGCGGAAGTTCAGGCCGATCAGCCGCTTGCCGAAGACCGAGCCGGTGAACCAGGTGCTGAACACGGCATAACCGATGAGGAAGTAAACCAGCCCCTGGGAAATGGTCCACAACACGCCGGAAAAGGCGATCAGCTGGATGAAGGAGCCCAGCACGATCATCGAGAAGTACAGCGACTGCTGGGTGAAGGTGTTGATGTCCTCGGCAATGCGCTGGTCGGGGTTGTCGATGCCGGCGACGGCGTTGAGCCGGTAGTAGGCGCGCTGATGAAAATAGCGCGCCAGGAAGTGGTGCGTCAGCCAGCGGCGCCAGCGCAGGCCCAGGGTGTCGCGCACGAAGTAGTACAGGCCGTAGAGCGGAACCGCCGCGACGAGGATGGCCGTGTAGCGCCAGATCGAAGCCCAGAAGCGTTCGGTGTCCCCCGCGGCCAGGGCCGAGGTGAACTCGCCGGTCTCGTGGTTGAACAGCACGCTGACGGCCGTCTGCGCCAGCAGCAGCAAAATCAGCAGGGCCAGCAGACCCCGGGAACGCCAGCGTTCATCCGAGAGCCAGTAGGGCCGGGCGATCGCGACGAAGCGTCGCCACAGGCGGGCATTGAAGCCGGGTGCTGCTTCTATGGTCATGGGTGCTGCAAGGCCTGCGGGCCGATGTCGGAGGGGCGGTCCATTCCCCTATTGGACATGAATTCAGGGCGGGGCCAGCACGGCGGTGATCACGGCCGCGTCGGGCGCTGCGAAGGTGGTGTTGTGCCGCCCGGTCAGGGGGCCGCCGCCCGGAATGACCTCACCCTGGGGGCCGTAACCGATCGCCTTGAACTTCCATTGCCCGCCAATCAGCTTGAGGTTGCCTACATGGAGGCCCGGACCGGTGAGCACGCGGTACACGCCGTCATTGACCTGGCTGAGTGTCAGGGCTTGCACGGTCATTCACTTTCGCTCGACCGGATCAGCCCAGGGGCCGGCCATCGTCAGGCCTGAATGGCCGCGAAGAGCTCGCGTTTGTCGAGGCCGTACATGTCGGCAAATTCTTCGGCAGTCTTGCCACTGCTTTCAAACGTGCGGCGCAGTGCTTCGCGTTTGGCCAGCTTCTGGTCGCGCTCGGCAAAGGCTTCCTCGAGCAGGGCGGTGGCCGCCAGGTCATGGGTCTGGACCCGGGCCTGGTAGTCCTGGCGGGTCAGGCCGCTGGCCTCGAAAGCGGCCATCAACTGCGCACGGAATTTGGGCCGCAGGTCCTCGCGGGCCCGGGCCTGGCGGCGGCGGAACAGTTCCAGCAGGGACAGGTAGACATGTTCGGGCGCCACGTCGTCGCCCGCATGGCCCTGCAGGTCGTGGCGCTTGTTGCCGGCGGTCACGCATTGCAGGTAACGCGTGGAGCGTGTGTGGATGCCCAGCGCCGCCTTGAGGCTGTCGCGCTGGAAGTGTTCGGGGTGCGCGGCCAGCAGTTCCTGAAAAATGCCGAGCTTGAGCGGCAGGAAATTGGCGCCGAAGAGGTGCGGGTACAGCTCGAACAGCTTTTCGAGCACGGGTTGCACCGAACGCGAACGACCCGCTGCGGGGGTGGGCTCGCCTGCCGGCGCGCTGGAGGGCTGCCCAGCTGGCGGGATCTCGTCCGCCAGGACGGTTTCACCGGGGGCTGCGCTTGTTTCTGAAGGGGTCATGGTCATGGGGGTCATCTTGGGGTCAACCCGTGATTGTCAACCAAACGGCCCGGCCGCTGTGTAAACCCCATGTTCATGGGGTCCGAATTGTCGTCAGCCTCTGGTTTTTGGTTGCTCCGGGCATCCATAATTTGACCTGTCATGCGGGAAGGGATCTCCCCATGCCAGGCCTGCCGCGCATCCCGGTTTTTTTGCGCTTTGTGTTCAAAATATTTTTACAGGAAACAATCATGATTTCTGGAATCAAGGCTGTCGCAGCCAGACTTGCTTTTGCCTTGCTGCTTTCATTTGCCGGAGGCCATGCCATGGCCGCGGGCGCGCTGGCCATTGACAGCCTGCAGGGTGAAAAATACGGGTTCTCCTTCAACCATCCGACGTCCGACCAGGCCGATCAGCGTGCGATGAGGGAGTGTGGGTCGGACTGCGCTGTGGTGTTGCGCTTCCGCGCCGAATGCGGCGCCTACGCCGCAGACCAGGCCAGGGGCTCCAATGCCTACGGTTGGGGCACGGGTGCGACGAGCTCCATCGTCCAGCAGCGCGCGTTGTCGGAATGCCGGGCCAGGGGCGGCTCAAGCTGCAAGGTCCGTTCATGGGGCTGTGATGCCACCAAGGCCTCGGCCAACCAGGATTCCGGGTCCAGGGACAACGGCGCGGCCAGCACGGAATTCCAGATGCAGGGTGACTGGCAGGTGGACTATGCCGGGTCCGCCGGATTCCCCTACAGCGGGACCTTGCGGGTCAACGAGAAATCCGGCAACGGGGTCTATCAGGGCGTGATGGTTCTGGCTTACACCAACAACCAGGGCCAATCCAAGAAGGTTCAGCAGAACACGCTGATCACGGTTCGCGGAAACATCGTCACGATCAAGGGCAGCAACCCTGTCTACCTGCAGGGTTCGGGCAACTACGATCCCGACACTTACACCATGACCATCGGCAGTTCCAATGTCATGCGCGGCCAGAACAACGATGCCGGGGGCGCTGGCGGTTCCGTGGTGATCACCAGGCGGTAAACCCGCCGGGCGCCCGGTCGGGTTTTGTTTTTTTATTGCCTTGCCCCCCGGGCCAGCGCCGCGGCACGCGAGGCGGCCAGCGCCTGCGCATCGGGCACGCCCTGGGTCGGCCAGCCGGACAGGTGCTGCTGCGCAATGTCGCTCAGGGCCGCCAGCCATTCGGGGCTGTCGTTGAGGCAGGCGATGTAGTTGAAGGTCTTCCCGCCCGCATGTTCAAAAGCCTCTTTGGCCTCCTGCGCAATTTCCTCGAGGGTCTCGAGGCAGTCGCCGGTGAAGCCCGGGCACATCACATCGACGCTTTTGACACCGGCCCTGGCCAGTGCCACCAGCGTGGGCTCGGTGTAGGGCTCCAGCCACTTGGCCTTGCCGAAGCGCGACTGGAAGGTGACGCGGTACTGCTCTTTGGCCAGGCCCAGTTCTTCGGCCAGCAGCCGGGCGGTTTTGTGGCACTCGCAGTGGTAGGGGTCACCCAGATGCAGCGTGCGCTCGGGCACACCGTGAAAACTCATGACCAGCTTTTCGGCGCGGCCATGGGCTGCCCAGTGCGCGCGCACGCGCGCCGCCAGCGCCGCGATGTAGCCCGGGTGGTCGTGGTAGTGGTTGACGAACCGAAACTCGGGAATGCGCCGTGTTTTGGCGGCCCAGCTGTAAACCGCGTCGAACACGCTGGCGGTGCTGGTGCCGCTGTACTGCGGGTAGGCGGGCAGCACCAGGATGCGTGTCACGCCTTCGGCCTTGAGCGAGTTGAGCTGCGCGGCCACGGAGGGCTGGCCGTAACGCATGGCGTAGCGCACTTCAACGTGGTGTCCGCGCTCGCCCAGGTAGCCGCGCAGCAGCTTCGCCTGTCTGGCCGTCCAGACCTTCAGCGGTGAACCTTCCGCGGTCCAGATGCTGGCGTATTTGGCGGCCGACTTTTTGGGCCGCACGCGCAGGATGATGCCGTGCAGGATGAACCACCAAACGACCTTGGGGATTTCGATCACGCGGTGGTCGCTGAGGAACTGCGCGAGGTAGGGGCGCAGCGCCGCGGCGGTGGGCGCGTCGGGGGTTCCGAGGTTGCAGTACAACACGGCGGTGCCGCTGGCCGCGCTGGGCGGTTTCCCATGCTCAAAGGGGGGTTCAGGGGAAAAAGACATGGGTTATTCTCCCCTACCTATGCTTGACCTGACAATTATTAAAGCCATAACCCTTGACCTTGATGACACCCTCTGGCCGGTCTGGCCGGTGATAGAAAAAGCCGAAGCCGCACTCGACGAATGGCTGGGCCGCCACGCGCCCATGACCGCGGCCCTGTTTGCCAACCCCACGGCGCGCCACGATATCCGCGAGCAGATCGTCCGTACCCGGCCCGAGCTCAGGCACAACCTCAGTGCCATCCGGCGCGAGGCGATCCGCCTGGCCCTGTACCGCTCCCGGGAAAACCCCTTGCTGGCGGAAGAAGCCTTTGAAGTTTTTTTTGCCGCGCGCCATGAAGTGACGCTGTTCGACGACGCGATGCTGGCGCTGGAGTTTCTTTCCGCGCGTTACCCGGTGGTTGCGCTGTCCAACGGCAATGCCGATATCGCCCGCATCGGGCTCGCCCCGTATTTCCGGGCCGCCATCAGCGCGCAGTCCTTTGGCGTGGGCAAGCCGGACCCGCGGATTTTCCATGCCGCCGCCGGCGCCGTGGATGTGCAGCCCCACCACGTGCTGCATGTGGGCGACGACGCCACGCTGGATGTGCTGGGCGGGCTGAACGCGGGTATGCAGACGGCCTGGGTGAACCGGGCCGACCATCTGTGGACGCACGATGCCGTGCCGCACGAAACCGTGACCAGCCTGACCGAGCTGTGCGACCTGTTTCGCCTGGCGGACCCGCAGCCATGACACTGAAGATCTACGGCATTGCGGCCTCGCGCGCATCACGGCCGCTGTGGGTGGCGCATGAACTGGGCCTGGCCCACGAACACATTGCCCTGCCTTACCAGGGCGGCGCGACACGCACGCCGGCGTTTCTGGCGCTCAATCCCAACGGGCACATCCCCGTGGTCGACGACAACGGCGTGCTGGTCTGGGAGTCCATGGCCTGCGCGCTCTATCTGGCCGGGCGTTTTCAGGGCGAGGGCGCTGAACCGCTCGCTGCAGTGAACCACGCCGAACAGGCCGAGATCCTGCGCTGGAGCTTCTGGGCCGTGACCGAATGCGAGAAAGATGCATTGACCTTCCTGATGCACACCGTGGCCATGCCCGAGGAGCGGCGCAAGCCGCAGCTGGCGCAGGAGGCCGAGCGTCGCCTGCTGCCGGCGCTGCGTGTGCTCGATCAGCATCTGCAAACCCGCCCCTTCCTGGCCGGAGAGCGTTTCACCGTGGCCGACATCTGCGTGGCGTCGGTGCTGGCCTGGGTGCAGCGTTCGGGTGAACTGAACGCGCAATGTCCGCGGGTCAGCGCCTGGCTGGTGCGTTGCCTGGACCGGCCCGCGCAGCAAGAAGTGCGCGCGCTGGCACGGCGTGACAGCGGCCGGAATTTATAGCCAAATCTGGCTCCAGCCCTCGCTGCTGTTGCGCATGCAGCTACTTATTTGATAGCGTTTCTGGCGGCCTGCAAACCCGAGCGCACCGCACCTTCCAGCGTGGCCGGGTAGGGCCCGTCGAGGTAGTCGCCGCAGGCAAGCAGCCCCGGCAGCACCTGCGCGGCGGGGCGCTGCAGGCCGGGCAGGCAGGCGAAGGTCGCGCGTTTTTCCACAATCGTCTGCACGGCCTGCAGGGCCGCCAGCCCGAGTTGCCGCTCGCCCTGGGCCAGCACGCGCCGGGTCAGCGTGTCCTTGTCGGCGCTGCTGGCGCTGACCACAAAGGCCAGCAGGCCGGCGGGCCCGCCGAGCTGGCCGCGGTCAAACACAAACTGCGCCGGCGCCTCGCCATCGGGTGCACCGGCGCGCAGCGTGAGCATGGGCTGCGCCAGGCGTGCGCCCGATGAAAACGCATACACGGTGGTGATCGCTTCAAACTGCAGTGCGCGGGTGAGCGCCAGCCACGCCTGGCAGGGCAGTCCGGCTGTTTCGACCAGCCGCGCAGCTTCCGCCGGCGGACAGGCGAGAACCACCCGGTCAAAGGGGGCGCCATCGACCTGCCAGCTTCCGGCCACGTGGGCCAGACCTTGCACGCGGCGACCCAGGCCGATTTCGCCGCCATGCTGCATGACCCAGGCCAGTGCCGCGTCGGGCAGCAGCGCACTCAGGTCCACGCGCGGCAGCAGCAGGTTGGAGCCGCCCGATTCTGCGAACAGCGCGTCGCGCAGCACACGCAAATACACCTGGCCACTGGCGCGGTCGGCCGGCGTGTTCAGCGCCGAGACACACAGCGGCTCGATCAGCGTGGCCATCACCGCCGGGCTCAGATGGCGGCACAGCTGTGCGACAGACAGCTCCGGCGCGCAGCGAAACCCCGAGACCTGCCAGCCGACGGCGGCACGCAGCAGCGAGAGTTTGTCGCGCCAGGTCCAGCCGCGCGCACGCGCAATGCCCGCCAGCGCATCGAGCGGGGCGGGGAGCCGGGGAAAGGCCAGACCCGTGCCGTCGGGGAACTGCAGAGTCAGCGGAAGGCGCAGCAGGGCCGTGTCAGCCACCATGCCGACGTCGGCCATCAGGCGCAGCGTTTCGCTGTAGGCACCGATCAGGATGTGCTGGCCGTTGTCCAGCGCCAGCGCCGTGCCGTCGGGCCACTGGCTGTCGACGCGCCGCGCGCGTCCACCGGGAACACGGGCCGCTTCAAACACGCTGACCTGCTGGCCCAGCCGCGTGGCTTCGACCGCCGTCGCGCAGCCGGCCCAGCCGGCACCGATGACGGCCACTTTCATGGTGATGTCGCGACCACAACCGTCCGGCTTGTCATTGCGAGCCTGACCCGCAATCCAGGCTGCTCGGCTTCGCTTGCTGGGGAGCGGGTTCGTGGATTCCGGCTTTCGCCGGAATGGCCGCCAGGGAGCCGCGCGGGACACTCCGTGCAAGGACAGATGGCGCGCTCACTGAATTTTTCCGAAAGCCTGGGTCTTCCACGCCAGCCAGAACTTGCGCAGCGGCGTCAGGCTGACACGCTGGTGCAGCACCTGGTAGCCGTCGGCCTCGATCTCGCGCAGCAGGGTGCGGTAGATGCTGGCCATCATGAGCCCGGGCTTTTGCGCGCGGCGGTCGGCCTCGGGCAGCAGCGCCAGCGCTTCGTCGTACAGGCCGAGCGCACGCTGCGTCTGGAATTTCATCAGCGCGGTGAAGCGGTCGGAGTACTGGCGTTTGAGGATTTCATGCGCTTTCACGTCGAACTGCTGCAACTCGTTGACCGGCAGGTAAATGCGTCCGCGCAAGGCATCTTCACCGACGTCGCGGATGATGTTGGTCATCTGGAAGGCCAGCCCGAGCTTGTGTGCGTACGCGGTGGTCTGCGGCTGCGTCTGCCCGAAAATCCGCGCGGCCACCTCGCCGACGATGCCGGCGACCAGATGGCAATAGGTCTTCAGGCCCGGGAAATCGAGAAAGCGGTTTTGCGTGAGATCCATCTGGCAGCCTTCGATCACCGCCTGCAGGTGGCGCGCTTCGATCTGGTAAATGGGGGCCAGCGGCATCAGCGCCTTCATCACCGGATGGCTGGGCGTGCCGGCGTAGGACTTGAGCACCTCGGCCTGCCACCAGGCGAGCTTGGTGTGCGCTACGCCGGGGTCGGTCACTTCGTCAACTACATCGTCGATTTCGCGGCAGAAGGCATAAAAGGCCGTGATGGCGGCGCGCCTTTCCCTGGGCAAAAACAGGAAGGCGTAATAAAAACTGCTGCCGGACGCGGCGGCTTTCTGCTGGACGTATTCCTCGGGGTTCATGGGCGGGATTGTCGCAGGCTTGGGGCGATGGCAAGCCGGCCGCTGTCGGGATTACATCCGGATCGCGCGCCACAGCATCAGCGCCACATCCCGGGGCGTGAGCTTGGGACGCTGGCGCAACGTGGCAAAGTGGATCGCTTCGATCTTGTCGAGGATGCGCAGGCCGCCTTGCACCACCAGGCGCAACTCCCAGCCCGCGCGCCCCGGCACCTTCTTCACCAAGGGCACACCTTTCAGCATGCGCGCCCTTGCCGAATGGACGCAGGCAGCTATCAATTTCGTAGTGGCCGGGTTCACATCCAGGGCCTGCAGCCGGGTTTCATCGACGCCGTGTGCGGCCCACAGTTCCTGCGGCAGGTAGATGCGCCCGCGTGGAATGTCCACGCTGAGGTCCTGCCAGAAGTTGATCAGCTGCAACGCCGTGCAGATGTGGTCGCTCTGCACCAGTGACGCCGCATCGTTGACGCCGTAGAGATGCAGCAGCAGGCGGCCGACCGGATTGGCCGAGCGGCGGCAGTAGTCCAGCAGCTCGGCTTCGGTGGCGTAACGCTGCTTGACAACGTCCTGCTCGAACGCGCTGAGCAGGTCGTCCAGCAGCGGCAGCGGCAGCTGGAACTGCCTGATCACCGGCGCCAGGGCGGCAAAGACGGCCGGCCATCGCGCCGAGACCGGCCGGCCCTCGGCCGCGGCGAACAGGTCGGCGCGGCAGGCCGCCAGGTCGGCCAGTCGCTGGGCGGGCAGGGCGTCGCCTTCGTCGGCGATGTCGTCGGCCGTGCGGGCGAACCAGTAGATCGCCGCCACCGCAGGCCGCAGGCGCGGCGGGCACAGCAGCGAGGCTACGGGGAAGTTTTCGTAGTGGCTGGAAGGAGGCTGCAGCGGCTGCGGAAGGTCGGGATGGGGGCCGGAAGTCATGCGCTGGATTGTCGCTTGACAAGCCTTGGGAATTACCCTAGATTACTAACCAGTCAGTCATTAACTGGGTTTTCAGGCATGCCTGCTTCCTGCTTTGCAGGTCTTTTTGCCACCGTCTTTCCTCAACGCCATCATGAATAAAACCGCTTTTGCCGTCCTCAGCAGCGCCTTGTTGCTGGCCGCCTGTTCCAAGCCAGCCCCGCCCGAGGAGCCGGTGCGTGCCGTCAAGGTCATGACCGTGGGGACGGATTCCTTAGAGACCGCTTACGAGTTTGCCGGCGAGGTCAAGGCCCAGGTCGAGTCGCGGCTGGGGTTCCGGGTCGGCGGAAAAATCATCCGTCGCCAGGCCGAACTGGGCCAGCGCGTCCAGGCCGGGCAGGTGCTGGCCCAGCTGGACCCGCAGGACTACAGGCTGGCCGCCGATGCGGCGCGCGCTCAGGTCGCGGCGGCGGCCACGCAGCGCGACCTGGCCTCGGCCGACTACAAACGCTACAAGGAGCTCCGGGACCAGAACTTCATCAGCGGCGCCGAACTCGAGCGCCGCGAGACCACGCTCAAGGCGGCGCAGGCCCAACTCGAGCAGGCGCAGTCGCAACTGGCGGTGCAGGGCAACCAGGCCGGCTACGCCGTGCTGCTGGCTGACGTGTCGGGCGTGGTGACGGCCGTGGAAGCCGAGGTCGGGCAGGTCGTCTCTGCCGGCACCCCGGTGCTGCGCATCGCCGCCGACGGCCCGCGCGATGTGGTGTTTTCCGTGCCCGAAGACAAGGTGGCGGCCATCAAGGTCGGCATGCCGGTCAAGGTGCGGGTCTGGGCGCAGGACGCCGGGCTGGAAGGCAAGGTGCGCGAAGTGGGCGCCAGCGCCGACCCGCTGACGCGGACCTACCCGGTGAAAGTGGCGCTGGCCACCCGGGAGCCGCCGGTGCTGGGCGCCACGGTCTACGTGTTGCCGCAGGGCCTGGGTGCCGCGGGCGTGCAGGTCATCAAGCTGCCGACCACGGCCCTGCGCCAGGAAGGCCGGTCAACGGCGGTCTGGGTGCTGGACAAGGCGAGCATGACGGTGAAGTCGCAACTCATCCAGGTTGCCACGGCCGACGGCAACGATGCGGTGGTGGCTTCTGGCCTGCAGCCCGGCATGTTGGTGGTCAGCGCCGGGGTGCATGTGCTCTCGCCCGGACAGAAGGTCACGATTTATCAGCCAAAAGTGGCTGCAGCCCTTGCCCCACCTGCGCAGACAGCTATCAATCCGGTAGCGTCTGCCGCGGCGGCCACGCTGCCCCCGGTCGCTGCGCCTGCCGCGAAGTGAGGCCGGCATGACGCAAGTACAACCGAAGGACGGCTTCAACCTGTCCAAATGGGCGCTGGACCATCCGGCGCTGACGCGTTACCTGATGGTGGTGCTGATGCTGCTCGGCTTTGCCGCCTACTTCCAGCTCGGCCAGGACGAAGACCCGCCGTTCACCTTCCGTGCCATGGTGGTGCGCACCTACTGGCCGGGCGCCACGGCGCAGCAGGTGGCCGAGCAGGTGACCGACAAGATCGAGCGCACGCTGCAGGAAGTGCCGTTTGCCGACAAGATCCGCAGCTACTCCAAACCCGGAGAGTCGCAGATCATTTTTCAGATCAAGGATTCGTCGAAAGCCGCCGATGTGGCCGGCGTCTGGTATGCGGTGCGCAAGAAGATAGGCGACATGCGCTACACGCTGCCCGGCGGGGTGCAGGGCCCGTTTTTCAATGATGACTTCGGTGATGTCTACGGCGTGATTTACGCGCTGCAGGCCGACGGCTTCAGTTATGCCGAGCTCAAGACCTTTGCCGACGAGGTGCGCCAGAAACTGCTGCGTGTGCCCGATGTGGCCAAGGTCGAGCAGTTTGGCGTGCAGGACGAAAAGCTCTTCATCGAGATCTCGCAAAAGCGCCTGGCCCAGTTGGGGCTGGACTTCAACCAGGTGCTGAACCAGCTCGGCCAGCAAAACGCGGTGGAGTCGGCCGGCGCGGTGCAGACACCGCTGGACGTGGTGCAGGTGCGGGTGGCCGGGCAGTTCGAGGCGGTCGAGCAGCTGCGCGCCATGCCGATACGTGGCGCCTCGGGCAGCCAGCTGCGGCTGGGTGACATTGCCGAAGTCAAGCGCGGCTACGTCGATCCGCCGGCCGTCAAGGTGCGGCACCAGGGCCGGGAAGTCATTGCGCTTGGTGTCTCCATGGCCAAGGGCGGCGACATCATTGCGCTGGGCAAGGCGCTGAAGGCGACCACCGCCGGCATTGCAAGCGGCCTGCCGGCCGGCATCGAGCTGGTGCAGATCCAGGACCAGCCGACCGCGGTGGCGACCTCGGTCAATGAGTTCGTGAAGGTGTTGATCGAGGCGGTGGTGATCGTGCTGGCCGTGAGTTTCATCGCGCTGGGTTTTCACCGCCGCCCCGGGCAGCACCCCTTGTGGAAACGTTATTACATCGACATGCGGCCCGGCCTGGTGGTGGGCATCACGATTCCGCTGGTGCTGGCCGTGACCTTTCTGGCCATGAACTACTTCGGCATCGGGCTGCACAAGATCTCGCTGGGTTCGCTGATCATTGCGCTGGGCCTGCTGGTGGACGACGCGATCATTGCGGTCGAGATGATGGTGCGCAAGATGGAAGAGGGCTACGACAAGGTGCGCGCCGCGACCTTTGCCTATGAAATCACCGCCATGCCAATGCTGACCGGCACGCTGATCACGGCGGTCGGCTTCTTGCCGATCGGCATGGCCAAATCGGCCGTGGGCGAGTACACCTATGCGATTTTTGCGGTCACCGTCATCGCTCTGGTGCTGAGCTGGATCGTGTCGGTGTATTTCGTGCCCTACTTGGGGACCTTGCTGCTCAAGGTGCCGCCGCATGTGCAGGAGGTGGCAGCCGGACAGGACAGCCCGCACGAGATGTTCGACAGCCCCTTCTACAACACGTTTCGCCGGGCGGTGAACTGGTGTGTGCAGTACCGCTGGATCACGATAGGCGCGACGGTGCTGTTTTTTGCGCTGGGCATTGTCGGCATGGGCAAGGTGCAGCAGCAGTTCTTTCCGGATTCCAGCCGACCAGAGATCATGGTCGACATCTGGTTCCCGGAGGGCACCTCGTTCGCCGCCAACGAACTGACGGCCAAACGTGTCGAGGCGCGCCTGCTCCAGGAAGCCGGCGTCAGCTCGGTCAGCACCTGGGTCGGCTCGGGCGTGCCGCGTTTTTACCTGCCGCTGGACCAGGTTTTCCCGCAGACCAACGTGTCGCAATTCATCGTGCTGCCGCAGGACCTGAAGGTGCGCGAGTCGTTGCGCATCAAGCTGCCGGCGCTGCTGGCCCAGGAATTCCCCGAGGTGCGCGGCCGCATCAAGCTGCTGCCCAACGGCCCGCCCGTGCCCTATCCGGTGCAGTTCCGTGTGGTCGGCATCGACCCGCTGGTACTGCGCGAACGCGCCGACGAGGTCAAGGCCGCGCTGCGCGAGAGCCCCAACACGCGCGGCGTCAACGACAACTGGAACGAGTCGGTCAAGGTGCTGCGCCTGGAAGTGGACCAGTCCAAGGCGCGCGCGCTGGGCGTGACCAGCCAGTCGATTGCCCAGGCGTCCAAAACCATCCTGGCCGGCACCAACGTGGGCCAGTTCCGCGAAGGCGACAAGCTGATCGACATCGTGCTGCGCCAGCCGCAGGACGAGCGCAACGCCATCACCGACATTGCCAACGCCTACCTGCCGACGGCGTCGGGCAAGTCGATCCCGCTGACGCAGATCGCCAAGCCGGTGTTCACCTGGGAGCCGGGCGTGATGTGGCGTGAAAACCGCGACTACGCCATCACGGTGCAAAGCGACATCGTCGAAGGGCTGCAGGGCGCCACGGTGACCAACCAGCTCCTGCCCGGCCTGAAGGCGCTGGAAGCGAAGTGGCAGCAAACCGGGATGGGCGGCTACCGCATCGAGGTCGCCGGCGCCGTCGAGGAAAGCAGCAAGGGCTCCAGTTCGATTGCCGCAGGTATTCCCGTCATGCTGTTTCTGACCTTCACCTTGCTGATGCTGCAACTGCACAGCTTCAGCCGCGCCATGCTGGTCTTCCTGACCGGACCGCTGGGCATTGCCGGCGTGGCCGGGGCCCTGCTCCTGCTGGGCCGGCCCTTCGGTTTTGTGGCCCTGCTGGGCGTGATCGCACTGATGGGCATGATCCAGCGCAACTCGGTGATCCTGATCGACCAGATCGAGCAGGACCGGGCGGCCGGCGTTCCCGCCTGGGACGCGATCGTGGAGTCGGCGGTGCGGCGCCTGCGACCCATCGTGCTGACGGCCGCCGCCGCCGTGCTAGCCATGATCCCGCTGTCGCGCAGCGTGTTCTGGGGGCCGATGGCGGTCGCCATCATGGGCGGCCTGATTGTCGCCACGGTGCTGACGCTGCTGGCCTTGCCGGCGATGTACGCAGCGTGGTTCCGTGTGAAACGGGAGTCACCGGTCCCGGCCTGACCCCACCTGCGGGGTGGTTGGGCGCTGAAGCGGCAGCCGATACAGGCTAAAATAGAAAGTTGACCGATTTCAGGCGGGGGTCCGGAAGCCGAAAAGCTGAGGATTCCCGTTTTTATTTCAGGCGCGCGGGTGGCGAAATTGGTAGACGCACCAGGTTTAGGTCCTGACGTCCGCAAGGATGTGGGGGTTCGAGTCCCCCCCCGCGCACCACGATTGAGACTTTCAGGACGATGGCCGCACGGGTTGACCGGTGCGCCCTTTGTCTTTTACACATTTTTCGGATATTTAGGAGTAGATCATGGCCGTGACTGTTGAAACCCTTGAAAAGCTGGAGCGCAAGATCACTTTGACGCTGCCCGTAGGCACCATCCAGTCCGAAGTGGACTCGCGCCTGAAACGCCTGGCCCGCACGGTCAAGATGGACGGTTTCCGTCCCGGCAAGGTGCCCATGAACGTGGTCGCCCAGCGTTATGGCTACTCGGTGCATTACGAAGTCATGAACGACAAGGTCGGCGAGGCTTTCTCCGTTGCCGCCAACGAAGCCAAGCTACGCGTGGCCGGGCAGCCGCGCATCAGCGAAAAGGAAGGCGCGCCCGAGGGCGAGCTGGCGTTTGACGCCATTTTCGAGGTCTACCCGGAAGTCAAGATCGGCGACCTGGCCAGCGCCGAAGTGGAGAAAATCACCGCGGAAGTGACCGACGAAGCCATCGACAAGACGGTGGACATCCTGCGCAAGCAGCGCCGCACCTTTGCCCAGCGCGCCATCGACGCGCCTGCGCAGGACGGCGACCGCGTCACCATCGACTTCGAAGGCAAGATCGACGGCGAGCCGTTTGCCGGCGGCAAGGCGGAAGCGTTCCAGTTCCTGGTCGGCGAAGGCCAGATGCTCAAGGAGTTCGAAGACGCGGTGCGGGGCATGAAAAGCGGCGAAAGCAAGACCTTCCCGCTCAATTTCCCCGTCGATTACCATGGCAAGGATGTCGCCGGCAAACAGGCCGACTTCATGGTCACCGTCAAGAAGATCGAAGCCGCCCACCTGCCTGAAGTCAACGAAGCCCTGGCCAAATCCCTGGGCATCGCTGACGCCACCGTCGAAGGCCTGCGCGCCGACATCCGCAAGAACCTCGAGCGCGAAGTCAAGTTCCGCCTGCTGGCCCGCAACAAAAACGCCGTCATGGACGCGCTGCTGGCGAACGCCGAACTCGATGTGCCGCAAGCCATCGTGCAGTCGGAGCTGGACCGCATGGTCGAAGGCGCACGCGCCGACCTCAAGCAGCGCGGCATCAAGGACGCCGACAAGGCGCCGATTCCCGACGACATCTTCCGCCCGCAAGCTGAAAAGCGCGTGCGCCTGGGTCTGGTGGTGGCCGAACTGACCCGTACCAACGACCTGTTTCCCAAGACCGAACAGGTCAAGGCCCACGTCGAAGAACTGGCTTCGAGCTACGAAAAACCGGAAGACGTGGTGCGCTGGTACTTCAGCGACGAAAAACGCATGGCCGAGGTCGAGTCCGTCGTGATTGAAAACAATGTCACGAATTTTGTGCTGGGCAAGGCCAAAATCGTCGAAAAATCAGTGCCTTTTGATGAATTGATGGCGCAGAACTGAAGCGTACGGCGGGCTGCCGGCCCGGCGCCAAGCTGATTTCTGGTGCAGGGGCTTGCGGCGAAGGCTTCAAGCCCCATTTATTTTGGGTAAAGTAGTCCCAACATTTGGAGAAAACATGAACATTTACAGCAGTGCACAGGACATCCAGGGCCTCGGCATGGTGCCGATGGTGATTGAGCAGTCCGGCCGCGGCGAGCGGTCCTATGACATCTATTCGCGTCTGCTGAAGGAGCGTGTTATTTTCCTGGTGGGCCCGGTCAACGACCAGACAGCCAATCTGGTGGTGGCGCAGTTGCTGTTCCTCGAAAGTGAAAACCCGGACAAGGACATTTCGTTCTACATCAACTCCCCGGGCGGTTCCGTGACCGCCGGCATGGCGATTTACGACACCATGCAGTTCATCAAGGCCGATGTGTCCACCCTGTGTGTGGGCATGGCGGCCAGCATGGGCGCCTTCTTGCTGGCGGCCGGCGCCAAGGGCAAGCGCTTCTCGCTGCCCAACTCGCGCGTGATGATTCACCAGCCTTCGGGCGGCGCGCAGGGTCAGGCCTCCGACATCGAGATCCACGCCCGCGACATCCTCAAGACGCGTGACCAGCTCAACCGCATCCTGGCCGAAAACACCGGGCAGACCATTGAGAAAATCGAGCGCGATACCGAGCGCGACTACTTCATGTTTGCCGATGAAGCGAAATCCTATGGTGTGGTGGATCAGGTGATTGCCAAGCGCCCCTGAAGGCACGGGCTTTCCCGTCAGTTGCACTGCAGCAACGGCGTTTCCTGTGACAGGAAACGCCGTTTTTTTGTCCCCGGACCGCCCCAGGACAAAAAGCCTCCTCGGGGGCCGCGAAACGTGGGGGCCAGGTTTATTTGGTTATCATTAGCTAACACGTCCTACGGGCACCCAAAGGCATTACATTCATGGCCGATAAAAAAGGCTCTTCCAGCGAAAAAACCCTGTACTGCTCCTTCTGCGGCAAAAGCCAGCACGAAGTCAAGAAGCTGATTGCAGGGCCATCGGTTTTCATCTGTGATGAATGTATCGACCTGTGCAACGAAATCATCCGCGACGAGCTGCCCGCCGGGGATGATGTGCGCGAAACGCGTGGCGACCTGCCGACGCCGCTGGAAATCAAGACCACACTGGACGGCTACGTCATCGGCCAGGAACCGGCCAAGCGCACGCTGGCCGTCGCCGTATACAACCATTACAAACGCCTGCGCCACAAGGAAAAAGCCAAAAAAGACGATGTGGAGCTGACCAAAAGCAATATCCTGCTGATCGGCCCCACCGGCTCCGGCAAGACCCTGCTGGCCCAGACCCTGGCGCGTACGCTCAACGTTCCTTTCGTGATGGCCGACGCCACGACGCTGACCGAAGCCGGCTACGTCGGCGAAGACGTCGAAAACATCATCCAGAAGCTGCTGCAGAGCTGCAACTATGAAGTCGAGCGCGCGCAGCAGGGTATTGTCTACATCGACGAAATCGACAAGATCTCGCGCAAGTCCGACAACCCCTCGATCACGCGCGACGTGTCGGGCGAGGGCGTGCAGCAGGCGCTGCTCAAGCTGATCGAGGGCACCATGGCCTCGGTGCCGCCGCAGGGCGGCCGCAAACACCCGAACCAGGACTTCCTGCAGGTTGACACCACCAACATTCTGTTTATCTGTGGCGGGGCTTTCTCGGGGCTGGAAAAAGTCATTGAAAACCGCACCGAGTCGTCCGGCATCGGGTTCGGCGCTTCGGTGAAGAGCAAAAAAGCCCGCAGCCTGACCGAGGCCTTCAAGGACGTGGAGCCGGAAGACCTGATCAAGTTTGGCCTGATCCCCGAACTCGTGGGGCGCATGCCGGTGGTCGCCACCCTGGCCGAACTGACCGAGGACGCGCTGGTGCAGATCCTGACGGAGCCCAAAAACGCCGTCGTCAAGCAGTTCAGCAAGCTGCTGTCCATGGAAGGGGTCGATCTGGAGATTCGCCCCTCGGCGCTCAAGGCCATTGCCCGCAAGGCGCTGGCCCGCAAAACCGGCGCGCGCGGCCTGCGCTCGATCCTGGAGCAGTCCCTGATTGACACCATGTTTGACCTGCCCAATACCAGTAATGTGGAAAAAGTGGTGGTTGACGAGTCGACGATCGAGGAAAACAAGCCGCCGCTGCTTGTATACCGTGAAGCCGCCAAGCAGGCCTGAGACGCGCCAGCCGAAGAAGGGCCCCGGTAATGTGGCGCCTGAAGTGCCATAAATGGGCGGCAGGCTTGAAAAGTGGCCGCTGTTCCCCACTTTCGAGATAACTGTTTTCACCGATACTGAAAATCCCCGGACGCCCTGGCGCCACGGTTTTCGTTTAAGGCCTACCTTTAAGGGTTGATATGTCCGCACAAACCACATTGCCTTCCAGCCCCATCGACCTGCCGCTGTTGCCGCTGCGTGACGTGGTGGTGTTCCCCCACATGGTGATTCCGCTGTTCGTGGGCCGTCCCAAGAGCATCAAGGCCCTGGAGTCGGCGATGGAGGCCGAGCGCCGCATCATGCTCGTGGCCCAGAAAGCCGCAGCCAAGGACGAACCGTCTGTCGAAGACATGTTCGGGGTCGGCTGCGTGGCCACGATTTTGCAGATGCTCAAGCTGCCGGACGGCACGGTCAAGGTGCTGGTCGAAGGCCAGCAACGCGCCGTGGTCAACAAGATCGAAGAGGGTGAGGCCCACTTCAGCGCCAATGTGACGCCGGTAGAGGCGGCCGTGCTCACGCCCGGCGACAAGACCAGCGAGACCGAAGCGCTGCGCCGCGCCGTGATGCAGCAGTTCGACCACTACGTCAAACTGAACAAGAAAATTCCGCCGGAGATCCTCACTTCGATCTCCAGCATCGATGACGCCGGCCGGCTGGCCGACACCATTGCCGCGCACCTGCCGCTCAAGCTGGACGCCAAGCAGGTCATCCTCGATCTGGACAACGTCAAGGCCCGTCTTGAAAACCTCTACGAGCAGCTCGAACGCGAAGTCGACATCCTCAATGTGGACAAGAAAATCCGCGGCCGTGTCAAGCGCCAGATGGAGAAAAACCAGCGCGACTTCTACCTGAACGAGCAGGTCAAGGCGATCCAGAAGGAGCTTGGCGAAGGCGAAGAGGGCGCGGACATCGAAGAGATCGAGAAAAAGATCAAGACCGCCAAAATGCCGCAGGAAGCGCGCAAGAAGGCCGAGAGCGAGCTGAAAAAACTCAAGCTGATGTCGCCGATGTCGGCCGAGGCGACCGTGGTGCGCTCCTACATCGATGTGCTGACCGGTCTGCCGTGGAGCAAGAAGACCAAGATCAAACATGACCTGGCCAACGCCGAGGCCGTGCTGGACGAAGACCACTACGGCCTGGAAAAGGTCAAGGACCGCATTGTTGAATACCTCGCGGTGCAGCAGCGCGTTGACAAACTCAAGGCGCCGATTCTCTGTCTGGTCGGCCCTCCGGGCGTTGGCAAGACCTCGCTGGGCCAGTCGATTGCCAAGGCCACGGGGCGCAAGTACGTGCGCATGGCGCTGGGCGGCATGCGTGACGAGGCCGAGATCCGCGGCCACCGGCGTACCTACATTGGTGCGCTGCCTGGCAAGGTCCTGCAAAGCCTGACCAAGGCCGGCACGCGCAACCCGCTGTTCCTGCTCGACGAGATCGACAAGCTCGGAACCGATTTTCGCGGCGACCCGTCCAGCGCGCTGCTGGAGGTGCTGGACCCCGAGCAGAACCACACCTTTGGCGATCACTACGTCGAGGTCGACTTCGACCTCAGCGACGTGATGTTCGTGGCCACCTCGAACTCGATGAACATCCCGCCGGCCCTGCTGGACCGCATGGAAGTGATCCGCCTGTCGGGTTACACCGAAGACGAAAAGACCAGCATCGCCATGCGTTACCTGCTGCCCAAGCAGCTCAAGAACAACGGCGTCAAGGAAGACGAGCTGGAGATCCAGGAGCAGGCGGTACGCGACATCGTGCGTTATTACACGCGTGAGGCCGGTGTGCGTTCACTCGAGCGCGAACTGTCCAAGATCTGCCGCAAGGTGGTCAAGGGCATCCAGCTCAAGAAGATGGAGCCCAAGGTGGTGGTGACCGCCGACAATCTGAACGATTTTCTGGGCGTGCGCAAGTTCGACTACGGCCGCGCCGGGGAAATCAACCAGGTCGGCCAGGTGGTCGGACTGGCCTGGACGGAAGTCGGTGGCGATCTGTTGACGATCGAGGCGGCGATGATGCCCGGCAAGGGCGTGATCACGCGCACGGGCTCGCTCGGCGACGTGATGAAGGAGTCCGTGGAAGCCGCGCGCACGGTGGTGCGCAGCCGTGCACGGGTGCTGGGCATCAAAGACGAAATGTTCGAAAAGCGTGACATCCACATTCACGTCCCCGACGGTGCCACCCCCAAGGATGGTCCGAGCGCCGGTGCGGCGATGACCACGGCCTTTGTATCGGCCATCACCGGCATTCCCGTGCGCGGCGATGTGGCGATGACCGGCGAGATCACGCTGCGCGGCGAGGTGACCGCGATTGGCGGTCTGAAGGAAAAACTGCTCGCGGCATTGCGCGGCGGCATCAAGACCGTGTTGATCCCCGAAGAGAACGCGAAGGACCTGCAGGAGATTCCGGAGAACGTGAAGAACGGCCTGGAGATCGTGCCTGTCAAATGGATTGACCAGGTGCTGCAGATTGCACTGGTGCGCCAGCCGGTTCCCCTGCCTGACGACGAGCCCGCTGTTGCGGCAACGGCTCCTGCCGCGCCGGTGGTTGAAGTGGCGGGCAGCATCAAGCATTGAGTCTGTGCAAATTTTTCAAGTTTCTTCGCAAAGCGCAAAAAATCACGCTATAATTCGAGGCTGATAACGCGGGAGTAGCTCAGTTGGTAGAGCGCAACCTTGCCAAGGTTGAGGTCGAGAGTTCGAGACTCTTCTCCCGCTCCAATTCGAAAAGGGCAGCACTTAAAAATGCTGTCCTTTTTCATTGGTGATAGTTCACAAGCGATTCAGTAGAATCATCCTGTTGGTTCTGCTGGAAGCAGACAGATTACGGCGCGGTAACAAAGCGGTTATGTACCGGATTGCAAATCCGAGTAGGTCGGTTCGACTCCGGCCCGCGCCTCCAGAAAATTGATTCGATTTCAATCATGAAGGCCTCGTCAAAGCAACTGACGAGGCTTTTTTTTGTTCCCGTAACGATAAATGACATAGATCAATTGAAATGACATGGATCAGTTGAAATTGTTAATTCTTTTGTACCATGATATGGAAGATACTTTTTTTAACAATCAGGAGAGATGTTGATGAACCAACTCCAAAAGGCCAAGACTGTTTTTTTTAAAGTGCAGCGCGGCATTACCACCATTGAGTACATTCTTTTGGCCGTGATCATTGCTGGCATCATCACGGTGACACTGGTGACCCCTCTTGAAACCGGCTTGGCTGCGGGATTCAAAGATCTGTGCAACAAGATCGTTGCCGGCACCTGCACATGATCTGATTTTTTCTCACGGTCTTCACAGTCTTTTTGTCGGATGCAGCTCAATAAAAAAATAGTCTTGCTGGTTTCCGCCCTTGTCGGTCTTGTGGCGACGCTGTTGATGATGAAAGTGATTGAAACCCGCTCGAGCCTGTCGATGGTTTCCGTGGTGGTGGCCAGGGAGAATCTGGACCAGGGCGCCGTGATTGAAGCGCGGCAGGTTCAGCGGGCGGACTGGCCGGCCAGCACGGCGCCACCGGACGCCTATCGATCCATTGAAGACGTCACGCAACGGATGGTCAGATCGGACATCGTGGCAGGGGAGCTCCTGCTGCCTGGAAAGCTCTGGCCCCTGGGTAGCAAAGGGGGGCTGTTTGACCTCATTTCTCCGGGCAGCCGGGCGGTGTCTGTCAAGGTCAATGACGTGGCGGGGCTGGATGCTGATTCCCTGGTTGGCGCCTATGTGGATATCCTGCTTTCCACGCGCGACGACAATAACCAGCCGATTTCCAGAATGGTTCTGCAGCACGTTCAGGTGTTGTCTGTTCCTCAAGCGCCGGCGAGTGCGTCAGGCCAGAAGAACACGGCACGGCGTGCCGTCACTGCGGTGACGCTGCAGGTGTCGCCTCAGGACGCCGAGCGTCTTGATTTGGCGCGCAGCATTGGCAGCCTGACCCTGGCATTGCGCAACCAGGGTGATCTGCTGAGCTCCCATCCTCAGGGGGCGGGTAAAGACAGCCTGATCCCGTCGTCTCCCGTTGCTGCGACAAACAGCACGGGCGAACGCTCCGCGCCATGGACGCCCCCACCCACCCAGCCGGCGATAGAGGTTATTCGCGGACTTCAAAAACAGGCAGCGCCATGAGAATTCAACGTGCACGCCAATGGATAGCCGGTGCCCTGACGCTGGGCTTTGTCCTGGTCGGGTATGGACAAACTCCTGCCGACCCTGTGCAGGCGCGCCAGTTGCGTCTGGTCGCAGGCAAGTCGACCATCTATACCTTGCCCGCAAGTTACCGACGGGTGTCCGTTGGCAACCCCGAGGTGGCGGACGTGATTCCACTCGAAGGGCGCGAGATCTATCTGTTGGGCAAGAAGGCCGGGACCACGAATTTGTCGGTCTGGCCGGCCAGCGGCGCACCGCAAGTGATCGATCTTCAGGTGGAACTGGACACCTCTGCATTGCAGGCCAATTTCAGGCTGTGGATGCCGTCAGAGCAGAATTTGCGCGTGGCTTCTTCGGGCGACGCCATTGTGTTGTCGGGCCAGTTGACCGACGCGGCCAGAATCAAGCAAGCCATCGATATGGTGGAGCAATCGACGGGCAGCAAGAAAATCATCAATTTGCTGACCAGCGCTTCGGTGCCCCAGGTTCTTCTGGAGGTCAAGATTGCCGAAGTCTCCAAAGTGATCTCCGATCGCCTGGGGGCAAACGTCAACGCAAGAACGGGCGGGCCGCGTCCCATCTCCTTGCTGGCTGACTTCCTGACCGGGGCTTCCGGGGTCGTCAAGGCCGTCAGTGGCGGGACAAGCCTGTCCCTGGATGCCGAGCGAAAGAGGGGTTTGATCAAGATTCTGGCCGAGCCTTCGATTCTTGCGCTGAGCGGACAGGAAGGGTCGTTCCTGGCAGGGGGGAAAATATTCATTCCCGTGCCGCAGTCATCCACGACGGGCACCAATGCCATTTTGCTGCAGGAGCGGGAGTACGGTGTGGGCCTGAAATTTCTGCCGACGGTGATGCCAGGGGGGCAGATCCAGCTCAAGGTCACACCGGAGGTGTCGGAGTTGTCCGTGACCGGAACCACCATCAAGGCGGATGGGCAAGTCAGCAGTGTGTTGCCAACCATCACAACGCGGCGGACTTCCACGACGGTGCAACTGCAGGATGGTCAGAGTTTTGCGATCGGTGGCCTGATCAAAAACAATGTGAACGCTTCCGTTTCCGAATTCCCTCTGCTTGGAGAGATTCCCATCCTGGGCGCCTTGTTCCGCAGCAGTGATTTTCAAAATGACCGCAGTGAACTGGTTTTTGTGGTGACGGTGCATCTTGTCAATCCCGAAACCCGTGTCATTGCCTTGCCGACCGACAGCTACCAGCCGCCTGGGCGTTTTGAGTTGATGATGGAAGGAAAGCTGGAGAAGACGCCTTCACCTGCTGTCCCCGCCCCATCTTCGACAACGCCCTAGGCAGGAGAGACCAGGCCTATGCGGGTCCATCTTTTGTCCGCGAATCCGTCCTCAGCCGCGTCGCTTGAGCCGCTGGTTCGCCAGCACAGTCGTGTCACGAGTTTTGCCGCAAGCGTTGTCGAGGCTGCGCATTGGGCGGCCACGGCCCGTGACATGCCTGCAGTGGATGTACTGATTCTGGACGACCTGATTACGCAGACCACCGATGTGACAGAGCTGCAAGCCCTGGTAAAAAAGAATCCGGACCAACTGATCCTGCTTTTGTGGCGCGATGGCGACACCCAGTTGCTGATCAAGGCGATGGATGCCGGGGTGGCAGAGGTGGTGCGCTGGCCGGTCCGCCCGGAAGATTTTCTCCATGCTCTGCAAAAATGCGATCAAAAGCACTATGGCTACGAAGGCAAGGACCGTCATGCACGCCTGATCGCCGTATTGCCCTGCAAAGGTGGTAGCGGCGCCACCTTTGTGGCCACCAATCTGGCGTATGCACTGGCCACCGAGTTCAACAGGAAGACGCTGCTGGTCGACCTGGATCTGCAATACGGCGATGCGTCTTTTGCGATGACTGAAATGCTTAATCCCCTTAATGTGGTGACGGTGGCCGGGCAGGAGGCGGACGATGATGCCTACCTGATGGCCGCCTGTTTCCCGCTGGGCAAGAATTTGTTCCTGCTCCAGTCTCCCGCTGATGTGGAGCAAGCCGCCCGCTTGAAGCCCGACCAGCTGGAGCGCTTGCTCAGGCAGTGCGAGCGTCTGTTTGATGTGGTGGTTCTCGATCTCGATAAAAAAATAGATGCCTTGTTCATGAAGGCGCTTGATCACGCCAACGACATCCTGCAGATCATGCAGGCCCAGATTCCCGACCTGCGCAACCTGCACAAGCAATCCCATTTTTTGAACCAGCTCGGTTACCCGAGTCAGAAAATCCACGTTGTGCTCAACCGTGCAGGTCTTTTCGGCGATCTGGAGCGACGCGTGGAGCATGAACTCAAAGGCAGGAACTATTTCCGCATTCCCGATGACGCTGACAAGGCGCTTCTGGCCGGTACCACGGGCGAGCCGATTCTTTTGCTGGCCCCACGGAGCCCTGCCAGCCGGGCATTGATCGCGCTGGCGGCGTCGCTGCTGGCAGTGCCTGTGGCTGAACCCGGATTGCTCGAACGGGTTCGCGAATTCATTTTCGAGCCCTGATTTGATGCCTTCGGGATATTCAGGAAGGACCCCATGACACTTCGTGATGTGTTGAGCCGAATGAGCGCGGATGCCCCAGGCAGGCTTCCCGGAGCGTCGGCCGCCGCCTCGTCACTTGACCGGGACGGGCTCAGGGCTTCCGTCCATGAAAAACTGTTAGACCAGCTCAATCTGGGCGCCCTGGCGCATCTCTCGCCAGAGCAGATCAAGCACTCCCTGAAAGAAGTGATTGAAGCCATTCTGCTCGAAGAAAAACAGATTCTTCCCCAGCAGGAGAGGGAGCGTCTGATCGTCGAAATACAGCAGGAAGTGACGGGTCTGGGGCCGCTGGAGCCCCTGTTGGCCGACCCCACGGTGTCCGACATTCTTGTGAATAACTGCCACGAGGTCTATGTCGAGAGGCAGGGACGGCTTGAGTTGACTCCGGTGAAATTCAGCGATGACCTGCATTTGCTCAAGATCATCGACAAAATCGTCTCGCGTGTCGGTCGTCGCATTGATGAGTCCAGCCCCATGGTGGACGCCAGGCTGCCCGATGGTTCCCGGGTCAACGCCATCATTCCACCGCTGGCGCTCGATGGCCCGGTCCTGTCGATTCGACGCTTTTCCGTCAAACCCCTGGACATGCAGGCGCTGCTGGACAACGGGACCCTGAACCCCAAGATGCTGCAATTGCTGACGGCCATGGTGCTGGGCAAGTGCAACATCCTGATTTCTGGCGGGACGGGCAGTGGCAAGACAACCTTGTTGAACGCCTTGAGCAGTTTTATCTCCAAAGCGGAACGCGTCATCACCATTGAGGACGCGGCTGAATTGCAACTGCAGCAAGCGCATGTTGTTCGTCTGGAGACGCGCCCGCCGAATATCGAAGGCAAGGGGAAAATCAGCCAGCGCGATCTTCTTCAGAACGCATTGCGCATGCGTCCTGATCGCATCATTGTTGGCGAAGTCCGTGGCAGCGAGGTGATAGACATGCTGCAAGCCATGAACACCGGCCATGAAGGGTCGATGACCACCGTGCATGCGAACTCACCCGGCGATGCCCTGATACGGCTCGAGAATATCGTCGCACTCGCGGGACTCAACGTGCCCTATCTGCCGCTGCGGCAGCAGATGGTTGCGGCATTTCATGCCGTGATCCAGATTGCGCGCCTCAGCGATGGCAAGAGAAAAATCGTGAGTATCCAGGAGATCACCGGCCTCACGGGCGAAACCATCACCATGCAGGAAATCTTCAGGTTCCAGCCCACCGGTCTTGCCGCCGATGGACGCGTGAACGGTTACTTCATGGCCACCGGCGTGATTCCCGGGTTTCTGGAGCGACTCCAGATGCGTGGGGCCGGGTTGTCGCCGGATGTCTTTGTCAACGATCACGCATGACATGAATCTGAAAATCGCGTTGCCCGTATTGCTGTTTTTCTGCACGTTTGTCGCGCTGTACGCCGCTTACCTGTTGTGGCAGGAGACCCGAAGCCGGCGTGCACAACGCTTCATGAGTCGCCTTGAACAGGGCGCGGCCCAGGCCGATCTGTCGCAGCCCCAATTCCTGCGCCGAGGGCAGACAAGAAAAGCCCTGTTGGAGGGGCTGATCCGGCGCAACTCATGGGCTGGGAAACTGGACGCACTGCGCAATCAGGCGGGTTTGCACCTGGCGTCCGGAACACTGACGCAGTTCACCTTGATCGGCGCGGCGCTTGGCGAGGCCATCTTGTGGCTGTCCGGCCTTCGCGGCTGGTTTCTTGGACTTGCCTGGCTGGTCGCCATGAGCATGCCCCTGGGCTGGCTTTTCTGGCTGCGAGCCAGGCGCTGTCAGGCCATCGAGCGCCAGTTGCCGGGCGCACTTGACGGAATGATTCGAAGCTTGCAGGTGGGGCAGGCCTTGTCGTCTGTTTGGGGGGCCTTGGCGCACGAACTGCCCATGCCGCTGCAGGAAGAGTTTTATCGCGTGCATGAACAACTGCAGTTCGGGGAGTCGATTGACCGCGCCCTGGAAAATCTGGCCAGCCGCAGCCCCAGCGCCGACCTCAAGTTTTTTGTGACGGCCCTGCGCATTCAGCATCAGAGCGGAGGAAACCTGGTGCAGTTGTTGGGCGATCAAGCGTCCCTCTTGCGCGAAAGGCAGGAGCTCCGGGGGAAAATTCATGCGCTGTCGTCCGAGGCCCGCCTGTCCGCCTGGATTCTGGGCGTGTTGCCTTTCATTGTGGCCGGCGGCATGCTGATCCTGTCTCCCGGGCAGCTCTCGCTGTTGTGGAACACCCCGTCAGGCCTCACGCTTCTGAAAATTGGGGTGGCGCTGCAAGCTGCCGGTATTTTCTGGCTTTGGCGACTGGTTCAACCGGACGCGAGAGCTTGACGCCATGACTGTCGATTGGCTGATCATGGGCTTGCTCGGATTCGGTTTTCTGGCGAGCACGGCATGGATGTATGTCCTGTTGGTCTGGTGGCAGTCAAAAGCCGCCGAGCAGCGGCTGCGCAATCTGAAAGAGCAGTATTCACCTTTGAACTCACCCGCTCCGGAGGGCGGGCTTTTGAGGTCATCGCTTGAAGCGAAAACCAGCGCGGGCCTCTGGCCGGTTTTGCTGTCCTCGCGTGCACGCCGCCAACTGATTTTTGCGGGGTTTTATGACGCGGACGACGCCAGGCATTTTTTGTTGTTGCGGCTGGCTTGCGCATTGCTGGGCGCTGCGCTGACCGGCTTTGTTCTCCTGCAGCGTCAGGACCCGGGGTTCGCGCCTGACGCGGCGGTGACTGTCCTGAAAATGACGGGGGCAGGCATCGCGGCTTTTTTTGTGCCTTATTTTTTGTTGCTGCGGATAGCGAATTCGGCACAACAAGCCGTCCAGATACATTTCGCCAATGCGCTGGACCTGATACGTGTTTGTGTCGAAGCTGGCATGAGTCTTGACGCGGCATTGAACCGGGTGGGTCAGGAGTTCGAGAACAACAGCGCCTTGCTGCACCATGCTTTCCAGGCCGTGAGCCTGAAAATTCAGGCCGGCGCTTCGCACACCCAGGCCTTGGCCGACCTGCCGCGTTTTCTGAATCTGGATGAAATGGCCCCCTTGGTGAGCAGCCTGCTTCAATCCGAGAAGCTGGGCACCAGCATGGCCACCACATTAAAGACCTATTCGCACGAGTTGCGTATCCGCAAGCGTTTGCGTGCGGAGGAAATGAGCGGAAAACTTCAGACCAAGCTGCTGTTCCCTCTGATTTTCTGCCTGCTTCCAGCGTTGCTCATCATCCTGATGGGGCCGGCGATTCTGTCGCTGAGAAGCCTGTTTCAGACAGGCGCGGGCGGATGACCTTGGCGCGACCCTGTCGATGGCGATGTGCGTCACGCGGCCAGCGGGGATTGGCGACGTTGATCGTTCTTTTGTTGCTTCCGGCCATGCTCTTGATGCTCGGCATGGCGGTGGATGCCAGCCAGATGTTTCTCCAGCGCCGGCAGGTGCAGGCTGCGGCGGACATGGCGGCCCTGGCCGCCACTTTCCAGATTCTGAGGGAGCAGGCCGGCACCGTCGTCGCGGCCGGATTGAGTGATGCCGCGGCCAATGGGTTTACCGGCGATGCAACTACCACGGTCGATATTTCCTCGCCCCCCGCATCGGGCGCCTACATGGGCGTCGACCTGCACTCGCAAGCGACGGTTGCGCATGACGTGGATCTGTTGTTCCTGCACATGCTGGGCTTGGGCAATCCGAGGGTCCAGGCCACGGCGACGTCCGTCGGGCGCCGATCATCCTGTATTTTCCAGATCGACCCCGGTTCCAACACGAGTGCGATGTCGCTGTCGAATTCGGCGATGATTCAGGCGCCTGACTGCAATGTCCAGGTCAACTCGCTGGCTGCAAACGCCCTGGCCCTGGCCAAATCCGCGACGCTCGCGGCGCACTCCGTTCGGGTTCGCGGCAATGTCAGTCTGGGCAATGGCGCGGCGGTCACGCCTGCGCCGGTGACGGGCGCTCCCTTGCTCGGCGATCCGCTGACCGATCTTCCCGAGCCCATTCCGGGCACTTGCATCGCGACCAGCCTCGTGGTGGCGACGGCCGTCACGCTTTCTCCCGGGACCTATTGCGGCGGCATCACAGCCAACAGTGGTGCCGACATCACCTTGCTGCCCGGGCTTTACATCCTGTATGGGGGTGGTTTGTCTTTCAGGGCCGGTACGCGCATTCAGGGCCAGGGCGTGACCCTCTTCAACACCTTTGCCAGCACGCCAAAGCTGCTGCAGCACGGAAGCATCCAGATGAACGCGGGGACCGTGGCCGGGCTGTCGGCGCCAGGCAGCGGGGTCTACGCAGGCATTCTTTTTTTTGAAACACGTTCTGTGCCATTGAATACCTACTGGCACATGTTCAACGGGCCGGCGACCAACAGCCTGGTCGGCGCCATTTATCTGCCGAAATCGGCGCTGCAATTCCTGGGTGCATACAGCGGGTGTGCCAACAGTGCGTCGCCCCACCTGTCACTGATCGCCAGCACCGTGCATGTTTCGGGCTGTCTTCGGGTGAATTTCTCCAATCGTCTGGCTGCTCCGGCCACGCGGCAAATGGTGCGCCTGGTCGAATGATGCAAGCGCGCAGAACCCAATCAGGCCTGGTCGCGCTGGAGCTGGCGCTGCTGGCGCCCGTCCTTGTCCTGATGGCCGTTGGCGTTTACAGCGTGACCCTGGCGGTCCCGGTCAAAGCCACCCTGGCGGAGGCTGTCCGCGCCGGCGCCCAATGGGCGGGGCAGGGTGTTTCGCAGGGCGATGATTTTGCCGCCGTTGAGGCCGCGGTCCGCGCCAACCTCGGCAGCGTTTCGACCCCGGTGGTGGTTGAGATTGCGCAGAGCTGCGTCTGTCCCGCGTCGCCCGGTCCCGGCTTGTCGACCGTGGATTGTGGCTCGGGCGTCTGCAGCGGCAATGGCGCCGATACCCGGCCCTGGTCTTACCTGAGCATCACGGCGCAAACACCTCATGCCTTGAGCTGGCGCGCGCCCGGCTGGCCTGAATTCCTGACCCTGGAAGCCGGGATCAAGCTTCGCCTGGATTGAGGCGGCCTGGCCATGCAACACCATGACCCCGCCCGCCTGTGCCAACGCTTCCGTGCGAGACAGGGGGGAAGCCTTGTCGTCGAACTGGTGTTGGTCTTGCCCGTCCTGCTGCTGTTTGTGTTTATCTCCATCGAGATGAGCCGCATGGTCTGGAGTTACGCCACCCTCATGCACGCCACGCGGGAAGGCGCGCGTTTTGCGCTGGTCCGCGGCCAGGATTCACCGGCGCCTGCCAGCCTCGAGGATATCCGGCAGAAAGTACTTTTTTACGCCGTTGGCCTGGATACCGGGCGCGTGGTGGTCGATGTGCTGCCTGCCTGGCCTGCCGGCAGCTCGCCAGGCGCCGTTTTTCGCGTGCAGGCAAGCTATGAGTTTGTCTTCGTCTGGCCGTCCATTATTTCGCTGAGTCCTGTCCAGATGCAGGCCAGCTCGGAAATGTCCGTTTCCCAATGAGCGGGGCTCAAGCGCGGGCCTGCTGGCGGCGGAGTTGTTCCAGCAGGCGGTCCCGCTCGGCCTCCACGGCCTTCTGGGCAGTCGTGTCGCGCAGCAACTGAACAAACAGGTCTTGTTCACGCTGCCCAAGCAGAGGCGCCACATTGCATTCAATGGTTCGCGCGCCATGCTTGACCAGAATATCCATCACGAAGCGTTCCCTTGATTTCAACAAGGCGTTACAGACGGGGCATTTCTCCTGCGGCAGCTGCGCGTCATGAAACAGCAAGTGGCTGGAGCTTCCACGCAGTTGTTCTGCTGTGCTACCCACCAGCATGGCTGCGGCACGATTGGCTTCCAGGATGATGCCGTCTGCGCTCACGACCAGGGTCGGGTCGGGGACGGCGTCGTAGGTGTTGGCCGCGCTCGCCAGCATCTCAAACGGCTTGCGCAGCGTGGTTTCAATCAGGGCCAGGTAGATGAACCAGTAGGCAAAAAACTTGAGTACATGGCCGAGCAGATTGGCGGGGGCGTTGATGTCTACATACAGCGTGAGTGCAAACTCCGACAGCATCATCGTGAAAATGGCCGCTGTCATGCCCCATAAAAGGGGGCGGGGCATGCTCTGGCGATTCCGCCACAGCCGCCAGCCGCTGGCGGCCAGCACCACAATGATGGCGTATTCCGTGTAAATCTTGAAGGCCGTCAGTCCCTGGCCTTCAACATAACAGTCGGGAAACCAGCCATAGCCGATGCTGGCCACCCCCAGGCCAACCAGCAGTGCCAGAGCTGCATGCAGGCGCGCAAATGAAAGTTCCCGCCGCAGATAGTAAGGCGCAAGCAACAATCCGGCCGCTTGCAGCGAGCGGGCAAGTACCCAGAATTGGGTGGCGGTATTGGAGCTTTGGAAAGGCGTGAGAGTCATGCCCTTGTAAGTGACCATGTGCAGCAGGTCCACGACGGCGCACCAGCCAATCAGGGACGCGACAAAGACCAGATAGTTGTTTTTGGTGAAGCGCCGCGATGTGGCGACCACAATCAGCGCCGTCGACGCAATGACAATGGAAAACAGTTCCGCAAAAACGTGGAAAAAAAGGTAGCTGAACGCGGTGCCTGCGACAGCGATGGCCGACAGCACCAGTGGCAGCAAGAAGGCGTCTGCCAGGGCTTTGAGCTTTCGACCGAGCGGGCTTTTGATGCCCAGCTCGGCAAGGACTGGCGGTTTTTCTAGCATTCAAGACCTCATGGCTGTATTTTTATCGGGGTCACCCCACGGATACTAGTGCAGTGCTGCCTGCTTGAGGGAATAAATATAAGCGATGAATTTTGAGACAGGGCAAGGCGCAAACCAAAGCGATACCCGCAGGTGTCGCATGGGTTTGCAACGCAGCCATGGCGCACCCGCCAGTCAGGGATACGACAAACACCACAAACGGCTTTTTGTGAAATGCCGTGACAGGGGTGCAACAACCAAGGCCGTCGTGGCAATGAAGATGGAGAACATCTCGGTCACAACGTGGAACAACAGTGAGCCAATGGTGATGCCCGCGACGGCGATGAGCGACATCGCCAGTGGTGGAAGGAGGGTGCAGGGGCTTGCCGCCCCAGGCGGACATCCGTCATCCCGTGCTGGCTGGGGTTGGGCTGATCGAGGGCTCACACGCCATCCTGAAAAGAGGCAGAAAATTACTGTTCCAGGGAGCCGGAAATGCCAGAAAACGGAGGTTGAAAATGGTGCCCCGAGCCGGAATCGAACCGGCACGACTTGCGTCCCGGGATTTTAAGTCCCGTATGTCTACCTATTTCATCATCGGGGCGGGTTCTCCCTGTAGATTATAGGGTGCGCCATTGCTGCGCTGCGTCCAGCACCAGAGGCTGAAAACCAGCATGGGAACGCTCCCACGGTCAGAGTGAATCCCCCTACAATGAGCGTTTCGCGTGGTGCCTGTCCGTGCGACATGGGACAGAATTTCGGTCCTGGCACCCTCCTGCCGAGTCACGCCGCGCTACCTGACAAGTACCGCCATTGAAAGGCCTTCACAAGGGCCGCAACTGGTTAAGATAGATTCCATGGCCCGCTACACCACCCCTCCTTTCGAAATACACGTCCACGGCGAAGTGCCGTTGCGTGAGGATGTCGGCTTTGAGCAACTGCAGGAAGCCCTGAAGCCGCTCTGGAAATACGCGGGCGCCAAGTCGCTGGCAGACGGTGCCGCCAGCGCCTATGAGGAAGAACCCGGCATACGCTTCGATGTCCACCAGCATCTGCTGCAACTGTGCTGGACGGTTCCCGGTGACGAGGATTTCCGGCAGGTGCTCGACGAGGTCTGCATGGCCCTGAACGAGCTGTCCGCCAGCGGTGCGCCCCTCGAGGTCACTTTCTACGACGCGGATTTTGACGAGGATGAGGAGCCCGACGGCGAAGAGGCCCGGGACGACTTTGCGATGTATTTTGTCGGTCCCACGCCGGCTGCCATCATGCAGGTCCAGCGCGATCTGCTGGTGCAGGACATGATCGGCCTGATGGAGCGTCATTTTGATGCCTCCGAACTCGGCGATGTGGTGTCCGCTGTCGACAAGTTGTTCGAGCAGCGTTTTGATGCGCTGGTCAGTTCCATGCAACTGGGCAGGCCTCCGCGCGGAATGGGTGGCCCCCAAGGTGGCTCCGGCCACGGCGGCGGCGGACGCAAGCCGCGGCATCTGCACTAAGACGGAGCCGCCCCGTCCTTGCCTGTGCCGGGAAATCCCAGCCCGCGCAGATAGACCTCCACCACGTCCCGTCCCAGGGACACCAGATCGAAGTCGGCGCTTTCCAGCAACCAGCTCTGGATCAGGCCGTCGATGATGGCATGCAGGCCCTGCGCCGCCGCAGCGGCCGGAACCGGCAGTTCCCGCGCATGGTGCCGGGCGGCCGCTTGCAAACCCCGTTCAACCTGCGCCAGAAAGTCGCTCCGGCTCTTCAGGTGACGCAGCCGCAACGCCTGGAGCTCGCCGACATATTCCACCTTGTGGGTGGCCACTTCGAAGACACGGCGCGTCTGCGGGTCGCTGGCGATACGCAGCAGCGCAGCAGCCACGCCGTTGCGAATGCGTGCCAGCGGGTCGGCGTACCCCCTTGGCGCCTCTTCTTGTCCCCCTTGCTCCTCTTGCCCCAGCTGGTTCTGGAAGGACTGTTCCAGGGGCAGGGTGACCCGTTCCATCATCGCGTTGAAGAGATCGGCCTTGTCCTTGAAGTGCCAGTAGACCGCGCCGCGGGTCGCCCCTGCCCGCCGGGCGATGTCCTGCAAGCTGGTGCGCGAGACGCCCTGCGCCTGGAACAGGTGCTCGGCCGCATCGAGCAGCTTGTGGCGGGTGGCCAGGGCTTCTTCTTTGGTTCGTCGGACCATGCTTCTCCAGAAAACAGATTTTTAAGAGGGTGGATTTATACATTCACAAATGTATGTAAACTATAACACTCGCAAAAACCCTTACTCTTTTGCCTTTCGTCCGATGGGGCCGCGTGACCATTGCCATCAAGGTTGCCATCGAGGACCCACGTTTTGCGCTTTACTCCAGAAAATTCGAGGATCAGCATGCCCATGTCCCGCGTCAAGCCGCCCTTTGCGGCGCTCCCCTCCAGCCATCATCAGCGGCTGGTGGCCCTTGCGATGTTGTCCCTGCTTCTCGCCGGCTGCGGCAAGGGCGCCAGCCAGGCACCCGCCGCTCCTCCGCCTGCGCAGGTGGGGGTGGTGACCGTGACCCAGGGCGATGTGGGGCTGGTGACCGAGCTGCCCGGCCGGCTCGAGGCCTCCCGCGTGGCGCAGGTGCGGGCGCGCGCCGCCGGCATTTTGCAAAAACGGCTGTTTCGTGAAGGCAGTGACGTGAAAGCCGGGCAGCCGCTGTTCAGCATAGATGCCGCGCCCTACGCCGCCGCGGTGGCCAGCGCCAAAGCCGGTCAGGCCCGTGCCGAAGCCAATCTGGCGCAGGCCACGGCACTGGCGCAGCGCTACAAGCCGCTGGTGGAGGCCAACGCCATCAGCAAGCAGGAGTTCGCGAACGCAGTGGCGGCGGAAAAGCAGGCCGAAGCTGACGTGGCCGTGGGCAAGGCCAATGTGCAGACCGCCAGCATCAACCTCGGTTATGCCTCGGTGACCGCCCCGATCTCGGGCCGCATCGGTCGCGCCCTGGTGACGGAAGGTGCGCTGGTCGGGCAGGGCGACGCAACCCAGCTCGCGGTGATCCAGCAGATCCACCCCATGTACGTCAACTTCACGCAGTCGGCCTCGGATGTGATGAAGCTGCGCGCTGCCATGGACAGCGGCCAGTTCAAGCGCGCCAGCGGCGGTGATGCGGCCAGCGTGCGCATCGTGCTCGAGGACGGCACGGAGTATGCACGTCCCGGCCGCTTGCTGTTTTCGGACCTGACGGTCGACGCCACCACCGGTCAGATCACCCTGCGCGCCGAGGTGCCCAACCCGAGCGGCCAGTTGCTGCCCGGCCTGTTCGTGCGGGTGCGCCTGGAGCAGGCGCAGGCCACCAACGCCATGACCCTGCCGCAGCAGGCCGTCACGCGTTCGGGACAGGGCGACACGGTCATGGTGGTCGATGCCGAAGGCAAGGTCTCGCCGCGACCGGTGAAAATCGGTTCCGCCAAAGGCAACCAGTGGGTGATCCTCGAGGGGCTGAAAACCGGCGAGCAGGTCATGGTCGACGGTTTCCAGAAACTGCGCCCCGGCGCCAGCGTCAAGCCCGTGCCCTGGCAGCCCGCAGGCGCAGCGCCCGCTGGTGCGGCTTCAGCGCCGGCCGCCGCAACTGCCTCCGCGCCGGCGGCACCAAGTGCACCAGTTGCAGCGTCCGCCGCGCCTGCTGCCTCCGCAGCCGCCAAATAAGGAGCGCACTGCATGGCCAAGTTTTTTATTGATCGGCCTATCTTTGCCTGGGTGATCGCGCTTTTCATCATCGTGATGGGCAGCGTGGCCATCACGCAGCTGCCGATCTCCCAGTACCCGCCGGTGGCGCCGCCGTCGATTGTCATCAATGCCTCCTACCCCGGCGCCTCGGCCCAGACGCTGGAGGACAGCGTGCTGTCGGTGATCGAGCGCGAGATGAACGGCTCGCCCGGCCTGATCTACATGGAGTCGGTGGCGCAGGCCAACGGCACCGGCAGCATCACCATCAGTTTCCAGCCCGGCACCAATGCCGACCTGGCCCAGGTGGACGTGCAGAACCGCCTGTCGCGCGCCACACCGCGCCTGCCGCAGGCCGTGACGCAGCAGGGCGTGCGTGTCGACAAGTCGCGCTCGAACTTCCTGATGTTCACCATGCTCTCGTCGACCAACCCGGCCTTCGATCCGATCGCGCTGGGCGACTACGCGTCACGCAACGTCGTGCCGGAATTGCAGCGCCTGCCCGGCATCGGCCAGGCCCAGCTGTTCGGCTCCGAACGCGCCATGCGCATCTGGATCGATCCGGCCAGGCTCTCGGGCTTCAACCTGTCATCCGCCGAGGTCACCGCCGCCATCCGCGCGCAGAACGCGCAGGTGTCGTCGGGCACGATCGGTGACCTGCCCAACGTGGCGGGCCAGGGCATCGCCGCCACCGTGGTGGTCAACGGCCAGCTGTCCGATGTCGGGCAGTTCGGCAACATCATCCTGCGCGCCAACACCGACGGTTCGGCCGTGCGCCTCAAGGACGTGGCGCGCATCGAGCTCGGCGGCCAGGCCTATGCGACCTCGGCGCGGCTCAATGGCAAGCCGGCGGTCGGTATCGGCCTGCAGCTGTCGCCCAGCGGCAACGCCCTGGCGTCCGCTAAAGCCGTGCGCGAGAAGATGGCCGAGCTGGAGCGGTATTTCCCGCAGGGCGTGAGCTGGACCATTCCCTACGACAGCTCGCGGTTTGTGCAGATCTCGATCTCGCAGGTCGCCGTGACGCTGCTTGAAGCCGTGGCGCTGGTGTTTCTCGTGATGTTCCTGTTCCTGCAGAACTGGCGCTACACCGTGATTCCGACCATCGTCGTGCCGATTTCGCTGCTGGGAACATTCGGGACGCTGCTGGCCCTGGGTTTTTCGATCAACGTGCTGACCATGTTCGGCATGGTGCTGGTGATCGGCATCGTGGTGGATGACGCGATCGTGGTGGTCGAGAACGTCGAGCGCATCATGAGCGAGGAGGGGCTGTCCCCGCTGGAAGCCACGCGCAAGGCGATGCGGCAGATCTCGGGCGCCATCATCGGCGTGACCGTGGTGCTGATTTCGGTGTTTGTGCCTCTCGCCTTTTTTGCCGGCTCGACCGGCAACATCTATCGCCAGTTCTCGGCGGTGATGGTGGCGTCAATCGGTTTTTCTGCCTTCATGGCGCTGTCCCTCACCCCGGCCCTGTGCGCGACCTTGCTCAAGCCTGTGGAAGCGGGCCACCACCACGAAAAGCGCGGCTTTTTCGGCTGGTTCAACCGCAGCTTTTCACGCACCGCCAAGGGGTATGAAAGCATGGTCGCCCGTGTGCTCAAGCGGGCTGCGCGTTACCTGATCATCTACGTGGCCATCATCGCCGCGGTGGCGGTGGTCTACACCCGGCTGCCAACGTCTTTCCTGCCCGGCGAAGACCAGGGCACCATGCTGGTCAACGTTCAGCTGCCGCCCGGTGCGACCCAGGACCGGACGCTGGCTGTCATGCAGCAGGTCGAGGCCTACATCCTCAAGCAGCCCGAAGTGCAAAGCATGGTCGGTGTGCTGGGCTTCAGCTTTTCGGGCCAGGGCCAGAATGCGGCGCTGGCGTTTGTCACGCTCAAGGACTGGTCCGAGCGCGCAGGTCCCGGCCAGTCGGCCGAGGCGCTGGCGGGCCGGGCCTTCGGCGCCTTGTCCGGCATCCGCGATGCGTTCATCTTTCCGCTGAGCCCGCCGCCCATTCCCGAGCTGGGAACAGCCAGCGGCTTCACCTTCCGCCTGCAGGACCGGGCAGGGGCCGGGCACGAGGCGCTGGTCAACGCACGCAACCAGATGCTGGGCATGGCCGGCAAGAGCCCGGTGCTGGCGCAGGTGCGCCCGGACGGCCTGGAAGACGGTCCGCAATTGCAGATCGACATTGACCGCGACAAGGCCAATGCGCTGGGCGTGTCCTTCGACGCGATCAACAGCACGCTGTCCACGGCGCTGGGCTCCAGCTATGTGAACGACTTCCCCAACCAGGGCCGCCTGCAGCGCGTGGTGGTGCAGGCCGATGCGCCGGCGCGCATGCAGCCGGACGATCTGTTGCGGCTCAATGCGAGCAACAGCCAGGGCCGGCCGGTGCCGCTGTCGGCCTTTGCGAGCACGCGCTGGGTGACCGGTGCGCAGCAGACGATTCGCTACAACGGTTATCCGGCGATGCGTATTTCGGGTGCCGCCGCGCCGGGCTACAGCTCGGGCGCGGCCATGGCCGAGATGGAAAAGCTGGCCGGCCAGCTGCCCGCCGGCTTTGGTTTCGAGTGGACCGGCCAGTCGCGCGAGGAAAAACTCGCCGGCTCGCGGGCGCTGATTCTCTACGGCTTTGCCATCCTCGCGGTGTTCCTGTGCCTGGCCGCACTTTATGAAAGCTGGACCATTCCGCTGGCCGTGATCATGGTGGTGCCGCTGGGCGTGCTCGGCGTGCTGCTGGCCACGCTGCTGCGCGCCTACTCGAACGACGTGTATTTCCAGGTCGGCCTGATCACCATCATCGGCCTGTCGGCGAAGAACGCGATCCTGATCATCGAGTTTGCGAAAGACCTGGAGGCGCAGGGCAAGAGCGCCATCGAATCGGCGCTGGCCGCCGCCCACTTGCGGTTCCGGCCCATCGTGATGACCTCGCTGGCCTTCATGATGGGTGTGTTGCCGCTGGCGCTGGCCACCGGCGCCGGCTCGGCCAGCCAGCGCGCCATCGGCACTGGTGTGATCGGCGGCATGATCACCGGGACCGCACTGGCCGTGATTTTTGTACCGGTCTTTTTTGTCGTGGTGCGCAGCCTGTTCAAAAGCAGCGAGCGGCAGCGAAAAATGTATTCCGACCACGCCAAGGCGGCTGGTTTTGACGGAGATGGAAATGAAGGCAAAGCCCATGACTAAGACCCGGCTGACGCAGGTGCTGATGCTGAGCGCAGTCGCGCTGGCGGCGGGCTGCTCGATGGCGCCAAAATATGAACGCCCCGAGGCCCCGGTCGCGACCGACTGGCCGGGTCTGCGTCTCGCACGTTCGCTCGCCGTCGCCCCGACCACGGCCTCGACCGCCGTGCAGACCACCGCGGCGGCCGACATCGAGTGGCAGAGTTTTTTCAGCGATCCCAAGCTGCGGCTGCTGATCGAGGCGGCGCTGCGCAACAACCGTGACCTGCGCATCGCGGTGCTCAACATCGAGCAGGCGCGGGCGCAGTTCCAGATCCGGCGCGCCGACCAGTTCCCGACCGTGGGAGCGGCGGCCACCGGCTCGCGGCAGCCCAATGCCAGCGGCAATGGCAGCATCTCCAGCGTCTACACCGCCGGCCTGGCCATGACCTCGTACGAGATTGATTTCTTCGGCCGCGTCGCCAGCCTCAAGGACGCCGCGCTGGCGCAGTACCTGGCGACCGAGGAGGGCCGCAAGACCACCCAGATCAGCCTGATCGCGACGGTGGCCAACACCTGGCTGAGCCTGTTGGCCGCCGAGGAGCTGCTGACGATCACGCAGCAGACACTGGCCACGCGCGAGGACTCCTTCAAGCTCAGCCAGCTGCGTTTTGACAATGGTGCCACGTCCGAGCTGGACCTGCGCCAGGCCGAGTCGCTGACCGAGGCGGCCCGCATCAGCCTGGCGCAGCTGCAACGCCAGCGCGCGCTCAATGAAAACCTGCTGACGCTGCTGCTGGGCCAGCCGCTGACCGGCGAGCTGGCGGCGGCGCTGCCGGCCGGCCAGGCGCTGGCCGATGCGCCGCTGATGGTGGACGTGCCCGCGGGCCTGCCTTCGGACCTGCTGACCAAACGCCCCGACATTCGCCAGGCCGAGCAACAACTGCTGGCCGCGAATGCCAACATCGGCGCGGCGCGTGCCGCGTTTTTCCCGCGCATTTCGCTGACGGCTTCGGCTGGCAGTGTCAGCAACCACCTGTCGGGGCTGTTCGAAAGCGGCACCTACGGCTGGACCCTGGCGCCGCAGCTGTTTCTGCCGCTGTTCGACGCCGGTCGCAACCGCGCCGGGCTGGACTCGGCCAATGTCGGGCGCGACATTGCGGTGGCGCAGTACGAAAAGGCGATTCAGACCGCGTTCCGCGAAGTGGCCGACGCGCTGGCCGGCCGTGCCACGCTGGGTGAGCAGCTGCGCGCGCAGCAGGCCCAGGCCAGCGCCGAAACCACCCGCTTCAAGCTCTCGGACCTGCGTTACCAGAACGGCATAACCAGCCAGCTCGACCTGCTGGACGCACAGCGCTCCCTGTTTGCGGCCAGGCAAGCGGTGGTGCAGACGCGGCTGCTGCAGTTGCAGAACCAGGTCACGCTGTACAAGACGCTCGGTGGGGGCTGGAAAGAGCCGGTGGCGGCTGCGGCAGCAGCGGGCACCACCACGCCCTGACCGTCCTATTGATTTTTTCCAAGGATACGACAGTGACCTGGACTGCTCTCACCCTCGCCCTCCGGGAGAGGGTCGGGGTGAGGGATTGAGCGTTCCGACTGTCCAGAGTTTTGAAACGCTCAATAGACCGGCATAGGCCGCGCTGCCACTGCGGGCGGCGCTGGGCGAAGGTCAGGTTTTCGTAACTACTCAGGTCGTCTGGGCTGGTTTGACTCCCTCTCCCCCTGGGAGAGGGCGGGGGTGAGGGCTGGCGGTCTGTGCAGAGAGCTATCGCAAGTTGGGGCTTGCTGGCCCTCACCCCAACCCTCTCCCACAGGGCGAGGGGGCAAGAAAGGCATGCTGCATGCAGTGTTCTGAGTAGTTACAGGTTTTCGAGTGTTTTATGCCTCCAGCCCTTGATAAGCCTGCGCGGACTGCTCTTAAAAGTGTAGCGTTCCGACGGGGCCGTCAAGCTGCAGCCAGCGCTGCGCAGCGGCTTGCAGGTGGGCCGCCTGCCCGGTGCTGAACAGGCTGATCCGCCCCGGCGTGCTGTCTGCCGCGCCTGGCGGGACGGCGCCCGCCAGCCGCAGGCGGGTTTGCCGGGCTACCGCCTCGCCGGTGTCCACCAGTTGCACATCGGGCCCGACCAGTTCACCCAGCACGGCACTGGCAAACGGGTAATGCGTGCAGCCCAGCACCAGCGTGTCGATCTCCCCGTCTTTCAAGCCAAATTGGCCCATGGCCCTTGTGTGGCGGGCGCAGGCAGCTATTATTTCAGTAGCGGTTTGAGAGTTTTGCGCGTTGGCCACACCGCGCTCGATCGCGTCGGCCAAGCCGTCGCAGGGCTGCAGCACAAACTCGGCCTGCGTCGCCAGGCTGCCCAGCAAAGCCCGGAAGCGGCTGCTGCCCAACGTGCTGCGTGTGGCCATGACGCCGATGCGCCGGGTCTTGCTGAGCGCAGCTGCGGGCTTGAGGGCCGGCTCCACCCCAATGATGGGCAACTGGGGATGCTCGGCGCGCAGCAGGTCGATGGCCGCCGCCGTGGCCGTGTTGCAGGCGATCACCAGCGCCTGCACGCCCTGGTCCAGCAGATGCGTGGTGAGGGCGCGCGAGCGGGCGATCACATGGGCCTCGTCCCGCTCGCCATAGGGTGCGTGGCCGCTATCGGCGATGTAGAGGAAGTTGGCATGCGGCAGTTCGGCGCGCAGCGCCTTGAGGACGCTGAGGCCGCCGATGCCGCTGTCAAAAATTCCGACAGACCCTGCACGCACAACTAGGCGGCCGCGACCGCGATGCCCTTGAACTCGCCCGTGGCAATCTTTTTCTGCCACTCGGCCGGGCCGGTGATGTGGGCGCTGGTGCCGCCGGAATCCACCGCCACGGTCACCGGCATGTCGACCACGTCGAACTCGTAAATCGCTTCCATGCCGAGGTCTGCGAAACCGACGACGGTGGCGCTCTTGATGGCCTTGCTGACGAGGTAGGCGGCGCCGCCGACGGCCATCAGGTAGGCGCTTTTGTGTTTCTTGATGGCCTCGATCGCGACCGGGCCGCGTTCGGCCTTGCCGATCATGGAGATCAGGCCGGTCTGCGACAACATCATTTCGGTGAAACCGTCCATGCGGGTGGCCGTGGTCGGGCCGGCGGGGCCGACCGCCTCGCCGGCGACCGGGTCCACCGGGCCCACGTAATAAATCACGCGGTTGGTGAAGTCCACCGGCAGCTTTTCGCCCCTGGCCAGCATGTCGGCAATCCGCTTGTGCGCGGCGTCGCGGCCGGTCAGCATCTTGCCGGACAGCAGCAGGGTCTGGCCGGGCTTCCAGCTGGCCACCTCGGCGGGGGTCAGCGTGTCGAGGTTGACCTTCTGGCTCTTCACGTAGTCGGGCGTCCAGTTGACGTTGGGCCACAGGTCCAGGCTGGGCGGGTCCAGATACACCGGGCCGCTGCCGTCCATCACGAAGTGCGCGTGGCGCGTGGCGGCGCAGTTGGGAATCATCGCGACCGGCTTGCTGGCCGCGTGGGTCGGGTACATCTGGATCTTGACGTCGAGCACCGTGGTCAGGCCGCCCAGGCCCTGCGCGCCTATGCCCAGTGCGTTGACCTTCTCGAACAGTTCCAGCCGCAGCGCCTCAACCTTGCTGAGTTCGGCACCCGAGGCCGCCTTGGCCTGCAGCTCGTACATGTCGAGGTCGTCCATCAGGCTTTCCTTGGCCATCAGCACGGCTTTTTCGGCGGTGCCGCCAATGCCTATGCCCAGCATGCCGGGCGGGCACCAGCCGGCGCCCATGGTCGGCACGGTCTTGAGCACCCAGTCGACGATGGAGTCGCCGGGGTTGAGCATGGCCAGCTTGCTTTTGTTTTCGCTGCCGCCGCCCTTGGCCGCCACGGTGACTTGCACCGTGTTGCCGGGAACGATCTCGGTGAAGATCACCGCCGGCGTGTTGTCTTTCGTGTTCTTGCGGTCGAACTGCGGGTCGGCCACCACCGATGCGCGCAGCGTGTTGTCGGGGTGGTTGTAGCCGCGCCGAACACCTTCATTGATGGCGTCGTCGAGGCTGCCGGTGAAGCCGCCCCAGCGCACGTCCATGCCGACTTTCAGGAACACGTTGACGATGCCGGTGTCCTGGCAGATCGGGCGATGCCCGGTCGCGCTCATCTTGCTGTTGGTCAGGATCTGCGCAATCGCATCCTTGGCCGCCGGGCTCTGCTCACGCTCGTAGGCGCGCGCCAGGTGGGCAATGTAGTCGGCCGGGTGGTAGTAGCTGATGAACTGCAGGGCGGCGGCAACGGATTCGATGAGGTCGGCTTGTTGGATGATGGTGGTCATGGTCTTGAGAGGGTGATGCAGGGGGCCACCGGATTATCCCAGACGCCGCCGGACGGCGGCAACGAAACCACTGAAATGGTGTTCCGGCTCGCCCTGTCCGCAGGGCGTGCCCGTGGTCGGCAAGCAGGTGATTTCAGCGTCAACAGCCCGATCGCGACGCGTCCGGGCGCTTGCGGGCCGCCTCCATCAGTCCGCACAGGGCAAAGGCTGGCGTCGCGCCGACTTCCACCGCGGTCTGCCGTGGCGACAGGAGCGTGGGATCGAGCATGCGCGGATTGTCCATGGCCCCGTCGGCAGTGATCGCAGCTGTCACCCTGCAGGCAAGTGCGGGCCGCACCCTGCAGCCGGATGCTGCTTCCCACGGGTTTCGTTTTGTGACTGCGGCGCTGCGCCCTCAGCACTCTCCGCGTCCAGTGCGCAGGCGGGAAAACAGAGATGGACTGCGGTGCCCACCCCGACCTGGCTTTCGATGGCGATGTCGCCGCCAAGCTGCTGCATGAACGCACAGACCTGCGCCAAGCCCAGGCCTGTCCCTTCTTCCCCCTTGGTCGTGAAGAAGGGTTCCAGCGCGTGCTGCCGGACCTCCTGCGTCATGCCTTTGCCATTGTCGCGAACCGTCACGCACACGGACTGCTTGCGGAGCACGTCGGCCGGCAGGTGCAGGTCGCTGGTGGCGATGTTGCTGGTTTGCACGGTGATGAGGCCCTGGCCTTCGATCGCGTGGCGGGCGTTGACCACCAGGTTGATCAGCGCCGTGTCCAGCTGCGTCCGGTCCAGCCGGCACAGGTGCGATCCCTTCCCCGGCTCGAACACGACCTTGCACTGGCTGCCAGCGGCGTTCTCCAGCAGTGGCAGCACCGCCGGGACGGCTGCGTTCAGGTCCCAGCACGCGACCTGGAGATGGCGCTTGCGGCCGAACGACATCAACCGCTGGGTGATCGCGGCGCCGTTGTCCACCGCCCGCACGGCCCGGTCGAGCGCGGCCTGGATGCGTGCATCGCCGGTGCCGAGCCTGCGAATGAGCGCGATGTTCGTCGCCAGGATTCCCAGGATGTTCCTGAAGTCATGGGCAAGGCTGCCGGTGAGCTGCCCCAGGGCTTCCATTTTCTCCATCTGCAGAATCCGATCCTGCCGGCGCCGGCGCTCCAGCCGCGCGTGCATATACCTGCGCAACCCGAAGAGGATGGCGGCGAGCAGCAGCGACAGGCCGACGCCGCTGGCAATCGCCAGGGTTTGCCAGGCGGCGAGCTGCTTCGTCATGTTCTGCATCCGCGCGACCACCAGGGGCACACCTTCCAGCGCCGCGTAGTTAACCAGACGCGGGTAGGAGGCCACGGCCGCCGGCGTCAGGGCTGCGCCCCAACCCGCTTGCGTGAGGTAGTCTTTGAACAGGGGCAGGTGCGCATAGCTCTCGCCCACCCGCCCGAACGTGCCGGGGTACTGGGCCAGCAGTTTCCCGTTGCGATGGAAGAGGAGAATGTCGCCTTCCTCGCGCAGTCCCACCTCCTCGTACAGCCTGGAGAAGTACTCGAGCTGGATCGACGCCACCGAGACGCCGCGAAAGCCGGCGCCGCTTCCGATTCTTCGCGTCACGGTCACAACCCAGCCCGAGCCGGAGCGGCTCCAGAGGGGCCCCGACACAGCCGTCTCGGGCGGGTCGGCCTGCAGGTACTGCCGAAAGTAGTGCTGGTCGGCAAGAGACACTTCCGGTGCGCGGGGATAGTTGCTGTCGTGCTGGATCTCGCCATCGGGGCCGATCACGTAGAGGGCGTGCACATATGGCATGGTGGACACGCGCCTGTCCATCTCGTCGCGGAATCTCCTGTCGTGCCGGCCGGGGCGCTCGCGCTCCAGCGTTCTGGCCAGATCGAGCAGCGCGTTGTCGATGGCATTGAGGGTGCTAGCCGTGTGCGCCTGCAAAAGCGCAGTTATCGCGGCCCCCCGCAACTTGGCGTCCTGGATGTCGCCCTGCCTCTTGTTCCAGAGCAGCAGGGCCGTGACGGCTACCAGGGCCAGCCACAAAGCGATTGCGGCTGCCAGGATGGACCCCGCGCTTGACCATGGGGCCAGCCCAAAACGGAACCCCCCCTTCCCGTCGCGATGTAGCGGCTTTAACATGGGTGGATCGTAGGGGGGTTCCGCCGCGCCGTTGCGCAACTTGTTGGAGCCGACTTGATATAGATCAGCTTTTACGGGGAGCGTCACAGAACGTACCGTCTTCCCGCAGCGGACCAGCAGGCAACCGCAAGTTTGGTACAGTGGCCGCCGGGGTTTATTGACAACGTGACAAGGCAGCGAGTCCAGCCATGAAGACACGGATCGAACGCGATACTTTCGGCGCTTTGGAGGTTCCGGCGGACAGGCTCTGGGGTGCACAGACCCAGCGCTCGCTGCAGAACTTCGACATCTCCGGCGAGTTGCAGCCGCGCGAGATCATCCGGGCGCTGGCGCAGGTCAAGCGGGCTTCGGCCAGCGTCAACCTGGCCCTGGGCCTGCTCGACGGCAAGAAGGCGCTGGCCATCATGGCGGCGGCCGACGAGGTGATCGCCGGGCAGCACGCCGGCGAGTTTCCGCTGGTGGTCTGGCAGACCGGCTCGGGCACGCAGAGCAACATGAATGTCAACGAGGTGCTGGCCAACCGCGCCAGCGTGCTGCTGGGCGGTGAGCGCGGCGAAAACCGGCTGGTGCATCCGAACGACGAGGTCAACCGCAGCCAGTCGTCCAACGATGTGTTTCCGACCGCCATGCATGTGGCGGCGGTGGATGCCATCACGCACCGGCTGCTGCCGGCCATCGACAAGCTGCACGCCACGCTGGCGCAGAAGGCGCGTGATTTTGACGGCATCGTCAAGATAGGCCGCACCCATCTGCAGGATGCCACGCCGTTGACGCTGGGCCAGGAGTTCTCGGGCTACGTGGCGCAACTCGCGCACGGGCAGCAGCACCTGAGGGCCGCTTTGCCGCATCTGTGCGAGCTGGCGCTGGGCGGCACGGCCGTCGGCACCGGCCTGAACGCGCCCAAGGGGTATGCCGAACAGGCGGCGGCCGAACTGGCGCGCCTGACCGGCCTGCCGTTTGTGACGGCACCGAACAAGTTCGAGGCCCTGGCCTCCTGCGACGCGCTGGTCCATGCGCACGGCGCGCTCAAGACCCTGGCCGCCAGTCTGATGAAAATTGCCAACGATGTGCGCTGGCTGGCCAGCGGCCCGCGCAGCGGCATCGGCGAGCTGTCGATTCCCGAAAACGAACCGGGCTCGTCCATCATGCCGGGCAAGGTCAACCCGACGCAGAGCGAAGCCGTGACCATGCTGTGCTGTCAGGTGTTCGGCAACGACGTGGCCATCAACATGGGCGGCGCCTCGGGCAATTTCGAGCTCAATGTGTTCCGGCCCATGATCGCGCACAACTTCCTGCAGAGCGTGCGCCTGCTGGCCGACGGCATGGTCAGTTTCAACGACCACTGCGCTGTCGGCATTGAGCCGAATCGTGAGCGCATCGCCGAACTGGTGGACCGCTCGCTGATGCTGGTGACGGCGCTCAACCCGCACATCGGTTACGACAAGGCGGCTTTCATCGCCAAGAAGGCGCACAAGGAGGGAAGCAGCCTGCGCGATGCGGCCATTGCCTCCGGCCATGTGACGGCAGAACAGTTTGACCAGTGGGTCGTGCCGGGCAGCATGACCGGGCTTTGAGTGTCCGAGCCGCTAAATTGCTATCTAATTGATAGCTGTCTGCGCAGGTAGGACAAGGGCTACGGGCCGATTTGTCACATAACCAGAGCGTTGGGCGTCACTTTTCTTCCAGCGCAACAGCGCCGACCGCGCAGCCTCAGGACGGACGGCGCTCGGGCACCACGTCGTCAGGGACCGGGGCCTTGCCCGGCAGGCGCAGGTGCAGTGCTGCCTGCGCCATCATGTTGGCCGACACCGGCGCGGTCACGAAGACAAACAGCGTGATCAGCAGTTCCGCGAAGCCGGCCCGTCCCTGAGCCGCCGCGAGGATCATGCTGGCCAGCAGCACGCCACCCACACCCAGCGTGGAAGCCTTGGTGGGCGCATGCAGGCGCATGAAAAAGTCTGGCAGGCGTACCAGGCCGATCGCGCCGACCAGCGAGAAGAAGGCCGCGACCAGCAGGAAAAAGGCGGCCAGCCATTCAGCGACAGGATGAAGTCCCATGGTCATGCCCTTCGTCTTATTCGATCACGTCGCCGCGGGTCAGGTAACGCGCCAGCGCCACGGTGGAAGCAAACCCGAGCATGGCCATGACCAGGGCCGCCTCAAACAGCACGGGCGTCTGCAGGCGGATGCCCAGCAGGACGACCAGCGCCACCGCATTGAGGTAGAGCGTGTCGATGGCCAGTATGCGGTCGGTGATGTGGGGTCCGCGCATCAGGCGCCAGGCGCACAGTGCCATGGACAGGGAGATCGCGCCGACGGCGACATTGAGCGCGAGGATCAGGATACTCATGGGCTTGCTCCGGGGGTGTCTGGCCGGGGTTCGAAAATGGCCAGCAGCGGGTTTTCGTACCGCGCCTTGATGTCGGCCGCCATCTGGAGCGGATCGCTGCAATCGAGTGCATGAACCAGAATGTGTTTGCGTTCTTCGTCGATCAGGCAGGAGACCGTCCCCGGCGTGGTGGTGATGATGCTGGCCAGCAGGGAGATGGCTGTCGGGTGGCTCAGTGCCAGTGGCACCGTGACCCAGGCTGGCTGCGGCCTGGACAGGGGCCCCAGCACCAGCCGCGCCACCGTGATGTTGGACACCACGATGTCCCACAGCACGACCAGCGCCAGACGCAGTGCAGGTGCAAAACGCAGGGTTGTTGTGACCGGCAGGAAGTTGTGCAGCAGGCGCGGTACCAGCAGGCCGATCAGCACGGCCGAGATCAGGTGAAACGGTGCCAGCGTATGTTGCAGCAGCAGCCAGCTGACGGCCAGCAGCACGGACAGCCAGGGGTGGGCGAACCAGGGTACTTTTTTCATCACTGGCCTTTCGCTGCGGGCAGCCGCACCTCGCCCTCGCCGCCGCGGTAGGGCCGTGTGGTGGCGGCCTCTGCCCCGCCGACCGGGCCCAGCACGGCCCGGGCGTAAGCGGCCCGGTCGGCCAGCTGCAAGGCTGCGGCGTCGGTGTACCGCTTGAGCGGGGAGGCCGCCACGGCAAGCAGCACGCTGAGCGCCAGCAGGCCCAGCGTCGCCAGCGTGAGGCGCGAGCTGGTGCCCGGGCGGACCGCCAGGCCGTGCGTCGGCAGCACGCTCCAGAACAGGATGGAGCCGGCTCGCGCCAGACCGATCAGCGTCAGGAAGCTCACCACCAGCACCACCGTCCAGACCCACGCGTGGGCCGGCGTAGGCGCCGAGCTTTCGAGAATCATCAACTTGCCGAGAAAGCCGGGCAGCGGCGGCAGGCCAGCGACGGAGGCCGCACCCAGCAGGGTCATCAAGCCCAGCAGCACGGGCTGTCCCACGGGTGTGGCCGGCTGCAGCCGGCCGCCGGCTTCACCGCGCTGGGAGGCCACGAGTTCGACCAGCAGGAAAAGCGCAGCAATCACCAGCGTGCTGTGCACCATGTAATAAAGCGCGGCCGACATGGCCTGCGGGGTGAAGAGGCCAATACCGGCCAGGATGGTGCCGACGGACGCCACGGTGAGGTAGGACACCAGCCGCGTCAGGCTGTGCGCCGCCAGCGCGCCCAGCACGCCGAGCGTCATGGTGATCAGCGCGACCGGCAGCAGCCAGGGCTCGGCGGCCAGCGCGGCGTGGCCTGCGCCTTCACCAAGAATCACCGCATGCACGCGGATGATGCCGTACACACCGACCTTGGTCATGATGGCAAACATCGCGGCGACGGGTGCGCTGGCTGCGGCATAGGTGCCGGGCAGCCACAGGTAGAGCGGCACGATGGCCGCCTTGAGGCCGAACACGATCAGCAGCACCAAGGCCCCGGCCTTGAACAGGGTGGCCTCCGGGGCGCCGAGTTGGGCCACACGCAGCGCCAGGTCAGCCATGTTGAGGGTGCCGGTCACGCCGTAGACGATGGCCAGGCCAACCAGAAACAGCGCCGAGGCCACAAGGTTGAGCACGACATAATGCACGCCTGCCTTGAAACGCTCCCGCCCCTGGCCATGCACCAGCAGCACATAGGAAGCAATCAGCAGCACTTCAAAAAACACGAACAGGTTGAACAGGTCGCCCGTCACGAAAGCGCCCGACACCCCCATGAGCAGGAAGTGGAACATGGTGTGAAAGTGGCGGCCGTGCGTGTCCCAGCCACCGGCGGCGTACCACAGCACCGGTACCGCGATGGTCCAGGTCAGGGCCAGCATCAGGGCGCTGAGCCGGTCGATGACCAGCACGATGCCAAAGGGCGCCGGCCAGCCGCCCAGGGGGTAAACGGTCAGTGTTCCTGTGGCGGCTTCGGTCATGAGGCGCCAGGCCAGTACGGCACCGAACACGACCGAGACCAGGCTGAGCAGGCGCCTGCGTTGCAGCAGCGGCCCGCCGTGGCTGGCTTCGCCACCCTGGTCGCCCATGAGCAGCAGGGCCACGGCCGTGAACAGCGGCAACAGCACCGGCAACACCGGCAGGTGGGTGGAAAACAGCGCGTTCAGCAGGTCGGTCATGCCGCCTCGTCCCTGGCCTTGCCAGGGCCATGATCGGGCTCGTGCCCGTCCACATGGTCGCTGCCGGACTCGTGGCGGCTGCGCAGCGCCAGTTCAATCACAAAGCCCGTGGTGGCGAAGCCGATCACGATCGCCGTCAGCACCAGCGCCTGGGGCAGCGGGTCGGCGACGCGCCCCGTGGCCGACAGAATGGGCGCGGCATCCTGCCAGAGGCGGCCCATGGCGAAGATGAACACGTTGACGGCATAACCCAGCAGACTCAGGCCCAGCACCACTGGCCAGGTGCGCCCGCGCAGGATCAGGTAGATGCCTGTGGCCGTGACGACGCCGATGCCGCTGGCCACCAGAAACTCGAGGCTCATGCCTGGTCCCCCCCGGTGGCGCGTGGCGTCTGGGTTCTGCCGGATTCGCGGGTGACCATGCCCAGGGTGGACAGCGTCAGCAGCGTGGCGCCGACCACGGTGATGTACACGCCCAGGTCAAACAGCGCGGCGGTGGCCAGTGGGATGTCTCCCAGCAAGGGGACATGGGGATGGCCATGGGCGCTGGTCAGGAAGGGCTGGCCAAACACAAAGGCCCCGACACCCGTGAGCCCTGCGATGCCCAGGCCCATGCCGATCCAGCGCACGAAGCGGCTTCCGCCATCGGCCCGCAGCAGGGCCTCGGCGCGCGACTGGCCCATGGCCATGTATTGCAGCACCAGTGCCACGGCGGTGATGAGCCCGGCAATGAAGCCTCCGCCGGGCTGGTTGTGGCCGCGCATGAAGATGTAGAGCGTGACTACCAGCGCCAGCGGGAGCACCACACGTGCAGCCACGCGCAGCATCAGCGGCTGGGCGGCAAAAGTCCAGGCCAGGCCTTGGTCATCGGTTGCCGGGCGCCGTGTTCGCATGCCGTCCATCAGCGCCAGCACACCGATGGCCGCGATCCCGAGCACGGTGATCTCGCCGAAGGTGTCGTAACCGCGGAAGTCAACCAGGATCACGTTGACAACATTGGTGCCTCCGCCGGCAATGGCCGACTGGTTGAGGAAGTACCAGGCGATCGAATCGTGGTCGCGTGTGAGCATGACCCAGGCCAGCCAGGCGATGCCCGCGCCGCCGCACAGCGCGAGCGCGGCGTCGCGCGTGCGGCGCCCGGTGGACGACTCGTGCGGAGAATGCCGGGGCAGCAGTGCCAGCCCCATGAGCAGCAGCACGGTGGAAACCACTTCCACGGTCAGTTGTGTGAGCGCGAGGTCGGGGGCCGAGAAACTGACGAAACCCAGCGCTGTCACCAGACCGACCACGCCGACGACCACCACCGACTGGAAACGCTGGTGGTGGTACAGGACCAGCCAGGCGCAAGCCAGCAGCAGCAGGCCCCAGACCACCAGCGCAGCGAGCGACACCGGCAATAAAACACGCGAACCGGTACCGGGTGCCTCACCCGACAGCAGCGGCACGGCCGCCACCGCCACCGTGGTGATCAGCATCCAGGCGATGTAGCGTTGCAGCGAGGCTGTTTCCAGCTTGGCGGTGAGGCGGCCGGCGATGTTGAAGAGCCGGTCCGAGCCGCGGCTAAACAGATGCAGACCGGTCAGCAGGCCGAACCAGTTTTCGGAATTCAGGCGGTGCAGGAGGCGGCCGCGCGCCAGCATGAAATACAGGCCGGCGCCGCCGGCCAGCGCCAGCACGCTCAGCAGCAGCGGCAGGTTCAGGCCGTGCCAGATCGCCAGCTGGTAGGCGGGTGGGGCGGTGCCCAGCATGGCGGTGGCGGCGACCAGCACCATGGGCCCGAGGAGCAGCGAAGGGAGCAGGCCGACCGCCACGCAGATCCCCGCCAGCAGGATCACCGGGGCTTTCATGCCCAGGGGCGGTTCGTGCGGATGCGCATGGGGCAGGTCGCGTGCTGGTCCGTTGAAGAAGATGTCGTGAACCAGCCGCACCGAGTAGGCCACGCTGAGCAGCGCGGCCAATGTGGCGACGGCGGGCACCAGCCAGCGCCAGCCGCCGGCCTGGGCGAAGCTCACGGTTTCGGTCAGGAACATTTCCTTGGACAGGAAACCGTTGAAAAGCGGCACGCCCGCCATGGCGGCGGCGGCCACCATGGCCAGCGTTGCGGTCCAGGGCATGAGGTGGCGCAGACCGCCGAGCAGGCGCATGTCCCGCGTGCCGGTCTCGTGGTCCACGATGCCGGCAACCATGAACAGCGCTGCTTTGAAGCTGGCATGGTTGAGGATGTGAAACATCGCCGCCACGGCCGCCAGCGGCGAACCCAGCCCGATCAGGAAGGTGATCAGCCCCAGGTGGCTGATGGTTGAATACGCCAGCAGGGCCTTGAGGTCGTGCTTGAAAATGGCGATGAAGGCTGCAAAGGCCATTGTGACCAGCCCGGTGACGGATACGATGCCGAAGAAAAGTTCGGTGCCGCCTATCACGGGGGTCAGGCGGGCCATCAGGAAGATGCCGGCCTTGACCATGGTGGCCGAGTGCAGGTAAGCCGACACCGGTGTGGGTGCTGCCATGGCCTGGGGCAGCCAGAAATGGAAAGGGAACTGCGCGCTTTTGGTGAAGCAGCCGAGCAGAATCAGGATCAGCGCCGCGGGATAACGGCTATCGGCCTGGATACGTGCGCCCTGGTCCAGCATCTGGCTCAGCTCGTAGGTGCCGGCCATCTGGCCCAGCAGCACAAAGCCGCCCAGCATGGCCAGGCCGCCGCCGCCAGTGAGCGCCAGCGCCATGCGCGCTCCTTCGCGCGACTCGGCGCGGTGGTTCCAGTAACCGATCAGGAGGAAAGAGGAAATGCTGGTCAGTTCCCAGAACACGATCAGCAGCAGCAGGTTGTCCGACAGCGCAATGCCCAGCATGGCGGCCATGAACAGCATCAGGGTGCTGAAAAATTTCCCGACCGGATCTTCCTTGCCCAGGTAGAAATGCGCGTAACAGATGATCAGCAGGCCGATGCCGGTGATCAAGAGCGCAAACATGAGCGACAGGCCGTCCAGCCGCAGGCCGAGATTGAGGCCGATCTCGGGCACCCATGCGGTGAAGCTGGTTTGTGCCTGTCCGCCCATGATGGCGGGCGCCTGGGCCAGCAGCAGGATCAAGCTGGTGGCAGTGACGCCGGCTGCCAGCCAGGCGGTTCGGCTGCGCTGGCTGGAAGACGGTTGTGCGGCTGAGCCGGACCAGGCTGTCAGCACAGTGCCTACAAGCAGCGGAAGGAAAATGATCAGCAGTAGCAAAGTTTTTAATTTTTCAGTGTCAATGGCATTCTAGGGGCTGCATCTGCATTGGCCCTTCGAGAGGTGTGAATATCCCGGCGTGGCGGCCGCAGGCCCATCTCCCAGGCGGCTTCAAGCCCCTGCGCTCACCGCACCGTGCCGGCCCGGTGGCATGCCGGTCACCCCCATGCCTCAGGGCGGGTTTTGTGCCGGCGGCGCACGCCGGATGAGCACCACGATCAGCGTGACCACGGTGATGGGAATCACAAACCCCATCATGGCCATGGAAAATACGCCCAGCGCACCGTGCTGCTGGTTGGCCAGAACCAGATAAACGACATAGGCCACATAGTAAAGGACGAACACGCCACCTTCCCAGCGCGCAATTTCGCGGCCGGTCAGAAACACGGGCAGGCAGGCCAGGGCGACTGCCATCATGACCCAGAGGTCGAAGTTGAGCAGGGCAGTGGGCACGACCAGCCCCAGGTTGCCCGAGAGCATGGCGGCCAGACCGAGGCATCCCAGAATGTTGAAGGTGCAGCTTCCCACCACGTTGCCGACGGCGATGTCGCGCTCGCCCTTGATCGCGGCCATCAACGATGTCGCGACCTCGGGCATGGACGTGCCCGCCGCGACGATGGTCAGGCCGATGACCAGGTCACTGATGCCCAGGGCTTTGGCAAAAACCACCGACGCGCTCACCAGCCATTCAGACCCCAGCACCAGCAAGCCAAGCCCGACGACGATCAGCAGCAGCTGGACAGGTAGCCTGGCATCCCAGCCGCCGGGCCGGGCCGGAAGGAGCTCGGCGGCGTATTCGTCCTGCGCCGCCCGTGTCTCCTTGCGCGACTGGATGATCAGGAACACGGTGTAGGAGATCAACAGCGCGAACAGGATGGCGCCATCGATGAAGCCCAGCCTGTTGTCCAGGGCAAAGACCAGCAGGAGCAGGCTGGCGCCTACCATGATGGGCACCTCCTGGCGAATCAGCTGGATGTTGACCACCAGCGGGGTGACCAGCGCCGACAGGCCCAGAATGAACAGCACGTTGAAGATGTTGCTGCCGACCACGTTGCCCAAGGCCAGGTTGGTCTGGCCATTGAGGACCGCGCCGGCGGAAACCGCCATCTCCGGCGCGCTGGTCCCGAAGGCCACGATGGTCAGTCCGACGACCAACGGTGAAATGCCAAAAGACAGCGCCAGCTTCGATGCGCCGCGTACCAGCAGCTCGGCGCCCGCCACCAGGCCGATCAGGCCGCCTATGAACAGCAGGATGGTCATGCGGTGCTTTCGTGCGAGGGGTCAGTGGGCGGGGGGCTCGGCGCGGCTCATCAGCTTGTCCGTCAGCGCAATGGCCAGGGCGCTGAGCAGGAACACCACGTGAATGATGGTCTGCCACATCAGCACCTTCACATCGTAATTGGCGGCGTTGATGAAGGTCTTGAGCAGGTGGATGGAGCTGATGCCGATGATGGCGGTGGCGAGCTTGACCTTGAGCACCGAGGCATTGACATGGCTGAGCCATTCGGGCTGGTCCCTGTGGCCTTCGAGGTTCATGCGGCTCACAAAGGTCTCGTAGCCGCCCACGATCACCATGATCAGCAGGTTGGAGATCATGACGACGTCGATCAGCGCCAGCACCACCAGCATGATGATGGTTTCGTTGAGCTCGCTCACCTGGATGTCGGACTTGTAACCTATGCTGGTGACCAGGGCCTGCAGCGCTGTCTGGCTGCCAAAGACCGCCTCCAACAGATGCACAAGTTCGACCCAGAAGTGAAAGACGTAAACCGCCTGGGCGGCTATGAGCCCCAGGTACAGCGGCAACTGCAGCCAGCGGCTGGCGAAAATGATGTTGGGAATGGGGCGCAACGGCGAAGCCTTGGGGGGGATGGGTTGGGGTTCGGACATGGTGCTTGGGGTTTCTACGGATTTGCCGGATTGTAGGCGGGCGGGTGAGTCTGGTGTTAAATGGGGAGAGACGCCGTCAGTGCACTGTAAGTGCCGAACATGACATTTAGCAGCGATTCAACTATAAACCCAGGAGACCATCACCATGAGCGCGCCTTCATCATCCGCCATCGAATCCACACTGGTTGAAAATCGGGTCTTTTTCCCCAATCCGGAGCTGGCCAAATCCGCCCGCATTTCCGGCATGGACGCCTACCAGGCGCTGTGCGCCGAAGCCGAGAAAGACTTCGAGGGTTTCTGGGCCCGGCTGGCGCGCGAGAACCTGAGCTGGAAGAAGCCCTTCACCCAGACACTGGACGAGTCGAACGCGCCGTTCTACAAATGGTTTGCCGACGGTGAGCTCAACGCCTCCTGCAACTGCCTGGACCGCCACCTCGGCACCGCCACCGAGAACAAGAAGGCCATCATCTTCGAGAGCGACGACGGCAAGGTGACCAACGTCACCTACAAGGAACTACACGGCAAGGTCTGCCAGTTCGCCAACGCGCTCAAGGCCATGGGCATCAAAAAGGGCGACCGCGTCATCATCTACATGCCGATGACGGTGGAGGGCGTTGTCGCCATGCAGGCCTGCGCGCGCATAGGCGCCACCCACTCGGTGGTGTTCGGCGGCTTCTCCGCCAAGAGCCTGCAGGAGCGCATCCAGGACGCCGGCGCGGTCGCGGTGATCACCGCCAACTACCAGTTGCGCGGCGGCAAGGAGTTGCCGCTCAAGGCCATCGTCGATGAAGGCATCGCCATGGGCGGCTGCGAGTCGATCAAGAACGTGATCGTCTACCAGCGCACGGCCACGGCCTGCAATATGGTGGCCGGGCGCGACAGCCTGATGCACGAGGTCACGTCAAAGCAGCCGGCCACCTGTGAGCCGGAATTTGTCGGCGCGGAACATCCGCTGTTCATCCTCTACACCTCCGGCTCGACCGGCAAACCCAAGGGTGTGCAGCACAGCACAGGCGGTTATCTGCTGTGGGCCAAGCTGACCATGGACTGGACCTTCGATATCCAGCCGTCCGATGTGTTCTGGTGCACGGCCGACATCGGCTGGATTACCGGCCACACCTACGTGGCTTACGGCCCGCTGGCGGCTGGGGCGAGCCAGGTGATCTTCGAGGGCATACCGACCTTCCCGAACGCAGGCCGCTTCTGGCAGATGATCGAAAAACACAAGGTCAGCATTTTCTACACCGCGCCGACCGCGATCCGTTCGCTGATCAAGGCGGCCGAAGCCGACGAAAAAATCCATCCGGCGCGCTCTGACCTGAGCAGCCTGCGCATTCTCGGCACGGTGGGCGAACCCATCAACCCCGAAGCCTGGATGTGGTACTACAAAAACGTCGGTGGCGAGCGCTGTCCGGTGGTCGACACCTTCTGGCAGACCGAAACCGGCGGCCATATGATCACGCCGCTGCCGGGCGCGACGCCCCTGGTCCCCGGCAGCTGCACCTTGCCGCTGCCCGGCATCATGGCAGCCATCGTCGATGAACTCGGCAAGGACGTGCCCAACGGCTCCGGCGGCATGCTGGTGGTCAAGCGCCCCTGGCCGTCGATGATCCGCACCATCTGGAACGATCCCGAGCGTTTCAAGAAAAGCTATTTCCCCGAGGAGATGGGCGGCACCATGTACCTGGCCGGCGACGGCGCGGTGCGCAGCCTTGATCGCGGCTACTTCCGCATCACCGGCCGCATCGATGACGTGCTCAACGTCTCCGGCCACCGCATGGGCACCATGGAAATCGAGTCGGCGCTGGTGTCGCATTCGGCGCTGGTGGCCGAGGCCGCGGTGGTGGGCCGGCCGGACGACCTGACGGGCGAAGCGATTGTGGCCTTTGTGGTGCTCAAGCGTTCGCGGCCGACCGGCGACGAGGCCAAGGCGATTGCGAAAGAGTTGCGCGACTGGGTCGGCAAGGAGATCGGACCGATTGCCAAGCCGAAAGACATCCGTTTCGGTGACAACTTGCCGAAAACCCGCAGCGGGAAAATCATGCGCCGCCTGCTGCGCGGCATCGCCAAGGGCGAGGCCATCACCCAGGACACCTCGACTTTGGAAAACCCGGCGATCCTGGATCAGTTGTCTGAAAACCTTTGAGCCGGGTTTCAGCGCAGGCTGACAATTGCCCGCAGGGCTTGTCACGCCGTAGCTAAAATCCCGCCATCCTCGATCAACTGTCGGAAAACCTTTGATCGAGGGCGGCGCAAGCCGCGTCAGCGAAGCTGTGGCGGGATTGGGGGACACTCATATCGCAAAGCGATGTGAGGTGGCCACAAAACCCGGCGATCCTGGATCAGTTGTCGGAAAACCTTTAAGCGGCGGTGCCAGGAGCGCCTCGCCCATGAAAAAAGCCCGTTGATCCAACGGGCTTTTTTGTGCTGGAGGGCCGGGCTTATTTTTGCGTCATGACCCAGGCCGCCAGTTTCTTGGCATCGTCGGCATTGACCTGGGCATTGGCCGGCATGGGCACAGGGCCCCACACGCCAGCACCGCCCTTGACGATTTTTACAGCAAGCTTGTCAACGGCGTCCTTCTGACCCGCGTATTTGGCTGCCACATCCTTGTAGGACGGACCCACCAGCTTGGTCGCCACGGCATGGCAGGCCATGCAATTTTTGGCGGTCGCCAGTTGCAGGTCAGCCAGCGCCGGGGTGGACACGGCAAAACCTGCGGCCAGGGAAGCAATCACTAAGCAGAGACGTTTCATCGTTAAACCTCGTGGGGGGAGTTATGGATTCGGTTACAGTCGTTCAACGTCATTGTAGTGGGCCGGGTTGACCTTGCTTTCAAAGGGTTACCACAGGTTTTTCAGGAGTCAGCCATGTTTTTTCTGTTGTTGGGCATCGTCGGCATTGCCTTGAAGTACCTGGAGGTCGCGCCGGTGGCGGGCTGGCCCTGGTGGGTGGTGCTGGCGCCGTTCGGCTTGGCGGTGCTCTGGTGGTGGTGGGCGGACAAGTCCGGCCTCACCGAAAAGAATGCCATGGAAAAAATGGAAAAACGCAAGAAGGAGCGGATTGACCGGCAACGCGATGCCATGGGGATGCTCAAAAAAAGGAAGTAGATAGAGCCCCCACGTTCGCTCACTGCGTGTAGCTCTCTGCCCCCCGAGGGGGCGCTGCGCCTGCGGGCCGGCGGAGCCGGACCCGCGGCCCCTGCTTGAAGGGGAACCCGCTTGCTTCGCTCGCTCCTCTTACGGGTGATTCGATAAAAAGCCCCTGCAGACCTGCAGGGGCTTTTTTAATAGACGGTGCGCTGTTGCGATCTCAATAGTCGTCGAGTACCGCGCCCTTGCTGGCGCTGGAGGCGTTGAAGGCGAACTTGGCCTGCACGCCGCGGATGTAACGCGGCAGGGGTGCTTTCCAGCCCTCCTTGCGTTTGGCCAGTTCGGCGTCGCTGATGTTCAGTTGCAGCAGCAATTGTTTGGCGTCGATGGTGATCGAGTCGCCTTCGTTGATGAAGGCGATGTTGCCGCCGGCGGCCGCTTCCGGTGCGACGTGGCCCACCACCATGCCCCAGGTGCCGCCCGAAAATCGGCCGTCGGTGATCAGGCCCACGCTTTCGCCCAGGCCCGCGCCTATCAGCGCGCCGGTCGGTGCCAGCATTTCCGGCATGCCGGGGCCGCCCTTGGGGCCGAGGTAACGCAGCACCATCACGTCGCCCGCGACAATCTTGCCGGCCAGAATGGCCTCGAGCGCTGACTGTTCGTCGTCAAACACGCGGGCCGGGCCGGTCATCACCGGGTTTTTCAGGCCGGTGATCTTGGCGACGCAGCCTTCGGGCGAGAGGTTGCCCTTGAGAATGGCCAGGTGACCCTGGGCGTACATTGGCTTGTCGATGGGGCGAATCACTTTCTGGTCCGCGCGCGGGGCATCGGGCACGTCTTTCAGCACCTCGGCAATGGTCTGGCCGGTGATGGTCAGGCAGTCGCCATGCAGCAGGCCGGCCTTGAGAAGCATCTTCATGACCTGCGGAATGCCGCCGGCCTGGTGCAGGTCCACCGCGAGGTATTGGCCGCTGGGCTTGAGGTCGCAGAGCACCGGGGTTTTCTGGCGCACGCGTTCGAAGTCGTCGATGGTCCAGTCCACGCCGGCGGCATGGGCGATGGCCAGGAAGTGCAGCACCGCGTTGGTCGAGCCGCCGGTCGCCATGATCACGGCGACGGCGTTTTCGATGGACTTTTTGGTCACGATGTCGCGCGGCTTGATGTTCTTGCGTATCGCTTCGACCAGCACCTTGGCCGACTCTTTGGCCGAGTTCATTTTTTCGTCGTGCGGATTGGCCATGGTCGACGAGTAGGGCAGGGAAATGCCCAGCGCCTCGAAGGCGGACGACATGGTGTTGGCCGTGTACATGCCGCCGCAGCTGCCGGTGCCGGGAATCGCGCGGCGCTCGATCTGCAGCAGGTCCTCGTCGCTCATGCGGCCGGCCGCGTGTTCGCCCACGGCCTCGAAGACGCTGACGATGTTCAGGTCCTTGCCCTTGTAGTGGCCCGGAAGAATGGTGCCGCCATAGACGTAGATGGCCGGCACGTTGGCGCGCAACATGCCCATCAGGCCGCCCGGCATGTTCTTGTCGCAGCCACCGATCACCAGCACACCGTCCATCCACTGGCCCTGCACGCAGGTCTCGATGCAGTCGGAGATCACTTCTCTGGAGACCAGCGAGTACTTCATGCCCTCGGTGCCCATGGCCATGCCGTCGGAAATGGTCGGTGTGCCGAACACCTGCGCATTGCCGCCGGCTTCCTCGATGCCGTCAATCGCGGCATCGGCGAGTTTTTGCAGGCCGCTGTTGCAGGGCGTGATGGTGCTGTGCCCGTTGGCGACGCCGACCATGGGTTTCTTGAAGTCCTCGGCCTCGTAACCCATCGCGTAGTACATCGAACGGTTCGGTGCGCGCGAGGTGCCTTCGGTGATGTTTTTGCTGCGGCGGTTGATAGCGTCGCCGACGCTGTCTTTGTCCTGTTGTGTCATGGGGTGTCTCTGCGGTGGGGAAGGTGGGGAAGGAGGGGAAGGTGAGGCAAAAGGCAGAGTATGCGCCGCCTCGTCAAGCGCCTCCAATATATTTTTCAGGTTGCATTAATATGTATGGCGTATGACTACCCCGACCATTGAACTCCGGCTCTGGCGCCAGTTTGCGGCTGTGGCCGAAGAACTGCATTTCGGCCGTGCCGCGGCGCGCCTGCACATGACGCAGCCGCCGCTGACTCAGGCGATTGCCCATCTGGAAAAGCTGCTGGCGGTGCGGCTGTTCGATCGCACCAAACGCAGCGTGCACATGACGGCGGCGGCCGTGGCGCTGCTGCCGCAGGTGCTGGACCTGCTGGCGCGCGCGCAGGCCCTGCCCGAGCAGGCGCGGGCGGCGGCGGCCGGTGAAGTCGGCCGCCTGCGGCTGGCGTTCGTATCGACCGCCGGGTTTTCATTGCTGCCTGCCTGGGTGCGGGCTTTTCGCGAACATGACCCGCAGGTCCATCTGGAACTGCTCGAGGCCACCGGCGACATGCAGTTGCAGGCTTTTGAACACCATGACATCGACGCCGGAGTCATGCTGCATTCCCCGGGTTTTGCGCCGCCGGGCCTGACGCGCCGGCTGATTGCCCGGGAACCGCTGGTGCTGGCGCTGGCCGAGCAGCATCCGCTGGCTGCGAAGGCGTCCCTGGCGCTCGACGAGGTGCTGGCGCTGCCGCTGGTGATTTTTCCGCGCCGCATCCTGCCCTCGCTGTATGACGCGATCTTCGGCATGTACCATGCCGGCGCGCAGTCACCGCAGGTGGCGCAGGAGGCCATCCAGATGCAGACCATCGTGAACCTCGTGTCGGCCGGCCTGGGTGTGGCCTGGGTGCCCGACAGTGTGCGGCAGTTCCAGCGGCCCGGCGTGGTGTACCGCAGCGTGGCGGGTAAAAAAGGTCGACCCGTGCCGGTCTGCGAGACCAGCCTGTTCTGGCCTGCGGACGCTGCCAACCCCTGCCTTCAGCGCCTACTGGCGTTTGCCCCGGCGCTGCCGGACTGACGGCCCTGCGCCTCGCCTGCCGCGGGCGCACACTGGCACAATAAGCCGCATGCTGATTCACCCCACCATCGATCCTGTCGCCCTGCAGTTGGGGCCGCTGGCCATCCACTGGTATGGCCTGACTTACCTGGCGGCCTTCGGCCTGTTCCTGTTTCTTGGTTTGCGCCGCCTGCGACATGAACCCTATGCGTCGATGACCGGGGCGGCCGCCTGGGGCCGCAAGGACATCGAGGACATCCTTTTTCTGGGAGTGATGGGGGTGGTGGTGGGCGGGCGCATCGGCTACTGCCTGTTCTACAAGCCCGGTTATTACCTGGCGCATCCGCTTGAAATTTTTTACGTCTGGCAGGGCGGCATGAGTTTTCACGGCGGCCTGATCGGCGTGCTGGTCTCGCAGGTCTGGTTTGCCCGCACGCGGCAAAAGCCCTGGCTGCAGGTGATGGACCTGGTCGCGCCCTGCGTGCCCACCGGGCTGGCGGCAGGGCGGGTCGGCAACTTCATCAACGGCGAGTTGTGGGGCCGTTTCAGCAGCCCCGATCTGCCCTGGGGCATGGTGTTCAAACACAGCGGCTCCATGCTGCCGCGCCATCCCTCGCAGGTTTACCAGTTCCTGCTGGAAGGGCTGCTGCTTTTTGTGCTACTGTGGCTGTATGCACGCAAGCCGCGCAAGACCGGACAGGTGTCGGCGGCGTTTCTCGTCGGTTACGGCGTGTTCCGTTTCATTGCCGAGTTTTTCCGCGAGCCCGATGACTTCCTCGGCGTGCTCGCGCTGGGCATGAGCATGGGCCAGTGGCTGTGCCTGCCGATGATCGCGGCCGGCGTCTGGCTCTGGTTGTGGGCTGAAAGAAGAGCCTGAAAACGGTGGCATCCCTTGCTGGTCGGTTGCATGCAGCTATATTTTTGATAGCTGATTCAGGCCCGAAACACTTGTGGCAGCGGTCGCCTCCCTTTCCTGACATCGCAGAAACCACGGGTTTTCACCTGCTGGTTTGTCGTTGAGGCAGCTTGCGCTCCACGGGCTTGCTCATCATAATTATGCGTAATTACAGGAAATTACGGATCAGATAGCCAAAAAGAACGGGGGAACGAGGGGCCGGCAGAAGCGAGGCTCCCGCCAACCGCCAACCGCCAGACCCGACCGGGCCTTCTCCGCCACACGACGACCAACGGATACCACCATGCGACTCGTCCAGAATTCATTGCACCAGGAAGTGGCTGCCACCCTGCGTGAGCAGATTTTTGACGGCACCTACGCGCCCGGCAGTTTTCTGGACGAGCTGGTCCTGTGCGAGCGGCTGCAGATTTCCCGCACGCCGCTGCGCGAGGCGCTCAAGGTGCTGACGGCGGAGGGGCTGCTGCGCCACGAGCCGCGGCGCGGCTGCTTCATCAGCGAAGTCACCGAGAAAGACCTGGACGATATCTTTCCGGTGATTGCGCTGCTGGAAGGCCGCTGCGCCTACGAAGCTGCGCGCAATGCGAGCGGCGCCGATCTGGCGGCGCTGGATACCCTGCACGAGCGGCTGGCCGGCCACGCCAAGGCCGGTCGCATCAACGAGTATTACGACACCAATTTCGCGATCCACGAAGCCATCATCACGCTGGCCGACAACCGCTGGCTGGCCACGGCGATTGCCGACCTGCGCAAGATCCTCAAGCTGGCGCGTGCGCAGCAGCTGCATGCGCCCGGGCGGCTGGCGCAAAGCCTGTCGGAGCACATGGCGGTGTTTGCCGCGCTCAAGGCCCGCGACAGCGAAGGTGCCGACGCGGCCATGCGCACCCACCTGACGCGCCAGCGCGAAGCCTTGCGCGAACTGGCCCGCCATCAGCGCACGAGGGTGGCCTCATGACCGCCGCCGACTGGCTCAACCGCAGCGTGTCGCGCTTTTCAAGCGAGAAAAAAGTGAGCTCCAAACCGGCTGAAGCCGCCGCGGTGCCTGCGCCAGATGCTCCTAAAAAAGTAGCGTCCGTCGCCTCGCCGGAGGCGCCGTCGCCAGTCCGCTCTACCCGCGAACGCCTGAAGGCCACCTTGCGGCAAAAGGAGGAGGCGCTGTCGCCGCGCGTCCTGCGCCGCACGCTGGAGGAGCTCAAGGCCATCGTGGACCCGCAGGTCAGCGAAGTTGAAGGCGGCCGCCGCGCCAAGGGTGTGGCCGGCTGGTATGCCGGGGCCGCATTGAACGAGCGGCGCGACATGTGGCTGCTGATGAGCGAGCAGTTTGTGGCCGATGCGCAGAAGGTCAAGCTGGCGCAAGCGCAGTTTGCCGCCGCGGTGGGCACGCCCGACGAGGCGGTAGCGGAAGTGCGCTACCGCCGCGCCACGGTGTCGCCGCGCAGGCGTCTGCTGCAGCGCTTCAGCGCGTTTCCGGAAGGCATACGTTTTCTGGTCGACATGCGCGCCGACATGTTGCCTTACCTCAAGGCGGACAGGCGGCTGCAGGCGCTCGATGTCGAGATGGAGTACATGTTTTCGACCTGGTTTGATGTGGGTTTTCTGGACCTGCGCCGCATCAGCTGGGACTCACCGGCATCGCTGATCGAAAAGCTGATCAAGTACGAGGCGGTGCACGACATCAAGAGCTGGGCCGATGTGAAAAACCGGCTCGACAGCGACCGGCGCTGTTATGGGTTTTTCCACCCGCGCATGCCTGACGAGCCGCTGATTTTTGTCGAGGTGGCCCTGATGGACGAGATGGCCGCCGGCATCACGCCGCTGCTGGACGAGTCGGCCGCACCGGCGGATCTGGCCAGGGCGACCACCGCGATTTTTTACTCCATCAGCAACACGCAGGCGGGCCTGCGCGGCGTGAGTTTCGGTGACTCGCTGATCAAGCGCGTGGTGGAAACTCTGCGTGCCGAATTTCCGAGGCTCAAACACTTTGCGACCCTCTCGCCGATCCCCGGCTTCCGTCACTGGCTGGGAAAAAATGCCGGCGCGATGCTGGCGCTGCTCGATGACAAGGAACGCACCGCGCTGGGCCGGGCCATCGGCTTTGAACCCCCCACCGCGCAGCATTTCCTCACCGCCGCCGACAATGCGCCGTCTCTGGACGACAAGTCGCCGGTGCGCCGCATGTTGCTGCGTTGCGCGGCGCATTACCTGGGGCGCGAGCTCGACGACGGCAAGCCGCTCGATGCCGTGGCGCGTTTTCACCTGGGCAACGGTGCGCGCATCGAGCGGCTCAACTGGATGGGCGATCCGTCGGCCAAGGGACTCAAGCAGTCCTGCGGCCTGATGGTCAACTACCTCTATGACCTCAAACGCCTGGACAAGCACAGGGCGCTGCTGTCACAGGGGAAAATCCCCGTATCGGGTGACATCGAAGATTTGTATATTTGATCGAGACACCCATTTCATTTTTTTTTGGTTCAACAATGACAGGAGACCGACATGACATCGAGCTTTGACATCAACGCGTCCAGGCGCAACGTGCTGCGTGCAGCGGCCGCCGGCGTTGCCGCGTTCTCCCTGGGCAGCCATGCGCAATCGGGCTGGCCCGCCAAGCCGGTGACCATGATTGTTCCCTTTCCCGCAGGCGGCGGTACCGATGCGTTTGCGCGTCCCATGTCGGCGCAGTTTGCACGCCTGACCGGTAAGCAGATGATCATTGACAACCGCGGCGGCGCGGGCGGCACCTTGGGGGCCAGCATTGCCGCCAAGGCGCCAGCCGACGGCTACACCCTGTTCATGGGCGCGGTGCACCACACCATTGCGCCCAGCATGTACCCGAAGCTCGACTACGACATCGAAAAAGACCTGGTGCCGCTGATCCTGGTGGCCAGCGTGCCGCAGGTTGTCGTGGTCAACCCGCAAAAACTTCCGGTGCCGAGCTTCAAGGAGTTCCTCGAGTACGCCCGCAAGAATCCGGCCAAACTCAACTACGGCTCGGCCGGCGCCGGCACATCCCACCACCTTGCCGGTGAGCTGTTCAAGCAGCAGACCAAAACCTTCATCACCCACATTCCCTACCGCGGCGCCGGCCCGGCCCTGCAGGGCCTGATTGCCGGTGACGTCGAAATGATGTTCGACGGCCTGGGTTCATCGGCCAGCCACATTGCCGGCGGCCGCATCAAGGCGCTGATGGTGTCGGGCAACAAGCGCAACCCGGCGATTCCCGATGTGCCGAGCGCCGCCGAGATGGGCTTGCCCGAGTACAACGTGACGACCTGGTACGGTGTCTGGGGCCCCAAGGGCATGCCGGCCGATGCACAGGCGCGCGCGATCGAGGAAATCCGCAAGGCCTGCACCACCGACGAAGCCAAGGCCGTCTGGGCGCGCCAGGGTGCCGAGTTCACCGGGCTGGCCGGGCCGCAGTTCGGCAGCTTCATCAGCGCAGAGGTCAAGAAATGGGCGCAAGTGGTGAAGGCGTCCGGCGCCAAGCTGGACTGAACTCAAGACTTGCATGACAGGACAGGTTCTGCTGGCCACGGATGGCCCCATCGCCATGGTCACCCTGTCCCATCCGGGCAAGCTCAACGCCATGTCGCGTGCCATGTGGCAGCAGCTGCGCGAGGTGTTCACCGGCCTGCAGCAGCGCGGCGATGTGCGCTGTGTGCTGCTGCGCGGGGAGGGCGCCAGTTTCTGTGCGGGCGGCGACATCGCCGAGTACCCGGACTTCCGCTTTGACGAAGCCGCCCTGCGCAGCTTCCATGAAAACGAGGTCTGGGGCGGCCTGCAGGCCATGCTCGACTGCGACCTGCCTATCGTGGCGCAGATCGAGGGCGCCTGCATGGGCGCGGGCATGGAGATCGCCAGCTGTTGCGACATGCGGCTGGCCGGCGGGTCGGCCACCTTCGGCGCACCGATCGGCAAGCTCGGTTTTCCAATGGCGCCGCGCGAGGCCGCGCTCGTGATGCGCGCCGCGGGCGAGCTGACGGCGCGCGAGATGCTGCTGGCAGCGGCGGTCCTCGATGCGTCCACCTTGCTGCAGCGCGGCTTTCTGAACCGCGTGCTGCCGGACGGCGAGGTGGGGGCGCAGGCCCTGGCGACGGCCGGCCGTGTGGCCAGGCTGGCACCCGCGGCGGCACGCCTGAACAAACAGACTTTTCGGGCTCTGGCCCAGGAAGGGCGGGCGCAGCCTGCTACTTATATGATAGCAACGGCATATGCCTACGCCGACTCCGCCGAACACCGCGAAGGTGTGTCGGCCTTTGTTGAAAAACGTCCGCCGCTTTTCCCGGTGGGCGGCGACCTCTGACTTTTTCGATTTCCAGGTAACCACGCGATGAAAAACAACAACCTGTTTGCCGCCCTGCGCGCAGCCTTTCCGGAAGACCTTGATGCGGTGGCGGTGGAAACCGACACCGGCCTGAACTATTCCTGGCGCGACCTCGAACGCTCGACCGCCATGATGGCCAACCTGCTGCAATCGCTGGACCTTCCGGCCGGTGCGCGTATTGCCGTGCAGGTTGAAAAATCAGTCGAGGCCATGATGCTCTACCTGGCCACGCTGCGGGCCGGTTATGTGTTCCTGCCGCTCAACACCGCCTACCAGAGCGCAGAGATCGAGTATTTCATCGGCAACGCCGAGCCCTCGGTGGTGGTGTGCAGCTCAAAGAACTTCGGCTGGGTCAGCAAGATCGCCTTCAAGGCCGGCACGCAGAACGTCTTCACGCTCGACGACGACCGCAGCGGCTCGCTGTTGGAGCGCGCTGCGCATTGCAGCGACCGGCACGAGGTGGTTCAGCGCGGCGCGGACGACCTCGCGGCCATCCTCTACACCAGCGGCACCACGGGCCGAAGCAAGGGCGCCATGCTCTCGCACTGCAACATGCTGAGCAATGCGCTGGTGCTCAAGGACTACTGGGCCTGGGAACCCGGCGACGTGCTGATCCATGCGCTGCCCATCTTCCACGTGCACGGCCTGTTCGTGGCCATCCACGGCGCGCTGATCAACGGCAGCAAGATGATCTGGCTGGCGAAGTTCGACCCCAAGCTGGTGGTGCAGAAGCTGCCCGAGGCCACGGTGTTCATGGGCGTGCCCACGCTGTATGTGCGCCTGCTGGCCGAGCCCGGGCTGAACCGCGAAACCTGCCGCCACATGCGCCTGTTCGTCGCGGGCTCCGCACCACTGCTGATTGAAACCTTCACCGAATGGCAGGAGCGTACCGGCCACACGATTCTCGAACGTTACGGCATGAGCGAGACGGCCATGCTGACCTCCAACCCCTACAAAGGCGAACGGCGCGGCGGAACCGTCGGCTTTGCCTTGCCCGGCGTGAGCCTGCGGGTGCAGGACGATGCCGGCCAGCCGCTGCCCACCGGCGAGATCGGCGGCATCCAGGTCAAGGGCCCCAACGTCTTCAAGGGTTACTGGCGCATGCCCGAGAAAACGAAGGAAGAGTTCACCGCCGATGGTTATTTCAAGACCGGCGATGTCGGCAAGATCGACGAGCGCGGCTACATCACCATCGTCGGGCGCAGCAAGGACCTGATCATCAGCGGCGGCTACAACGTCTACCCGGCCGAGATCGAGGGCTACATCAACGACATGCCGGGCGTGGCCGAAAGCGCGGTGGTCGGCGTGCCGCACCCGGACTTCGGCGAAGTCGGCGTGGCCATCGTGATCGCCAAGCTTGGCGCGAAGCTGGACGCCGAGCAGATCATTGCCCGGCTCAAGGCGCAGCTTGCCAACTTCAAGATTCCCAAGCGCTGCTTCATCGTCGGCGAGCTGCCGCGCAACACCATGGGCAAGGTCCAGAAAAACGTGCTGCGGGAGCAGCACAAGACCCTGTTTGCCTGACGCCTGACGCTTCTCCGGGCTGCGCTCAGGGACGCGTTTTCTCCGGCAAGGTGGCCAGCGCCACGCCCGCCAGCGCGAGTGCAAAAGCGGCCAACTGCGCCGCGCCCACGGACTCCCCCAGCACGCCCACGCCGACCAGCGCCGCGCTGACAGGCAGCATCACGGTGAACACCCCAGCCTGGCTGGCGGGCACACCTTTGAGGCCCGTCATCCACAGCCACACGGTCCAGACGCTGGCGGCCAGCGCATAAAACAGCAGCAGCAGCCAGCTGCCGGGCGCCACGGCGGCAAAGTCAAAACCCCAGGCCATCCACAGGCCCAGCGGTGTCACCAGCGCAAAGCCCCAGAGATTGATCAGCGCGGTGATGCGTTTGGGGCCGAGCGCGCCGGTGAGTTTTTTGCCGATCACCGCATAAGCGGCTTCGCAGAGCACGGCACCGACCAGCAGCAGGTTGCCCAGCCATACCCGGCTTGATGTCAAATCGGGCTCCAGCCCTTTCTGTGCTTGCGCAGACAGCTCTGTTTTTGATAGCGACACCAGCATGATGCCGAAGACCGCGCAGGCAATGGCCAGCGCGACCCGGGGGCGGATGCGTTCGCCGAGAAAGAGCCGGCTCAGCACCGCCACCGCGGCCGGAATGGCGGCCATGATGACGCCGGCGGCCACCGCGCTGCTCAGGCTCACACCGAACAGCATGCAGATCGAAAACAGGAAGTTGCCGAGAAAGGATTCGAGGAACACCAGTTGCCGGGTCTGCCGCGTCATCGGGGCTTCTCCGGCCGGTTTTTTGAGCCAGTGCAGCATGGCCGCCCCGCCAATGCCAAAACGCAGCCAGGCCAGCAGGAAGACCGGGAAGACCGCGACCAGTGGTTTGGACAGCGCGACATAACTGCCGACCAGGGACATGCTGAGCGCCAGGCAGGCGTAGGCCACAATGCGGTTCATTCCACCGGGTTTTCCGTTGAGGGTTGAGTGGCTCCTGCGGCCGCCATCAGCGCTGTTGGCTGCTGTGCGCCGCAGAGTCCGGGATGCTTGTTCTTCCAGGTCACTTTTCTACTTGCCCGAAATCATGCCTTACTTTCATGCCTGAACCGACGACGCCTTCCGCCAGCCGCCATGTCTTTGTGTACGGCACGTTGCGCCGCGGCGGTGTGCGTGACATCACGCGTCTGCACCCGGCGCCGCACTATGTCGGCATGGCCAGCGTGGCCGGCGTGCTCTACGATCTGGGGCCTTACCCGGGCGTGGTGCTGGGCGGCCCGGCTCGCGTGACCGGCGAGGTCTATGCCATCACTGCCGAACTGGAGCGCCAGCTCGACGCCATCGAGGAGGTCTGGCCGCAGCAGACGGGCGAATACCGCAAGCAGGCGGTGAGGGTGCAGTTGGGCCAGCCGCAGGCGCTGTCCGGCGCGGTGGAACTGGATTGCCTGGTTTATGAAATCAACCCGGCCCGCGCGGCGGGCCAACCGGTGATCACCGGTGGCGACTGGCTCGGCCACCTTCGGCAGCGTCCCTGAGGTCGCGGGGTGAGGGTAGACGGAGGACTGCGGTCGTCTGTGGGTGGACTCTGCTTGCCTGCCCCACCATGTCGCCCGCAGCGATAAAACGGCTGAGCCGTCCGAACTCGTAATTTCATGATCCGGTAAAAACATTCCGCATTACGAAATATCAAAATGCTGCAGCGCAGTAATATTTCTCAATATAAGAAAATACTTTTCTCATCATGAAATAATATGAAAAAGCCTTTGATTTCATTGAAAATAAATTTTATCTTATATAAGACATAAGAGGCTGACAAAGTCTTGTAGAAGACTTAAAGTTGACGCCAGAGCAAACGGCAGAGGCATGGATAGTGCAGCGCTGTTTGTACCCCCCATTTTTCAACCTCCGGAGTGACCTCATGCCACAGACCCTCACCGAACAACTGAGCCGCGAACAGCAGATTGCCGCCCTCGAAAAAGACTGGGCGACCAACCCCCGCTGGAAAGGCATCAAGCGCGGTTACAGCGCTGCCGACGTGATCCGCCTGCGCGGTTCCTTCCCGATCGAGTACACGCTGGCCCGCCGCGGTGCCGAAAAGCTCTGGGACCTGGTCAACACCGAGCCCTACGTCAACTGCCTGGGCGCGCTGACGGGTGGCCAGGCCATGCAGCAAGTGAAAGCCGGCGTAAAAGCGATCTACCTGTCGGGCTGGCAAGTCGCAGCCGACAACAACAGCTACTCGTCCATGTACCCCGATCAGTCGCTGTACCCGGTCGACTCCGTGCCGCAGGTGGTTGAGCGCATCAACAACACCTTCCGCCGTGCCGACGAAATCCAGCACTCCAAGGGCATTGATGCCGGCGACAAGGGCTACATCGACAACTTCGCGCCCATCGTTGCTGACGCGGAAGCCGGTTTCGGCGGCGTGCTCAACGCTTTTGAGCTGATGAAGGCCATGATCAAGTCTGGTGCGGCCGGCGTGCACTGGGAAGACCAGCTGGCTTCGGTCAAGAAATGCGGCCACATGGGCGGCAAGGTGCTGGTGCCGACGGTGGAAGCCAACCAGAAGCTGATCGCCGCGCGCATGGCCGCCGACGTTTGCGGCGTGCCCACACTGGTGATTGCCCGCACCGACGCTGAAGCGGCTGACCTGCTGACCAGCGACTATGACGAGAACGACAAGCCTTTCCTGACGGGCGAGCGCACCTCAGAAGGTTTCTACAAGACCAAAAAGGGTATTGACCAGGCCATCAGCCGCGCCATTGCCTACGCCCATTACGCCGACCTGGTGTGGTGCGAAACCGGTACGCCTGATCTGGCTTTTGCCAAGAAGTTTGCCGACGCTGTGCACAAAGTTCACCCGGGCAAGATGCTGGCGTACAACTGCTCGCCATCGTTCAACTGGAAGAAAAACCTGGACGATGCGACCATCGCCAAGTTCCAGAAAGAGCTGGGCGCCATGGGTTACAAGTACCAGTTCATCACGCTCGCCGGCATTCACTCCATGTGGTACAACATGTTCGACTTGGCCCAGGACTACGTCAAGCGCGGCATGTCGGCCTATGTCGAGAAGGTGCAGGAGCCCGAGTTCGCCGCACGCGAGCGTGGCTACACCTTTGTGTCGCACCAGCAGGAAGTGGGCACCGGCTACTTCGACGAAGTCACCACGGTGATCCAGGGCGGCAAGTCCAGCGTGACCGCGCTGACCGGCTCGACCGAAGAAGAGCAGTTCCACTGAGCGGATCATTGAAATAACGGTTGCCTCGCGAGGCGACCGGTAGCCCGGCCCAAGCGATGCGCTTGCCCGGGCCTTTCCTTTTGGCATGTGCCGGGTTTTCGCGTAGAGTGCGGCTGATCCAGAACCCACACTGCCGGGAGCGTGCCATGTCAGAGGCCACCATGGGATTCAACCGTACGCCTTGCCCCGACTGCAACGCAACGGGCGAACTCCGCATGGACAGTGAAAACATCACCGAGGATTTCGAGGTCGAAAAACAGACGGTCATCACCGAGTGCCCGCGCTGCCTGGGGCTGGCTTTTTCCCCTCCGGGCGTGCCGGGTGGGGCCTGAGCCCGAAGCTGCCGTAAAATAACCTCATGCAATCAATCAAACCGGAAACAGGAAGGATCGCGCGGGTTATGACACCGCGAACTACGATCACGCCTCCAGTTTGGAGTCGCCCCGGGCGCTAGCCGCATCCCTTGGTGATTTGTAGCTACTCAATAGATAGCAAGCCTCCATCCCCATCCTTTACCAAGCGCGGCAGTTCCCGCGCTTTTTGTTTTCCAGAGCCTGCCCACCATGATCAAAATTACGCTGCCAGACGCCTCGATCCGCGAATTTTCCCAGCCCGTGACGGTGGCCGAGGTCGCCGCCTCCATTGGCGCCGGCCTGGCCAAGGCTGCGCTGGGCGGCAAGGTCAACGGCAAGGTGGTGGACACGAGCTACCTGATTTCTGCCGACAGCCCGCTGTCCATCATCACCGCCAAGGACCCGGAAGGCCTGGAGGTGATTCGCCACTCGACCGCCCACCTGCTGGCCTACGCGGTCAAGGAGCTGTTTCCGGATGCCCAGGTCACCATCGGCCCGGTGATCGAGAACGGGTTTTTCTACGATTTTTCCTACAAACGCCCCTTCACGCCGGAAGACCTGACGGCCATCGAAAAGAAGATGACCGAGCTGGCGGCCAAAGACGAGCCGGTGACGCGCCGCGTGTTGCCGCGCGACGAGGCTGTGGCTTATTTCAAGGAGCAGGGCGAGCACTACAAGGCCGAGATCATTGCGAGCATCCCGGCCAACGAAGACGTGTCGCTCTACCGCGAGGGCAAGTTCGAAGACCTGTGCCGCGGCCCGCACGTGCCCAGCACCGGCAAGCTGAAGTTCTTCAAGCTCATGAAGCTGGCCGGCGCCTACTGGCGCGGCGACCACCACAACGAAATGCTGCAGCGCATCTACGGCACGGCCTGGGCGACCAAGGACGAGCTGCAGCAGTACCTGCTGATGCTGGAAGAAGCGGAAAAACGCGACCACCGCAAGCTGGGCCGTGAACTCGACCTGTTCCACATCGACGACCATGCGCCTGGCCTGGTGTTCTGGCACCCCAAGGGCTGGACGGTGTGGCAGGGTGTCGAGCAGTACATGCGCAAGGTCTACCAGGACAACGGCTACCAGGAGGTCAAGGGCCCGCAGGTCATTGACAAGACGCTGTGGGAAAAAACCGGCCACTGGGACAAGTACCGCGACAACATGTTCACGACGGAGAGCGAAAAGCGCGAGTACGCGCTCAAGCCGATGAACTGCCCCGGCCACATCCTGATATTCAAGCAGGGCATCAAGAGCTACCGCGACCTGCCGCTGCGTTACGGCGAGTTCGGCCAGTGCCACCGCAACGAGCCTTCGGGCGGCCTGCACGGCATCATGCGTGTGCGCGGCTTCACCCAGGACGACGGCCACATCTTCTGTACCGAAGAGCAGATCCTCAAGGAATGTGTCGACTACACGACCCTGCTGCAGAAGGTCTACACCGACTTCGGCTTCAAGAACATCATCTACAAGGTGGCGACGCGGCCTGAAGCGCGCATCGGCTCCGACGAGAGCTGGGACAAGGCCGAAAATGCGCTGATGGAAAGCCTGCGCGCCTCCGGTTGCGAATTCGAAATCGCACCCGGCGACGGCGCGTTTTACGGCCCCAAAATCGAATACACGCTGAAAGATGCGATTGGCCGGCAATGGCAGTGCGGCACCATGCAGGTTGATTTTTCGATGCCGGAGCGGCTGGACGCCGAATATGTGGGCGAAGACGGTGCCCGGCACCGCCCGGTGATGCTGCACCGGGCCATCGTCGGCAGCCTGGAGCGATTCATCGGGATTCTGATCGAGGAACATGCCGGCGCGCTGCCCACCTGGCTGGCGCCGGTGCAGGTTTCGGTGCTCAATATCACCGATGCCCAGGCCGATTACTGTCGTGAAATAGCTAAAAGGCTTCAAAATCAAGGGCTTAGGGTCAATCTTGATCTGCGCAACGAGAAAATTACGTATAAAATACGGGAGCACTCCATGCAAAAGCTGCCTTACATCCTTGTCGTAGGTGACAAGGAGAAGGAAGCCGGCGCAGTTGCCGTGCGCGCCCGGGGTAATAAAGACCTTGGCGTCATGTCACTCGAAGCCTTTGCGCAAACAATTGCTTCTGACATTACCCAAAAAGCCTGATTTCTGACACATTTGTGAATGATTTTGGCCTGTCGTCCTTGTTGGGCGGGCGCAAGCTGCTATAGCTTTTATAGCAAACGTTAAAGGATTAGAACCATCGCTACTGAATTTCGTGACCGCCGCCACCGCGAAGAACGCAAGCATCGCTTGAACCGTGAAATCATGGCCCCCGAAGTACGTCTGACCGGGCCAGACAACGAACCTCTGGGTGTTGTCAGCATCATGGAAGCCTTGCGCCTCGCCGGTGAACATGACGTGGATCTGGTTGAGATATCTCCCACGGCGGTTCCGCCGGTGTGCAGATTGATGGACTACGGCAAATTCAAGTACGCCGAGCAGAAGAAGGCCGCGGACGCGAAATCCAAGCAGAAGGTGATCGAGGTCAAGGAAATCAAGTTCCGGCCTGGCACCGACGATGGTGACTACAACATCAAACTGCGCAATATCAAGCGCTTTTTGGAAGAGGGCGACAAGTGCAAGATTACCCTGCGCTTTCGCGGTCGCGAAATCACGCACCAGGAACTGGGCCTAGCCCTGCTGGCGCGTATCCGTGACGAGTTGGCTGATTTGATTCTGGTGGAGCAGTTCCCCAAGCTCGAAGGCCGGCAAATGGTCATGATGATCGCGCCGGGCAAGAAGAAGGTGGCTGCCAAGCCCGCAGCGGCACCCGCGGAAGCGGCACCGGCGGCACCGGCTGCACCGACAGGCGCCTGAGGGCGGGCTGTCGCCGACAAGGAGTTCAACCTGCGGGTGTTTTTACCGGCAGGTTTTTCGGGGATGCGAAAGCATGTCCGGTGAAGGCAGGGAAATCCTGCCTTTGCGAAGGTGGCAGGTGTCAAAGCCCGCCACCAGCCAGTGGTGAACTTAAAACTCGCCACGGACAAGTGGTGAATTAAACACTCGCCACTACAAGTGGCTCGGGGCCATCAAGTCTGCGTAAGGTTCGCAGCGCCTCACGAGCACAAATGAAAAGGAGCATTCACATGCCCAAAATGAAGACCAAGAGCAGCGCGAAGAAACGTTTTCGCGTTCGTCCAGGTGGTACCGTCAAGCGCGGCCAAGCCTTCAAACGTCACATCCTGACCAAGAAGACCACCAAGAACAAACGCCACCTGCGTGGTGCAGTTGCTGTCCATGAGACCAATATGGGTCACATGGCGCAGATGCTGCCCGGCATGGGCATTTAATTAACGACGAACAAGGAGTACTCACATGCCTCGCGTCAAACGTGGTGTAACGGCTCGCGCCCGCCACAAAAAAGTTTTAGCCCTTGCAAAAGGTTTCCGCGGCCGCCGCGGCAATGTCTATCGCATCGCCAAAGAAGCGGTGATGAAGGCCGGGCAATATGCCTACCGTGACCGCCGTAACAAAAAACGTGTGTTCCGCCAGTTGTGGATTGCGCGTATCAACGCTGCCAGCCGCTCATTCGGCATGACCTACAGCCAGTTTGCCAACGGCCTGAAAAAAGCCGGCATCGAGATCGACCGCAAGGTCCTGTCCGACATGGCGATTCACGACAGCGCTGCTTTTGGCGCCATCGTGGAGCAGGTCAAGGCCAAGCTTGCTGCTTGATTTTTGAGGGGCACCCAGCTATTGAATTGATAGCTGGTTGCGCACAAAAGACGGGGGCCAGAGCTTGAAAAGGCTCTGGCCCTTTTTCTTTGTCCGGGCGACAGGCGAAGGCGGCGTCCGGGCTGGTTTGTTAATGACAAGAAATATATGAACGAACTCGATGTTCTGGTGGATTCGGCCAAAACCAGCTTTGCGCAGGCCGTCACGCCTGCCGACCTGGAAAACGCCAAGGCGCAGTTCCTCGGCAAGTCCGGCCGCATCACGGAGCTGATGAAGGGCCTGGCCGCGCTGCCCGTGGAAGAGAAAAAATCCCGCGGCGCCGCCATCAACCTGGCCAAGCAGGCCATCGAAGCCGCGCTGACAGCGCGCCGCCAGGCGCTGGCGGACGCCGAACTGCAGGTGCAGCTCAAGGCCGAGGCACTGGACGTCTCACTGCCGGGCCGCCAGCGGCCAGCTGGCGGCTTGCACCCGGTGTCGCTCACGCTGGAGCGCATCGAGGCGATTTTCGGCTCCATGGGCTTCGATGTGGCCGAGGGCCCCGAGATTGAAACCGACTGGTTCAACTTCACCGCGCTGAACACGCCCGAAGACCATCCGGCGCGTTCCATGCACGACACGTTTTATGTGGAAGGCGGCACGGAAGCCGCGCCCAACCTGCTGCGCACGCACACCAGTCCGATGCAGGTCCGTTATGCCGTGCAGCATGTCAAGAAACATCGCGCGCTGATTGACGCCGGCGGCGTGATGCCCGAGATCCGCGTGATCGCGCCGGGCCGCACTTACCGGGTGGACAGTGATGCCACGCACTCGCCGATGTTCCACCAGTGCGAGGGCCTGTGGATAGGCCAGAACGTCAGCTTCAAGGACCTGAAAGTCGTTTTCACCGACTTCTGTCGCACCTACTTTGAGTCCAACGATCTGGTGCTGCGCTTTCGCCCCAGCTTTTTCCCCTTCACCGAGCCGAGCGCCGAGATCGACATCCAGTTCCAGACCGGTCCGCTGGCGGGCCGCTGGCTGGAAGTGGCCGGTTCCGGCCAGGTACACCCGACGGTGGTGCGCAACATGGGGCTGGACCCCGAGCACTACATCGGTTTTGCTTTCGGCATGGGTCCGGACCGGCTGACCATGCTGCGTTACGGTGTTAACGACCTGCGGCTGTTCTTCGACGGTGACCTGCGCTTTCTGTCGCAATTCCAGTAACCCATCAGGCCTTATAAAAATGCAATTTCCCGAATCCTGGTTGCGCGAATTCTGCAATCCGCCGCTGAGCACCGAGGCCCTGGCCGAGACCTTGACCATGGCCGGTCTGGAGGTCGAAGAACTCAAGCCGGTGGCGCCGCCCTTTACCCACATCGTGGTCGGCGAGATCAAGGAAGCGGTGCAGCACCCCGATGCCGACCGCCTGCGCGTCTGCCAGGTTGATGTGGGGCAGGACTCCCTGCTCAACATCGTCTGCGGCGCACCCAATGCCCGTGTCGGCATCAAGGTGCCGTGTGCGCTGGTCGGTGCCGAACTGCCGTCCGGCGACGACGGCAAACCGTTTTTGATCAAGGTCGGCAAGCTGCGCGGCGTGGAGAGCCAGGGCATGTTGTGCTCTGCCCGCGAACTCAAGCTGTCCGACGACCATGGCGGACTGCTCGAGTTGGCGCCGGACGCGCGCGTGGGCCAGGACATCCGCGAACACCTGAAACTCGATGACACCCTGTTCACCCTCAAGCTCACGCCCAATCTCGCGCACTGCCTGAGCGTGTACGGCATTGCCCGTGAAGTGGCTGCGCTGACCGGCGCGCCTCTGGTGAGCCCGTCTTTTCCGTCGGTCGCTGTGGCCAGCGTGGACAAGTTGCCGGTCCGCATCAGCGCGCCTGATCTGTGTGGCCGTTTTTCCGGCCGCATCGTGCGCAACGTCAATACAAAAGCTGCCACCCCGCCGTGGATGGTGGACCGGCTCGCGCGCTGCGGCCAGCGCAGCGTGACGGCGCTGGTGGATATTTCGAACTACGTGATGTTCGAGCTGGGCCGGCCCTCGCATATTTTCGACCTGGACAAGATCCATGGCGGACTCGATGTGCGCTGGGGCCAACCCGGCGAAACGCTCAAGCTGCTCAATGGCACCACGGTGACGGTGGACGACAAAGTCGGCGTGATTGCCGACGACAGCCAGGTGGAGTCGCTGGCCGGCATCATGGGCGGCGATGCAACAGCCGTGTCCGACGAGACAAAACATGTCTATGTCGAGGCCGCGTTCTGGTGGCCCAAGGCGATTGCCGGGCGTTCGCGCCGCTACAACTTTTCGACCGATGCCGGCCACCGTTTCGAACGTGGCGTGGACCCCGGACAGACGGTGGAACACATCGAACGCATCACGCAACTGATCCTGGACATCTGCGGTACGCCGGACACGGTGTGTGGCCCCATCGACGATGTGCAGGCCAATCTGCCGAAGGCCGAACCGGTGACGCTGCGTGTGGTGCGGGCCGCCAAGGTCATCGGCATGCCTTTGACGCAGGCGCAGTGCGCCGATGCGCTCAGGCGCCTGGGCTTGCCCGTGGCGGAAGGCGAGGGCACGCTGACCGTCACACCGCCCAGCTACCGCTTTGACCTGCAGATCGAAGAAGACCTGATCGAGGAGGTGGTGCGCATGGTGGGTTACCAGCAGCTGCCGGCCACGCCACCGCTGGCACCGATCACCGCGCGTATCCGTCCGGAGGCGCGGCGCAGTGCCTTTGCCGTGCGCCGCGCGCTGGCGGCCCTGGGCTACCAGGAAACCATCAACTTCAGTTTTGTCGAAGAGCGCTGGGAGCATGAGCTTGCCGGCAACCCCAACCCCATTAAGTTGCTGAACCCGATTGCCAGCCAGATGAGCGTGATGCGCTCGTCGCTGATCGGCTCGCTGTTGCAGGTACTCAAGTTCAATCTCGACCGCAAAGCCGGTCGCGTCAATGTGTTTGAGCTGGGACGGGTCTTCCTGCGCGACGCGCGCAGCCAGAATACCGACACCACCGTCGCCGGTTTTGACCAGCCGATGCGGGTGGCCGGCCTGGCCTACGGGCCGCGCGAGACCCTGCAATGGAGCACGTCCGACAAGGGTGTGGATTTCTTCGACGTCAAGGGTGACGTGCAGGCCCTGCTGGCGCCGTTGCAGCCGGTGTTTGCACCTGCGGCCCACCCGGCCATGCATCCGGGCCGTTGCGCCAGCGTTGCCATCGACGGCGTGGAGGTTGGTTTTGTCGGCGAGCTGCATCCGCAGTGGCGTCAGGGCTACGAGCTGGCGCAGGCGCCCATTGTTTTCGAACTGGCGCTCGATGCCGTGCTGCAGCGTCCTATGCCCGGCTTCCAGCCGGTGAGCAAGCGCCAGCCGGTCGAGCGTGACATCGCGGTGATTGTTGCCGAAGCGGTGACCCATTCGGCGTTGATGGCTGCCATCCATGGCGCAGACACGCATGGCCTGCTCAAATCGGCGACGCTGTTCGACATCTACCGGCCGCAACAGGCCAATGCCGCGATGCAGCTCGGTGAGAAAAGTCTGGCCGTGCGCTTGGTGCTTGGCAGCGACGACGCTACACTGACCGACGAGCAGATTGAGGCGGCGATCAAGGCCGTGCTCGACAATCTCGGCAGCAGCCTGCAGGCGCGTTTGCGTGCCTAGGTTCCGGGAACACAATAACAACAGTTAACAGCGAGGAGCGCGTCGTGGAATTTTCCGTTGAAAGTCTTGAGAGCCCGGCGCTGACCAAAGCCCATCTCGCGGAGTTGCTGTTTGAGCAGATCGGCCTGAACAAGCGCGAATCCAAGGACATGATCGACGCGTTTTTCGACCTTGTGTCGGACAGCCTGGTCGATGGCAACGATGTGAAGATTTCCGGCTTCGGCAATTTCCAGATCCGCACCAAGGCGCCGCGTCCGGGTCGCAACCCGCGTACCGGTGAATCCATCCCCATCCAGGCCCGCCGGGTGGTGACTTTTCACGCCAGCCACAAACTCAAAGAGCAGATCCAGGGCCAGACCGCACCCGGTTGAAGGGCGGCAGTGCCGCCAACTCAGGCGCCAGCCCCGTCCCCCGATCCAGGCTGCCACCCGCCTTCCCGGCAATGGGCTCTTTCATGCACATGGCGATCCAGGGACCTGATTTCCCCTGACCTCGCCGGTGCGCAGACATGCGTCTCTGGACGCTTTATCCATCACTTTTCCGGCTGGGGCCGTCGCGTTACCGCTTGTGGCTTAAACAACACATCCGATTTTGGTGTTTGTAACTATTTGCACTAAGTTTCCTGTTAGAGTAGATTTGTAGCTTCACCTCATAGCGTATTGATTTAATTGGAGAAAACTCTCCCCCCCATTCCCGCCAAGCGCTACTTCACGATCGGTGAAGTCAGCGATTTATGTGGCGTCAAACCTCATGTGCTCCGTTATTGGGAGCAAGAGTTCACGCAGTTGCGCCCGATGAAAAGGCGCGGTAACCGCCGCTACTACCAGCACCACGAAGTGCTGATGATCCGGCGCATACGTGATCTGCTGTACGACCAGGGGTTCACCATCAGCGGTGCGCGCAACAAGCTGCAGGAGATCGTGCAGACCGAACGTGACAAGCGCCGCAACGGTGAAGTCATGCTGGAAGGTGTGGACGTGGTGGAAGCCGGCGACTCGATTCTTGATGACTTTGGCGACTCGATGGACTTTGAAGACAGCGCGTCCGACATGGCGCCCTTGCCTGATGGCAGTGCGGCGCAGCAAAGGCTGCAGCTGCTGCGCCGCGAATTGTTCGAAATTCGCGATCTGCTCAGTGCCACTTACTGAAACAGCCCAAACAAGCACGCTATAATTTGAAGCTTGACGGTGTGTGGCGCAGCCTGGTAGCGCACTTGCATGGGGTGCAAGGGGTCGAAGGTTCGAATCCTTTCACACCGACCA
>NZ_JAQSDN010000041.1 GCF_029945925.1 Polaromonas sp. | reverse complement strand
TGGCGGCAACGAGAGTTTACACATGTTTCGTTATTTATGTGTCAATGTACTAGTGCAGTGTTGCACGCTATCTGGAACATAAAACCGCGTCTTTTGCGCCATGGCGGCGTTGCAAATCCGCGCGATACCTTGGGTATCGCTGTGGTTTGCGCCTTGCCCTGACCCAAAATCCATCGCTTTTATTTGTTCCTTCAAGCATGCACCACTGCACTAGAACGGGCTCCCCCTCACCCTCACCCGCACTTTCAAACAGGAGCCGGCGCCGACTCCAGCGTAAAGCGGAAAACCACACCTTGTCCGGGCACCGGCTCAGCCCACACCATGCCGCCGTGGCGGCCAATGATCCTGCGCACACTGGCCAGGACAACACCTGCCCGTGGGGACTCCGTCGGGCCCTGCGGCGTCCCGGACTCGTCCGGCGCCGTTGTCTTTGACGAAGTACACCACCCGCCCTCGCGCCGACGGTTCCATGCCGACGACAATTTCGGCCTCCGGATTACGCGCGGTGTGTTTCCATGCGTTGCCAATCAGGTTTGCCATGACGGTGGCGATCAGGCGCGCATCGCCTTGCCCGAGCACCGAGTTTTCGACCACGGCCTTGACCTTGCGCTGCGGGTCGCGCTGCCGGCAGGCTGACAGCACCTTGTCGGCGATCGCAGACAGGTCCAGGGTCTGCGTTTTCAGGGGCGCCCGTGACACGTCGGCGAGTTCAAGAAGCGCATCAATCATCTCAGCCATGCGGGCCACGCCGGCCTGGATGCGGTCCAGGTAGTGCTTCTGCTTGTCGTCCATCGACACGCCGCCGCGCCTGAGCAGGCCGGCAAAGCCCTCGATGGCCACCAGCGGGGAACGCAGGTCATGCGCCATCACGTGCGAGAAACGTTCCAGGTCCTCGTTGGCCGCCTGCAATTCTGCCGTGCGATCACGCACACGCTGCTCCAGCGTCGCATTGAGCCTGAGGACTTCTTCTTCCGTTTCCCGCTTCGCCGTGATGTCGCGAATAAAGGTACTGCTCATCTGCCGGCCCCGGCTGTCCGTGTAAGTCGATGAAGAAAGCTCGGCCAGAAAAGTACTCCCGTCGCCCCGCCTCAGGGTCAACTCCCCCCGGGCAAAACCGGTCCTGCTGCGTTCCTCCAGAAAACCTGCCAGCCGCGGGTCGCTGGTCATATCGTTGCGCCCAATCCGCCACAGGTCCTGGCGCGCGATGCCGAACATGGCAGAAGCCGCCGGGTTGGCCGTGTGAAAGGAGCCGTCGGCATTGGCGATCAGGTAGGCATCCGGGCTGTTTTCAAACAGCAGCCTGTACTTTTCCTCGCTTTCCACCAGGTCAGCACGCGCACTTTCCAGCTGCCGGTAAGGCCCTTCCAGGAACTCGATAAAGATGGCCCGAAAAACGAAGAGATAGGCCTCCACCTTGATGACATGACCCACGATCGAGTATTGGTCATGGAAGGTCGCATACAGGGTGAAACACAGTTCCGACAGGGCCATCAGGCAGGCCGCGGCAAAAAGCGGAACCAGCGGATAGGGCTGCGGCTCGCGCATGCGCATGTAAAAGCCGGCGGCCGCTGCGAGATTGAGAGCGATGACCAGGTACTCCACCGCGATCTTGGTGCTCGTCAGACCTGAACCGGGTACAAAAAACCAGGTCATGATGGCCGGCTCGACCAGCCCATACGCCGAGACCCCCAGCGCAAAAGCCAGGCTCAGGCCCAGCAGCCAATGGCGCTCCCTGTTTCCGATGCGGCGGTTCCAGGGCTGGAACGCAATCGCCAGCAAGGCGCCCGCCACCAGCAGGCGTGCTGCCAGGAAAAACGAGATCGACTTGCCGTCTTTGGCCGGGATGAAAAACGCCGGCATGCCCTCGTAGGACAGCAGGTGGACAAAATCAAGAATGGCCACGCCGAAGAAGATGGTGCAGAGCAGCGCCACATTGCTGCGGCCCTCCCGCGAGAAGGTGAACCAGCCGGCGGAGAACACCAGCATCGACACGATGATGGACACCGTCTCGAACAGGGTGTGCAAATTCGTGTGGACCGCGGCAGGCAGCTCAAAATGCAGCGAGGGGACCAGCACAAACGCGAGAAGCAAGGCGGCGTTGACCAGCCACACGCCGGAAACCAGCATCAACGGCCGCCGGTATTGAGCGTGGGGAATCATCAAGAACCAGCCTCCATGCAACTGCGCCTTTTTAGAATTTGTCGCTTCAGTTTAAGGCACGGCCGACCCTCGTCCAGTCCGCAGGAAAGAAGAAACGACCGTCTGCTCGAGTTGACGCCATCCCGCCCCATCAAAGCTGGCTGTCCTGGGTGGACGAACTGGCCGGCGGCCGTGCGCGCAAAACCTCCCCGGGGAACAGCACTTCCACGGTGTACCCCGGCTCGCGTGACCACTTCTGTTCCTTGATCAGCCACTGCATGACGAACTCCCGCACCGTCTGGCGCGCCGGCTCGATCACCAGTTGCTGGTAGCCGGCTGACAATGCGCGTTTTTCCAGCTCGGGCGTCATCGACTGCGCCAGCGCCGCCAGATTGTCCTGCTTGTTCAGGCGCGCCCAGCCGTTGTGGGTGTACATCTGCATGGCCGCGGTGTCGAAGGCCACGGGCAGGCTGGGCTTGATGGCGGGCGCCTGGACAATACAGGTCTTGCCGCGGATCACCACATGCCACTCCCTGGCCAGCGCGATGTGATAACGGTAATGCACGGGTGCCTGGATATGCGACACCGTCGTGCCAAGGTGAATGCCCCAGAACTCCCGGGTGTCCGACCGTGTGAAACGCTCCTGGGCAATCACCGTGGCCACCTCCAGCAAACCGCCCTCGGTGCGGATGACGACTGGCACCTCGGGCGCCATCACCGTGGTCTCGATGCGGGTCGTCGTTGCAGGATAGAAGTGCCAGCCGGCCCAGGCCATCAGCGCTGCCACAACCACGATGAGCAAGGCGGCACCGGGGAGGCGAGTGTGGGTTGGCATGGTTTCAGACTTTCTTGCGGACGCTGCGAATGAATTCCATTATGGGCCGCATGCGGCGGGCCAGACACCCCGGGCCTCCGGACCCCGACAACAACAGTGGGCAAGTTCAAGCAAGCGCCAGGGCTGCTGCGCCGGTGAAAACCCGCCAAGCCCCTCCCCTGCCCCTCCTCTATTTGCCCTCCTCCTTTGTCACGCAGGAGACGACTTTAGGGAAGTCTCCCTCTGTGAAGCCGGCCCGCCGCCCCAATACTGGAGCGGTCAGGAACAACAACATCAAAATCAATGCTCACTCCCATGGCACCCTCCTCACCCCGGTCTCCCGCACGAAAAAAGCAGCCCGAAAAAGCGCGGCAAAGCCCGCACGACGGGCCCCCGCCCAGCGCCTGGCTGCTGGCGCTGGAGTTGCGCGCCTTCTGGGAGTTCGGCGCGTTGCTGCCCGCGTGGCCCGTGCTGGCCCGGGCGCCCAGGGGCGACCAACACAGCGTGCTGGTGTTCCCCGGCCTGTCGGCCAGCGACGGCTCGACCATGCCGCTGCGTCGCTACCTCGACTCACTCGGCTACGCCACCAGCGGCTGGGAACAGGGCTTCAACTTCGGCCCGCGCGCCGGCGTGCTGGAGGCGGCACGCACCCAGGTGCGGCGCGCGTTCGAGGGCAGCGGCCGCAAGGTCAGCCTGATCGGCTGGAGCCTGGGCGGCGTGTACGCGCGCGAACTGGCCAAGGAGCTGCCCCACATGGTGCGCAGCGTGATCACGCTGGGCACGCCGTTTGCCGGCTCGCACCGCTCCACCCGCGCCTGGCGCATCTACAAGCTGGCCAGCGGGCGCAAGGTAGCGCGTGAGAGCGAGAACTATGACCTGCCCGCCGCGCCGCCGGTGCCCACCACCAGCATTTACTCACGCAGCGACGGCATCGTGGCCTGGCAAGGCAGCATCCAGCAATCCTCGCCGGACAAGCTGCAGACAGAAAACGTTGAAGTGGTGGCCAGCCACGTCGGCCTGGGCCTGAACCCGAGCGCCTGGTGGGCCGTGGCCGACCGGCTGGCGCAACCCGAAGGCCGCTGGCAGCCGTTTGAGCGCAAGGGCACGTTCTGGCACGGGCTGATTTACCCGGACCCGGCCCGCGCAGCCTGACCGCCGCCAACCAAAAAGAAAAAGAGCGCCTGCAGCGTGAACTGCAGTCGCTCTTATTTTGATAGCTACCAGCGCTTGACTGGAAAGGGCTGGAGGCCTAAAACGCTTGAAAATCAAGCGGCGTTGGATTGCTCTTTCAGGTAGTTGGCAATGCCGTCGGTGATTTCCTTGTGCGCCGCGTCCGGACCTTCCCAGCCCTGGATCTTGACCCACTTGCCGTCTTCGAGGTCCTTGTAGTGCTCAAAGAAGTGGGCAATGGTTTTCAGGCGCAGCGGGTTCATGTCTTCGGGCTTTTGCCACTGCGTGTACAGCGAGCACTTCTTGTCCACGGGCACGGCCAGCACCTTGCCGTCTTCGCCGGCCTCGTCGGTCATCTTCAGGATGCCGATGGCGCGGCAGGTCACCACCACACCGGGGATCAGGGGCACCGGCGTGATCACCAGCACGTCAACCGGATCGCCGTCGCCGCTGAGGGTCTTGGGCACATAACCGTAGTTGGTCGGGTAGTGCATGGACGTGCTCATGAAGCGGTCCACAAAAATCGCACCGGACTCCTTGTCCACCTCGTACTTGACCGGGTCGGCATTCATCGGGATTTCGATGATCACGTTGAAAGCGTCAGGGGCGTTTTTACCGGGGGTAACTTTATCGAGGGACATGGTCTCTTTGTGTTGAAGTAGTGAAAAGATGGATGGTTCAGTCAGTATTTACCCTCATTTTACTGATTCGGACCTGACGCTTCGCGAACTTGTCACGATTTGGCGTTAAATTTCGAAGGTTGGCCAATCGTCTTGTCTCTACGTAGGACACGAGCAACGAGGAAGCAACGCAGCGGAGGCACCGCTAGCGTGGCGCCTCCTCCAAGCGAAAAACAACGTAGGAGATCTCTCTATGACAGGCAACTCAGCGCTTATTCTTGCGCTCGTCTGCGGACTGGCCGCCGTGGCTTACGGCTTCTGGGCCCGCAGCTGGATTCTTTCCCAGGACGCAGGCAACGCGCGCATGCAGGAAATTGCAGCCGCAATTCAAACCGGCGCCGCCGCCTATCTTGCGCGCCAATACAAGACCATTGCCGTCGTCGGCGTCGTGCTGGCGATTCTGATTGGCATCTTCCTGGACGTTCCCAGCGCCATCGGTTTTGTCGTCGGCGCCGTGCTGTCGGGCGCTTGCGGCTTCATCGGCATGAACGTTTCGGTGCGTGCCAACGTGCGCACCGCACAGGCGGCCACCCGCGGCATTGGCCCCGCCCTCGATGTCGCCTTCCGCGGCGGCGCGATCACCGGCATGCTGGTGGTCGGCCTGGGCCTGCTGGGCGTCACGGCCTTTTACTGGTTCCTGGTGGGCAACGGCAACTACACGCCCAATGCCAACCTGGCCAGCCTGCTCAATCCGCTGATCGGTTTTGCCTTCGGCTCGTCGCTGATCTCCATCTTTGCGCGCCTGGGCGGCGGCATTTTCACCAAGGGCGCTGACGTCGGCGCCGACCTGGTGGGCAAGGTCGAGGCCGGCATTCCGGAAGACGACCCGCGCAACCCGGCCGTGATTGCCGACAACGTCGGCGACAACGTCGGCGACTGCGCCGGCATGGCGGCCGACCTGTTCGAAACCTACGCGGTGACGCTCATCGCCACCATGGTGCTGGGCGCCCTGCTCGTCACCAATGCCGGTACCAGCGCGGTGGTTTATCCGCTGGCGCTCGGTGCGGTCTCCATCATCGCGTCCATCATCGGCTGCTTCTTTGTCAAGGCCTCGCCCGGCATGACCAACGTGATGCCGGCGCTGTACAAAGGCCTGGCGGTTGCCGGCGGCCTGTCGCTGATCGCCTTCTACTTTGTGACCACCTGGCTGATGCCCGACAACGCCATCAAGGCGGCGGGCACGCAGATGGCCCTGTTCGGCGCCTGCGCCGTGGGCCTGGTGCTGACCGGCGCGCTGGTCTGGATCACCGAGTACTACACCGGCACGCAGTACGCCCCGGTGCGCCATATTGCGCAAGCCTCCACCACCGGCCACGGCACCAACATCATTGCCGGCCTCGGCGTGTCCATGCGTTCGACCGCCTGGCCGGTGATCTTTGTCTGTATCGCGATCTGGGTCTCGTTCCAGCTGGCCGGCCTGTACGGTATTGCGATTGCCGCGACCTCCATGCTGAGCATGGCCGGCATCGTGGTCGCGCTCGACGCCTACGGCCCGATCACCGACAACGCCGGCGGCATCGCCGAGATGGCGGACATGCCCAGCAGCGTGCGCGACATCACCGACCCGCTGGACGCCGTGGGCAACACCACCAAGGCCGTGACCAAGGGTTACGCGATCGGCTCCGCCGGCCTGGCCGCACTGGTGCTGTTTGCCGACTACACACACAAACTGGAAGCCTACGGCAAGGCCATCAGCTTTGATCTGAGCGATCCGATGGTGATCATCGGCCTCTTCATCGGCGGGCTGATTCCCTACCTGTTCGGTGCCATGGCCATGGAAGCCGTGGGCCGCGCCGCCGGCGCGGTGGTCGTCGAGGTGCGGCGCCAGTTCCGCGAGATCCCCGGCATCATGGAAGGCACGGCCAAGCCCGAATACGGCAAGGCGGTGGACATGCTGACAACGGCTGCCATCAAGGAAATGATGATTCCGTCGCTGCTGCCGGTGGTGGTGCCGATTCTGGTCGGCCTGCTGCTGGGACCCGCCGCGCTGGGCGGCCTGCTGATGGGCACCATCGTGACCGGCCTGTTCGTGGCGATCTCCATGTGTACCGGCGGCGGTGCCTGGGACAACGCCAAGAAATACATTGAAGACGGCAACCACGGCGGCAAGGGCTCCGAGACCCACAAGGCCGCCGTGACCGGCGACACCGTGGGCGACCCCTACAAGGACACGGCCGGCCCGGCCATCAACCCCTTGATCAAGATCATCAACATCGTGGCGCTGCTGATCGTGCCGCTGATGATGAAGTTCCACGGCGGCAATGCCAATGCAGCGCCGGCCACCCCGGCGGTGGCTCCAGCGGCGGTAAGTGCACCGGCCGCCCCGGCTGTCACCCCGACTGCGCCCGGCATGCCCGCTCCCGCGCCTGTCCAGGCACCGGGTGCAGCGGCCACGCCAACGCCAGCGAAATAAAAGAAAAAAGAAGAACAAGCCACGCTTTACTTCGGCCCGCTTCGGCGGGCTTTTTTTTGCGCGTTAACAAGCCCTAACGCGGCGCGGCCAGCACGGCGCGCACCAACGCGCTGCAGGGACCGGTCAGCGCCTGCAGGTCGGCCGTGCGGTTGTTTTCGATGGCCTGCAACACCAGTTCGTTGATGCCACCGATGACGGCCATGGCCAGGGTCGCGGTCAACGCGTCGTCCTGCGGCGTGTGCGGATGGCCGGCGTTGACCACCTGGGCCACAAAATCGGCCATTTCCTGGTTCATCTGGCGCCGCACCTGCAGCCCCTCGGGGCCCAGGCTGAGGATATCGATGAACAGCGTGCGAAGCAGCGCCGGGTTGCTGGCCAGACAGCCCAGGTAGGCGCCCATCGCGTGCTCGACCTGGGCCTTCCAGTCGCGGGCGGGGTCGATGGCACTTTTGAGCACCTTGAGCCCGCCGTGGCTGGCCGCCACGTAAAGCGCGATCAGGCAGTCTTTCTTGGTTGCAAAACACTCGTAAAACGTGCGTTTGGACACACCGGCCTCGCGCACGATGTCGGCCACCGTGGTGTCGGCGTAACCTTTGAGTGCCACGCTGTACGCCATGCCTTCGAGCAGGCGCGAACGGTAGGCCTTGGCCGCTTCCATGCCGGCGGCGGAGATGTCTTCGGAATACATGGGTCAGGCATCCTCAATGCAAAGTTAAAACCCTGGCGGTACTTGACAGTACCACAGCGTCACCCTATAGTTCGCCTTGCTGGTACCTGCGGGTACCAAATTATTTCCTTGGGAGAAAACATGAGCGAACTGGTTGTGCGCCGCCTGCTGATTGACCTTGAAACACCCCTGCCGCGGCATTGGTGTGCCGGGGATCCGTTTCGCACGGCTTTTTTCAACGCGCTGTCCATGAGTTTTCCGGTGGGCGAGCAGTTTTTCATCGACTCGGTGCGCAACGGCCTGAAAGCCCTGCCGCCTGAACTGCAAGACCAGTACAAGGCCGAGGTCCAGGGGTTTATCGGGCAGGAAGCCACGCATCGCCGTGTTCACGGTCTCTTCAACAAGCACCTCGAAAAGCAGGGCCTGGTCAACGACTGGGCGCCGCGCGCTGAAAAAAACATGCAGTTGCTGGCCGGCACCAACCCGCGCCACGCGCTGGCCATCACCGCGGCCAACGAACACTTCACCGCGATTCTTGCCGAATGGATGCTGCGCAACCACGACATGCTCGACGGCTGCGAACCGCGCCTGAAAACCATGTGGCTGTGGCATTGCGCCGAAGAGTCGGAGCACAAAAACACGGCCTTCGATGTGTACACCGCACTGGGCGGCAGCCACGAGTGGCGCATCAAGTGGTTCCGCCGCATCACCTTCGTGTTCCTGACCGATACCTTGCGCCAGACCGTCAACAACCTGTATCACGACGGCACCTTGTGGCAGTGGCGCACCTGGAAAAGCGCGGCCGGCTTCCTGTTCGGCCAACGCGGCCTGGTGCGCCAGACCTACAAACCCTGGCGCGACTATCTGCGCACTGACTTTCACCCCGACCAGCAGGCCAGCGACCTGTCGGCGCGCTGGCTGGCCAGCAACACCAGCGCCTACACCCCGGTCGGCGCATAGGCCCACGCAGCCGCAGCTCGACGGCTCTTCATTGCATGGCCCACGCCCCTCCTGAAAAAGGGGCGGCAGCCCGATCCGGCCTGTTTTTTTTGCGAAGCCTGCGTTTTCGCGGAAAATCATATGCATGCAACTCAATTACATCGCCAACGCGTCGGTCCGTTCCGCCTCGGGCAAAACCATTCCCGTGATCGACCCGTCCGACGGACAGGTTTTCGAAGAAATCCAGCGCAGCAATACGCAGGACATTGACACGGCGGTTCAGGCCGCCCACGATTGCCTGGACACCGTCTGGCACAAGGTCAGCGCCGCCGAGCGTGGCCGGCTGCTGATGGCCCTGTCACGCAAGGTGGCCGAACATGCCGACGAACTGGCGGCGATCGAGCAGCGCGACTGCGGCAAACCCACCAAACAGGCCAAAGCCGATGCCGCCGCGCTGGTGCGTTATTTCGAGTTTTACGCCGGCGCCTGCGACAAACTGCACGGCGAAACCATTCCCTACCTCGACGGCTACAGTGTGATGACCTGGCGCGAGCCGCACGGCGTGACCGGCCACATCATTCCGTGGAATTACCCGATGCAGATTTTCGGCCGCAGCGTCGGCGGCGCGCTGGCCGCCGGCAACGTCTGCGTGGTCAAGCCGGCCGAAGACGCCTGCCTGTCGCTGATCCGCGTGGCGCAGCTGGCCGCCGAGGTGGGTTTTCCCGCCGGTGCGATCAACATCGTGACGGGTTACGGCCATGAAGTCGGCGACGCCCTGGCCCGCCACAAGGGCATCCACCACATCAGCTTCACCGGCAGCCCGACGGTGGGAACATTGATTCAGCAGGTGGCGGCCGAGCGCCATTGCCCGGTCACGCTCGAACTCGGCGGCAAAAGCCCGCAAATCGTTTTTGCCGACGCCGACCTGGACATGGCGATTCCGGCCCTCGTCAACGCCATCGTGCAAAACGCCGGCCAGACCTGCTCCGCCGGTTCGCGCCTGCTGGTGGACGAACTGATTTACGAGCCGCTGCTGGAGCGCCTGGGCCAGGCCTTCGAGAAGCTGCGCGTCGGCCCCGCCACAATGGACCTGGACGTCGGACCGCTGATCCGCCAGACCCAGCAGCAGCGTGTCTGGGACTTTCTGAGCGATGCGCAGGTGGCCGGCATCCCCATGGTGGCGCAAGGCCAGATCGTTGATGAAGCGCCGGACACCGGTTTTTACCAGGCGCCGACCCTGCTGCGCGATGTGCCGGTTTTGCATCGGTTAGCGCAGGAAGAGGTTTTCGGCCCGGTGCTCTGCGCCATGAACTTCCGGGACGAGGACCACGCGGTCGAACTCGCCAACGCCACCCAGTTCGGCCTGGTGGCCGGCATCTGGACCCGCGACGGCGGCCGCCAGTTCCGCATGGCCAAACGTGTGCAGAGCGGCCAGGTCTTCATCAACAACTACGGCGCCGGTGGCGGCGTCGAGCTGCCCTTCGGCGGCGTCAAGTCGTCCGGTTACGGGCGCGAAAAAGGCTTTGAGGCGCTGTACGGTTTCACCACGCTCAAAACCGTCGCCATCCGGCACGGTTGAACCCGCTCTTCATTTTTCAAGCAAAAACAGGCTGCAGCCCTTTTACCGCGGGCGCAAGCAGCTATCACATTTATAGCAACCAAGGAAACACCATGCGACTCCAGGACAAATCCGTCATCGTCACCGGTTCGGGCGGCGGCATCGGCGAAGGCATTGCCAAACGCCTGGCCGCTGAAGGCGCGAAGGTCATCGTCAACGACATCAACACAGCCCTGGGTGAGAAAGTCGTGGCTGACATTGTCAAGGCCGGCGGTACCGCATCCTTCTTCAAGGCCGACGTGACCAAAACCGCCGAGGTGAAAGCGCTGGTGGATGCCGCCGTGCAGCGCCACGGCAAGCTCGATGTGATGGTCAACAACGCCGGCTGGACGCATTTGAACCAGCCCGCGCTGGAGACCACCGAGGAGGAGTTCGACCGCTGTTATGCGATCAACGTCAAAAGCATTTACCTTTCGACCATCCACGCCACGCCGGTGTTCCGCGCCCAGGGCGGCGGCAGCTTCATCAACATCGCGTCCACCGCCGGCGTGCGCCCGCGCCCCGGCCTGACCTGGTACAACGGCTCCAAGGGTGCGGTCATCACTACCTCGAAGTCGCTGGCGGCCGAACTCGGCCCCGACAACATTCGCGTCAACTGCATCAACCCGGTGTTCAACCCCGACACCGCCCTGTCCACCCAGTTTGCCGGCGGCACGGTCACCGGCCCCGAAGGCGAAGCGCGCCGCGCCAAATTTTTGTCCAGCATTCCGCTCGGGCGTTTTTCAACCGCGCTCGACGTGGCCAACGCCGCGCTGTACCTGGCCAGTGACGAAGCGACGTTCATCAGCGGTGTGTGCATCGAGGTGGACGGCGGACGCTGTGTCTGATAAGCCCCCATGGTCGCCCACTTCGAGCCTGCGGCAGCTCACTGCCCCTTGCACCGGAGAAGGGGCCGCTGCGCCTGCGGGCCGGCGGAGCCGGACCCGCGGCCCCTGCTTGATTTAGAGACCCGGGCTTGCTCGCCGCAGTAGATATCAAGGCTGAATAACGCCCGGCGCCTAGGGTCAAGGCCCTCCTTTTCCGTTTGGCCGTGCCAATGGGGTAAATTCTCCCTTGGGCTTCTACCAATGACCGACAAAATCATCCCCATCGCAGACATCCGCTACGCCGCGCGCGTGCCGCACATCCCTGCGCAGCTGCAGGCGCCCACCGGCCTGCTGGCCGATACGCTGGCGCGGCCGCTGCGCGACCTGCGCATCAGCGTGACCGACCGCTGCAACTTCCGCTGCAGTTACTGCATGCCCAGTGAAGTCTTCAACAAGGACTACGCGTTTTTGCCGCAGACTTCGCTGCTCAGTTTTGAAGAGATCACGCGCCTGACGAAAATTTTCGTCGCGCACGGCGTCGAGAAAATCCGGCTGACCGGCGGCGAGCCGCTGCTGCGCAAGCACCTGGAAGTGCTGATCGGGATGCTGGCCCGGCTCGAAACGCCGCAGGGCAAACCGCTGGACATCACCCTGACGACCAACGGCTCGCTGCTGGTCAAAAAAGCCCAGGCCCTGAAGGACGCCGGCCTGCAGCGTGTCACCGTGAGCCTGGACGGGCTGGACGACGCGGTGTTCCGGCGCATGAACGATGTGGATTTTCCGGTCGCCGACGTGCTCAAGGGCATCGAGGTGGCGCACAAGGTGGGGCTGGCGCCCATCAAGGTCAACATGGTCGTCAAGCGCGGCACCAACGATGCCGAGATACTGCCCATGGCCCGGCACTTCCGCCACTCGGGCGTGGTGCTGCGGTTTATCGAATACATGGACGTGGGCGCCACCAACGGCTGGCGCATGGACGAGGTGATGCCCTCGGCCGAGGTCATCCGGCGCCTGCAGCAGGAGTTTGCGCTCGACGCCATCGACCCCAACTACCTGGGGGAAACGGCCGAACGCTGGCGTTACGCCGACGGCGGCGGCGAAATCGGCGTGATCAGCAGCGTGACCAAGGCTTTTTGCGGCGACTGCAACCGGGCGCGCCTGTCCACCGAAGGCAAGCTGTTTTTGTGCCTGTTCGCCCACCAGGGCCACGACCTGCGCGCCCTGCTGCGCGACAGCCACTACTCGGACGAGCAGATTTCCGCCGCCGTCGCCCACATCTGGCAGGGCCGCGATGACCGTTATTCCGAGCTGCGCGCCGCGCTGCCGCCGGATGTGGCCGTGCCGGGTGCCGACGGAAACAAGCGTGTCGAAATGAGTTACATAGGCGGCTAGGCCGGAAAACAAATGATTGACACGATAGACGGCGCAGAAATCACCGGCATCATCCTTGCCGGCGGACGCGGCTCGCGCATGGGCGGTGCCGACAAGGGCCTGCAAAGCTTCAACGGCGTGCCGCTGGCCCTGCACACCCTGCTGCGGCTGTCGCCGCAGGTCGGCGAGGTGATGGTCAATGCCAACCGCAACCTCGCGGCCTATGAATCGTTTGGTGTGCCGGTCTGGCCCGATGCGGCCGGGCTCGGCGAATTTTCGGGTCCGCTGGCCGGCTTTCTGACCGGGCTGGAGCGCTGCGAGACGCCCTACCTGCTGACCGTGCCCTGCGACACCCCTTTGTTCAGCCTGGATCTGGTCGCCCGCCTTGCCGAGGCGATGGTGCGCGAGGATGCCGACATCGCCGTAGTGGCCGCCCCCGAAGAAGACGGCCAGCTGCGCGCGCAGCCGGTCTTCTGCCTGCTGCGCACCCGCCTGCTGGAAAGCCTGATGCTGTTCACCACCAGCGGCGGACGCAAGATCGATGCGTGGACGGCGCAACACAAAACCGTGCTGGTGCCCTTCAACCAGCCGGGCGACGACCCGCGCGCTTTCTTCAATGCCAACACGCTGGCCGAGTTGCACCAGCTCGAAGCCCTGCGTCCGTGAAGTCCATCGCCCAGATCGCCGCCGAACTGCAGGGCTACGATCCGCAGGCCCTGTCCGCCGCGGATGTGTCGCGGTTTCTGTCGCAGCTGGTCGAACCGGTGCAGGACGTCATGGAACTGCCGCTCTTCGAGGCGCTGGGCCGGGTGCTGGCGGCCGATGTGGTGTCGCCGTTTGACGTGCCGCCGCACGACAACTCGGCCATGGACGGGTATGCCTTCGCTGGCGCCCAGCTTGCCGCGGGAACGGCCCTGGCCCTGAAAGTCGTGGGCACGGCGCTGGCCGGCAAAGCCTGGCAGGGAATGGTCGGCGCCGGCGAGTGTGTGAAGATCATGACCGGCGCCATCATGCCGTCCGGGCTGGACACTGTGGTGCCGCAGGAATTTGTCAACGTTCAGGCCGACACCGTCACCCTGCCCGCCCAACTGCTGCAGCCCGGCGACAACCGACGGCTGCGCGGTGAAGACCTCATGCGGGGCCGGCCGGCGCTATTAAAAGGTGAGCTGCTCACGCCCGCCCGACTCGGGCTGGCGGCCTCTTTGGGCCTCAAAACCGTGCGCACATGGCGGCCGCTGCGGGTCGCTTACTTTTCCACAGGCGATGAAATCCTCTCGCTGGGCGAGGCGCCGCGCGAAGGTGCGGTCTACGACAGCAACCGCTACACGGTGTTCGGCATGCTCAGGCGGCTGGGCTGCGAAGTCATCGACATGGGCGTGGTGCGCGACGACCCGGCCCTGTTGGAAGCGGCTTTCACGCGCGCCGCGGCGCAGGCCGATGCCATCATCACGTCCGGCGGCGTCAGTGTCGGCGAGGCCGATTACACCAAGGCCATGATGAAAAAACTCGGCGACGTGGTCTTCTGGAAAATTGCCATGCGTCCCGGGCGGCCCATGGCGGTGGGCCGGATTTCTCAAGCAAAATCGGCCTCCAGCCCAATGGATTCGGGCGCAAGCAGCTCCCAAAACAATAGCAATCCGAATGGCGACAGCCGTTTCGCCGATGGGTCGCCCCAAGGCGAAACAGCCCCCCCGGGGGGCAGCGAACCACACGGAGTGGGGAGCGTGGGGGCCATCCTCTTTGGGCTACCGGGGAACCCGGTCGCGGTGATGGTGACGTTTCTGGCTTTTGTGCGCCCGGCCCTGCTGCAGATGATGGGCAGCACGGCCCCGGCCGCGCCGCTGCTCAAGGCCCGCAGCCTGGAACCCATGCGCAAGAAGCCGGGCCGCACCGAGTACCAGCGCGGCTGGGTGTCCACGACCGCCGACGGTTCCCTGCAGGTCAAGACCACCGGCAACCAGGGCTCGGGCGTGCTCAGCTCCATGGCGCAGGCCAATGGCCTGGTCGTGCTGCACCACGCCCAGGGCAGCGTGAAGGCCGGCGAAGAAGTCGATGTCATGATGTTCGAGGGTGTGCTCTGAAGCCGTGCACCTGACCAGCGGCCGCCCGTCCTGACGGCGCGGCCAGGAGACCCCATGTATTCCATCTTGCCCGCCCTCGTGTCCGCCCTGTTTCTGGGGTATGGGCTGTACGTCGTTGCGGAAAAGGGCTTTACCCGCGTCAGCACCAGCTTCCTGATTCTCTGCATCACCACCGTCTTCTGGCAGACCACCTGGGCGGTGTTGTTCCAGGTCGACAACACGCAGTGGGCCGGCATCCTGGTCAAGGCAGGCTACCTGCTGATCCTTTTCCTGCCGACCAGCCTGTACCAGTTCCTGACTGAGATCTCGGAACGCCAGGGCGAGCGCCGACTGGTCTTCACTTCGTATGCCGTCGCCGCCGTGCTGACCGTGCTGGATCTGGGCACCAACTGGATCGTCGACGGCTACCACGACTACTTCTTTGGCTACTATCCCAAAGCCGGCATCCTCCACCCCCTGCATGTCCTGCAGACGGTGCTGGTGGTTTCGCGGGGCCTGTACATCACCTTCCGGCAGCAGCAGGTTGCACCGCAAGGCCAGCGCATCCGCCTGCGGCTTTGCATTGCCAGCGTGCTGATCTACTTTTTCGCGGCCATCGACTACCTGTGCAACTATGGGGTGGAGTTCTACCCGCCCGGCGTCGTGTTCATCGCGATCAGCCTGGGACTGATCGCCGTCGCCGTGATGAAGTACGACCTGATGAGCCCGGTGGTGGTGGCCGCCACCGTGGCCCATGAAATGCGCACACCGCTGGCCACCATCCGCCTGCAGGCAGAAGCGCTGGCGCAATTCCTTCCCGAACTGAACAGGGGGTACGAGCTGGCCGTGTCCCACGGGCTGTGCGAGTCCGCATTCAGCCCCGGGGCATCGCAAAAAATATCCGACCTGTCGCACGGCATCCGGCACCAGGTGGACCGCTCCAATGCCGTGATCGACATGATGCTGGCCTCGGCCCGGATGGAGCAGATCGACACCAGCACGTTCAGGCGTCACCGGGCCGGCGACTGTGTGACGGAGGCCCTGGAGACCTACCCCTTTTCCAGGGGTGAGCGCGAGCGGGTCAGCGTCCACGTTGTGGGCGACTTCGAGTTCCATGGCTCCAGCCCGCTTTTTGTTTTTGTACTGTTCAACCTTCTGAAAAATTCGCTGTATGCGCTGAAGGCGGCGGGCAAGGGCACGATCACCATCACCCTCAGCGCCGGCACGCCCGTTCATACCCTGACGTTTGTCGACACCGGCACAGGCATCGCCGCGGCCACCCTGCCGAAAATATTCGACACCTTCTTCACCACCAAAAAATCCGCAGGTGCCGGCATCGGGCTGGCCTTCTGCCGGCGTGTCATGGCCTCTTTCGGCGGAAAAATGCGCTGCGAATCGGTCGAGGGGCAATACACCCTGTTCGCCATGGAATTTCCGGCCGAGCTGCCCGCGGCCGAACCACGCAGCGGGCACCCGGGCGCGCTCGCCGCGTGAAACCGGCGCCGCCGGTCAGCTTTTCACGGCGGCGGTCGGCAACTCATACTCCCTCACCTTGCGCAGGATGTCCTCGGGCAGCCGCTGGATGCGTTTGTCATGGCTGGCAAACACCACCTGCTGGTAGCCGGTGGACACGAGCTTGCCGTCTACCATGAACTGGAACAGCAGGTAAAACGAACACTGCCTGACCTCGAAGGTATTGAGCCGGCAATCCACCGCCTGGAACGGAAACGTCTCGTGCACATAGTCCTGGTGGGCGCACTTGGTGATGAACACACCGCTCGCCTGCAGCATGTCAGCGGAAATGCAGCGGTGAAACCAGCGCTCACGGCAAACACCCTGCCACTCGAAGTAGCGCGAAAAATAGGTGTTGGCATAGGCGTTCGAATCCTTGAGGTAGATATCGATGGTGTGGTGGAAGGTTTTCGAAGCCTGCACCCGGGGCTGCGGCAGCGGCGCGGGTTTCGGTTGAAGCTGGACGTGTCCATTGGTTTGCTTGAGCAACATGATTTTTCCTGGGTCTGTAGTAAGAATCGGCTACGAAAGCAGCCGGCGTGATACCGCCACCAAGGGCGGCACACGCTGAATCTACAGAACAGCCTGCCGGTGCTGTTGCGGCACCGGCCTATTTGGCGATGAGTTCGCCGTGGCCGTCGGCGGGCAGCTCTTTCGCCACGGCCTTGTTGGCGCCCGGAATCTTGCTGCGGGCAAACAGCGCGTACATCGTCGGCACCACGAACACGGTGAGCAGTGTGCCCAGCGACATGCCGCCCACGATGACCCAGCCGATCTGGATGCGGCTTTCAGCGCCGGCCCCGGTGGCCAGCGCCAGCGGCAAGGCGCCCAGCACCATGGCGCCGGTGGTCATCAGGATGGGGCGCAGGCGCTGCGCGGACGCCTTGACCAGCGCCTCCAGCATGTCCATGCCCTGCCCGCGCAGCTGATTCGTGAACTCGACGATCAGGATGCCGTGTTTGGTGATCAGGCCGACCAGCGTGATCAGGCCGATCTGCGAATAGACGTTGAGCGAGCCGCCCGACAGCTTGAGCGCTATCAGCGCGCCTATCATCGACAGCGGCACCGACAGCATGATCACCAGCGGATCGATGAAACTTTCAAACTGCGCGGCCAGCACCAGGAAAATGAAGACCAGTGCCAGCACGAACACAATGGCCAGCGCCCCCTGGGAGTTCTTGAATTCGCGCGAGGTGCCGTTCAGGTCGGTGCTGTAGCCGGGCTTGAGCACCCTGGCCGAGGTTTCGTTCATGAAGGTCAGCGCCTGGCCCAGCGAATAATCGGGTGCCAGGTTGGCGGTGATGGAAGCGGCCCGCCGCTGGCCGAAGTGATTGAGCTCGCGCGGCGAGACCGCCTCGCGCACCGAGACCAGGCTGGACAGCGGAATCATCACGTCGTTGCGGCCGCGCACATAAATGCCCTCGATGTCTTCCGGCGTGCTGCGGCCGCTGGCCTCGGTCTGCACGATCACGTCGTACTGCTCGGCATCACGCTTGTAACGCGTCACGTTGCGACCGCCCAGCATGGTTTCAATCGCCTTGGCCACCACTTCCACGCTGACGCCCAGATCGGCGGCCTTGTCGCGGTTGACGTCGATGCGCAACTCGGGCTTGTTCAGGCGCAGGTCCGACACCGGCGACTGGATGCCCGGATTTTTGGCAACCTCCGCGAGTATCTGCTCCACCACACGGTCCAGGTTTTCGTAGCTGTCCGAGGTCTGGATCACAAAATTGAGCGGCCGCTCGCGAAAGCCCTGGCCCAGCGAGGGCGGCGTGATCGGAAACGCCGTGACGCCCGGCAGGCTGGCGAACTTGGGCTGCAGTTCGCGCGCCATCTCCAGCGTGCTGCGCTTGCGGTCATCCCAGTCCACCGTGCGGTAGATGACGCTGGCCTGCGACACGGTGGGGTTGCCGATGCTGGCAAAAATCCGGTCGAACTCCTTGTAGGGCTGGCCCATTTTCTCCAGTGCCTGCGCATAACGGTTGGTGTAGTCCAGCGTGGCCCCGTCAGGCGCATTGACGGTGGCCAGAATCGTGCCCCGGTCTTCCAGCGGCGACAACTCCTGCTTCATGGTCGGGAAGATCAGCAAAATGGCCAGCGCGCTGGCCAGCATGACACCCACCACGATCCAGCGAGCCTGCAGCACCACCGCCCTGACCCCGCCGCCCTCGCCGGCCACCGGCTGGTAACGCCTGGTGAGCACCCAGCGCAGCACACTGGCGTAACGGTCGGAAACCGCATTGAGGAAACGCTCCATGCCGCGGTCAAAAACATTCGGTTTCGGGTTGTGTTTGAGTAGCTTGGCGCACAGCATGGGCGTCAGGGTCAGCGCCACAAAACCCGACACGACCACCGCGCCGGCCAGCGCCAGCGCAAACTCGACAAACAGCCGGCCGGTCCGCCCCGGGGTGAAGGCCAGGGGCGCGTAAACGGCCACCAGCGTCGCCGTCATGGTGACCACGGCAAAACCGATTTCCCGCGCGCCCTTGATGGCTGCCGAAAATGGGTCCAGCCCTTCTTCGATGTGGCGGAAGATGTTTTCCAGCATCACGATGGCATCATCCACCACCAGCCCGATGGCCAGCACCAGCGCCAGCAGGGTCAGGGTGTTGATGGTGAAGCCCGCCAGCGCCATCAGCGCAAAGGTGCCGATCAGGCTGACCGGGATGGTGATGATGGGAATGATGGACGCGCGGAAGGTGCGCAGGAACACAAAAATCACCAGCGCCACCAGCGCCACCGCTTCGGCAATGGTGGTGTAGACGTTCCTGACCGAACGGTCGATGAACACCGAGTTGTCGTTGGCGATGTCGATGTTGACTTCCGGCGGCAGGTCGGCCTTGAGCTGCGGAATCATGTTGCGCACGCCCTGCGACAGGTCCAGCGGGTTGGCCGTGGCCTGGCGGATCACGCCGGCCCCGATGGCCGCACGGCCATTGAGCCGCACGCCGCTGCGTTCGTCGGCCGCACCTTCCTCAACACGCGCCACATCGCGCACCTTGACCGGAAAGCCGTTGACGCTGCGTATCACCACCTCGCCGAACTGTTCAGGGCGCACCAGGCCGGTCTCGGACGTCACGCTGAACTCGCGTTGCTGCGATTCAATGCGGCCGGCGGGAACCTCCAGGTTGCTGCGGCGGATGGCGTCCTCGATGTCCTGCGTCGTCAGGCGGTAGGCCGCCATTTTCCGGGGATCGAGCCAGACCCGCATCGCGTATTTGCGTTCACCGAAGATGCGTACATCGGCCACGCCGGTGACGGTCTGCAGGCGCGGCTTGACGATGCGGTTGACGAGGTCGTTGATCTGCAGCCGGGTCAGGCTGTCGCTGGTGAAGGCCAGCCAGATCACGGGAAACGCATCGGCCTCGACCTTGGCAATCACCGGCTCCTCAATGGCCTGAGGCAACTTGTTGCGCACGCGCGAGGTGCGGTCGCGCACCTCGGCGGCCGCGGCGTCGGCGTCTTTCTCGAGCCGGAAACGCACGGAAATCTGGCTCTGGTCGGCGCGGCTGATCGAGGTCAGCACATCCACCGCATCGATGCCGGCAATCGAGTCCTCGAGCGGCTTGGTCACCTGCGATTCGATCACCTCGGCCGAGGCACCGGGGTAACGCACGCTGACCGTCACCACCGGCTCATCGATCTTCGGGTACTCGCGCACCGTCAGGCGCTGGAAACTGACCGCGCCGATCAGCACGATCAGCAGGGACAACACGGTGGCAAACACCGGGCGGCGTATCGAGACTTCGGCCAGTTGCATCAGAGAGGTCCAGTCAGAACGTTGGCTTCGGGCTCAGGCCGGCTTGCGTGTGGGCCGGGCCCTGGCTTCAGGCATGGCCTCGGTCGGAGCTGGCGCGGCGCTGCCGCGTGTCGCTCCGGACACCGCAGGCGCGGGGCTTGCTTCGCGCATGCCCACCAGGCAGGGATTGGCTCCACCCATGAGTTTTTCCGCCGGCACGCGCGAAGCCGCCGCCGGCGCAGCGGCAGACGCACCATCGGACGGCCGTGCGGCGGCGGGCGGGCTCAGGTCCACCACCCGCACGGTCATGCCGTCGCGCTGAAGGCGTTGCTGGCCGGTGGTGACCACCATGTCGCCAGGCTCCAGCCCACTGGTGATTTCCGCCTGGCCAGGCCGCCGGATGCCGACCTGCACCGCCACCCGCCGCGCGACCCAGGTCTGGGCTTCCGGTCCGGGTACGAGCTTGATGACATATTGCTTGTCGCCCTGGGGCACCAGCGCCTCTTCTGGAATAACCCGGGCATTGTCCCGCTCGCCGAACACCGCGTTGACACGCGCAAACATGCCGGGGCGCAACTGCAGTTGCCGGTTGTCGATGCAGGCCCGCACCGCCACCGAGCGGCCGTTGGCGTCAATCAGCGGATCAATCGCCTGCACCACCGCCGTGTATGTCCGGCCCGGCAGCGCGTCCATGTCCACCACGGCACTCTGGCCGCGCTTGAGCTTGTTCTGGAAACGCTCGGGCAGGCGGAAGTCGACAAACACGGCGTCGATGTCTTCGATATTGACAATGTCGGCCCCGTCCTTGAGGTAGTCCCCGGGATTGACCTGGCGAATGCCGGCAATGCCGTCGAAGGGCGCGACGATTTTCAGCCTGGCCGCGGTGGCCCTGGCCAGTGACAGCCTGGCCTGCGCCACCTGCAGGTTGGCCGCGCTTTCATCGAGGGAGCGCTGGCTGACGAAGTTCTGCGCGACCAGTTCCTGGTTGCGTTTCTGGTTGGCTTGGGCGATCGACAACTCGGCCAGGCTTTGCTGCACCTGCGCCAGCGGCAGCTGGTCGTCAAACTGCACCAGCACCTGCCCCTTGCGCACGCGCTGGCCGTCGGTGAAATTGAGCTGCGTGATGCGGCCGCTGACCTCGGGGCGCAGCACCACGCTGCGGCGCGAACGCAGGCTGCCGACGGCCTGGGCGTCATCCACGAGTTTCACGACTTTCACCCTGGCGGCTTCCACCGTCGGTCGCGCCCCGGCTGCCGGCTGCGACGACCCCGCCGACGCAGCCTTGGTCGGGCTGTTGGCCTTGTTCTGGTACCACCATGCAGCACCGGAGAGGCCGGCAATGCCGAGCACCGCGACGACAGAATAAATTGCTTTTGATGCCATGGAGGAACAGTTGATGGGGGTCAAAAATTTGACAATGGATCAATGTAACAGCAGGTTGCGTCACCCGCGTCACCGGGGTGAAATCCCGAGCCAAATCGGGGCCGGATTTACGACGGCTTTACATTGACACCACCAACCGCCGCCGGCAGGGTCAGCCCCTGGACAGCGCCAGAACCACACCCTTGTTGGCCAGGGCATCGGCGCGCTCGTTGCCGGGGTCGCCGGCATGCCCCTTGACCCAGCGCCACTCGATGGTGTGGCCACTGCTGCTGATCAGGTTATCGAGTTTTTGCCAGAGGTCGATGTTTTTCACGGGCTGTTTGGCGGCGGTGCGCCAGCCGCGTGCTTTCCAGCCGCTGATCCATTCGGTGATGCCCTTGCGCACGTATTCGCTGTCCAGGTACAGCGTGACACGGCAGGGACGCTTGAGCGCGGCCAGCGCTTCGATCACCGCCGTCATCTCCATGCGGTTGTTGGTCGTGCCCATCTCGCCGCCAAACAGCTCCTTGACCGTGTCACCGCTGGTCAGCATCGCGCCCCAGCCTCCGGGGCCGGGGTTGCCCTTGCAGGCGCCGTCGGTATAAATCACCACATGTTGGGCTGTGGTCTGTAAATCGTCTGTCATGAATCCGATGTATCCAGGTTCTTGTGGTGGTTGGGATGAAGTGAAAACAGGCCGGGGCGCTGCACCTGGTTGGCAATGACCACCGGGGCCTGGGCGGTGGCCTTCTGCGTTTTCCAGTTGGGCTCGAGCAGGCGCATGCCGCGCACGCGCTTGACGGCGACCAGAAAATACATCGCGCCGAAAATCGGCCACCAGCGTTCGCCGGCCTTGTCCATCCAGGCAAAACGCTCCAGCGATGCAAGCCGGCTCACGGCGGGCCGGTAGCAGCCGAACCGGCCGGACTCGACTTCAAAGCTGAGCAGGCGCAGCCAGTCGCGCAGGCGCCAGTAGCCGATGAATTCACCGGCTTCGGGCAAAAAGAGTTCGCCGTAACCGAGACGCCGGTAAAAGTACGCGCGCCGCTGGCGCAGGCCCCACAGGCTGGCCGGGTTCAGGCCGCTGATCACCACGCGGCCCTCGGGCACCAGCACACGTTCGACTTCGCGCAATGTTGCATGGGGGTCGCTGCTGAGCTCCAGCGTGTGCGGCAGCAGCACGAGGTCCAGGCTGTTCTCGGGAAAGGGCAAGGCGGCCGAATGGGTTATCAGGGCCACACGCGGGGAACTTGCGGCAGGTGCGGGGGTCGGACTGCCGTCACCGCCTTCGGCTGGCCCGGCAAGAAGCCCCGACTCGGTGCCCTGCAGTGCCAACCACTTGTGCGGCATGCGGTTGCTGCGCAGCGCGTCGAGTTCGGGCAGGCCCAGTTGCAGCGCATGGTAGCCAAACATGTCGGCCACGGCCTCGTCGAATCGCTCACGCTCCCACGCCAGCAAATACTCGCCGGGCGGGGTCTTGAACCAGTTTGTGAAACCTATAATTTGAGAGCCCATCGAGACCGCTGCATGTTCTTAATCCCCATCCCTGCTTTTGACGACAACTACCTCTGGCTGTTGCACGACGGCCGGCGCGCCATGGTTGTTGACCCGGGCGACGCGCAGCCTGTCATTCGCGTGCTGCAGGAAAACGGACTGCAATTAGAGTCGATTCTAGTCACGCACCATCACCCCGACCACACCGGTGGCGTCGATGCGCTGCGCGAAGCCACCGGCGCGAAGGTCTTCGGCCCGGCCCGCGAGCGCATCCCCCCACCTTTCACCCACCTCAAGGACGGCGACACGGTGCGGGCACTGAACCTCGATTTCCAGGTGATCGACGTGCCGGGTCACACCGCCGGCCACATTGCGTTTTACAGTCCTCTCGTGGACGGGCGGCCCCTGCTGTTTTGCGGCGACACGCTGTTTTCCGGCGGCTGCGGGCGCCTGTTTGAGGGCACGCCGGCGCAAATGCTGGCTTCGCTGGACCGTCTTGCCGCCCTCCCCGGCGACACCCGCGTCTGCTGCACGCATGAATACACGATGGGCAACCTGCGTTTTGCGCTCGCGGTAGAACCTGACAACCGTGAGCTGATTGGTTACCATGCACGCTGTGCTGCTTTAAGAGACGACGGGGAGCCGACCCTGCCCACCTCGATTGCCCAGGAGTTGCTGATCAACCCCTTTTTGCGTACCCGACAGGCCGCTGTCATGGCCGCCGCCCGGCGCTTTGATCCGGCGGCGCATGACGACAACACCGTATTTGCCGCTATCAGGCAGTGGAAGAACCAATTCAAATGACCGAGCTGCAGCCAGCGTATTTCACCCCCTCCCCGGCTTTCCCTGACCGCTTTGCACGATTGCTCTCCCCGCTCAGAACCTTCGCCCTGTCCCTCGCCGTGGTCGTGCTCGCCGGTTGTGCCAGCAGCAACAGCAAGCTCGGCATGCCCGGCGATCCGGTCCTGAGCACCTCGCCATCGGCGACCCAACCGGTCTACCCCAACGGCCCCCTGTCGCCCATCCATTCGGCGCAGACCCCCTCCAGCGCCGTGGCCAGCCTGCAGCCGCCTGCCGATTTGTGGGAACGCATTCGCCGCGGCTTCGCCATGCCCGACCTCCAGGGCGAGCTGGTGACGGACCGGGAGCAGTGGTACGCCAGCCGGCCGGACTACATCCAGCGCATGACGGAGCGCTCGAGCAAATACCTGTTCCACATCGTTGAAGAACTCGAGCGCCGCAACATGCCCACCGAGCTCGCGCTGCTGCCCTATATTGAAAGCGCCTTCAATCCGCAGGCTGTCTCCAGCGCCAAGGCCGCCGGCATGTGGCAGTTCATGCCGGCCACCGGCAAGTACTTCGACCTGAAACAGAACGCCTTCCGCGACGACCGCCGCGATGTGCTGGCCTCGACGCGTGCAGCGCTCGACTACCTGCAGAAACTGCACGGCATGTTTGGCGACTGGCACCTCGCGCTGGCTGCCTACAACTGGGGCGAAGGCAGCGTCGGACGCGCCATCGCCAGAAACAAGAAGGATGGCCTGGGCACCACCTACCTGGACCTGCGCATGCCCGACGAGACGCGCCTGTACGTGCCCAAGCTCCAGGCGGTCAAGAACATCGTGGCCAACCCGCAGAATTTCCGCGCCGAGCTGCCCCTGATTGAAAACCATCCTTACTTCCAGCAGGTCCAGATCACCCGCGACATCGATGTGGCGCTGGCCGCCAAGCTGGCCGACGTGGAAATCAGCAACTTCAAGGCCCTCAACCCCTCGGCCCACCGCCCCGTGATTCTGGCGGCCGGCATGCCCCACATCCTGCTGCCCTGGGACAATGCCAAGATCTTCCAGCGCAACTTCGAGGCTTACTCTCAGGGACAATACGCCAGCTGGACGGCGTGGACCGCCCCCGCGACCCTGAGCGTCAGCGACGCCGCCAGGCGCGTCGGCATGAGCGAGACCGACCTGCGCGGCGTCAACAACATTCCACCGCGCATGCTGATCAAGGCGGGCTCGACCCTGCTGGTGTCACGCGGCGCAAAAATGGACAACGACGTGACCAGCCATGTGGCCGACAACGCCCAGATGACGCTGGCACCGGAAATCGTCACGCGCCGCAGCACCGTCAAGGCGCGCAAGGGCGAAACCGTGGCCAGCATCGCCAGGCGCTACGGCCTGAGTGCGGACGCCGTCGCCGAGTGGAACAAGGTCGGCACTGCAGCGGCTTTCAAGCTCGGGCAGCAGGTGGTGGTGTTCCTGCCGGTCAAGGCCGTCAGCGCGGCCAGGCCCAGGGCAGGCAAAGCCGATGTCCAGGCGGTCAGGCGTGCGCCGGGTAAAGCGGTGATCAAGATCAAAAAACGCTAGGAGCCCCGGATATGGTGCCATGGTCCACCTCCAGCCTGTGCCGGCAGCAGCCATCGGCTGAGTAAACCGTCGGACACACACCATGGCCGTCAGAACACCCGGAAGGCCCGTCAAGCCCAGCCCGGTCTACCGGTATCTTTTCGCCATCGGCCTGCTGGCCGTCGCCATTGGCGTCACCCTGCTGGTGATGTCCATGAAGGAGCGGGTCTGGCTGCCTGCGGGTGCTGCGGCCCTGCTGCTCGGGGTCGTTCTGGTGGGCAGTTATCTGACCGACCGGCTCCAGGCCGAAGCTTTTGTCGACCCCCTGGCTTTCGAGCCCCCCTGGAGCAAGTTGGCAAGGGGTGCGGGGCCTCCACGGCTGCCCGCTCCCGGCAAGCTTGCCGTCGCCCCCGGCACGGCCTTTTCCATCGACAAGCTGATCGACTTCCCCGCCACCACGGCTGCCAGCAGACCCGCCCGGCCAGCCCGCAGCGTGCCGCCGCCACCCCCTGTGGCTCCGCCCTCGTGGACGCCGGCCCTGTTTGACCAGGTGTCGGCGCAGCAGTTTGACGCGGTGTGTGAAGCGCTGTTTGCGCAGGGCGGCTTTGAGACCCGAAGCCAGTCGCACGGCGCAGCCGGCGGCGTGACGATATGGCTTTACTCGCGGCATGCACAACAGGGCAAAGACAGCCCGGCGGCAGTGGCCTGGTGCAAGCAATGGTCGGGCCAGCCGGTGGGCGTGCGCGAATTGCACCCCCTGCTCGACTTGATGCGTTCCCGCGAGCTCAAGCGCGGCACCTGCGCGACGTCTTCGATCTGCAGTGAAAATGCGCGCAAGTTTGCGAAAGACAACGGCATCAACCTGCTGGACCGCAACGGTCTGCTGGCGCTGATTGCCGGACGTACCCCCGCCCAGCAACAGGCCCTCCTGGCGCTGGCGCTGGGTAAACGCTGAAGAGCCGTCCTTCCCTAGCGCGGCTTGCGCCTTGCTGGCGTCCTAGTACATCAACACGTAAGTTTCGAAACATAGTATCGCCCAAGCTTTGTATCT
>NZ_JAQSDN010000040.1 GCF_029945925.1 Polaromonas sp. | reverse complement strand
AGTTCTACATGCAAGTCACGGGCCAGCTGGGGGACTTATTCAGCATTGCCTTAGGACCACCATGGAGTATTTGATGAGCCCAGTGCAAAAAGGTGTCGGCTGAGGCGGAGCGGGAGCGGCACCAGGAGGCAAGACATGAAAGCGCTATGAAATATGTAGCTTTTCACGTCTATGCAATAAGGGGCTGAGGCCGAATTTGGCACTCAGCCAAAAGCGAAGCTAAAGGAAATATTGCCCAGAATGGCCAGTCACTGTTCGTCATGCAGGAGTCAACGAACAGTAAACTGCAGCCATGAATCCAGCCCCCCCGCCTTTGCCCGCTGACAGCCCTCACGTTGTGGCGGACATCGCCGCGCGTGATGACTGGGTGGAGGCCAAGCTGACGCGCAACTTCATGCGCAACGCGCGGCCGGCGCTCAATTCAACCGCACTGGTGATCCCCGTCATCGTGGTTGTCCTTTACAACAGCGTCAACCACTGGGCGTTGCTGAGCTGGACGCTGGCGGCGGTGCTTATTCTGGTGATGCGCTACTCGGTGGTCCGGATCTACCAGCGCGACTATGCCGACTCCGGCATCGCCCAGCAGCGGGCCTTCATCGCGCGTTATGGCTGGACCTGGCCTCTGGGTGGCATGGTCTGGGGCGCGTCGATGTTTCTGTACTTTCTCAAGGCGCCGGTCTTTGACCAGTTCATCTGCCTGATCGTGCTGGTGGGCATGGCGGGTTTTTCCGTGGGTGCGTTGTCTGCGTGCCTGCGCTGCTTTATTGGGTACATCAACGGGCTGGCCTACACCATCCTGGCCGCGTTGGCCTGGAGCATGGCGGTAGAACGGCCCTTCCCGGGCACCCTCACGACCTATGCGCTGGTGGTGCTGGTGCTGATTTACTGGTCGGCCGTCCGCATGGCCGGGCAACGCCTGAACCGCGTGCAGCGGTCCAACCTGGATCTGCAGTTTGCCAACGCGCAGTTGATCGCTTCGCTGACCGAAAAAACACGCGTGGCGCTGGAGGCGGTCGAAGCCAAGAGCCGGTTTATTGCCAGTGCCGCCCACGATTTGCGTCAGCCGGTGCATGCCCTCAGCCTGTATGCCGACTGGCTGCGCGCCGAGCCGGAACTGGTGCTGCAGATCACCCCGAAAATTGTGCAGTCCACGCAGGCCGTCAACGAGCTTTTCAATTCGCTGTTTGATCTGGCCAGACTCGATGCCAGCGTGGTCGAGGTGAACTGGCAGCGCGTGGACCTGCCGTCGCTGGTCGGGGAGCTGGAGCTGCGTTATGCCCCGCTGGCGAAGGAGAAGGGGCTGGACCTGCGCACCCATGTGCGGCCGGGGGCGGTGCGCTCAGACCCGGTGCTGCTCAAGCGCCTGCTCGGCAACCTGCTGTCCAATGCGATCCGGCATACCGAACGGGGCGGCGTGTTGCTGGCGGTTCGTCCGGGCGAGGACGGCTGGCGTGTGGAGGTGTGGGACACCGGCGTGGGCATCGCGCCGGAGCACCAGCAGGCGATTTTTCAGGAGTTTTACCGCGTGGCCAAGCACCACGGCACCGAGGAAGGCTTCGGACTGGGGCTGGCCATCGTCACGCGGCTGTGCGGCGCCCTGAACCATCGCCTGAGCATGCAGTCACGGCCCGGTCAGGGCACGGTGTTCCGGCTGGACATGGAGGCCTTTGACGACGGGGAATCTGCTCGCGGGCACCTGGACAGCCGCTACTGAAGAGGCTAGCAGGCCCTAAAGCAGGCCTTGGGTGCGGGCCAGGTGGCTGGCCTGCGAGCGGCTTTTGACATTGAGCCTGCGAAACAGGCGCCACAAATGAACCTTCACGGTGTGTTCGCTGATCTGCAATTCGGCGGCAATGTCGCGGTTGCTCAGGCCTTTGTCCAGCATCACCAGCAACTGCTTCTGGCGTTTGGACAGCTTCTCGGGCTCCGTGCTGGCCTCCGGATCGGCGCTGTCGTCCAGAAAGGTTTTCAGGACCTTGGCGATCTCGGTCGCGCCGACGGATTTTTCAATGTAGACATCGGCGCCGGCTTCCAGCGAGAGGTCCTGGTAGTCCTGCGCGGGGGCGGCTGACAACACCACGATAGGCACCTCGGGAAACTGCTGGCGCACCTCCCGCACGCCGGATACGCCATGGGTGTCCGGCAGTTTGAGGTCCAGGCAGATGATGTCCGGGACGCCATGCTGTTCCACGGCCGGGCTGATCGCCGCCAGCCTGTCCAGTTCGATGACGATGGCTTTGGTATGCAGGCGGCGAATAAGCATCACCACGGCCTCCCGCATGAGTGGATGGTCATCGATGACAAAAATACGCATGGGGCCTGGTGGTAAGAGTGTGAAAGACTGTCAGTGAATGGAACAAAAAGTAAGCATACCTGCTGACTGTCAAGTTGGCGAATAAGCGATAGATTTTAAGTCCGGAATTAATACACAATCAACGGCTAAAAACGGATCCTTTTTTACTACTTTCAAAGGGGGTGATCTCGATTACGGCTGCATTCCTGAGGGCCCGCCCACGGTTTTCAGGGCCGCGCGTCCACCAGCTGCTGCAAGGCCGAATCCAGTGCTGCCGCGGTGATGCCGGGCAGCGGCTGCAGCTTTTCCCGTAAACCGTCGAGTGCGCTGGCTCCCTGGGTTTGCAGCAGGCCAATCGCCTGCGCAGCCTCCTTGGGGGCATCGAAGCCGTAGCTTTGCAGCAACAGCTGGCCCTGGGTATCGACCAGCTTGAAATGGAACTTGCCGTCTGCCTCGCGGTATTGCTTGAAGACCGGCAGGGAGGCCTTGGCGGCTTTCTCTTTGGGGGCGGCGCTCGCCTGGGCACCGAGCTTGCGCAGGCCCACCGCGTGACGCAGCTCCCGCAAGAAGGGGGCCGCGAGCTGGCGTGCCTTGTCGGCGCCGGCCTGCAGGATGGTTTCTATCCTGGCGGGATCCTTCATCAGGGCCTGGTACTGGGCGCGCATGGGCGCCACTTCCTGGTCAATCCGTTCGAAAAGAATTTGTTTGGCATCGCCCCAGCCAATACCGTCGTTGTAGGCCTGGCGCAGCGCGGCAGTCTCCTGCTCGCTGGCAAACGCCTGGTAGATCTGGAACAGGGCCGAGCCTTCGGTCTCCTTGGGTTCGCCCGGTGCGCGCGAGTCGGTGACGATGCCGGCGATGAGTTTTTTCAGCTGCTCGCGCGGCGTGAACAGGGGGATGGTGTTGTCGTAACTCTTGCTCATCTTGCGGCCGTCCAGGCCGGGCAGCAAGGCCACCGACTCTTCAATCAGCGCCTGCGGCAGCACAAAGTGTTCACCATACAGATGGTTGAAACGCTGCCCCATGTCGCGCGCCATCTCGATGTGCTGGATCTGGTCGCGTCCGACCGGCACATGGTGCGCCTTGAACATCAGGATGTCGGCGCCCATCAGCACCGGGTACATGAAGAGGCCCGCGCTGACGTCGGCATCCGGGTCGTTGCCTGCCGCCGTGTTCTTGTCCACCGACGCCTTGTAGGCGTGGGCGCGGTTGAGCACGCCCTTGGCCGTCACGCAGGTCAGCAGCCAGGTGAGTTCGGTAATCTCGGGAATGTCGGACTGGCGGTAAAAGGTCACGCGTTCCGGGTCCAGCCCGGCGGCCAGCCAACTGGCGGCGATCTCCAGCGTGGACTGCTGGATGCGCGCCGGCTCGTCGCACTTGATCAGCGCATGGTAGTCGGCCAGGAAATAAAAGCTCTCTGCGCCGGCGCCTGTGCTTGCTGCGACGGAGGGCCGGATCGAACCGACATAGTTGCCCAGGTGCGGCGTGCCGGTGGTGGTGATGCCGGTGAGAAAGCGCTGGGGTGAAGGCGAGGTCGAGGGGGCGGGGCGCGCGGCGGCGTCGGAAGGCTTGTTTGTCATCAATTTGTCCAGGGTCATTGCACCAGCATCGCCAGAGGCGTCAGCACGATTTCAAGAAGGGCGTAGGTCAGCGTCATCAGCGGGCGCATCCACAGGTTGGTGATCACGCCGGCAATCACCAGCGCCATCACGATGAAGAAGCCCCAAGGCTCCACGCGCGAGACCAGCATGGCCTGCCTCATGGGCAACAACCCCACCAGCACGCGCCCGCCATCGAGCGGTGGCAAGGGGAACAGGTTGAACACCAGCATCACGACGTTGACCAGAATGCCGGCCTGGCACATCTTGATGAAAAAGGGTTCGGTGATGCCCGCGCCCTGCAGCAGGTAGAACGCGATGCCCCACAGCAGGGCCTGGGCCAGATTGGCGCCCGGACCGGCCAGCGCCACCCAGACCATGTCACGCTTGGGATTGCGCAGCTTGCCGAATTGCACCGGCACCGGTTTGGCGTACCCGAACAAAAAGGCGCCCGAGGTCGCGAAGTAAAGCAGCAGCGGCATCAGGATGGTGCCCACCGGGTCGATGTGTTTGAGCGGGTTCAGCGTCACGCGGCCCAGCATCCAGGCCGTGTTGTCGCCAAAGTGCCGGGCCACATAGCCGTGCGCCGCCTCGTGCACAGTGATGGCAAATAGCACGGGAAGCGCGTAAATGGCGACGGTTTGAATCAGGTTGGCAAAGTCCATGGGGCAATTATCGCCCCCACGCTCCGCCGCTGCGCGGGTCGCTGCCCCCCGAGGGGGCGCTGCGCCTGCGGACTGGCAAAGCCAGATCCGCGGCCCCGGCTGGCAAAGACGTGTCTGCGCTGCGCCTCATCCTTATTAGAGGCCGAGTGCCGCGAGGTCACCGCGCCCCTGCCGCACCACGACCGCTTCGTCTCCCTGGCCCATGGGGGTCAGGTCGATCACGGTGGTGGCTTCCTTGGGACAGGCGCCGGCATCAATGACCGCCGCCAGGTCGTGCTCCATCTGGTCGCGAATCTCGCCCGCGTCGTTCAGCGGTTCGGTCTGGCCCGGCGGGATCAGCGTGGTGGCCAGCAGCGGCGCACCGTGCAGCTCCAGCAGCGCCTGCAGGGTTTTGTGCCCGGGCACACGCAGGCCTATGGTCTTGCGCGAGGGGTGGCTCAGGCGCCGCGGCACTTCCTTGCTGGCTTCGAGGATGAAGGTGTAAGGCCCCGGCGTGGCGGCCTTGATCAGGCGGAACTGCTTGTTGTCGACGCGTGCGTAGTTGGCCAGCTCGCTCAGGTCGCGGCACAGCAGGGTCAGGTGGTGTTTGTCGTCCACCCCGCGAATGCGGCGCAGGCTGTCGGCGGCGCTCTTGTCATCGAGGTGGCAGACCAGCGCGTAGCTTGAATCCGTGGGCACGGCGATCACCGCGCCGCGCGTCAGCAGCGCCACCGCCTGTTTGAGCAGGCGCACTTGCGGGTTGTCGGGGTGAATCTCGAAATACTGGGCCATGGTGTGTGTTTTGCAAGGATGTCAGGACTCTGCCGGCCGCACACTGAACTCTTTCAGCGCCCGGCTTTCACGCGCGGTCAGCCAGGCCCCTAGCGCGCCGCAGATGGCAATCAGCGCCATGCCGATCATGGACCAGCCGTCCGGTACATGCGAAAAGGCGATCCATCCCCCCACCATCGCAAAGGCAATCTGGGCATACAGATAGGGCGTGAGGGTGGCGGCCGGCGCCCGCATGTAGCCCAGAATCAGCATGAAATGCCCGACGGTGGCCATGACACCCATCAGCAGCAGCCAGCCCCACAGCGACCACGAGGGCAGGGTGATCCAGACAAAAGGCAGGGCCAGCGAGGCCAGCAGCGTGCCGACCCAGCCGGTGTACAGGTGCATGGTGATCGGGTCCTCGGTTTTGGCCAACCGGCTGGTGAGCACCTGAAAACCGGTGTTGGTCGCCACCATGCCCAGCGGCAGCAGCAGGGCCCAGGTAAAGTCTTCGCCGCCGGGGCGAATGATGATCAGCGTGCCGGCAAAACCACCGAGCACCAGCGACCAGCGCAGGGCCGAGACCTTTTCGCCGAGCGCGGTGGCGGCCAGCAGCGTGATGAGCAGCGGCACGATGGCGCCGATGGCGGTGAACTCGGCCACCGGCATGTATTTGAGGCTTAAAAATGCAAACAGGCTGCTGAGCAGCAGCAGCAGGCCGCGCAGGCACTGGAATTTCGGGTGCGCGGTGCGCAGCACGCCCAGGCCACGCAGCGGCAGCACCACAGCCGTGGTGGCGACCGCCTGGAAAAAGTAGCGAAACCACAGGGCCATCAACAGCGGCACGCTGGCACTGACAAATTTGGTGGTGGTGTCCAGCGTTGCAAAAAAGCCGGTGGCGGCAATGACCAGCGTGATGCCCGCCAGGGCCGACGGCGCGCGGCTCACCGGATGCGGTCTTCCAGAAGCTCCCAGACGGGGGTCAGGTGGCCGGGCAAAAAGGGCAGGGTGCCCAGGTCGGTATGGCTTTCATCGGGGCTGTGGAAGTCGCTGCCGCGCGAGGCGGCCAGGCCGAACTCTTTGGCGGTTTCGGCGTATTTCACGTACTCCTGCGCGCTGTGGCTGCCGGTCACCACTTCCACCGCCTGCCCGCCATGGGACTTGAATTCGGTGAACAGCGCGTATTCCTCGTTGGGGGTGAATTTGTAGCGCCCCGGGTGGGCGATCACCGCCACGCCTTTCGCGCTGGTGATCCAGGCCACGGCGTCCTGCAAGCTGGCCCAGCGGTGCGGCACGTAGCCGGGTTTGCCTTCGGTCAGGTACTTGCGAAACACCTCGGAGGTTTCCTTGCAAACACCCGTCTCCACCAGGAAGCGCGCAAAGTGGGTGCGCGAAATCAGGTCCGGGTTGCCGACAAACTTCAGCGCGCCTTCGTAGGCGCCGCGGATGCCGGCTTTGGCCAGCGAGTCGGACATTTCCATGGCACGCTGTTCGCGGCCACCGCGCGTGTTGCGCAGGCCCTGCTGCATGGCCGCGTCGTCGGGGTCGAACCCCAGGCCGACGATGTGCACGGTTTCGCCGGCAAAAGTCACCGAAATTTCCGTGCCGGTCAGGTAATGCATGCCGTGTGTCCGGGCCGCCGCCGCGGCGCGGTGCTGGCCGCCGATTTCGTCGTGGTCGGTCAGCGCCCAGAGCTCGACGCCGTTGGTTTTGGCCCGTTCGGCCAGTGCTTCGGGGGTCATGGTGCCGTCCGACACCACGGAGTGACAGTGCAGGTCGGCGTTGAGGATGTTTTGGGGGGTCACCGAACCATTTTAGGCTTTATGCCCTGCCGGCGTTGTGTGCGGCGCCATGGCCTACCATGGCAACACGTCCTGAACCTCACCGGATTTTCCCATGATCACCGTCCATCACCTCAACCACTCCCGCTCGCAACGCATCCTCTGGCTGCTGGAAGAGCTGGGCCTTGACTACGACATCCAGCGTTACGAGCGCGACCCCCAAACCATGCTGGCGCCCGCGGCCCTGCGCGCTGTGCATCCGCTGGGCAAGTCGCCGGTCATCACCGACGGCGAGTTGACCCTGGCCGAGTCGGGCGCCATCATTGATTACCTGGTCGAGCAGTATGGCGCCGGGCAGCTCGCGCCGGCTGCCGGCACGCCGGCCCGGCTGCGCTACACCTACTGGCTGCATTACGCCGAAGGTTCGGCCATGTCGCCGCTGCTGCTCAAGCTGGTGTTCGACAAGATAGAAACTACGCCCATGCCGTTTTTTGTCAAACCGATCGCCAAGGCGATCAGCGCCAAGACCAAGGCGGCCTTCATCGAGCCGCAGATCAGGCAGCACCTGGACTATCTGGAGGGAGAGTTGGGAAAGAGCACCTGGTTTGCCGGTGAGGCGTTCAGCGGCGCGGATATCCAGCTGAGTTTTGTGCTGGAGGCAGCGGCGGCGCGCGGAGGGCTCGATGCCAGCCGTCCGAAGCTGATGGCTTTTTTAAAGCGCATTCACGCGCGGCCGGCCTACCAGCGGGCCATCGCACGCGGCGGGGAATACACCCTGCTGCACTGAGCTTTCAAGTCTTTTTCGCCCTCAGCCCATGAGGGGCGGGCGCAAGCAGCTATCGATTCAATAGCAAATTCAATAGCGTTTGCTGCGCCGGTTCGGTTTCAGCGAAAGCCGAAGTAGGACAGGATGAAGCCGATGATGACGATCAGGCCGACGATGTAAATGATGGTGTTCATGTTTTCCTCTGGGAGGTTTCTGGGTGCACCGGAGGGCACACCTTCTGTCCCGGATCATGGCCGGGGCGGCGGCTTTCGGCTGTAGGCTGCCCCTGCCTGCGGCCGTCAGACAAGGGCTACAGCGCCGCGGCCGCCGCATTGGCGCGACCCCGGCGCGTCAGGCCTTGTTTTTCATGGAACAGGTGTTCCAGCCGAACAGGGCGTAAGGGGGGCACCAGCCGATGGCACCGGTGGCCAGCGGAACGATACCTATCCAGCCCCACAGGCCGACCGTGCCGGTGGCCGCCAGCCCGATGAGGACCAGGCCGAGGACGATGCGAAGAATGCGGTCGATGCCGCCGACGTTGGATTTCATGGTGGGCTCCTTTGAAAAACCGGAAAAAAAGGACTGATGCCCGCATTGGGCGCGCTGGCGCAGCCCGGGTCTGTGACCTGGGTCACGTAGCGGCCTTGCGGGCCGCCCGGGGCTCAGGCCGGCAGGGCCGCGGCCATGGCGCGCAATGCGGCGCTGTCGCGGATATGGATGTGCTCGCGCGCCAGCTCGACCCAGCCTTCGCGCTCAAAGCGGCGCAGCAGGCGCGAGACGATTTCACGCACGGTGCCCAGCTCGTCGGCCAGCGCCTGGTGCGTCAGCGCCAGATCCTGGCCGCGGCCCAGCAGCGCGGCCGCCAGCCGCTGGTCCAGCCGCTGGAAGGCGATGGCATCGATCAGCCCGGTCAGATCTGCCATACGTTCGGCAAACAGGCCCAGCACCTCGTTGCGAAACACCGGGGTTTCCAGCCAGCGGGCAAACACCGGCGGCGCTATCAGCAGCAGGGTGGTGGGCCGGGTGGTCACGCCCTGGGCCGACAGCGGCTGGCTGCGAAACAGGCAGGCGCTGGAGACCAGGCACAACTCGCCGGGGACCACGCGGTAGAGCTCCAGCGACCGCCCGTCGCCGGAATGGCGCGAGACCCTGACCTCGCCGCTGAGCACCAGCGGAAAGCCCTGGCAGGGCGCGTGTTCGTCGAACAGCACGGTGCCGGCCGGCACGCTGAGCGGGCCGGCGCCCGGCCCCAGTTCGGCCAGCGTGGGCATGACCTGGGCCAGAGCGGGGTACAAGGCGAGGGGGTCGTTCATGGGGGTGACGCTCACTTCCGGGGTGGTGGCGGGCTGCGCCGGTGCAGGGATGCTACCAAATCAATAGCTATCTGCGCACGTCCTTGTTGGGCTGGAGGCCAAAATCATTCAAATCTCCGCCGCCTCCACCAGAAAACGCACACGTTTGATGCCCTGCCATTCGTCGGCATCGAGCCGGAAGGCCAGTTTGACGCGCGCCGGCAGCGACTCGGTGTGGCCGAACCAGATGCCGTCCACCGGCTGGCCCTGGTGTTTGAGTTTGAGCGACAGGTGTTTTTCGCCGACCAGCCGCTGCGAGATGACCTCGACTTCCTCGCTGAAGGTCGGTGCGGCAAAACCCTGGCCCCAGACCTCTTTGTGCAAGGTGTCCACCAGGTCGGCGCGCCGGTATTCGGGCGCCAGCGGACCGTCGGTGTCGATTCGGCGCAGCAAGGTGGCGGCGTCCAGCCACTCGTGCGCCACCAGTTGCAGCGCCTGCTCGAACACCTCGAAGTGTTCCTCGGTGATCGTGCAGCCGGCCGCCATCGCGTGGCCGCCAAAACGCAGCAACACCCCGGGGTGGCGTTTGGCGACCAGGTCCAGCGCATCGCGCAGGTGAAAACCGGCAATCGAGCGGCCGGAACCCTTGAGCTCATGTTCCTTGCCCGGCGCCTGGCTGGCGGCAAACACAAAGGTCGGGCGGTGCAGCTTGTCCTTGATGCGCGAGGCCACGATGCCGACCACGCCTTCGTGAAAGTCGGGGTCGAAGATGGCGATCGCCGGCGGCGGCACCTCGTCCTCGTCGATCATCGCGTCGGCCGCGTACTGGGCCTGCTCGCGCATGCCGGCCTCGATGTCACGCCGCTCGCGGTTGATGCCGTCCAGCGTTTTCGCCAGTTCGTCGGCGCGGCCCGCATCGTCGGTCAGCAGGCACTCGATGCCCAGCGTCATGTCGCTGAGCCGGCCGGCGGCGTTGATGCGCGGGCCGAGCGCAAAACCGAAGTCGAAACTGGTGGCCACCGCGGCGACACGGCCTGCGGCGGTGAACAGCGCCGCCAGGCCGGCCGGCAGGGCGCCGCTGCGTATGCGCTTGAGGCCCTGCGCCACGAGGCGGCGGTTGTTGGCGTCCAGCCTGACGACGTCGGCGACGGTGCCGAGTGCGACCAGTGGCAGCAATGCATCGAGTTTGGGTTGCGGTATCTTGGCCCCCACGCTTGTCACTGCGTGTACTTCGCTGCCCCCCGAGGGGGCTCTCGCGCCTTGGGGCGGCCCGGCGTCGCTCGGGCTGGCGTCAAACACGCCGCGCCTGCGCAGCTCCGCGCGCAAGGCCAGCAGCACGTAAAACATCACACCGACGCCGGCCATGGCCTTGCTCTCGAACGTGCAGCCGGGCTGGTTCGGGTTCACGATCACGTCGGCGTCGGGCAGCACGATGGCGCCGTCCCTGAGCGCCGGCAAGTGGTGGTCGGTCACCAGCACCTGCATGCCCAGTTCACGCGCGCGCGCCACGCCGTCGATGCTGGCGATGCCGTTGTCCACCGTGACGAGAAGGTCAGCGCCGGTGGCCTTGACGCGCTCGGCGATCGTTGCGGTCAGCCCGTAGCCGTCGACCACGCGATCGGGCACGATGTAGCCGACCTGGGTGGCGCCCAGCAGGCGCAGGCCGCGCAGCGCGACCGCGCAGGCGGTGGCGCCGTCGCAGTCGTAGTCGGCCACCACGCAGATTTTTCTTTGCGCGGCGATGGCGTCGGCCAGCAGCACGGCCGCCTCCAGCGTGCCTTTCATGGCCGCCGGCGGCAGCAGCCGCGCCAGGCCATCGTCGAGTTCATCGGCGGTGCGCACCCCGCGCGCGGCGTACAACTGCGCCAGCAAGGGGTGGACGCCGGCCTGCTGCAGCGCCCACACGCTGCGCGGCGGTGCTTCGCGTACTATTATTTTCATAGCTGCACCAGCAGGACTGGCAAGGGCTGCTGGCCAAAAAGACTTTTCATTCGGGAGAAGATTCCGGTGGAGGTGGTTTCAAAGGTCAAGGCGTTGCGTTCACCGCACAGGCTCAGCCGGATGGTCGCGCCGCCTTGCTGCAAGGCGAGCAGCCGCGCGCCTTCGCTGGCATCAAGGGCCGTCCAGGCTTGTGCGTAGGCGGTCCAGTCGTCACTGAAAGCGGCTTGCGCCAGGCTGCGTGAGACCGTGGTGTCGGGGGGCATCCTGGCATGAAAGGTGTCAGGCAGGGCGCCGCTGCCGCTGATCCAGAAGGAGTTGACGGCCAGTTGCCTTTTTGCCGCGCGCGCATCGTTGACCGCATGGGTGTAGAGCAGCATCTGCATTTCGTTCTGCAGCAACCGCATTGCTTTGGCCCCCACGCTTGCCACTGCGTGTGCTGCGCGAGGCCTTGCAGGCCGCGGCTCGCGAGACGCCTCGCCTCTGTCGCCTGTCCAAACCTGCTCAAGCAGGTTTGGAGCCGCAAGCTCCAGCCCCTCGGGGGCTAGTTTCCCTTGGGGCGGCCCGGCGCCGAAACGGGCCTCCACGCTCCCAGCGCCGGGCAGCCAGGGGTCCACATTGCGGCCCAGCACACGGTCCAGCGAGGCACTGGGCAGGTCGCGAAACAGCTCGCCTTCGGCCAGCCAGCGCGTCGGCGCCGCATGGTGCAGCGTGATGCCATAGGTCTCGAAATAGGGCTGCATGGCCGCCAGCAGCGTGCGTGATTCGGCTTCGGACAGGTCCAGCGCGGCAGGGTCGGTCATGGTGGCGTGTTCGCGGCCCATGGCCCAGTGGCAGGGCGTGATGAACGCCCAGGCCCGGGCCGCGGACACGCCGCCGCCCTGCAGATGCTGCCAGGCGGCCCAGGGGATCAGGCCGTCGGGCGCAGACAGGCCCAGCGCACGGGCCAGCACCCGCTCGTGCGGGGGCGAGAGCGAGCGCACAGCGCCGCTGTCGGTGTGGACAAGCTTCATGCCCTGCAGCAACTTGCCGAAGTTGCGAAAACCCGCGGGCGGCGTGGCCTGGACGGCAGGCAGCCAGTCGTCAGAGGCACAGGCGGCAAACGGCAGCACCCAGTGGTGCTGGGGCGGGGGGAGGGAGGCGGGCATCCCCTTATTGTCCGGGATGGAAGGACCCTCTGCATAACTCGCGCCGCGCGCGGCGGAGATTTTGCGGGTTGAGCCGCAAGGCGCAAAACCCAAGGCAAGGCTGGCGCCTTGCCTGGTTTTGCAACGAAGCGGATCGCCCGCAAAATCACGCCCCCGAAGGGGTTCGGCCCAAAACGGGCGCTTTGCCCACCAAACCCCTTGCGTGTGCTTCAGCACACGCTGCGTGGTGTTGGTAGACAAATCATCCCGTTTTGGGTCGAACGCGCATGGCGGGAGTTATGCAGAGGGTCCTCGGCTGATGCCACAATCGTCCCATGCAAATCCCCTACGAACTGATTCTGGGCTGGCGCTACACGCGCGCAGGCCGCGCCACGCGGCGCAACGGGTTTATTTCCTTCATCTCGGGCGTCTCCATGCTGGGCATTGCGCTGGGCGTGGCCGCGCTGATCATCGTGCTCAGCGTGATGAACGGTTTCCAGAAAGAGGTGCGCGATCGCATGCTGGGCGTGATCTCGCACATCGAGGTATTTGCACCCAATGGCGCCGCCCTGCCCGATGTGCAGAAAACCCTGGCCGAAATCCGGCAGAACCCGCAGGTCATTGGTGCCGCCAGCTTCATCGCCGCGCAGGCCTTGCTGGCCCGTGGCGAAGACATGAAGGGCGCGATCGTGCGCGGCATCGACCCGGCGCTCGAAGGGCAAGTCACCGACCTGGCCGTCGACCTGAAGGACACGGCCTTGCCCAGGCTGGTGTCCGGCGAGTTCGGCGTGGTGCTGGGTAGTGAGCTGGCCCGTTCACTCGGCGTGCGTGAGGGCGACCAGGTGACGCTGATCGCGCCCAGCGGCCAGGTGACCCCGGCCGGCGTGGTGCCGCGCCTGAAACAGATGACGGTCGTCGGGACCTTCGACTCCGGCCACTTCGAATACGATTCGGCACTGGTCATGCTGCACCAGGGCGACGCCGCCAAGATTTTCCGCCTCGAAGGCCCGACCGGCATACGCATCAAGCTCAAGGACCTGCACCAGGCGCGCGAAGTGGCGGCGGAGTTGTCGCGCAGCCTCAGCGGCGATTTGCTGATCCGCGACTGGACGCGGCAGAACAAGACCTGGTTTGCCGCCGTGCAGCTGGAAAAACGCATGATGTTCATCATCCTCACGCTGATCGTCGCGGTCGCGGCCTTTAACCTGGTCAGCACGCTGGTGATGACGGTGACCGACAAACGCGCCGACATCGCCATCCTGCGTACCCTGGGCGCCAGCCCGAAAAGCATCATGGGCATCTTCATGGTGCAGGGCGCGATGGTCGGCGTGATCGGCACGCTCTCCGGCCTGCTGCTGGGGCTGGGCATCGCGCTCAACATCGATGTCATCGTGCCCGCGCTGGAGCGCCTGCTCAACGCCAGCTTCCTGCCCAAGGACATCTACCTGATCAGCCGCATGCCCAGCGACCCGCAATACGCCGACATCATGCCGATCGCCGTCATTGCGCTGGTGCTGGCGTTTCTGGCCACCATTTATCCGAGCTGGCGCGCCAGCCGTGTCAATCCCGCCGAGGCGCTTAGATATGAATAAGAACACCCTGTCTTCACTCCCTCTCCCGCTGGGAGAGGGCGGGGGTGAGGGCTTGCCCGCGACCGTGCTTGACAAGTCGGTGGTGCTCAAGGCCACCGGCCTGACCAAACGCTTCCACGAAGGCCCGATCGACCTGACCGTGCTGCACGGCGTGGACCTGCAGGTGTTTGCCGGTGAAACCCTGGCCATCGTCGGTGCCTCGGGGTCCGGCAAAAGCACCTTGCTGCACCTGATGGGTGGGCTGGACGCACCCACCAGCGGGCAGGTCGAGCTCAAGGGGCAACTGATGTCCTCGCTGTCGGCGGCTGAACAGGGCGAGCTGCGCAACCGGCACCTGGGTTTTGTTTACCAGTTCCACCACCTGCTGCCGGAGTTCAGCGCGCTCGACAACGTCGCCATGCCCTTGTGGATTCGCGGCGAAGACCGCGAAAAAGCGGCGCAAACTGCCACCGCCATGCTGGCCAGTGTGGGCCTGAAAGACCGCATCCAACACCGTCCGGCCGAACTCTCGGGCGGCGAGCGCCAGCGCGTGGCGATTGCGCGTGCGCTGGTCACGCGGCCGGCCTGCGTGCTGGCCGACGAACCCACCGGCAACCTGGACCGGACCACCGCCGACGGCGTGTTCGAACTGATGCTGCAGCTCGCCCGTGAGCACGGCACCGCCTTTGTGATGGTGACGCACGACGAGACGCTGGCAGCACGGTGTGGCCGGCGTTTCAGGCTGGTGTCGGGGCGCTTGTCGGAATGGGCCTGAGCGCTGACCCGCGGGCGGCCAGTCCGGCGCAAGGGCATTAAACGGCCTCCCGCCCTGAAATGGGCCGGGCGTGCATAATCTTGGGTCCCCTCGTCGCCCGCGCATGCGCTTTTCCCTGCCGGTGAGCCCTTCAACATGCCGTGGCAGTGCCTTGCCTGCGGCCCAGGACAACGCCACCCGCGCATGACCGATCACTACACCGCCCTCGGGCTGGACAGCGCTGCCACGCTGGCCGACGTCAAAAAAGCCTTTCGCCAGAAGGCGTCGTTCTGGCACCCCGACAAAAATGCCGATCCGCAGGCGCCGGCGCGTTTTCGGGCAGTGCAGGAAGCCTATGAAGTGCTGTCGGACGCGGAAAAACGCCAGGCCTACGACGACAACCGCCGCCGCAACCTGCTCGACAGCCCGCTGGCCACCGCGACAGAGATCTGGCAAAACTATTTCAACCCGCTGCTCTCATCTGAGCCTCGCTGACCCAAAGACCCCTCCCATGAAAAACCCGGCGGCATGAGCATTTCTCCCTACTTTCTCGACCTTCGTTCGGCCTACCAGTCCGAGATGGATGACCTGCGCTTCGACTCGGAGGGGCGCGACGTGCTGCACCAGCGCCTGGCCGGCAAACGCCAGGAAATCGGCTTTCTGCTCCAGATGATGGAGCTCAGCCCCGAGATGGTGGCGGTGGTGTTCCACCAGGGTTTTGACTTCACCGGGCGGGTCGCCATGGATCACCTGCTCACCCACGACGCCGATGTTTTTCCGGCATGGAGCAGCCTGGCGGGCAGCTGTGAGCTGGCGCCCTGGGCTCAGGACCTGGCGCAGATTGTTCTGGAGTCGCCGGGCGGTGACAGGTTTCTGACCTTGACGGCCGGCCTGGAATACATGGCCGGGCTGCCGGTCGCCGCGTCGGGGCTCGCCCTGGGCGGCGACGAAGAAGATGACGAAGACAGCGACCAGGATGGCGACGACGAGCTGGTGATTTTTGACGACGATGGCGAGGGCGGGCAAGGCAGTGATGCCCGCGCACGCCAGGAAGCAGGTGCCGACTGGCTGGTCCAGCAGGGCTTCGACCAGAAAGACTGATGAATCAACCATGACATGGAATGTGAAGCCTTGAAGATGACGAAGCACCTCGCCCTGATCGAAAAAACCCAGACCCTGATTGCGGCCGGCGACATCGTGGGCGCCGAGTCGGCCCTGGTCGGGCTGGCCGACACCGAAGGGGATGCCGCGCTGATGGTGGTGCTGGAGCAGTTGCCGCCCAAGGACATCCTGGCCGTGATCCGCGAATACGACCATTCGAAGGAGTCGGTGGTCAGCCTGCTGGTGTCGCCCGCGCAGTTCGCCCGCGCCGTGGTGATCGAAAAACTCTACAAGGACCTGACCCGCACCCACCTGCGCGGCATGGTCAACGCGGTCATCTTCCGCGAGGATGCGGACCCGCTCGACTTTCTCAATGCGATCGGCGACCTGGACGGCGGCAGCGAGGCCCTCGCCGACTATTTTTCCGACCAGTGGAGCCGGGTCGAGGGTTTTGCGCGCAGCGGCAGTTTCGAGCCGGCCGACGAATACGGCAGGATGCTGTCGCAGGCGGCTCTGCTGGCTTCGGCCTACGAGAAACCGCGCGTTCAGCAGGATGAAATTGCCGACCAGGACTGGATGCAGCTGGCGTGGATTCTGCGTTACGAACTGCCGGACCTGTTTATCGAGATGCTGATGGTGCTGCGCGCCAAGGTCAGTGCCCACCAGGCGGCCGCTTCCGAGGAGGAGGACGAGGAAGACGCCGAGGACGACGGCAAGGTCGAGACGGGCGACACCGACCGTGGCAAGGCCACGCCGACGGCGCGCGAGTCCGACGAGGAATCGGCGATCTGAACCTCATCCTCTCCTGACCGAAGCAAACACCGTGTCCACGCCTTCGCCTGCCGCCGTCTCGCTGTACGATGCCCGCCCTTTTTTCGAAAAGGCGCTGCAGCATGGTGTGCAACACGGCATCATCGGTCCCGAAAAAATAGAAGCCATGCGCATCGAGGGCCCCAAGGGCATGGTGCAGATCGCGCGTTATTTCGGCAACGAGTTTTTGCGCCCGGAGCTTGAAAAGGCCCGCGACCGCATGGCCAACCTGATCAGCATTTACCTGGAAAGCAGCTGTGGCGGCGACTTGCAGCAGGCGGCCGAGTCGCTGCGCGATTTTTCCCTGCTGTCGCGCTCCAAGGGCGGCTCGGACATGCTCAAGGCCCTGATCGCCATGCCGCAAAACAGCCACTTCGGCATGAACGAACGCGGCGGCTTTCGTGACGAGCACATTCCGCTGCTGGCCAAATGGTCGCTGCGCAGCCTGGCCGACTACCAGGCCGAACTCGCCAGGCGCAGCCAGGTCGCGCAGGTGGTGGATGCGGCCCTCTGGCTGGCCGGCGAGCTGGGCATGGACGCTGACGAGCTGGACGAGGCGGGCAAGGACGCCGAAGCGGTGATCCGCACCGCCTTGCTGGTGCTGGCGATGGGCCGCGTCGAGATGCCTGACTGGGTCGCGTTCGAGAAAATGATAGGCGCCCTGCGCAAGAAGCATGGGGCTGCCCCGGCGGCACTGCCAGTCGCCGTGCCAAAAAAACTGCCTGCCCATCTCCACGGCGTAGTGGAGCTCGTGCGCCAGTCGGTGATGACCGACGCGCCGAAAATCCTCGACCCGGCCTTGCCGGTGCGCCAGCTGTTTGACCACAGCCCCGCCTTCATGGGCCGGTATTTTTGGGTCGAAGACGCTTTGGCCGAAGTCGACCACCACGACCGTCAGGCGTCTGCAGCGTGGAACAAGGTCACCGGCGGGAACAGCGACGACGGTTCGCTGCTGACCCTGCTGCTGTGTGTGGCCGCTGGCACCACGCCCAAAACCATGTTGACCGAAAAAGGCGCCGCGACCCTGGTGCGCAAGATCTGGAAATCAGGTTTCCATCCCGCACTGGCCCACCAGTACCTGCTGGACCACGCCCCGGCGCAGCACCAGGACGCTTACGCCAGTTTGTGGGAAGAGTTTGTGCAGGAGGCGCAGCCCACGCTGCAAAGCGATGCGGTTCACGCGCTCAATGACGCCGTGGCGCTGTTGCGGCGGGAATGTCATGTGCAGTAGGTGCTTGCCGCCTGTGATGGCGGAAAACGTATTTTTTAAAGCGATTTAGGGTTGCAGCGCTTATGGAGCGGGCGCAGACAGCTATTGAATTTATAGCAAATATTTTCTTTGGCTTGTCATCCCGAGCGTGATTCGGGATCCATGTTTGCGCACTACTCATTTTTTTGATGCGCTGCAGTTTGCCCACAAGCCGGGGGTTGCCCGGCGGCAACTCACTTTCTTTTTGCGTCGCCAAAAAGAAAGTAAGCAAAGAAAAAGGCGACCCGATGGTCTGGGTCCCCTACGCTGCGCTTCGGGGCAACCTCCGGTGCTCGACAAAAGCGGGGTCTCGCTCGAACTCGCCTTCGGCTCAAACAATCGCGAGCCCTGATCCGCTTTTGCCTGCGCTCCTCGGCCCAGCCCGACGGGTGGAGGAAGAGAAATCCAATGCGAATGCGGGGAGACCTGACGCGCGAAGCGCGTCAGGTCGACTCACGGGACTGTCATGTTTGCACGCGAGAGCAGCACACGCGGCCAAATGAAGCCCCCTCCATCGCCCAGCGGGGCGAGGGAGGGCGGGGGGAGGGAGTGGGGAGTTGGTCCTACTGTCAGAAGCGAACCCGAGGCGGAGCGTGATGCCGGGGGGCAACAGGTTCAAAGAATCCGGTTAAACCAAAGCAGCGACAAACCCGCCGACAGCAGCGCCAGCACCGAAGCCACCAGCGCCAGTAAGCCCGAAATTTCGGTTTCCTTTTTTTCCACGGTCAGGCGCGAGCTCAAGGTTTCGTAGACTTTTTTCAGGTCCGCCGCGGTGCCGGCATAGAAGTATTCGGCCTGGGTCTTGTTGGCAATGGCCTTGAGGGTTTCCTCGTCGAGCCTGACGCGCATGGACCAGCCTTCAAAACCGATGGTCTCGCCGTCGACCGTGCCCACGCCCACGGTGTAGATACGCACGCCGCGGTCGGCCGCCATCTTGGCGGCTTCCAGCGAGTCCACTCCCGTGGTGCGCTGGCCGTCGGTCAGCAGGATGATGGCCGCCGAGGTGTAGGAACCCGGTGCAACTGGCGTGAACTCCTTCTTCGGCTCTTTCGGCGCCTGGTCAATCGCGATGCCGTTGTTGCGGTTGCGGCCGTAGGTCAGCGACGCAAGGTCGATGCCTGCATCGGGAAACAGCTCGGCGAGCGAGACGACGATGGCGTTGCCGATGGCCGTGGCGCGTTGCAGCTGGAACTTGTCGATGGCCGTGACCAGGTCTTCGCGGCTCAGGGTGGGCGACTGCACCACCGAGGCGGTGCCTGCAAACGCGACAATGCCGACCCGCACGCTGCGCGGCAGGTCGGCCAGGAAGGCCTTGGCGGCGTTTTGCGAAGCCACCAGACGGTTCGGCTGCACGTCGGTGGCGCGCATGCTGCCCGACACGTCCATCGCCAGGATGATAGTTTCCTGCTGCAAGGGTAGGGCGACCACAGCAAACGGCCGCGCTGCAGCCAGCAGCATGGCGGCGATGGCCAGCAGAAACAGCAGCGGCGGGATGTGACGCCGCAAGCTCTGCCCCGTGCCCATGGCTTCGCGCACGATGGACAGGCTGGCATAACGCAGCGCCATTTTCTTTTTGCGGCGCAGCAGCCACACATAAACCACCACCAGCAGGGGAAGGGCCAGCATCAGCCACAAAAACTGGGGCCAGAGAAAAGTCATGGGGGATGTCATGGGATCATCTCCTTGGAGCTCACGCCGCCACCTTCAGGTGGCCGGGCAGCTTGCCGCGGCCACTTCTTCCGGCAGCGCCCGAGACCTGGCCGCGGCGCTTGCGCAGCTCGGTGAAACGCATGATGGCATCGACCAGGTCGCCGTCGGTGGACAACTCCAGCGTGTCCACGCCGGCCTGCGCCAGGGCCTGACGCAAGTCGGCTTCACGCTGGGCGGCAATGCGTGCAAAGCGCTGGCGAAAGCCCGCATCGTGGGTGTCGACCAGCAACTGCTCGCCGGTTTCCGCATCGCGTATCGGGATCAGGCCGAGGTCGGGCAGTTCGAGTTCCAGAGGGTCCAGCAGGCGCACCGCCACCACCTCGTGGCGCTGCGCCAGCTGCCCCAGCGCTTTTTCCCAGCCGGGTTCACTGATGAAGTCGGACACCACAAACACCGTGGAGCGCCGGCGCATCAGCTGGGCGGCGGAGCTCAGCAGTTCGCCAAGGCGGGTGGTGACCGTGCCGGTGGTGGCGGGACGGGTCTGCAGCATGTGCAGCAGCTGCAGCACATGCGCGCGCCCGCCGCGCGGCGGCAGCACGGTGTCCACACCGGCGCCGTAGAGCATGGCGCCCACGCGGTTGCCGTGGCGTGTCAGCACGCGGGCCAGCACCGCAACAAACTCGGCGGAGACCTGGCTTTTGCGCTGGTCGCCCGAACCAAAATCGACCGAGGGGCTCAGGTCCAGCAGGAACCAGCTGGCCATTTCGCGGTCTTCGGTGAACACGCGCACATGCGGCGACTGCAGGCGCGCTGTCACGTTCCAGTCGATGTGGCGCACGTCGTCGTGGTGCTGGTACTCGCGCAGGTCGGCCAGGTCCATGCCGGTGCCGCGCATCAAGGTGCGGTAGTCGCCCTGCAGCAGGCCGTCGAGCCGGCGCAGCACGGTCCATTCAAGCCGGCGAAGCACATGCTCGGCGCCGCCAGCCTGCACCGGGGCCACCGATGCCTGGAAGGGGGCTTCGGCAAGTTCGGGTTGGATGGATTTGCGAAACCAGTTTTTCATGACCAGTCAGCTTCGCGGACGGGGCATCCTTCGACAGGCTCAGGACGAACGGAATGGCACGAACGCGGACCTTGATTCAGGCCAGCCGGGGCCGCGGGTCCGGCTTTGCCGGCCCGCAGGCGCAGCGCCCCCCCGGGGGGCAGAGAGCTACGCGCAGCGAGCGAACGTGGGGGCGCTTGTTCATTCAAGCAGGGGCCGCGGAACCGGCTTTGCCGGGCCGCAGGCGCAGCGGCCCCCCCGGGGGGCAGGGAGCTACACGCAGTGAGCGAACGTGGGGGCAACATATTCAGGCTGCCAGTTTTTCATGTTCCAGTGGACGCGCAGGCGCCGGTACTTTGGCCATGATTCTGGCGATCACGGTGTCCGCGCTCAAGCCTTCGGACAGCGCTTCGTAGGACAGCACCAGCCGGTGCCGCAATACATCCGGCACCAGGTCCGTCATGTCCTCGGGCAGGACATAGCTGCGTCCGCGCAACATGGCCAGGGCGCGCGCGCCTTCGGTCAGGTTGATGGTGGCGCGCGGGCTGGCGCCGAAGGTGATGAATCGGGCCAGGTCTTTCAGACCGTGTTTTTCGGGCGTGCGGGTGCTTGATACCAGGCGCACGGCGTACTGGATCAGCGAAGGGTCCACATAGACCCGCCGGCATTCGCGCTGCAGGCCGGCCAGCTGCGCGGTGGTGGCCACGCTGGACACGGCCACGGCCGGCCCGATCACGCGCTCGACAATCACGAACTCTTCCTCGTCGGTCGGGTAGTCCACCAGCACCTTCATCATGAAACGGTCCACCTGCGCTTCCGGCAGCGGGTAGGTGCCTTCGGTTTCGATCGGGTTTTGCGTGGCCATGACCAGAAAGGGCTCGGGGACGCGGTGGGTAACGCCTGCAATCGTGACCTGCCGCTCCTGCATGACTTCCAGCAGGGCGCTTTGCACCTTGGCCGGCGCCCGGTTGATCTCGTCGGCCAGCAGCAGGTTGGTGAACACCGGGCCCAGCGAGGTGCTGAAGTCGCCGGTTTTCTGGTTGTAAATGCGGGTGCCCACCAGGTCCGCCGGCACCAGGTCGGGTGTGAACTGGATGCGCTTGAAATTGCCCTGGATGGTGTTGGCCAGGGTCTTGACGGTCAGGGTCTTGGCCAGGCCCGGCACACCTTCGACCAGCAGGTGGCCCTGCGCCAGGATGGCCACCATCACACGTTCGAGAAAACGGTCCTGCCCGACGACCACCCGTTTGACCTCGTAGAGGATCTGCTCCATCAGTTGCGCGGTGTGGGGGTCCTGCGACGTGGCGGGTGTTTGCATGGGGAGGTCCTTCAGAAAGGGGTCAGGCCGACGGCGGAAGCGGCGTTTTCAATCGGCACGGCAAAGGCGATGCCGACAAAACTGCGCTGCTGGTTGGGGTTGAGGATGGCGGTGACGATGCCGACCACCTCGCCGTCCATGGTGACCAGCGGACCGCCGGAGTTGCCGGGGTTGGCGGCCGCGTCGAACTGGATCAGGTTGCTCATTTCCTGCTTGCCTTCGGGCGAGCGGAAGGTGCGCTTGAGGCCGGAGATCACGCCGGACGAGGCCGACGGCCCGATGCCGAAGGGGTAGCCCACAGCCAGCACATGGTCGCCGGGCGCCAGGTCGCCGGTGGAACGCATGGTGGCCGCAATCATGTCGTCGGGGATCTTGTGGGCCTGCAGCACCGCCAGATCGTTTTCGGGCTGGGCGCCGGTGATGTGGGCGGTGGATTCCAGTCCGTCGGAGAACACCACCTTGATGGTTTGCGCCCCCTGCACCACATGCAGGTTGGTCAGGATGATGCCTTTGTCCACAATCACCACGCCGGTGCCGACGCCGTACTCCATGTCTTCCTTGCCGTTCTTGCTTTTGCCGTAACCGGTGACGCGCACCACCGAGGGGCGAATGGTGTCGTAGGCCTTGGCGACGGCCGAGGGCAACTGGGCGGTTTCCAGTGTTTTCAGGACGGCCGCATGGATGTCGGCCTGCGTCAGCTTGCGTGGCTGCGGCCGCAGCGCCAGCGAGAGGCTGAGGGCCAGCAACAGCGCCATTACGGCCAGCGCGGCCCAGAGAAGGCGCGGGCTGGACAGCGAGAAAAAGCGTGTTGCCGGGGGGACGGGCGCAGCGGCTGGTCCGGCTTGCGCCTGCTGCCCGTGCGCCTCCGCCGGAGGGGGGCTGCTGGAGCTGCTGTAGAGGGCTGGCCTGCGCATCCGTGTCACCTGTGAAAAGGGTTTTCCGGGGTTTTCCGGACTGACGAATGCACGGTATCACGTCTGGCCCAACCCTGCACATTCTTCAGGCATCCGTGGGGTCATCGCTGCTGGCCGGCGATCAGGCATCATTGAAAAATGACCCGCTGGATAGATACCCACTGTCACCTTGATGCCGCCGAATTCGACAAGGACCGTGTCGCCGTGCGGGCGCGGGCGACGGCCGCGGGCGTGGCGCATTGCGTTTTGCCGGCGGTCGGGGTGTTTAACTTTGCGGCCGTACGCACGCTGGCGCACGATTTTGGGGACAGCTACGCGCTGGGCATTCACCCGCTGTTTGTCGGCCAGGCGACAGATGGCGACCTGGCCTTGCTCGACGCCGAACTCGCCCTGCGAAAAGCCGACACCCGACTGGTCGCGGTGGGCGAAATCGGGCTCGATTATTTTGTGCCGGCCCTGACACAAAGTCCCTTGCGCGAGCGCCAGGAGTTTTTCTACCGCGAGCAGCTGCTGCTGGCACGCAAACACGGCCTGCCGGTGATCCTGCATGTGCGCCGTTCCGCCGACAAGCTGCTCAAGCATCTGCGCGAACTCGCGCCGCAGGAAGGCTGGCGCGGCATTGCCCACGCTTTCAACGGCAGCCGGCAACAGGCCGATGAGTTCCTCAAGCTGGGCCTCAAGCTCGGTTTTGGCGGGGCCGTCACTTTTGAGCCGGCGCGGCAGCTCAGGCGCCTGGCGGCAGAATTGCCGCTGGAGGCGCTGGTGCTGGAAACCGACTCGCCGGACATTCCGCCGCACTGGTTGTACGCCACGGCGCAGCAGCGCGGCGAGGGCCAGGCCCAGGGGCGCAACGAGCCGGCCGAGTTGCCGCGCATCGCCGCCGTGGTGGCTGAACTGCGTGGCATGACAGTTGATGCCCTCACGCTGGCGACCACGGCCAATGCCGGCGCGGCGCTGCCCGGGCTGCAGGCCCTGTCCGCATGCTGACCGGTCTGGCGCCGCTGGTCAGCAGCCGGACCCGCGTGCTCATCCTCGGCAGTTTCCCCGGCGTGGCCTCGCTGGCGGCGCAGCAGTACTACGGCCATCCCCAAAACCATTTCTGGAAAATTCTGCAAGCCATTTGGCCCTCCAGCCCACTACCAGCGGGCGCAAACAGCTATCAAAGTCGTAGCAAATGGCTGCTGGACAGGCAGCTGGGCGTCTGGGACGTGTATGCCTCCTGCGAACGCGAGGGCAGTCTGGACAGCCGCATCCGCCACCCGGTGGTCAACGATTTCGCAGCAATGCTGGTCCGGTGCCCGGCGCTGGACGCCATCGTCCACAACGGAGGCGAGAGTTTCAAACATGCCCGGCACACCGCGCTGCTGGGTTTGCCCGTTTACAAATTGCCTTCCACCAGCCCGGCGAATGCCTCCTGGTCGTTTGAGCGCAAACTCGCTGCCTGGCGCGACGTATTTGAAAAACACAGATTGACCGATTGAACCGATGGCCCGCAAAGAAACCAGCATCAACATCAACAAGCTTCCACAGGCAGAACTGCCCGAGGTGAATTTCTCCGATTACGGCGACGTCCGTTACCTGCATCTGGGTACAGAGTGGGTGCAGGGGTCCATGCTGCTGGACAAACCTTTCGACATCGAACTGGAGTATGTCCAGCGCATGATGGTCTGGCTGCTGTTCGCCGAGCCGGGCACGGTGGCCGCGCGACATGCGATGCAGCTGGGTCTGGGGTCGGCAGCGCTGACCAAGTTCTGCTACAAAAAACTGAAGATGAAAACCACGGCCATCGAGCTCAACCCGCAGGTGCTGGCCGCCTGCCGGCTGTGGTTCAAGCTCCCCGCCGATGACCTGCGCCTGAAGGTCATCGTGGCCGACGCCGCGCAGGAAATCCGCAAGGCGGAACACTGCGGCACGGTGGACGCGCTGCAGGTGGACCTGTACGACCATGAAGCGGCGGCGCCGGTGCTCGACAGCGCGGACTTCTACACGGATTGCCGCGAGCTGCTCAGCGAGGACGGCGTCATGACGGTCAATTTGTTCGGGCGCGACTCCAGCTACATCAGCTCGCTGGAAAAAATCGCCGAGGTCTTCGGCCCCGAGTCCGTCTGGGCCTTCAAGCCGACGCGCGAGGGCAATACCGTCGTGGCGGCGCAACGTGAGCCGACCCGGCCCGAGCGGGCGGAGCTTTCGCAAAGGGCCGAGGTGATCGAGTCCCGCTTTGGCCTGCCCGCCAAAAAATGGCTGAGGCTCTTCAAACCCGTTTGCTGAGACTTACCCGAGAAGTTCTGCGCCGCAAGGGTGGTGCGATCAGTTAAAGTGCCTGCATGCGTGCCGCCGTGCCTCCCAAACACCCCCCCGAATCCAGCACCCGGTCCGCCGCCCCGGCCGGGCCGCTGGACTGGCGCCGGCTGGTGGAATGGCTCAGTGACGACGGGGTGATCTCGGCGGCCGAGGCGCAACGAACAATCGCACGCTGCTCGCAGGTGCAGAGCGCGCAGCACCCGCTGATCCGGCTGGCCAGCGTCAGCATGACCCGCGTGGCCGACGGCAAGCCGCTCGACATTGAAACCATTGCCCAGTGGCTGGCCGGCCGGGCCGGCCTGGGCTACCTGCGCATCGACCCGCTGAAAGTGGACGTGGGCAAGGTGGCCGACACCATGTCGGCCGTGTATGCCGAACGCCACAAGGTGCTGCCGGTGCAGGTCACCGCGTCCGAGGTGGTGGTGGCGACCGCCGAGCCCTTCGTCACCGACTGGGTCTCCGAGGTCGAGCGCCAGGCCAAGCGTAGTGTGCGCCTGGTGGTGGCCAACCCGCTGGAGATTGCCCGGTACACCGCCGAGTTTTTCGCGCTGGCCAAATCGGTGAAAGCGGCGATGAAGGCCGGCGGCAACGCCGGCGCCGCCAGTTTCGAACAACTGGTGGAGCTGGGAAAAACCAACAAGCAGCTCGATGCCAACGATCAGGGCGTGGTGCAGGTGGTGGACTGGCTCTGGCAATACGCCTTTGACCAGCGCGCCAGCGACATCCACCTTGAGCCGCGGCGCGACCAGGGCGTGATCCGTTTCCGGATTGACGGGGTGTTGCACCCGGTCTACCAGCTGCCCATGGGGGTGCACAACGCGATGACGGCGCGCATCAAGCTGCTGGGCCGCATGGACGTGGTCGAAAAGCGCCGCCCCCAGGACGGGCGCATCAAGACGCGCAATCCGCGCGGCGACGAAATCGAAATGCGGCTTTCCACCTTGCCGACGGCCTTCGGCGAAAAAATGGTGATGCGGATTTTTGACCCCGACACCACCGTCAAGAACCTCGACGCACTGGGCTTTTCCCAGCACGACGCGACGCGCTGGGAGCAACTCGTCAAGCGGCCCTATGGCATCGTGCTGGTGACCGGGCCGACCGGTTCGGGCAAAACCACCACGCTGTATTCGACGCTCAAACGCATTGCCACCGAAGAGGTCAACGTCAGCACCATCGAAGACCCGATCGAGATGATCGAGCCGGCCTTCAACCAGACCCAGGTGCAGGCGCACCTCGATTTCGATTTCCCCGAAGGCCTGCGCGCGCTGATGCGGCAGGACCCGGACATCATCATGATCGGCGAGATCCGCGACCTGCAGACTGCGGAGATGGCGGTGCAGGCCGCGCTGACCGGCCACCTGGTCTTCAGCACCTTGCACACCAACGACGCGCCTTCGGCGGTGTCGCGCCTGATGGAGCTCGGTGTGCCATCCTATTTGATCAATGCCACCTTGCTGGGTGTCCTGGCGCAGCGCCTGGTGCGCACGCTGTGCCCGCAGTGCCGCGAAAAAGACGAAGGCAGTTCGCGCGAAACGCTCACCGAAATCGTCAAGCCCTGGCAGATCAACGGTGCCTACCAGCCTTATAAGCCGGCCGGCTGTGTCGATTGCCGCATGACCGGTTTTCTGGGCCGCATGGGGCTGTATGAACTGCTGACGGTGACCGAAGCCTTCAAGGACAAGGTCACCAAAGAGCCCAGCATTGACGCGTTGCGGCGCCAGGCCGTGGCCGACGGCATGCGGCCGCTGCGGCTGGCGGGCGCGCTCAAGGTGGCGGAGGGCCTGACCACCATCGAGGAAATCCTTTCCACGACACCGCCGATGTCCTGAACCCTGTCCCGGCCGGGACAGGCGGCTTTTTCTGCCCCTTTTTTGCGTAAGTGAAAGCCACATCCCCTTCAGGGGCAATTGCATGCACAATCCACCGATTCATTCTTTAGTTAGAGGAGACAAACCGTGAATATCAAGAGTCAAAAAGACTTTTTTTGCGGCCTGATGTTCATGGCCGTCGGAGGCGCATTCGCATGGGGCGCCAGTACTTACAACGTGGGTACGGGCGCGCGCATGGGCCCCGGCTACTTCCCTCTGATGCTGGGTGTGTTGCTGGCCGTCATTGGCGCCGCGATCACCTTCACCGCGCTGGTGGTTGAAACGGAGGGCGGTGGCAAGATCGGCAAGATTGCCTGGAAGCCGCTGATCTTCGTGATTTCCGCCAACGTTATTTTCGGCATCCTGCTGGCGGGCCTGCCCGCCATCAAGTTCCCGGCCTTCGGCATGATTGTGGCGATTTACGCCCTGACCTTTGTTGCCAGCATGGCGGAAGCCGGCTGGAAATTCAAGACCACCCTCATCCTCGCTACGGTGCTGGCCGTCGGCAGCTACATCGCCTTTGTTCTGGCGCTGAAACTGCAGTTCCCGGTGTGGCCGTCCTTCATCACCGGCTAAGGAAAATAAAATGGATCTGATTGCAAATTTGTCCTTGGGTTTTAGCGTGGCATTCACGCCGATCAACCTGATGTACGCCTTTTTTGGCTGCGTGCTGGGGACGCTGATTGGCGTGCTGCCGGGCATCGGCCCTGTGGCCACCATCGCAATGCTGCTGCCGGCCACCTACGCGCTGCCACCGGTTTCCGCGCTGATCATGCTGGCCGGCATTTATTACGGCTCCCAGTACGGTGGTTCGACCACCGCCATCCTGGTGAACCTGCCCGGTGAGTCGTCGTCCGTGGTGACCTGTATCGACGGTTACCAGATGGCCAGGAAGGGGCGCGCGGGGCCGGCGCTGGCCGCCGCCGGACTCGGTTCATTTTTTGCCGGCAGCGTGGGCACGCTGATCATCGCGGCCTTCGCGCCGCCGTTGACCGAACTGGCCTTCAAGTTCGGCCCGGCAGAATACTTTGCCCTGATGGTGCTGGGCCTGATCGGCGCCGTGGTGCTGGCTTCCGGCTCGTTGCTCAAGGCGGTCGGCATGATTGTGCTGGGTCTGCTGCTGGGCCTGATCGGCACCGACGTGAACTCCGGCGTCGCACGTTTCAGCTTTGATGTGCCTGAACTGACCGACGGCATCGGTTTTGTCGTGATCGCCATGGGCGTGTTTGGCTACGGTGAAATCATCAGTAACCTGTCCCAGCCCGAGCATGAACGCGAGGTCTTCACCGCCAAGGTGTCCGGCCTGTTCCCGACCAAGCAGGATTTCAAGGACATGGCCCCGGCCGTGTTGCGTGGTACGGCCCTGGGTTCGGCCCTCGGCATCCTGCCTGGTGGCGGCGCCTTGCTGTCGGCTTTTGCCGCCTACACCCTTGAGAAGAAGATCAAGGGCCGTCCTGGTGAAGTGCCATTCGGCCAGGGCAATATCCGCGGTGTGGCCGCCCCTGAATCTGCCAACAACGCAGGCTCGCAGACGTCGTTCATCCCGCTTCTGACGCTGGGCATTCCGCCCAACGCCGTGATGGCGCTGATGGTGGGCGCGATGACGATCCACAACATCCAGCCCGGCCCCCAGGTCATGACCAGCAATCCCGAGTTGTTCTGGGGCCTGATTGCCTCGATGTGGATCGGCAATGCCATGCTGGTGATCCTGAACCTGCCGCTGATCGGCATCTGGATCAAGCTGCTGACCATCCCCTACCGCTTGCTGTTCCCGGCGATTGTGCTGTTCTGCGCGATTGGTGTTTATTCGACCAACAACAACACCTGGGACATCTGGATGGTGGCGATTTTCGGTGTGATTGGTTATGTTTTCATCAAGCTCGGAGCTGAACCTGCGCCGCTGCTGCTGGGTTTCATCTTGGGCCCCATGATGGAAGAGAACCTGCGCCGTGCGCTGCTGCTCTCGCGCGGCGACTGGAGCGTGTTTGTGACGCGTCCGCTGTCTGCCGGCCTGCTTGCCGCCGGGGCGCTGCTGCTGGTGATCGTGTTGTTGCCTTCGGTGAAAAGCAAACGCGAAGAGGCTTTTGTGGAAGAGTGACGCTTCGATGAAGTACAGCAAAAAGGCACCTTCGGGTGCCTTTTTTTCAGGTCAAACAGTTCAAACCCTGTCAGCCGAAAAACCGTTGCACAATGGCGAAATGAAACTTAGACATATCATTTTCATGACGGTGGCCGGTGTTGCGGTGGCCGCCGCCTTGCCCGCCGCGGCGCAGACTTCTGCAGCGGCTCCTGGAGCGGCTTACCCCGCGCGACCGATCCGCATGATCGTGCCTTTCCCGGCGGGCGGAGCGACTGACATCCTGGCGCGTGCGCTGTCGCAGAAGCTCGGTGAAAAAATCGGCCAGACCGTGGTGGTCGACAACCGGCCGGGCGCCGGCGGGACCATAGGCGCCGATGCTGCGTCCAAGGCCACGCCCGATGGCTACACGTTGCTGCTGGCGACCTCGAGCACCCACAGCATCGGGCCGGCCATCAACCCGAAAATCCCCTACAACGCCGAGACGGATTTCACGCCGATCGCCTACGTCGCCAGTTCGCCCAACGTCGTGCTGGTGCCCAACTCCTCGCCGGCCAGGACCATGCAGGAGTTCATCGCCCATGCGCGAAAAAATCCGGGGCGGCTGAACTACGCGTCCAGCGGCAACGGCACCATCGTGCACCTGACCACCGAGTACTTCAAGGCGCAGTCCGGCACCTTCATTCTTCACATCCCTTACCGCGGCACGGCGCTGGCCATGCCGGACCTGATCAGCGGAAAGCTAGATGTGCTGTTCGACTCCTTTGTGACCGGCATGCCGCACGTCAAGGATGGCAAGCTGCGCGCCCTGGCGGTGACCACCCTCAAGCGCACCGCGCTCGCGCCTGATCTGCCAACGGTGTCCGAGATCCTGCCGGGCTTCGAGTCGGTGACCTGGTTTGGCGTGTACGGCCCCAAAGGGCTGAATGCCGAACTGACGGCCCGGGTGAACCAGGCGCTCAATGCGGCACTGGCCGACCCCGATGTCAAAGAGCGTTTTGCCCGGCTGGGCGCCGAGCCTACCGGCGGCACGCCGCAGGCTTTTGCGGCGATGGTCAGGACCGACAACGCCAAGTGGAAAAAAATCATTTCCGAACGCAAAATCACCACCGACTGACAGCGTTTCACCGGCGCCAGGGCCTGGCGCCAGCCCTTCCTTTTTCAGAGCCATTCATGAACTTCGACTACAGCAATCCCTACACCTCTACCCGCATCCCCCTGTTTGCCCGCAATGTGGTGTCCACCTCGCACCCGCTGGGCGCGCAGGCGGGGCTGCGCATGCTGCTCAATGGCGGCAACGCGGTGGATGCCGCCATTGCCGCGGCCGCTGCCATGACCATCGTCGAGCCGGTCAGCAACGGTCTGGGCAGTGACGCCTTCTGCATCTTGTGGGACGGCAAGGAGCTGCATGGCCTCAATGCCTCGGGCCGCGCACCGCAGGCCTGGACACCTGACTACTTCAAGCGCAAATACGGCGACGGCGCCGCCACCCCGCCCAAACGCGGCCTTGATTCGGTGACCGTGCCAGGTGCCGTGGCCGGCTGGGTGGCCATGAGCGAACGTTTTGGCCGGCTGCCGTTTGCCGACCTGATGGAGCCCGCGATCGAAATTGCCGAGCGGGGCTACCTGCTGCCGCCGGTGGTTCAGCAGAAGTGGGCGGCCGCTACCAACGAACTGAAATCGATGCCCGGTTTTGCCCAGTCCTTTCTGCCCTGGGGCCGCGCGCCCAATGTGGGCGAGCTGTTCCAGTTCAAGGCCGCCGCCAGGGCGTTGCGGGCGATCGCTCTGAGCAAGGGTGCGGCGTATTACGGCGGCGAGATCGCGCAGGCGATTGAAAAATTCTCTGCACAAAACGGCGGCAGCCTGACGGCCAAAGACTTTGCGTCCTACCAGCCGGAGTGGGTCAAGCCCATCGGCAAGGACTACCGCGGCTACACGCTGCACGAGATTCCGCCGAACGGCCAGGGCATTTCGGCACTGATTGCGCTGGGCATCCTGGACAAGTTCGATGTGGCCGGCTTGGCAGTCGACGGGGTGGATTCGCAGCACCTGCAGATCGAGGCGATGAAGCTGGCGTTTGCCGACGTCTACAAATACGTGGCCGAGCCATCGTCGATGGAGGTGAGCGTCGATCAAATGCTCGACGACAGCTACCTCGCCTCCCGTGCCAAACTCATTGACATGAAAAAAGCGCAGGACTTCGGCGCCGGCAACCCGGTCAAGGGCGGCACCATTTACCTCACCGCGGCCGACGAAGACGGCATGATGGTCAGCTTCATCCAGAGCAACTACATGGGGTTTGGCTCGGGTTGTGTCGAGCCCGAGTTCGGCATCAGCCTGCAAAACCGCGGCCACGCGTTCAGCGTGCAGGCCGGCGCGAACCAGGTGGCGCCGGGCAAGCGGCCTTTCCACACCATCATCCCGGCCTTCCTCACGAAAGACGGGCAACCGGTAATGAGTTATGGCGTGATGGGCGCCAACATGCAGCCGCAGGGCCACATGCAGACGCTGGTGCGCATGCTCGACTACAAACAGAGCCCGCAGGCTGCCTGTGATGCGCCGCGCTGGCGCTACAACGCCGGTTTTGAAATCAATGTCGAAGCGGCGATGAACCAGCAAACCGTGCAGGCCTTGTCGGACCGCGGCCACCGCATGGAAGTCATCAACGACTCCTACCAGGACTTCGGCGCCGGCCAGTTCATCTGCCGCGCCGGCGATCCGAAGGTCGAGGGTTATGTGGCGGCCAGCGACAGCCGGCGCGACGGCCAGGCCGTCGGTTTCTAAAAAATCCACTTGTCCAGAAGTTCAGAGCAAAAAACACTTCCAGCCCAGGACCAACGGGCGCAGACAGCTCCTAAAAGCATAGCGACCGGGTTGCTGCTGGCGACGTTCGGCGCGATCGCCTTCAGCGGCAAGGCGATCATCGTCAAGCTCGCCTACCGCTACGGCGTCGATGCGGTCACGCTGATCATGTACCGCATGCTGTTTGCGCTGCCGATCTTTGCCGTGATGGCCTGGTGGGCCAGCCGGGGCAAGGCGGCCCTGACCCGCAAGGACTGGCTGGGTGTGCTCTGGCTCGGATTCACCGGTTATTACCTGGCGAGTTTCCTGGACTTTGCCGGGCTCGCCTACATCAGCGCCTCGCTCGAGCGGCTGATCCTCTACCTGAACCCCACGCTGGTCTTGCTGCTGGGTCTGGTGCTGTACCGCAGGCGCATCACTTCGCCGCAAATCATGGGCATGGCCATCAGCTACAGCGGCGTGGTGCTGGTCTTCGGCCACGAGATCACCCTGCTGGGGCCGGAGGCCGCCTGGGGCGCGCTGCTGGTCTTTCTCAGCGCCGTCAGTTATGCGCTTTACCTGGTCTATAGCGGCGAGATGGTCAAGCGCCTGGGCGCCTTGCGTCTGGTCGGACTGGCCACCACGGTGGCCTGCCTGTGCTGCATCCTGCAATTCCTGCTGCTCAGGCCACTCAGCGCTGCGGCTGTTGCCCCCGAAGTGCTCTGGCTCTCGGTGCTCAATGCCACGCTGTGCACGGCGGCCCCGGTGCTGATGGTGATGATGGCCATTGAGCGCATAGGCGCCACTATGGCCGCGCAGACCGGCATGGTCGGCCCGATGTCCACCATTTTGATGGGCGTGCTGATTCTCGGGGAGCCGTTCACCGCCTGGGTGGCGGCGGGGACGGTGCTGGTGATTGCGGGGATTTTTGTGTTTTCCCGCGCGGGCAAGTAATCGTCGTGCGGCTTTTTGCATCACGCTCCGTTCCCGGTTCGCTTTTGACAGTAGGAGTGGCTCCCCACTCCCACCCCTATCCCCGTATCCGCTTCCGTATTCGGCCCCCACCCGTCGGGCTGGGCCGAGGAGCGCAGGCAAAAGCGGACAAGGGCTCGCGATTGTCTGAGGCGAAGCCGAGTTCGAGCGAGCTCCCGCTTTTACCAAGCACCGGAGGTTGCCCCGAAGCGCAGCGCAGGGGACCCAGACCATCGGGTCGCCTTCTCTATGCTTACTTTCTCTTGGCCGGCGAAGCAAGAGAAAGTGAGTCGCCCGCCGGGGCAAGACCCGGCTTGTCTGAAGACCCACAGCCGTGCAAGCTCGCAAAGGCTTCGACAGGCTCCGCCAGAACGCTGAAAAATCCGACCTTACTTTTTCGCCGGGACTCGCCGCCCGCTCGACGCGGTGACCGCTGGCACATCGGCACGGCTGGCCGTGCGTGCGGCCGCCAGCCGTTCCATGCGCTGCGCCACAGTGACGGCCTGCTGTCCGCTCAAGCCGTCCATCCGGTTGCCCATGGCCTGCTCCAGCAGGTCCAGCCGCTGCTGCGCCGGCGGGTGGGTGCTCAGGGACAGCGCAAACAGCGGGTTGTCGGGCGTGGCGGTGCGCAGCTGCTGCAACACCGCCACCAGGCCATAGGGGTCAAAACCGGCGCGCGCGGCCAGCGCCACACCGCTGCGGTCGGCATCGAATTCATCGGTCTGGTCCAGTCCGCGTGAATACAGGTCACGCCCCAGGTTGAGAAACTGGGCCGACACCGCGCCCGCCAGTTCGCCCTTGACCTGCGAGCCGATGACCTGCGTCAGCAGGCCGGCCCGCGCGGTTTTGGCAATCGCCTGCAGGTGGTGTCTGGCGGTCACGTGGGTGATTTCATGCGCCAGGATGCCGGCCAGCTCGGCCTCGTCGGCAACACGTTCGACCAATCCCTTGGTCACGAACACATAACCGCCGGGGGCGGCGAAGGCGTTGAAGCCGGCATCGTCCAGCACCACAAAAGTCCAGGGCAGTTGCGGCCGCGAGGACTGCAGGCTGATCCAGCGCCCGAGCTGGTTGACGTAACGCTGCAGCGCCATGTCGGGATGCAGCGGCTTGCTGCCCAGCAGCACGGCGGCCAGCTGGCGGCCGATTTCAATTTCCTTCGGTTCATCAATCTGTTCCAGCGACTGCGACAGCAGGCCGATCAGGTCACCGGCGCGGGACGCCTGGCCAGCGCCGGCCGGCGCGAAGCTGGCGCCCAGCATGTTTCCCAGAACTCCCCCGGGCGAGGTCGGCTGAGCTGGCGCCGGCGCTTCGGCAGGGGCGGCCTGGCGCAGAAAGGAGCCCAGCAGGTTCAGGGCCTTGCCGGCGTCCTGGCCGTGCGCCGGCATGCAGGCCAGACCGGCGGCCAGGGCCAGCGGCAGCAGCCAGGCCGGCTGGGGGGAAAGGTGGGGCAGCTTCATGATCGGATGTCCCGTTCTAGTTGTTGTGATTACCAGTGGGGCCGGCGTTTTGCAGCGGCGCCGGCGCCGGGTCGGGCAGGGCGTCCACCGGCCGGCTGCTGAGTGCTGCCGCGCTGGCGAACTGGCGGGCCTGGTCGGCATCCATGCGCAGCGTATCGGCTTGCGCCACCGCCGCCATGTTGGGTTGCGCGCGCGCCAGGTCTTCCGCGCCCAGCCCGCGTATGCCCACGGTGGACGTGGCGGTGGTGGTTGCGCCCTGGGCGCTGCCCTTGTTGAAGAAGCTGGTCAGGCCGCGCAGCGCATTGGCGCCGGCGCTGGGTGCCGCGCCGCTGCTGGCCGGGGCCACGTCGAACATGTGAACCCAGCCGCTGGCGCCTTCGGCGGTACGCACCTGAATCCACGCGCCCTGGCGCGCACCCGAGCGCGTGACCGGCGTGCGCGCCGCCAGCGGGGCCACGCTGCGCGATGTTTCCCCCGGCGCCTCGCGCAATTCGGCGGCGCGCTTGACCAGCACCGCCTCGGTCTGTGCATGGGCCAGGGCGCTGCCCAGCAGGAGGACGCAAGAGCCCAGCCAGTGAACACGCCTGGATTTACTCAGTATCATGGCCCATCAACTTTCAACGAAGAAGCGGAAATTATTATGGATTTAGGTATTGCAGGCAAATGGGCTTTGGTGTGCGGCGCAAGCAAGGGCCTCGGTCTGGGCTGTGCCCAGGCGCTGGTGCGCGAAGGCGTGAACGTGCTGATCGTCGCGCGCGGCGCCGGGGTGCTGGAGGCGACTGCTGCAAAATTGATAGCTGACAGCGCCCGGCCGGCGGCCGCCAGCGTGCAGTTTGTGGCGGCGGACATCACGACCGTGGAAGGCCGCGCGGCGGTTTTCGCGGTGCGCAAGGACTTCGACATCGTGGTGACCAACGCCGGAGGCCCGCCCCCGGGCGACTTCCGCGACTGGGACCGCGACGCCTGGATCAAGGCGGTGGACGCCAACATGCTGACCCCGATCGAGCTGATCAAGGCCACGGTGGATGGCATGGCGGCGCGCGGTTTTGGCCGCATCATCAACATCACCTCCAGCTCGGTGAAGGCGCCGATTGATATTCTGGGATTGAGCAACGGTGCGCGTAGCGGGCTGACGGGTTTTGTCGCCGGCGTGGCGCGCACCAAACTGGCGGCCCAGGGCGTCACGATCAACAACCTGCTGCCAGGCAAGTTCGACACCGACCGCATCGCCACCACCGTGCGTGCCGCCGCTGAAAAGTCCGGCAAGAGTGTCGAAGAGGTTCGCCGCGCGCAGCAGGCCCAGATTCCCGCCGGTCGCTTTGGCACGCCGGACGAGTTCGGTGCGATCTGTGCTTTCCTGTGCAGCACACATGCCGCTTACATGACGGGGCAGAACGTGCTGGCCGATGGAGGGGCATACCCCGGGACTTATTGATCAGCAGAGCGGCGTGCCGTGCCGGCGCATGTCGGTGTTCAGCTCTGCCGGGACTGGCGCCTTCGGCTGGCACGCTCGTCAGCCCGTTGCTTGGGGCAGGCGCTGCAGCCCCCTGACTTGCGAGACGAAAATAACCCACGCCTGCACGGCGAACCCCGCAAGGGCCAGCACCAGGCAGGCCGGTTCGCCCCAGGTCGCGCCGACGAAACCGCCCAGGGCGGCGCCGATGGGCCGGGCTCCTGTATTGGCAGCCAGGAAAATCGCCGACACACGCCCCAGCATGGCACCGGGCGTGACGGTTTGCCGCAAGGTCGTGGACGTGATGGTCCAGACAATCGGGCCGGCGCCGAAAAGAAAAAATGCCAGGCCCGCCAGCACGCCGGACGGAAGGGCAAGTGTGGCGACCATGGTCAGCGCCGCCAGCACCGAGACGGCCGGACCCAGCTGAATCGCCCGGCCGAAGGGCAGCTTCGCAACAACATGCGGGGCCAGCAGCGCGCCCACCACCATGCCGGCCCCATACGCGGCGAGTGTCATGCCCACCGCCGCGGCGCTCAGGCCGAGCAGCCGGATGGCGTAGGGCACGTAGGCGGCCTGCAGGACGAACCAGGAAATGTTCCAGGCCACAGCCGTCAGGAAAATGGGCCGCAGCAGGGCATGGCGCCAGACCCAGTGCGCGCCGTCCCGGATGTCGAGCAGCGGGTGACGCCTGGCCATGGGCGCGCGCGGCGGCTCCACCAGCCGCAGCAGCAGAACCACCGCAGAGACTGACAACACGGCCGCCAGCACAAACGCAGCAGATGCGCCGGCCCAGGCGACCAGGGCGCCGCCCAGCGCGGGCCCGGCGGCAAACGCGGCACTTCGGGCGAGTTCCAGCCGGCCGTTGGCGCGCGCCAGCGCTTCACGCGGCACCAGCGCGGGCACCAGGGCAGGCGCAGCGACGCTGAAGCCCACGGTGCCGACGGCGCCCAGAAAGCCCAGCACGGCCAGCAAGCCGATGGAGAGCTGGTCGGACATCACCGCTGCCAGCAGGCCGAACAAGGCCAGGGCACGCAGGGTTTCGGCCCACACCATCAGGCGGCGCCGCGATGTGCGGTCGGCCAGCAGGCCCAGAGGGATCGACAGCAGCAGGAAGGGCAGGGTCTGGGCGGTCGCCAGCAGCCCGATGTCGCCGGGCCCGGCGCCCAGGACCAGGACGGCGACGATGGGCACCGCCGCCAGGCTCAGTTGCTCGGCCATCTGCGCCGCGAGGTTGGACCCGCTGAGGGCCAGCAGGGAGCGCGGAAGCGGGGGTGTCATGGGGTGCCGGTTCTCCGGAAACACGCATCATGGCCCGGTCTTGCGGCCGCCGCTGGCCATTTGCGGACCTGTCGGCGGGGGAGGGCGCTGCCGGGTGCAGGCTGCGCTCAACGTTATAGTCCAGCCTATGAAAAAGACAGCGTTGATCCTGGTCCTGATGGTGGTGGCGGTTGGTGCTTACCTGAGCTGGTGGCCGGTACCGATAGAGCCTGTCCGCTGGAATGCACGCACGGCCCCTGGCTACACCGGAGCGCACGCGGTCAACAACAAGCTGGCGGGTCTGCAGATGGTTTCGCTGGGTACCGAGGAAGGCCCCGAGCATGTGGTGATGGCCAGGGACGGCAAGCTGTATGTGACCGTGGCCAGCGGCAACATCCTGCGCATGAACCCGGACGGCAGCGCGCAGGAGGTGTTTGCCAACACCGGCGGCAGGGTGCTGGGTTTTGATTTTGACGCCGCCGGCCACCTGATTGCGGCCGATGCGGTCAAGGGCCTGCTGTCCATCAGTCCGGACAAAAAGATCACGCTGCTGACCGACAAGGTCGGGGGCGACCCGATTCGTTATGCGGACGCGGTCATCGTGGCCGGCAACGGGAAAATGTATGTCAGCGACGCCTCCACACGTTTTGCGCCGGCCACCTGGGGCGGCACGTTTGAAGCCAGCGTGCTGGACATTCTCGAGCAATCCTCGACGGGGCGAATCCTGGAATACGATCCGGCGACCCGGGCCACCCGGGTGGTTGCCGAGGGCCTGAGTTTTGCCAACGGCGTTGCCCTGAGTCGGGACGGCCGGTTCCTGTTCGTCAACGAAACCGGCAAGTACCGGGTGTGGAAAATTTCCGTGGACGCCGGCAAGCTGGACGTGGCGCAACCGAATCTGCAGGCCAGCGTGCTGCTGGACAACCTGCCCGGTTATCCCGACAACCTCATGCGCGGCCTGGACGGCAGGATCTGGCTGGGCCTGGCCAAGCCCAGAAACCCGACGATCGACAAACTCGCGGACCAGCCCTTTTTACGCAAGCTCACCCTGCGGCTCCCGCGTGCCATGTGGCCCATTCCGCCCTCGTACGGGCATGTCATGGCGTTCACGGAAGACGGAAAAATCGTCGCCGACCTGCAGGACTCCAGCGGGGCTTACCCGGAAACCACCGGCGTCACGGAAACACCCGACAGGCTTTACATCCAGAGCCTGCATGCGAAAAGCCTGGGCTGGCTGGCGAAGTAGATCGGTCGGCACGGCGCCCCTGCATCTCACGGGCAGGCCGGAGCACTTTGGAGATGCAGGCTTGCACTGTGTATTTCCGCATCCCATGTTCCCGTGATGGCGCTGGCAGTTGTCCGCATCTAAGCTTTCTGACCTGCACGTTGGCCTCGCCCGGGCACGGCTGATTTTCAAATAACGCACCGGGAGAGAAACAATGAAGCATCGGTATCTGCTGGCCCTGGGGCTGGCCTTCCTTGCAACAGGCGCATCAGCGGCCGGCAACCCCGGCCGCAGCGCCATGGACTGTGTTTCCGCATCGCGCGACAAACAGGACATTGTTTTCAGGAACAGCTGCGACTACAAGGTCTTTGTGGTCTGGTGTGGTGAGCAGAAGTACACCAAGAAGAAGTGTGGCGACGGGCCAGCGGGAAACAGTTTTTACACCCACTCAAACAACATCGAAGCAGGCTCAAGCGTACGGGCCAGTGGCATGCAGGAATACCGCTATGCGGCCTGCGAAGGCGGCATTGGCTTCGGCAAGTCCGAGATCAAGGATTCGCCGGACGGCAGTTTTCAGTGTGTCGGCGCAGGTACCGGCAAACAGGCCTCGACCACGAAAGCTGAGGCGTCGCTACCGGCCAGCGTGGCCCATCAACGGCCGGTGGTGCAATCCACGCCAGTGGGCGTCTGGCAGGTGGTCACCGGAGCAGGTGAACGCGCGAGGTTGACCCTCCAGGGGGACGGCGCGGCGAACTATGCGGACAAATATCCGGCGCGCTGGAGCAGGCAGGGCGACAGGATCACTGTCATTGTGTATGCCAATGACGGTGCCATGCAGTCCAACAGGAGTGCAATGACCTATGAACTCGAGATGGCCGGCAGCACCATGACGGGCACCAAGCTCGCGACGCGCATCAACAACCAGGACTTTCCGGCCCTTGCTCTCACGCTTTCGCGACTGAATTAGGCCCCTCGCACCTGGCCTTGCTGCGCCTGACTCAGCGCCTTATCGCCGCGCTGACACCACGATCCCGCCCACGATCAGCGCGAAAGCCAGCCCGTGGTACAGGTGCGGCAGCTCGCCCAGGAAGGCGGCTGACATCAGGGCCGCAAACAGCGGCGTGAGGTTGGCGAAAAAACCCGCCACCGCGGGGCCGGCGCGCTGCACACCCACGCCCCAGCAGCGGTAGGCCAGGATGGCCGGGCCGATGGCGACATACAGCAGCGCGGCGGCCAGCGGCCAGCCCCACTGGATGTGGGCATCGGTCAGGGCCCACTCGCTGGCCGCAAACAGGCCGGACCAGCCCAGCCCGAAAATCATCTGCGCCATCAGGAACGCCGCCCAGTCGTTGCGGATCTCCGGCGGCTCCGCGGGTTTGGCCAGCAGCCAGCTGTAAAACGCCCAGGCCATGGTGGCCAGCAGCACATACAGGTCGCCGGGGACCAGCCGCACCTGGGCCAGCAGCGACCACTGGCCACGCGACAGGACCACCAGCACACCGGCGATCGACAGCAGCGCGCCCATGATCTGCCGCCGCGACACCTTCTGGGAAAAACACAGCCAGCCTATGCCCAGCATCCACACCGGCGTGCTGGCCGCGACCAGTGTCACATTGAGCGGGGTCGATGTCTGCAGCGCCAGGTATTGCAGCGCGTTGTAGGCGCCCACCCCGAGCAGGCCCAGCAGCGCAAAACGCCGCCAGTGGGCCCACAGGCCGCTGCGCCGGCGCAGCACCCAGCCGGCCAGCGGCAGCAGGATCACAAACGCCAGCGCCCAGCGCAGGAAGTTCAGCGTGATCGGCGGCACGAGCTGGTTGACCAGCCGCCCGACCACGGCATTGCCGGCCCAGAGCAGCGGCGGGATGGTCAAGAGCAGGGCGGTGCGAGGGGTCAGGCCGGGTGTCATGCGGCGACTGTACCCAGCACGCCGCGGAATTGCTGAAGAAAGCCTGAACACCAGCCCCGCGCCCGGGCCGGCCGCGTCCGCGGCGAGCAGAGCCCGGAGATTCGTGGCAGGATGCAGGCCGCATTCTTCTTTTCGCATCCCTTCCATCGCCTTCCAAGGAAAAACACCATGGCCCAGACCACCTCGCTCGCCGTCCAGATTGACCAGAACGGCGGACCTGAAGAACTCAAGCTGGTGGAGGTGACAGTCGGCGAACCCGGCCCCGGCGAAATCCGCATCCGTCACAAGGCGGTGGGCCTGAACTACATCGACGTTTACCAGCGCGCCGGCCTGTACAAGCTGCCCATGCCGCTGCAGCTGGGCATGGAAGCGTCGGGCGTGGTCGAGGCCGTCGGCGAAGGTGTCACGCACCTGAAGGCCGGCGACCGCGCGGCGTATGCGAGCCAGCCCCCAGGCAGCTACTGCGAGCTGCGTGTGATGCCCGCCAAGTGTGTCTGCAAGCTGCCCGACGACATTTCCTTCGAGACCGGCGCGGCCATGATGCTCAAGGGCCTGACGGTGCAGTACCTGCTGAACCGCACCCAGCCGCAGGGCGGCTTGCAGGCCGGCGATTTTGTGCTGTTTCACGCCGCGGCCGGCGGTGTCGGCCTGATCGCCTGCCAGTGGGCCAGGGCCATGGGCCTGCAACTCATAGGCACCGCCGGTTCCGACGACAAGTGTGCGCTGGCCAAAGCGCAGGGCGCGGCCTTTGTCATCAATTACGCGAAAGAGGATTTTGTCGCCCGCGTCAAGGAGATCACCGGCGGGCAGGGCGTGAAGGTGGTGTACGACTCGGTCGGCAAGGACACCTTCCTCAAGTCGCTCGACTGCCTGCGCCCGTTTGGCCTGCTGGCCAATTTCGGCAACGCCTCGGGCAAGGTCGAGCCGCTGGACATCGGCCTGCTGGCCGCCAAGGGTTCGCTCTACGTGTCGCGGCCCACGCTGTTCACCCACATTGCCACGCGCGAAAGCACGCAGGACATGGCCGACCAGCTGTTTGCCATGGTCAGCAGCGGCAAGGTGAATATCCAGATTGACCAGCGCTTCCCGCTGGCCCAGGTGCAGCAGGCGCACATCTCCCTGGAAGCGCGCAAGACCACCGGCTGCACCATCCTGACGCTGTGACCGAAGGTGGAGAACCCGCGGGCTTTTGATCTGAACTGGCTGCGCGCCCAGCGCGCAGCCGCCGCCCAGCCGCCCTTGCGCCCGCGCGTGCCGCTGTGGTCCGGTGCCTCGCTGATCGGAACGGTCGAACCTGATTTATTACATCAAATCGACCTCCAGCCCTTACTGGACGGGCGCAAGCAGCTATTAAAAGAAGAGCGCGATGGGCAGCCGGGCTGGCACCTGCTGGGCGATGTGACGGCCGGCCTGAATCGCGTGGCTGCCGCCCTGCAGGCGGCCGACCTCGCTGGCGCCTGGCGCGATGAGCAACTCGCGGTGAACGATCAGCATGGGGTTCGCCTCGGTACGGTGGAGCGCGCGGCGGTCCGGCCGCTGGGCATCACCACCCAGGCTGTGCATCTGGTGGGGCAAACCGTGGACGGCCGCTTCTGGGTGCAGCAACGGGCTTTTGACAAACCCAACGACCCCGGCCTCTGGGACACCCTGATGGGTGGCATGGTGTCCGCCGAAGACACGCTCGCAACAGCGCTGGTGCGCGAGACCTGGGAAGAGGCTGGCCTGACGCTGGACCAGCTGCGGGGCATGGTTCGCGGCGGCCGTGTCGACATCCGCCGTCCCTGCGACGACGGCCGCGGCGCCGGCTACGTGGTCGAACGCATCGACTGGTACCACTGCACCGTGCCGGACGGCGCCACGCCGGTGAACCAGGACGGCGAGGTCGCGTGTTTTGCGCTGATGGACGGCCACGCCTTGCTGCAGAAGATGCGCGGCGGGGAGTTCACGCTCGAAGCGGCATTGATCCAGGCCGCGCTGCTGGCATAAGCACTTCATCAGCGAGGGGACTTCTCCCCTTCAAGCAGGGGCCGCGGGTCCGGCTTTGCCGGCCCGCAGGCGCAGCGCCCCCCCGGGGGGGCAGCGACCCGCGCAGCGGCGGAGCGTGGGGGCCTTAACTTCTGCCGATCTCCGGCCAGCGGTGGTGCAGGTAGAGCCAGGCCAGCAGGCCAATGCTCATCATCAGCAGCGACGTTGCCGCCAGCGCCACGGTGGAGTGCATGATCAGCGGCGCGATCACGCCGGCCACGATGCCGTTGGCGGTCGAGCCGATAAAGGCCTGCAGGGACGACGCCATGCCGCGCCGCTCGGGGTAGAGGTCCAGCACCAGCAGGGTCACCACCGGCACCATCAGGGCCCAGCCGAAGGCGAAGATGGCAATCGGAAACAGCGCCCAGGAGACATGCGCCTTGAACAGCAGGTTGGCCGCCAGGTTGAGCACCGCAATCACCAGCATGATCACAAAGCCGTGGCGGATCTGCTGCTTGGGCGCGACCCTGCCGGCCATGCGGCCGCTGACCCAGGCGCCGGCCATGATGCCCGCAATCGTCAGCACGAAGAACCAGAAAAACTCCGTCGGTGCCAGGCCCAGGTGCGAACCCAGGAATTCGGGTGCAGCCAGCACGTACAGAAACATGCCGTTGAAGGGCACGCCGCTGGCCAGCGCGAGCAGCAGAAAGCGCGCGCTCGAACCGAGCTGCCAGTAGCCGCGCATCAGGTGTTTCACATTGAAGGGCTGGCGCTGCGTGACGTGCAGGGTCTCAGGCAGCAGGCGGTAATTGGCGGTCCACAGCAACACACCGACGCCGGTGAGAAACCAGAAAATCGCGTGCCAGTCGAGATGCACGAACAGCCAGCCGCCGATGATGGGCGCAATCGCCGGTGCCACGCCGAAATAAATCGTCACCTGGCTCATCATTTTTTGCGCCTGCGCCGGCGGAAACATGTCACGGATCACGGCACGCGAGACCACGATGCCGGCGCCGGTGGACAAGCCCTGCAGCGCCCGGAAAAACACCAGCTGCTCAATGCTTTGCGACAACGCACAACCGGCCGAGGCGAGGGTGAACATCGCGATGCCCCACAGCACCACCGGACGACGGCCAAAGCTGTCGGCCAGCGCCCCGTGGAACAGGTTCATGAAGGCAAAGCCGAACAGGTAGGCCGACAGCGTCTGCTGCATCTCGACCGGCGTCGCGCCCAGCGAGCGCGCAATGCCCGAAAACGCCGGGATGTAGGTGTCGATGGAAAACGGCCCCAGCATGCCCAGCAGGGCCAGCAGCACCGCCAGTGCCCAGCGCGGGGCACGCCAGAGCTGGTCAGCGTCGGGGTTCATCGCTGCATGTCCTGCGGGTCAGCGGGAGACGGAGTCACTGAAGGCGCTTTGACGCAGGCGGTTGGGCACCAGGGCGCCGGCCGAGTCGAGGATGGGGTAGGCAATCGAGCAGATGTGCGAGTTGATGCGTTTGAGGTCGCTGATCAAATCGATGTGCAGCGAACTGGTTTCCATGCTCTGCATGGTGCGGTCGGACAGGCGGCCCAGGTGGGTGTTGGCGTAGGCGCGCTCCAGGTCGCGGAAACGCGCTTTTTCCTCCAGCAGCTTTTTGGCATCGCGCACATTGCCGTTCAGGAACACGCTCATGCCCAGGCGCAGGTTGTCGAGCAGGCGCTGGTGCAACTCGCAGATCTCGGCCATGCCGGCTTCCGAGAAGTTGCGGCCCGGCTTGATCTTCTTGTCCTCGATGTCGATCAGCACGCGTTCGATGATGTCGCCGATCTGCTCCATGTTGATGGTGAAGCTGATGATGTCGGTCCAGCGCCGGCTTTCTTCCTCGCCCAGGGCCTCGCGCGAGATCTTGGTCAGGTAGTACTTGATGGCCGAATACAGCTCGTCCACCGTGTCGTCCATCTTGCGCAGGTCTTCGGCCAGCCGCAGGTCGTTGTGACGCATGATTTCCAGCATGCCGATCAGCATGCTTTCCACCACGTCGGCCTGGTGCAGGGCTTCGCGGGCGGCGCACGAGATGGCCAGCGACGGGGTGGACAGGGCCGTCGGGTCCAGGTGGTGTGGCCGGCCGCCGGTGGCACCGCCCTTGGCCGGGCGCGGCAGGAGTTTTTCAACCCAGCGCGCCACCACCTGGGTCCAGGTGATGAACACCAGACCGACCAGACCGACCAGCACGTTGAACATCAGGTGAAACAGCACCACCGTGGTGGCTGCCTCGCCAAGAAAGGGCCGCACATGGCGCAGCCACAGGCCGACAAAGGGCGCGGCGGCGGCGACACCGAGCAGCTTGAAAAGGAAGTTGCCCAGCGGCACCTGCCGCACTTCGATGGCCGACCGGGCCGTGGTCAACATTGCCAGCAGGCCGCTGCCGAGGTTGGCGCCCAGCACCAGCCCCAGCGCCACGTCCAGTGGAATCACGCCCGAGGCTGCCAGGGTGGCCGTCAGCAGCACGATGGCCAGGCTGGAGTAGGACACCACGGCCAGCACCGCGCCGACCGTGATCTCCAGCAGCAGGTCGCTGCTGAGTGTGCCCAGCAGGGCCTTGACGGCCGCGTTCGAGGTCAGCACGGCAGTCGAGTCGGTCACCAGGCGCAGCGCCAGCAGCATCAGGCCCAGGCCGATCAGGACGCGGCCGAAACGTCCGACATTGGTGGTCTGGCGCGAGATGAAAAGCACCACGCCGGTGAAGATGAACAGGGGCGAGAGCCAGGACAGGTCAAACGAGAACACCACGGCCATCAGGCTGGTGCCGATGTCGGCGCCCAGCATCACGGCCAGCGCCAGCGGCAGCGCGATCAGCCCCTGGCCGACAAAGGAGGAAACAATCAGCGAGGTGGCGGTGCTGGACTGAACCAGCGCGGTCACGCCGAGGCCCGACAGGGCGGCAGTGAAGCGGTTGCCTATGCTGCGGGACAGCACGTGGCGTAAATTGGCGCCGAACACGCGCAGGATGCCGGTCCGAACCAGGTGGGTGCCCCAGACCAGCAGTGCGATGGCTGCCAGCAAATTCAACAAATGCTTCATAGGTGTTGAGGGCCACTATAACGCCGGTGCGCTCGCGACTGGCGCATTGAAGCGGGTGCCGTCCATTTTTCACCACGCTGCCGGTCAGTGGCAGGAGGCGCGCAGGCGCGGGACGCGCCTATTTCGCGTTCCGGACCCGCAGCAGTTCGTCCAGCACCAGGCAGATGGCCCCGACGGTGATGGCGCTGTCAGCCACGTTGAAGGCCGGGAAATGCCAACCGGCGTAGTGGAAGTCCAGAAAGTCGACCACATAGCCGTACAGCGTGCGGTCAATCACATTGCCGACCGCGCCGCCCAGAATGCAGGCCAGGGCAAAGGAAAACAGCTTCTGCCCCGCGTGCGACTTGAGCATCCACAGGATGAATAGAGCCGCCGCGATGCCGATGGCCGTGAAGAACCAGCGCTGCCAGCCCGACGCGGAGGCCAGGAAGGAAAACGCGGCGCCGGTGTTGTGCACCCGCACCACGTTGAAAAAACTCGTGACATAGGTCGCGTCCCCGAGCTGGTAATAACCCAGGATCAGCACCTTGGTGAGCTGGTCGGCAATCAAGAGGATCAGCGCCAGGCCCAGCCAGGGCAGCAGGCTGGGGGACGTGGTTCCGAAGGTGGTTTTGGCCATCAGGCGTACTTCCTTTCTTCCCCTGCACCGAACAGGTTGCTGGTGCAGCGGCCGCAGATCGTCGGGTGTGCGGCGTCGTGGCCCACGTCCTCGCGGTAATGCCAGCAGCGCTCGCATTTGACGGCAGAACTGGCTTCGGTGCTGATGGATTGTGCGCTGCCAGCTATCAAATCAATAGCTGAAGTGATGAAGACGAACTTCAAATCGTCACCCAGGCTGGCCAGCAGCGCATGGTCGTCGGGCGCGACTTCCAGCGTCACTTTGGCCTGCAGCGACGAGCCGACCTTGCCGTCGGCGCGCAGGGCCTCGATGTCCTTGTTGACCGCATCACGCAGTTCGCGGATGCGTGTCCATTTGGCCAGCAGGGCCTCATCGGGCGCGGCCAGGTCGGCATAGGTTTCCATGAAGATGGATTCCGAACTGCCGAAAACTTTCCAGGCTTCCTCGGCCGTGAAGCTCAGGAAAGGCGCCATCCAGCGCAGCATGGCGTGCGTGATCTGGTGCAGCGCGGTCTGCGCGCTGCGCCTGGCCAGCGACTTCGGTGCCGTGGTGTACAGCCTGTCTTTCAGGATGTCGAGGTAGAAGGAGCCCAGGTCTTCGCTGCAGTAGATCTGCAGTTTGGAGACCACCGGGTGAAACTCGTACACCTCGTAATGCGCCAGGATGTCGGCCTGCAGCTGGGCCGCGCGGCTCAGCGCGTAACGGTCGATTTCCAGCATCTGTTCAAACGGCACGGCATCTATCGCCGGATCGAAATCGCTGACATTGGCCAGCAGAAAACGCAGCGTGTTGCGGATGCGGCGGTAGGCATCGACCACCCGCGCCAGGATCTTGTCGTCAATGGCCAGGTCGCCCGAGTAGTCGGTCGAGGCGCACCACAGGCGGATGATCTCTGCGCCCAGCTTGCCCGACACCTCTTGCGGCGCCACGACGTTGCCTTCGCTCTTGCTCATCTTGCGGCCCTTGCCGTCCACCGTGAAGCCGTGTGTCAGCAGACCCTTGTAGGGCGCGTGGTCATACATCGCGCACGAGGTGAGCAGCGACGAGTGGAACCAGCCGCGGTGCTGGTCGTGGCCTTCGAGGTACAGGTCGGCCGGCCAGGCCGACTGATCGGCATGGCTGCGCTTGAGCACGTGGAAATGGGTGGTGCCCGAGTCGAACCAGACGTCCAGGATGTCGGTGCTTTTGATGTAGTTGGGCGCCCCATGCTCGCCATCGGCGCCGATGATGGACTCGGCGCTGGCCTTGCTCCAGGCCTCGATGCCGCCGGCCTCCACCATGGCGGCGGCCTGGTCCATGATCTCCATGGTGCGCGGGTGCAGCTCGCCGGTGGCGGTGTGAATGAAAAACGGCAGCGGCACGCCCCAGCTGCGCTGGCGGCTGATGCACCAGTCGGGCCGGCCGGCAATCATGTCGTGCAGGCGGGTCTTGCCGTTTTCCGGGTAGAAGCTGGTTTCCTCGATCGCGGCCAGCGCCAGCTGGCGCAGGGTGCGCGGCGCCTTGTCTTTGGTGAACACGCCTTCGCCCTCGTCCATGCGCACAAACCACTGGGCCGCGGCCCGGTAGATCACCGGCGTCTTGTGGCGCCAGCAATGCGGGTAGCTGTGCACGATGTCATGCGTGGAAAACAGGCGGCCGGCGTCACGCAGGGCCTCGATCACCAGCGGTGCGGCTTTCCAGATGTTCAGGCCGCCGAACAGCGGCAGCTCGTCGACGTAACGGCCGTTGCCCTGCACCGGGTTCAGGATGTCGTCGTAGGCAATGCCGTTGGCCACGCAGGAGTTGAAGTCTTCCACGCCGTAGGCGGGCGAGGAATGCACGATACCGGTGCCGTCGTCGGCCGTCGCGTAGTCGGCCAGGAAGACCGGGCTCAGGCGCCGGTAACCAGCATCCACGTCGTACAGCGGGTGTTTGAAATTGATCAGCGCCAGGTGTTTGCCGGCCGTGGTGGCCAGCACCGTGCCGGTGAGCTGGTAACGCTCCATGCACTTGTCCACCAGCGAGGCGGCCAGCAGCAAAATGCCGCGCTCGGTATCGACCAGCGCGTAGTCCAGATCGGGGTTCAGGTTCAGCGCCTGGTTGGCCGGGATGGTCCAGGCGGTCGTGGTCCAGATCACGGCAAAAGCATCCTTGGCCAGGCTCTTCAGGCCGAAAGCGGCGGCCAGCTTGTCGGGCTGGTCGCACTGGAAGCCGACGTCCAGGGTCTGCGATTTTTTGTCGGCGTATTCGATCTCGAACTCGGCCAGCGAGGAGCCGCAGTCAAAACACCAGTAGACGGGCTTGAGGCCGCGGTAGACAAAACCGCGTTCGATGATGCGTTTGAGCGCGCGGATCTCGTCGGCTTCATTGCCGGGGTTCATGGTCAGGTAGGGGTTGGCCCATTCACCGAGCACACCCAGGCGCTTGAAGTCCTCTTTCTGCTGCGCGATCTGCTCGGTGGCAAAAGCGCGGCTCCTGGCCTGCACGTCGTCTCTTGAAAGATTGCGGCCATGGAGCTTTTCGATGGCGTTTTCGATCGGCAGGCCGTGGCAGTCCCAGCCCGGCACATACACGGCGTCCAGCCCCTTGAGCTGGCGCGCCTTGACGATCATGTCTTTCAGGATCTTGTTGGCCGCGTGGCCGATGTGGATCTGGCCGTTGGCATACGGCGGGCCGTCGTGCAGCACAAACTTCGGTTTGCCGGCGCGCACATCGCGCAGCTTTTTGTAGATGCCCTTGTCGTCCCACTCCTTGACCCAGCCGGCTTCGCGTTTGGGCAGGTCGCCGCGCATGGGGAATGGCGTGTCGGGCAGGTTCAGGGTGCTGCGGTAATCGGTTTTGTTGTCGGACATGGGATGCTTTTGTTGAGGCGGGCCGGTGAGGCAGGACCGCCGGAATACGGGTCGGGAAGAAAGCCGTTCGCCCGGAGGGAGGGGCGGGGCCAGAGGCGACGAGATCGTCTAAATTCGGTCGCGCGTGGTCTGGCGGCTGGTTTCCGTGTGCATGGATGCTGAAAATGACTTCGCGGCCTCGGCAAAAAACGTCCGCGCATCGTCGCAGTCCCTGGCGATGCCCGCCTTGAGGCTGTCCAGACCGTCGTATTTCAGTTCGTCGTGCAGTTTGTGTAGCAGTTCCACGCGGATGATTTTACCGTATGCCTCCTCCAGCCCCAAGCCGGCGGGCCAGGCCAGGCAATGGGTTTCCAGCAGCACGCGTCCGCCGTTGACGTCCGCGGGGTCCAGCGAGGGCCGGATGCCCAGGTTGGCCACACCGGGCAGGGGCTGGTCCGACAGGCCGAACACCTGGACCGCAAAAATCCCGCTGGCGGCCGGTTTCCAGTGGGAAAAGCGCAGGTTCAGCGTGCGAAAGCCCAGGTCGCGCCCGAGCTTGCGGCCATGCACCACATGGCCGGAAATGCTGTAAGGCCGGCCCAGCAGGCCGGCCACCCGGCTCATTTGCCCCTGGCCCAGGGCCTCCCGCACCGCCGAACTTGAGACGCGGGTGCTGCGCCCGCCGCCGGGCCGCCCCAAGGCGGGCACGCCCCCTTGGGGGGCAGCGAGGTAGGTCCGAGCGTGGGGGTCCGGTATCTCATAACTGTTCATGCGGGCCACGTCAAAACCCAGCTGCTCACCGGCGGCGTCGAGCATGGCGTAGTCGCCGGCGCGTTTGGCACCAAAACGGAAGTCGTCGCCCACCAGCACGTAACGCGCGCCCAGGCCTTTGACCAGCACGTCTTCGATGAAGGTCTGCGCCGGCTGGGCGGCCAGCCGCGCATTGAAGGGCAGCACCACACACTGGTCGATGCCGCAGCGCGCCAGCTCGGTCAGTTTGTCGCGCAGGGTGGCAATACGCGCCGGTGCCAGTTCGGGCTTGCGCGCCACGGCGGCGAAGTAGTCGCGCGGATGGGGCTCGAAGCTCATCACGCAGCTGGGCACGCCGCGGTGCTGCGCCTCGTTTTTCAGCAGCGCCAGCATGGCCTGGTGGCCGCGGTGCACGCCATCGAAGTTGCCAATCGTCAGCGCGCACTGCGCCGCAAGCTGGGGGTGGTTGTAGCCGCGGAAAACTTTCATAGCGAAACTTTCATGCTGCCAATTATCGTTTTAATAGCGCCTCAGGTCGGTTGGGTGCGGGCTGAAGGACGAAATAGGGATATTGCCCCGGCTTTGTCATGAATTCGCTGTATATTGAGGTTTCAAGCAGTTTGAGTCCGGTTTCCATGCGTTTTTTAAATGTTGGAGGTTCGTTTGAAGGTCTTGAAACTCTCAGCCCAGGGGTTGCCGCAATCGTGGATCAGCCTCGAACAAGCCGTGCTGCACTATGCCTCGGATGAAGTGCGCTGGGAGATGGGTGCGCAGGTGGCCACGTTTCACGGCGGCCACAACGCCATCACCGGCAACCAGTCCATCATCACCGTCAACAGCATCATCGGCACCAAGGGCGTGCCCAACATCAACCCCTTCGACCTCAAGCCCGGGCTGACCAACAGCAAACTGTTCGCCCGCGACCGCAATGTGTGCGCCTACTGCGGTGACCATTTCCACGAGGAAGACCTGACCCGCGAGCACATCATCCCGTTCGCGCAGAACGGCATCGACAACTGGATGAACGTGGTCACTGCCTGCCGCGCCTGCAACCACCGCAAAAGCAGCCGCACCCCCGAGCAGGCGCACATGCCCCTGCTCTACACACCGTATGTTCCCAGCCTGTGGGAAGACTTCATCCTGCGCAACCGCCGCATCCTGGCGGACCAGATGGAGTTTCTGATGGCGCATGTGCCTAGGACTTCGCGGCTACTGGTGTGAGCCGGCGCTAGTCGGGCGAGACTTACGCCACTCGGAAACCGCCGACTGTTGGCAGCACACAACCACAGCCGTTGTTCGGGACTTTGACCCGACTCGGTGTCCCCGCGCTACAAATCTTTCGCGACAGCGCCGGCAAGCCGGGTCGGGATCGCTCTGCGGCGGCGACGGTGGCTTCGCCCTAATGAAGTCGACCGTTGAAGCAGGGCTGTGTGTGCTGCCGCACAAACGTCGGCAATATGTCAGAGCCGATGGATTTCGACGGTACGGATTCCGAAGCTGTTTTGTCCTGTGCCTTACACGGTTATAGCGGAGATATTGTCTGACGGTGCTTGAGGAGTTCGGACTACATCGCCCGGATTCGCGCGGCCGCAGGCTGGCCTTTTGGACTCAAGTGCCCTTTGTCGGCGTGGTCCGATAGTTTCTTCGTTTCAACAAGGAAAATTCATGAAAAGTTTACTTGCCATGGCTGTTGGTATGGTGCCTCTGTTGGCCCCCAACGTCTCTTTCGCGCAGAGCGGAAATATGATGGGTGGCACGTGGGGCGGCGACTGGATGGGCGGACACGGCGGATACGGCGGGATATGGATGCCGATCTTGCTTGTTGTCGTGGTTGTCGCTCTGGTGGTGTGGGTCGTCAAGCAAAAGAACAAGTGATCGGAGTCAGGAAGTCTGCGGAGCACCGCAAGGCGTCTTGAATGACGGGCACGGTCGCAGGTGATAGGTCTGGGAGCCAAGTCCCAAGCCGGACAGCTGGCTCGGCTGACGCGCCGAAACGTCTCGGCTGAGCCAAGGCATTGTTTGTCCGTCACAAAAATCGAGGTGACTCATGTATTACATCGTTGAAACTGAAAAATCATTCACCCAAGCGTCAACAGACCTGGACTCAGCCGTTAAACGCCTGGGCTTCGGGGTATTGCATGTTCACGACTTGGGGGCCACACTTCGCAGCAAGGGCATTGCATTTGATGAGGAGTGCAAGGTTTTTGAAGTCTGCAATCCGGCTCAAGCCGCCAAAGTTTTGGCTACCGATATGCGCCTGAACATGGCCTTACCGTGTCGCATCTCGGTGTTCACGGAGAAAGGCACGACGAAGATCGGTTTGATCAAGCCAGTGCAAATGCTTTCGGCGTTATCTCAGGATGCAGCCTTGGTTGAAGTCGCCAAAGAGGTTGAGGAAAAGACTATCCAGATGGTTGACGAGGCGAAGTGACTACTCGCCACCCAAGAACTCCATGAACATGGACGTTAGTACTGCCGCCGGTTGACATCTTCTTTCTGGCATGGCGTTTTGGCCTGCTCCAGCCGTTCAGGTCATGACCGACGCGCGCCTTGGATCTCGAGCGTGCTTGCCTGCGCTTCAATTGATCCAGGCCGATGCGGGTTTCGGGCTGGCCCCCACATTCAAGCCGATTGATACGAAGACCCTGGCCCATGCTTTTTTGCTCTCATCCCTGCGCTAGAGGTGACACTCTCATGGTGGTGCCAGTGGCGCGGGTGTTTGCGCTGGCGGCAGGGTCCGCCAATGGACCGCTACCGCAGGACGCCTTCCCTCCCCGCCCACATTTTTCACAGTTAGCCCCATCCAACAGGAGTTTGTCATGACGAATTTTCGATTCATTCCACTCGCTGGCGCACTTTTTGCCGCCAGTACATTGATCGCGTGCAACACCGCCCCGTCCATGCCCATGGGTACCGCGACGGCCAGCAGCATGGCCACGCCCGACCAGATGGCAAAAATGGATGCGCAGATGAAGACCATGCGCGACATGCACGGAAAAATGATGAACGCCAAAACCCCGGAAGAGCGCAACAAGCTGGTGGCCGAACACATGAAAACCATGCAGGACGGCATGAAGATGATGGGCGGCATGAGCGGCGCGGGTATGGGCGACATGAAAGGCATGCCGGGCATGACTGGCGACATGGGCGCGCGCCAGCAGATGATGGAAAAGCGCATGGAGATGATGCAGTCCATGATGGAAATGATGATGGACCGGATGCCGGCTGCGCCTGCCAGGTGAGGCGCCGTCTGGCCTCGCTGGCGATTTCCCGGGCCGTCTTGCACTGGTCGCGGCGCTCCGGCAGTCTCCGAGAAGTGTGAACTCCTCGCCATGTCGATGCGCCACGCGGCGCATTTGACCTTTTCGCTGGAGGCATTGGCCAGCCGCAGCGGCCCGACAAGCGGCACGCGCGATGGTTGGGGCGCCGCATTTGTACCAGGGCAACGATGTGGCGCAGTTTCTGGAGTCGATCGCGGCCAGTGACAGCTCACTCACTGGTGCGTTTGCTGGAACACCAGGGGCCAAGTACCACACTTGGGATCTCGCACATCCGACGTGCCACCCTCGGAGCGGTTGCCTTTTCAAACACCCAGCCCTTTGTGCGCGAACTGGCCGGGCGGATACATGTGTTCGCCCATAACGGACATCTGCCGGGTATCGCGCGACCGCAAGACCTGGCGTTCGACCGCTACCATCCGTTTGGGATACAGACTCCGAACACGCTTTTTGCGCCTTGCCGGAACGCATGCGTGGTTTGTGGGGCCGCACGACTACTCCGCCATCGGTCCAGGGGCGACTGGGAGTGGTCGCTGAATTCGTCGCTGATTTTCGCCAATTGGGGCCGGCCAACTTTCTCTATGCGGATGGTGAGGTCCTGTTTGCCCATGGCGATAGACGCACACAACGCGCGAGCGGCCATATTGCGCCGCCTGGTTTGTTCCGCTTGTCGCAACAATGCAGTATGGCAGACCAGTCCCTCCATACCCAGGGCGTGTCGGTTGTGCCTGGCTTTCAGGCCGTGACACTGATCGCCAGCGTGCCGCTCAGCGCAGCACACTGGCAGCCGTTCGTCGAGGGCGAAATCGTGGCCGTGTCGGCCGGGATGGTGACCACACAAGGCATCTGAGCCGATGCCGGGCGCATCCTTGATCGGAATACGCGCCTCCAGGGTGCCCGCAAGAGCGCAACATCCCGCCAGCATCAATAGGTCAGCTCCAGCACCACGAGGTGGTTGTCTGCGGCCGGCCAGGTCCGGCCGGTGATTTTTTCGCCGTTGAACTCGGCCGCAATCGGCCGAACACCGTCCTGGCTCAAGTTGATCTTGGAACTCGACACGCCTGCGCCCGCGGGCGGCACGCCCGGCAGCGCCTTGCCGTCGAACGACATCTTGTCGCGCATCGCGTCGAAGTAGCCGCGTGGCCGCGTCAGCGTGATGCTGGACTTGGCGCTTTTGTCGGCGTCTGCAGGGCGGTCGGCGCGCAGGTGGATGAGGCTGCTGGATCGCGGGAAAGGGCTGCGGTAGATGTGGGTGGTGGCATACCCTGGCGCGCTGATGACAAATTCATAGGGCGTGCCGGTCTGGGCGGTGAAGGGCCCCCAGAGGCCGTCGGCACCAACCGTCTTGTTGTGCACGGCGTTGCCCAGGCGTGCACCGGTGGCGGCGTCGGTGGCGTAGACCGCGAGTTGCGCGCCGGGCAGCGGCAGGTTGTTCGAATAGTTGCCCGACGCCGGGTCGGTCGGGCGCAGACCCAGGCCGGTGATCTTGCCGTTGAGCACCAGCGGTGAGTTGGGCTGGATGGTCAACGTCTGTGGGTTTTTGCCGGTGATGAAACGGTAGGTCGCCTCAAACGCCGCCGGTGAAAACGAGGTCTCGCGGTGGTCGACGCGTGGCAGCACAAGATTGGTCGCGCCCTTGAGGGCCGGGCCCTCGAAGCTGACGTTGGTCGGGGTGCCTTTGGCGCCTATCCACAGACCATCGGGCTGGGCAAACTTGTCGTTGTTGTCCGAGCGCAGGGTCAGCCACTTGACGGGCCCGGTGACTTCGTCGCCGGCGGCGTTTTTCGGGGCGTTGAGCCCGGTCAGGAAAGGCCCGTTACCGGAAAACTCGTTGGCTTCGCGGAAACCCTTGATGGCCCAGACGCCATGGTTGGGCGTGCCGCCCAGGATGGCATGGCTGACACGCGCGCTGCCTCCGCCGTTCTGGATGTAGTTGCGCACGGCATAACCCCCGCGCGAGTTGGCAACCAGCACCACCCGGGAGGCGCCCGTGGCCTGCAGCACTTTGTCGACTTCCGATTTCAGGTAGGCCGTGTGCTCCGCGGTCGAGCTGCGGCCCGGCTGGGCTTTGCCGTCTTCGTCGCGCGCCAGCGGGTAAGGCAGGTCGATGGCGTGCAGGCGTTCGCGCGGCCAGCCGTTGGACTCGAAGCGCCAGACCGAGCTTTGCCAGAGGGAAGCGCTGTCGCCGTTGCCGTGCACAAACACGATGGGCGGGTGTTCCCCGGTTGTGGGCGTTGTGGCGCAACCGGCCAGCACCAGGCCGCTGGCAGCAAGCACGAGAAGAAGGCGGCGGTGCAACATCATGGTTGGTCTCCTGGAATTAAAAAGTGCCCGTGATTCATGCCACGGAGCATCATTTTTCAATATGTCGCGGGCAAGTCAGGCGAAGACGCCCGCAGTGTCCTGCATGCGCGACGACACTTCACCCAGGTGGTGCAGGGTGTCGCCGAAGCTCATTTCCATCTGCGTCAGCCGCTTGAAATAGTGGCTCACGATGTATTCGTCGGTCACGCCGATGCCGCCATGCAGCTGCACCGCCTGCTGGCCGACAAAACGCATGGAGACGCCGAGCTGGTACTTGGCTCGGGCCATGGCGGCGCGGCGTTCTGCGGCCGGGGCGTTGAGCTTGAGCGAGGCGTAATAACTCATGGAGCGGGCCAGCTCCAGCTGCATCTTCATGTCGGCCACGCGATGCCGCAGCGCCTGGAAGCTGCTGATCACCACGCCGAACTGCTTGCGGGTGTTCATGTACTCGACGGTGATGGCCAGGGTCTTGTCCATCACGCCGACGGCTTCGGCGCAGGTGGCGGCGATGCCGATGTCGGTGGCATGCTCCAGCGCCGCCAGGCCGTCCAGCGTGATCAGTGTGGCGGGCGCGTCCTTGAGCACGACGTCAGCCGCGCGGCCGCCGTCCTGTGTGCCGTAGCCGCGGGTGCTGACGCCCTGGGCCGTGCGTTCGACCAGGAACAGCGCGATCTTGCCCTTGGCCTGCGCCGGGACGATGAAGGCATCGGCCTGGTCACCGGCGGGCACTATGTTTTTGGTAGCTGTCAGCGCCCATCCGGCGCCGGCTGCAGTCGCTTTCGCTTCACAAACATCGAGCCGGTAGCGGGCGGCGCGCTCCTGCGAGGCGAGTGCCACCAGCGCTTCGCCGCCGGCGATTTTCGGCAGCCAGGCGGCTTTGACATCGGCGGGCGCGTAGCCGGACAACACGGCGCCGGCGATCAGGGCCTGGGCCAGCGGCTCCAGCACGATGCCGCGGCCGAGTTCCTCCATCACGACCATGCCTTCGACCGGACCCATGCCGAGCCCGCCGTCGTCCTCGGGAATGTAGAGGCCGGTCAGGCCGAGTTCGGCGAGCTGGCCGTAAGCCTCGCGCGAGAAACCGCCGGCCTTGGCAATGCCGCGGCGGCGCTCGAAGTCGTAAGCCTTGGCGACCCACTTGCCCACGGCATCACGCAGTTGTTCCTGGTCGTCGCTGAAATCAAAATCCATTGCTACTCTCCATATATTGCCGTTCACCCTGAGCTGGTCGAAGGGCTTTTTTGATGTGCATGCAGGCTTCGCCAGGCTCAGCCCGAACGGTTCCGTTAACCCAGAACGAACTGCGACACGATGTTGCGCTGCACTTCGTTGCTGCCGCCGTAAATCGTGGTCTTGCGCATATTGAAATAGGTCGACGCCAGCGGCGCGTCGGCGGGAATGCCGCCGGGGAAGTCGCCTTGCCAGCCGGCCTCCATGGCTTCCTCGATGAAGGGCAGGCTGAAAGGGCCGGCGGCCAGCATCATGAGCTCGGTGTAGCGCTGCTGGATTTCACTGCCGCGGATTTTCAACAGGCCGGCGATGTCCAGCGAGTTCTTGCCGGACTTTTCGGCCGAGAGCACGCGCAGCACCAGCATTTCGAGGGCCACCACATCGACTTCCATCTTGGCGATTTCGTCGCGAAAGCGCAGGTCGTCATACACGCCCTCGGCCTTGGCGATGCGTTTGAGGCGCTCGAGTTCGCGTTTGGCGCGGTTCACGTCGGCAATGTTGGTGCGTTCGTGGCTGAGCAGGTGTTTGGCATAAGTCCAGCCCTTGTTTTCTTCGCCGATCAGGTTCCCGGCCGGGACTTCGACGTTGTCGAACCAGACCTCGTTGACCTCGGCCTCGCCGTCGAGCAGCACGATGGGCCGCACGGTGACACCGGGCGACTTCATGTCGATCAGCAGGAAGGAAATGCCGGTTTGCGGCTTGCCTTCGGTGCTGGTGCGCACCAGGCAGAAAATCCACTCGCCGTACTGGCCCAGCGTGGTCCAGGTCTTCTGGCCGTTGACGATGTAGTTGTCACCAACACGTTCGGCCCGGCACTTGACCGAGGCCAGGTCCGAGCCGGAGCCCGGTTCGCTGTAACCCTGGCTCCACCAGACTTCGCCGCTGGCAATGCCGGGCAGAAAGCGTTGTTGCTGCTCGGGCGAACCGAAGGCCATGATCACCGGCGCCACCATCACCGGGCCAAACGGCACGACGCGGGGTGCACCTGCGAGTGCGCATTCTTCCTCGAACAGGTGTTTTTGCACCGCGTTCCAGCCCGGGCCGCCGAACTCCTTGGGCCAGCCATGGCCGAGCCAGCCTTTTTTGCCGAGGATTTTGGCCCAGCGCTGCATGTCGTCGCGGCTCAGGCGCAAGGCGTTGTGCACCTTGTGCGAAATGTCGGCCGGCAGGTTGGCATGAACCCAGGCGCGAATGTCTTCGCGGAATGTCTGTTCTTCGGGGGTAAAAGCGAGATCCATAAGATGCGTGTCTCCGTCGGGTTCGAGTTACTGCTGCATTTTTAGCACGGTCGTTCGGAATTTTATGTCCCAGTTGGGACAAATGGCGAGCGATTCCGCCTTGCAGAATCGGGCGCGGGCAAGTGCTTTTTCCCGCCCCGGATAATCACCCCACTTTGCCTTCCTACCGCACCATCATCAGCGCCCTCAGCGTCGGCCAGATTCTTGTCTGGGCCATCATGTACTACGGCTTTTCTTCCTTTGTGCTGCCCATGCAGCGCGACATGGGCTGGAGCCAGCCCGACATCATGGGGGCTTTCACGTTGGGTCTGATGGTCTGGGGCCTGGCGACCTATGCGGTGGGCGCGGCGATTGACCGCGGGCGCGGACGCGCCGTGCTGACCGGCGGAGCGTTGGTCGGTGCTGCCGGTTGTGCACTCTGGTCGCAGGCGCACAGTCTGCCGTTGCTGTACGCCGCGTGGGCGCTGCTCGGGCTGGCGATGGCGATGACCTTGTACGAGCCTGCTTTCAGCGAGATCACCAAACGTTTCCCCGACCGCTACCGCCAGGGCATCACCACCATCACACTGGTCGGCGGTTTTGCCAGCACGCTGTCGTTTCCGGCGGTGGCCTGGCTGCAGGCCCGCCTGGGCTGGCGCCCTGCACTGCTGGTGATGGCGCTGGCCCTGCTTCTGGTGGCACCCCTGCATGCGTGGGTGCTGCGCGGCGCCTGGAAGTGCCCGCCTATGCCCGGCGCCGCGCCGGTGAAAGCGGCGCAGGATCAGGCGACGCTGCGTCAGGCCATGCAGGGCCGCACCTTTTGGCTGCTGACCGCCACCTTCACGCTCTACACCTTTGCACTGTCCACTGTGTGGGCGCACCTGATGCCCGCATTCGAATCCCGCGGGCTCACGCAGGCCGAGGCGGTGGCCGTCATGGTCTGGTTTGGCCCGGCGCAGGTGGCAGGACGCTTTGCCTTTTTGTGGTTGGGTCGCTCCCTGAATCACCGCGCACTGGGGTTGGCTGTGCTGGCCCTTTTTCCGTTGGCGCTGATGCTGTTTGCGCTGGGCCGCCAGCCCGTGGTGCTGGTCGCTTTTGCCGTGCTGTTTGGGGTGGCCAACGGCCTGATCACCATCGTGCGCAGCAACATCGTGCCGGACTTCTACGGCCGCGAACATGTGGGGCGCATCAGCGGCGCGATGTCGGGCATTGCGCTGTGCACCCGCGCGGCGGCACCGTTCCTGACGGCCTGGGCCTTGCTGGGGCTGGGAGGCTACACCGGGCTGCTCTGGCTGCTGGTCGGCATGGGCGTGGTGACGCTGGCGTTGTTTGCCCTGGCCAGGCCGCCGCAGCCGCGGGCGTGATGGCGATAATCCATGCACCCATGCCCAACCTGATGCCACGCCAGCCCAAAAACATCGTGATCCTGATCTCGGGCAGCGGCTCGAACATGGCGGCCATCGTCCGGGCTGCGCAGGCGCAGCACTGGCAGCAGCAGTTCGGAGCCCATGTGGCTGCGGTCATCAGCAACCGGCCCGACGCGGCCGGGCTGCAGCTCGCCCAGTCGCTGGGCGTGGCCACGCAGGTTCTGAGCCACCAGGCGTTTGCCACGCGCGAAGCCTTTGATGCAGCGCTGATGGCACTGATCGACACCCACCAGCCCGCCCTGGTGGTGCTGGCCGGGTTCATGCGTATTCTCACGCCAGCGTTTGTGCAGCACTACGCCGGGCGACTGGTCAATATTCACCCTTCGCTGCTGCCGGCTTTCCCCGGCCTGAACACGCACCAGCGCGCACTGGATGCGGGTTGTACAGAAGCCGGTTGCACCGTGCACCAGGTCACGGCCGAGCTGGACCACGGGCCCATGCTGGCGCAGGCGGCCGTGCCGGTGCTGCCGGGCGACAGCGCCGACACGCTGGCGGCGAGGGTGCAGATGCAGGAGCACCTGCTCTACCCGCAAGCGATACGCGACTGGCTGCGCAGCGCGGCTTGTCGCTGAGCTGTCATCCCGGGCGTGACCCGGGATCCATGACTTCTGCGCAGTTGTCTGCGTGATCCGGGGCCATGGATTGCGGGTCAAGCCCGCAATGACAAGCCAAGCTGGTGCAGCGCCGCCTTGACGATGCTGGCCGCGTCCACGCCAAAAAACCCGCGCAGCGCCGCACGTGTGTCGCTGCGGCCGAAACCGTCGGTGCCCAGGGTCAGGTAGCTGCGGCCGGCCGGCAGGAAGGCGCGGATGCTTTCAGGCACGGCGCGTACATAGTCGGTGGCGGCGATGATGGGGCCTTCGCTGTCCTTCAACTGTTGCGCGATGAAAGCCTCTGGTGTGGATTCGTTGGCCAGCGCACGCTGCTGGCAGGCCGCGCCGTCACGCGCGAGTTCGCTCCAGCTGGTCACGCTGTACACCGTGACTTCCATGCCCCGCTCAGCGAGTTGCTGCGCCGCCTTGATCACCTCGGTCAAAATCGCGCCGGAGCCCAGCAGCGTCACTTTTTCAAGCCTTTTCGGGCTCTGGCCCTTGTCTGGTGTGCGCGAGTAGCTAGCAAATTTATAGCAACCACGAACAATGCCGGCTTCCGAGCCGGGCCGCAGATCAGGCTGGGCGTAGTTCTCGTTCATCAGCGTGACGTAATAAAAAACGTCCTGCTGCTCCACCATCATTTCCTGCATGCCGCGGTCAAGGATGACGGCCAGCTCGCAGGCAAAGGCCGGGTCGTAGGCCTTGCAGTTGGGAATGGTCGCGGCCACCAGGTGGCTGGTGCCGTCCTGGTGCTGCAGGCCCTCGCCGCCCAGGGTGGTGCGGCCCGAGGTCGCGCCCAGCAAAAAGCCGCGGGCGCGCTGGTCGGCGGCGGCCCAGATCTGGTCGCCCACACGCTGGAAGCCGAACATCGAGTAATAAATGTAGAAGGGCAGCATCGCCAGCCCGTGCACGCTGTAGCTGGTGGCGGCTGCCGTCCAGCTGGCCAGCGCGCCGGCTTCGCTGATGCCTTCCTCGAGGATCTGCCCGTCGAGAGCCTCGCGGTAGCTGAGCACCGAGCCGATGTCTTCCGGCGCGTATTTCTGGCCCACGCTGGAATAAATGCCGACCTGCTTGAACAGATTCGCCATGCCGAAGGTGCGTGCCTCGTCGGCGACGATGGGCACGATGCGCGGGCCCAGCGCCTGGTCCTTGAGCAGACCGCCCAGCATGCGCACAAAGGCCATGGTGGTGCTCATCTCCTTGCCGTCGGCAGCCAGGGCAAAGTTCGCGTACACGGGCAGGGCGGGGACAGCGACGGTGTTGGCGCTGGTTTCGCGTTGGGGCAGATAACCGCCCAGCGCGGCGCGCCTGGCGTGCAGGTACTGCATTTCCGGGCTGTCTGCGGCCGGCTTGTAAAACGCCAGTTGCTTTGCCTGTTCGTCGCTGAGCGGCAGGTTGAAGCGGTTGCGGAATTCGAGCAGATCACTTTCGTCGAATTTCTTCTGCGAATGCGTGGTCATCTTGCCCTGGCCGGCGCTGCCCATGCCATAGCCTTTTTTGGTGTGCGCAAGGATCACCGTGGGCTGGCCGGTGTGGTTCGCGGCGGCGGCATAGGCCGCGTGGATTTTCACCAGGTCATGGCCGCCGCGTTTGAGCCGGTCGATCTGTTCGTCGGTCATGCCCTGCGCCAGGCGCGCGAGCTCCTCGTTCTGGCCGAAGAAGTTGTCGCGGTTGAAGCGGCCGTCCTTGGCGGCAAAGGTCTGCATCTGGCCGTCCACCGTGTGGGCAAAGGCCTGCGTCAACGCACCCGTCAGATCGCGCGCGAACAGGCCGTCCCAGTCGCTGCCCCAGACCAGCTTGATGACGTTCCAGCCCGCGCCGGCAAACAGCTTTTCAAGTTCGTCGATGATGCGGCCGTTGCCGCGCACCGGGCCGTCCAGGCGCTGTAGGTTGCAGTTGACGACCCAGACCAGGTTGTCCAGGCCTTCGCGCGCGGCCAGGGTCAGCGCGCTCATCGACTCGGGTTCGTCCATCTCGCCGTCGCCGAACACGCCCCACACCTTTCGGCCGGTGCAGTCAAGCAGGCGCCGGTGGGTGAGGTAGTGCATGAAACGCGCGTGGTAGATCGAGCTGATCGGGCCTATGCCCATGGAGCCGGTCGGGAACTGCCAGAAGTCGGGCATCAGGTAAGGGTGCGGGTAGCTCGACAGTCCCTGGGCGCCTTGCGTCGCCGCCGAGAGTTCCTGCCGGTAAAAACCCAGATCCTTCTCGTTGAGCCGGCCTTCGAGGTAGGCGCGGGCATACACGCCGGGCGCGCTGTGCGGCTGGAAAAACACCAGGTCGCCGCGGTGCTGGTGAACACCGTCGATTTGACCGAGCCCTTCGCGTGCATGAAAGAAGTGGTTGAAGCCGGTTTCAAACAGGTCGGCCGCGCTGGCATAACTGGCAATGTGGCCGCCGAGCTCGCTCGAGCCGCCCGACTCGGCCTGATTGGCGCGCACCACCATGGCCAGTGCGTTCCAGCGCATCAGCGAGGCCAGCCGTTCCTCCATCGCCAGGTCGCCCGGAAAGACCGGCTGCTCGTTGACGCCCACGGTGTTGACATAAGGCGTGGCGAGTTCGGGTTTCCAGCCCACGCGCTGCTCGCGCGCCAGACGCGCCAGTTCATCGAGCAGGTAACGCGCACGCTCCGGCCCTTGCGTCGCGGCCAGCGCCATGAAAGCTTCGCGCCATTCGGCGGTTTCCTGGGGATCGGTGTCGGGGGGTGTGGACATGTCAGCCTGCTGCAGGGCGTGAAGGGGGACGGGTGCATTCATGTCCTCCAATATAGGCCGGTTGGCGCCACATGAACTGTCAAAATACGTCGCCAAAAGTGTTTTCGACGGCATAAAATGCTTTGAATGGGAGAGATGAAGCGTCATGAAGCTGGATGCACTGGATTTACGGATACTGGAGGAGTTGCAGCGCGACGGCTCGCTGTCCAATGTGGAGCTGGCCCGGCGCGTGCATTTGAGCCCGTCCCCCTGCCTGGCCCGGGTCAAGGCGCTGGAGGCGGCCAGGGTGATCGATCGTTATGTGGCGATCGCCAATGCCGCGGCGCTGGGGCTGGGCCTGAGTGTGTTCATTTCCATCAGCCTGCGCTCGCAAAACAAGGACTCGCTCGCCGAGTTCGAGCGGCGCATTGCCGAGCATGACGAGGTCATGGAGTGTTACCTGATGACGGGCGACAGCGACTACCTGATCCGTGTGGCCGTGGCCGACATCGCGGCGCTCGAGAAATTCATCCTCGAGCAGCTCACGCCGATTCCGGGCATTGAAAAAATACGCTCGAGCTTTGCGCTCAAGCAGGTCCGGTACAAGACGGCCCTGCCATTGCCCGCACCGTGACCACTGCGCTAGCGGACAGGGGCTTGCCGCGGTGCCAGCTTATCGTCATGGAACGCCGGATGCGAGGTTTCGAGCGCATTGATTTTTGCCATGAGATCCTCCCGGCGTGTGCTGTCCTCCGCCGGAAGGCTCGCTGGTTCGCCGGCAGCATCGACAAACTGGACGTAACGCTTCGGTCCTGAACTCATTCGCCGCAGGCGGGTCTGGAGGCTGTCGATGATTTTCTGTCCGGTCTGGGCCCCCGGCGTGCCGTGCCATATGGCCATGTGCAGGTTGAACGCGTTGGGGTCGTCCAGCTTTTCGGACAGGCGTATGCAGTCCGCCAGGATCTTGGTGGCGACCTCGGAGACTGCGCCGCGGTTGACCGGGCCTTCGATGAGCATCAGAAACAGGTTCTCGTCGTAACGGACCACCGTGTCCATGTCGCGCGCGGCGCGTCGCAGGATTTCGCCGATGCGCGAAAGCGCGGTGCTGCGCTTGTGGTCGCTCAGTTCGTCCGGGCTGGGGACCTGGTCGAGCCAGCTCAGCATCAACAGGCCGCATTCCGAGCGTTTGCGGCGCGCGCGCAGCAGCATTTGCCCGAGCCGGCTGTCGATCACCCGGGGAAGCATCAGCCCGCTGGCCGGGTCATAAGTTGCGAGGGCGGCACCGCGATGGGTGGAAAACAGTGCCGCCCGGCTGCGCCACGCCAGCACCAGGAAGATCCAGAGCAGTCCGACCATGGCCGACAGCACGCCGGCCGCCTGTGCCGCCTCGATGTTCTGCACCCAGCCCGCGTTGTGGGACAGCCGGGCCAGTGCCGCCAGCGTAATGGGCGCCGTACCCAGCAAGAGCAGGAGGTTCCACGCCTGCCCGCGCAGGGACATCCACACCAGGCTGCCCAGGATCGCCACGGTGGCCAGCGCCAGCCACAGGTTGCGAAGGTCGCGCGGGATGAAGTCCCGATCAATCGCCGCCAGGCCGGCCATGAGCAGGCTGCCTGCTGCGACGATGGCCAGCAGCCGGTAGATGCGCGGGTGGCCGCTTTTGGCGTAGCTGGCCTGGGCGCAGAACCATGCCCCGGCGGCCATGCTCAAAGCGGCCGAGACCCAGCCCATGACCTGGTTGAGGTGTGCGCTGCCTGGCCACATGCGCCAGCTACCGTAGCCGATCAGAACCAGCTGCGTGAACATCAGCGTCACCACCACGGCGCCAAACCACAAAAATACCCGGTTGCGTGCCATCGCGAAAGCGGCCAGGCTCAGCGCGGCCAGCACGCTGAACATGCCCCACATCAGGCCAATCACCACGCCCACGCGGGAGGCGCCGTCAACGTACTCGACGGGAGACAGCAGCATGGGCCGCCCCGTGAGCGCCCGGTTGTTCTCGAAGCGCAGGTAGTAGGTCTGCACGCGGTCGCTGCGGGTCTGCAATTCAAAGCTGGGCACGCGGGTGCGCAATGACCAGTCGGCCGGCGCAATCGCCTCGCCGGCTGACTGGGTCAGCCACTCGCCCTGCGGGCCGCGCGAGAAAAGGCTGGCCTTGACGAGCGCCTGGCCCGGCAAACGGATGAACCAGGTTTGCAGGGTTTCGGTGGCCGGCAGCGAGAAGGTGGCCCAGACGTCCTGCTTGCCCGAAGTGGGAAGGACCGTGCTGTCGGTGTAGGGCTGCAAGCCCCAGGACCCGGCGGCGGTGAAGGCGTCAGGCGAGGCAATCGTGCCTTTGGGCACGGCCACCCACTGCAGCGGTTCGGCCAGCGTGATGGTGACGCTGTCGCTGTAAAGGCGGCCAAAGTCCTGCGTGTGGCCTGCCCGCAGCACCAGGCCAAGCAGCACCAGAAAAAAAATGCGCACACTGGCCTTTCTGTACATCCACATAGCTTATTGCAAAAGCGCCTGCTGTCCGGCAGCGGACCGTCCGCCTCGCAGATCATCGTGGACAAGGTCAACAGGCTGCAGTTTTCCAGCAGCTGCAAGCCAAACCAGGCTGCCAACAACGAGCTGGTCCTGCTGGAGGTCAGCGATTTCCTCAAGACGCAGCGACGGGGCAGAGCGGAGTTGCTATGTAATTAATAGCTGTTTGCGCCCGATCCTTCTGGGCTGGAGGCCGAAAAGGCTATATTTTTGACTGGAACACCAGGCCCGCGTGTTCGCGCGGCGTGTGGAACCTGATTTTGGGCCACTGCTGCTCGACGGCGCGCAAAGTGGCGCTGTGTTCGACCAGCAGGGTCGGTGCATCCACCGCATCGAGCGGCACGCGGTGGGCATTGGCGTCAATGAATTTTTTCAGCTCGTTCGGGTCTTCGCCGGTGACCCGGCGTGCGTGGTTGAAATTGCCGGGCATGATGACGACGTAAAAAGAAATAGGCCAAATTCAGGCGCTTTCGTCTGGCTTGATTGACGAGGTAGCGTGCGTTGGCAACTTGCCCTTGATCTGCACGTCCAGCATCCGCAACCTTATTTTCTCAATGGCATGGGACGGCTCCAGGCCTTTCGGGCACACCTCAGAGCAGTTCATGATGGTGCGGCAACGGAATAGGCGGTAAGGGCCAGCCAGATTGTCAAGTCGCTGCGCGGTTGCGCGGTCCCGGCTGTCGGCGATGAAGCGGTAGGCTTGTATCAAGCCTGCTGGGCCAACAAATTTCTCCGGATTCCACCAGTAAGACGGGCACTGACTGCTGCAACACGCGCAAAGAATGCACTCGTAGGCACCATTGAGCTTGTCACGTTCCAGAGGTGACTGGAGGCGTTCTTTTTCAGGCGGTGGCTCTGCGTTGATCAGGTAGGGTGAGATCGAATGGTATTGCTTGAAGAAGTTGGTCATGTCGACGACCAGATCGCGAATGATGGGGAAGCCTGGCAGGGGCCGAATCACGACCGGTTGTTGCAGATCCTTGAGACGCGTCACACATGCCAAGCCGTTGCGGCCATTGATGTTCATCGCGTCCGATCCGCAAACGCCTTCACGACATGACTTTCGCAGTGTGAGCGTGTTGTCCTGTTGCTTGAGCCGGACCAACACATCGAGAAGCATGTGATCGGTGTCGCCAATTTCGATGGTGTAGTCCTGCATGTACGGCTTGGCGTCAAGCTCGGGGTTGTAGCGGGCAATGGAAAGATGCATAAACTGCTCCGTTGAGTTGACGGTGGCTGCCGCCGCCCGTTTGGGCTAGGTCTGCGCCCGAAAAAGTATCCAGACCAGCCAGACGCCAACCCCTGCCAGCCCAATGCCCAGAACGCCAGCCACCAGCGGCCGCAAACTTGCCGGCTGCAAATAGTCGAACACCACGTCGCGCAGACCCACCCACATGTGCGACAGCAGCGCTACAAAAAAAACAAACAGAGCAACGCTCATTGCGGGTTTAGCCACCCATGCCCGCCACTCCGGGTAAGAATGAATTGGGTAAAGCAGAAAATAGACAAGAAAAGACAAGAAGAACAGCAGCATGTAAACCGCACTCACGCGCTGCGCGAGCCAAGTCGGTAGCCCCGCGAGCTTGCGGTTCACAGCATGGCCCCAGCCGCCAGCAGCCCCAAGGCCAATCCGCCAATGTTCACCGACCACGCACTGCGGCGTCCGCTGTGAAGCGTTGAGCCCACGTTGACGTCAGTCAACATATGACGAATGCCAGCCAGGATGTGGTGCGCCAATGTCCAGATCAAAAACACCATGGCTGCCTTGAAAGCATGGTTGCCGAACAAGCCTGTCACCCTTGCGAAGGCCTGCTGGTTACGAAGCGAAAGATCCAGCAGGTACACCGCGAAGGGAACACCCACGGCCAAACAAACGCCGGTGATCCGGTGCAAGATGGATGTCAGCGCACCAACGGGGAGTTGAATCTGCGCGAGATTGAGAAAAACCGGTCGAACCGGAAAACCAATGGGATCCTTTTTCACCGAAAAATCCTTACTCTTGCTGGTAGCCGACGTGCATGACGTAGTTTCGCAAAAGAGTCTCTTCGTATTGCTCCTCCATCATCATCAGTAGCCGAAGCGCATATCACGCATTGACGACTGCCATCGGTTTGCGATCGCCGTCAATCACCAAGACATGGACCAAGCCTTGAGTTTGCATCGTTAACAAGCAGTCAATCTACGCCACCTGGCGGATGTGGCTTGTAGGAAAATATCGTTTGTTAGCGATTTCAACGCGTGCGCGGGACTTTTCCAAACAAGCGGGAGGTTCGGCTGGGATGGTGAGGGCGCCACGCCGTGCCCAAAACCTTGCAGGCAGTTTTTCTGCCTCAGGGTGGCAGAATTTGAATATTTGCACGCCACTTGGTCAGGAGCCCTTCATGCCAGATACCAAAAAAGTTACCCGGGAACGTGCCCAGCTTCTTTTTAAAGCACTTTCAAGATGGGACAACGAAGGCGGCGCGGGGCCCGGCCACCCGGGCTTGGCGCCAACCGAGGCACAGCCCGATGTTCCGCCGTTGGCCAATGCCGAACTGGTTCAGCTTCAAACCCGGGTCATTGCACTGGAAAATCTGGTGATCGCGCTGCTTGCAGACGCGTCAGATTGGCAAATCGAGCTTGCGCGGGAAGGCGCGGCCTACATTCGCCCCAGGCTGGGCCGTACCCCGCACTCCCTGACCATCAACGCCGCGGACCAGATGGATCACATGGTTAAGCGCAGCGCGATATTTCGCTTCAACGGCAAACCCTAATGCAGTGTTGCACTGGCGCCCCAAGCAAGCGAACCTCGTTGCTCTGCGGAGCAGAAATATTTCTTTTCTGTGATTGAAGTCTGCACCCGACAAGGTGCGCACCGAGACCCGGGGAGCATCAGAATGCTATAAAAATGATAGCTTCTCGCGCCGGTATTTATTGGGGCTGGAACACTAAAACGCTATATTTTTGATTGAAACACCAGCCCGGCGTGTTCACGCAACGCATGGAACCTGATTTTGGGCCACTGCTGCTCCACCGCGCGCAAGGTGGCGCTGTGGTCCACCAGCAGCGTGGGCGCGTCCACAGCGTCGAGCGCCACGCGGTGGGCGTTGGCGTCCATGAATTTTTTCAGCTCGTTGGGGTCGTCGCAGGTGACCCAACGCGCCAGGTTGAAGTTGCTCGGCATGATGCGCGCCTTGACGCCGTATTCATGCTCCAGCCTGTGGGCCACGACCTCAAACTGCAATTGGCCGACGGCGCCCAGCAGCAACAGAGAGCCGGCAATCGGCCGGAACACCTGGATTGCGCCTTCCTCGCCGAGCTGCGTCAGGCCGGCGCGCAACTGCTTGCTGCGCAGCGGGTCGGCCACCTCGACAGCGCGGAACATCTCGGGTGCGAAGAAGGGCAGGCCGGTGAATTGCAGGGCTTCGCCTTCGGTCAGCGTGTCGCCGAGCTGCAGCACGCCATGGTTGGGGATGCCGATGATGTCGCCGGCAAAGGCGGTGTCGAGCAGCTCGCGGCGCTGGCTCATGAAACTCACCACGGTGTTGGGGCGCAGCTCCTTGCCGCTGCGCACCACCTTCAGGCGCATGCCGCGCGTGAATTCGCCGCTGGCCACGCGCAAAAACGCGATGCGGTCGCGGTGCGCCGGGTCCATGTTGGCCTGGATCTTGAACACCACGCCCGAGAATTTCTTTTCCTCCGGGTGCACCACGCGCTGCAGGGCAACGCGTTCAGCCGGCGCCGGCGCCAGGTCCACCAGCGCGTCCAGCACTTCCTGCACGCCGAAGTTGTTGATGGCCGAGCCGAAAAACATCGGTGTCTGTTTGCCGGCGAGAAACGCGGCGCGGTCAAACTCCGGCGAGGCGCCTTCAAGCAGCTCCAGTTCGCCCTGCGCCTGGGTGAACTCGGCACCAAAACGCCGGGTTGCTTCGGCGTTGTCCAGGCCGGCCAGGATTTCATCGTCGCCGCCGGCCTTGTCTTCGCCGGGGCTGAACACGCGCATGCGTTTTTCGCGCCGGTCGTAGACGCCGTGAAAAAGTTTGCCCATGCCGACCGGCCAGGTGAAGGGCACAACGGTCATGCCGAGCTCCTGCTCGATCTCGTCCATCACGCTCATCGGGTCCTGCACCTCGCGGTCCATCTTGTTGACAAAGGTCAGGATGGGGGTGTTGCGCGCGCGGCAGACTTGCAGCAGGCGGCGCGTCTGCGGCTCGACGCCGTTGGCCGCGTCGATCACCATCAGCGCGGCATCGACGGCGGTCAGTACGCGGTAGGTGTCTTCCGAAAAGTCCTGGTGGCCCGGGGTGTCGAGCAGGTTGATCACGCAGTCGCGGTATTCCATCTGCATGACCGAGGATGCGACCGAGATGCCTCGCTGCTTTTCGATCTCCATCCAGTCGCTGGTGGCATGGCGCGCGGCCTTGCGCGCCTTGACACTGCCGGCGATCTGGATCGCACCCGAGAACAGCAGCAGCTTTTCCGTCAGCGTGGTCTTGCCGGCGTCAGGGTGGGAGATGATGGCAAACGTGCGGCGGCGCTTGACCTGTTTTTCGATTTCAGTGGATTCGGACATAACCCACGATTATCGTTGACGGGGGAGAGGCTAGTCGGCTTGCCTGGTGAAGCGCGGCTGGCGCACCCCGTTGATCACGACCTCTTCATTGAACATCGCAGCCGGTCGCACCCACAGGCCGTGCTCGCCATAAAGCGCGCGGTACAGGGTCAGGGGTTCGAGGGTTTCGCTGTGGCGCGCGGTGCCCACCACTTCATACAGCATGCCCTTGTAATGGCGGTACAGGCCGGGCGGGGTGGTGATCAGCGGGGGAAGGTCGTCAGACATGGTCATCCAGATGGAAAAAGGCACGCCGCGGGCCTGCGGTGGGACAATAGGGGCATGCATCCTAACGCCTTACTCGACAGTTGTGCCACGCTTCTCAAGCAGGTCCTCAGATTTGAACACCCCGCCGACATGGTGGTGTCGCGCCATTTTCGTGAGCAGCGCCTCGGCCCGCGCGAGCGCGCGACCGTGGCTGAGACGATTTACGGCGTCCTGCGCAAAAAGAATCTCTATACCTATCTGGCCCAGCACGGCAGCGGCCCGACCGAGCGACGCCTGGCCATTCTGGGTTTTGCGGCGGACCGCGATTTCCTGCTGGGCGCCCTGACGGACCAGGAAAAAGACTGGCTGTCGCGCTGCGACCAGGTCAAACCGGACGACCTGATGGAGCCGCACCGCCACAACCTGCCGGCATGGCTGGTTGAGCCGCTCAAGGCCCAGCTTGGGGCCGATTTCTGGCCGCTGGTGGAAAGTCTCAATGCGCCGGCAGGGCTGGACCTGCGGGTCAACACCCTCAAAGACAAACGCGCAGACATCCAGAAGGAGCTGGCCAAGGCCGGCATCAAGGCCGTCGCAACGCCGTATTCCCCCTGGGGTCTGCGGCTGGCCGGCAAACCGGCGCTCAACAAGCTCGACGCCTTCACCCGCGGCGCGATCGAGGTGCAGGACGAGGGCTCGCAGCTGCTGGCCTTGCTGGTCGATGCCAAACGCGGGGAAATGGTGGTGGATTTTTGCGCCGGCGCAGGCGGCAAGACGCTTGCCCTGGGCGCCAGCATGCGCAACACCGGCCGGCTTTATGCCTTTGACACGTCGGGCCACCGGCTCGATGCGCTCAAGCCGCGGCTGGCCCGCAGCGGCCTGTCCAATGTCCACCCGGTCGCCATCGCGCATGAGCGGGACGAGCGCATCAAGCGCCTGGCCGGCAAGATTGACCGGGTGCTGGTCGATGCGCCGTGTTCGGGCTTGGGAACCCTGCGCCGCAACCCCGACCTCAAATGGCGGCACAACCCCCAGGCCATCGAGGAGCTGACCGCCAAGCAGACCGCCATCTTGCAGAGCGCCGCACGGCTGCTCAAGCCGGGCGGGCGGCTGGTGTATGCCACCTGCAGCATCCTGCGCGAGGAAAATGAGGCAATCGCCGAGGCCTTCAGCGCCGCGAATAAAGAATTCACCGTCCTTGAAACCGGGCCTTTGTTGACCCATCTAGGGGTGGAAGCGGCTGAAACCCTTTGCCGGGGGCCTTACCTGCGGCTGTGGCCCTACCTGCATCAAACGGATGGTTTTTTCGCTGCGGTATGGCAAAAGGCTTGATATTTTTGACGGGAAAAGACGGTGAATAAGCCGAAGTTTCCGGTCAATCGGTGATTTTGTTCGTTTTCTATCGGTTTTGGTGCGGATGCTCCGGCTTGCTGTTTGGCACGGGCCCAATTACAATGGAAAGTTGTCCGGCGCAGCCTCCGGAGATAACTTTGATATGCGTGGCTGGTGACTGTTTAAAGGATTCTCATGGTCTTGTTTGATGCCGCCCTTGACTGGCTGGCTAATGGTTTGCTCGCCGCCAGCTGGTGGCAAATTGTGCTGTACACACTGGTGACGACCCACATCACCATTGCCAGCGTGACGATTTATCTGCACCGCCACCAGGCGCACCGTGCGATGGACCTGCACGCCATCCCTTCGCATTTTTTCCGTTTCTGGCTCTGGCTGGGTACCGGCCAGGTCACCAAGGAGTGGGTGTCCATCCACCGCAAGCACCACGCCAAATGTGAAACGGCGGAAGACCCGCACAGCCCGCAGGCCTACGGCATCAAGAAGGTGTTCTGGGAAGGCGCCGAGTTGTACCGCGCTGAAAGCAAGAACAAGGAAACCATGGTCAAGTACGGCCATGGCACGCCGAACGACTGGATCGAGCGCAATCTCTATACCCGTTACAGCTGGCAGGGCGTTGGCCTGATGCTGGTCATCAACCTGGCCTTGTTCGGCGCAGCCGGTCTGGCGGTCTGGGCTGTTCAGATGATCTGGATCCCCGTGACGGCCGCCGGCATCATCAATGGCATTGGTCACTACTGGGGTTATCGCAATTTCGAGGCACCGGATGCCAGCACCAATGTGTCGCCCTGGGGCATCATCATTGGCGGCGAAGAACTGCACAACAACCACCATACCTATCCCACCTCGGCCAAGTTCTCTGTCAAGCCCTACGAATTCGACATTGGCTGGGTGTACATCCGCGCCATGGAAAAAGTCGGTCTGGCGACGGTCAAGAAGGTTCCGCCCCGGCTCCAGCTCGGGGAGATCCAGCCCGTGGCTGACGAGAAAACCCTCGAAGCCCTGATTGCCCACCGCTATGAGGTGATGGCCGGTTTTGCGCGTGAACTGCGCCGCGCCGGCAAGGCTGAAATCGAGGCGCTCAAGGCCCGCAAGGCCGACATCTCGGTATTGCAGGCAGCCAACCGCTGGTTGCATCGCGACGATGACAAGGTTCCTGCCGCCGTCAAGCCCCAGGTGGCGCAGGCCCGTGCCGAGCACCCGGTGCTCGACAAGATGGTCACCATGCGCGAGGAGTTGCGCCAGATGTGGCTGTCGAGGACGGCGTCGCGCGAGCAGCTGGCCGCGGACTTGCAGGCCTGGTGCCGCCGCGCTGAAGAAAGCGGCATTGCCGCCCTGCAGGAATTCTCCATGAAGTTGCGCGCCGCACGCGCCTGATTCCGGCTTCAGGAGGCTTGCCTCCAGTGCTGCCAACCGCCTCGGCGCCTCGCGCCCAGGCGGTTTTTCTTTGGGGAATTGATTTCACCCAGCCGACAAGGGGGGGATGGCGATAGTGATCGCTTCGAAAGCGCCAACCGCTGGCCGCTGGAAAAGCCCCGTGACACCACGCGCAGGCCTTGCGGATCCTGCTGTCTCCCCCCGCCCGAGCCATGGTTACGCCATGGGCAAACCGGCCCGGCCATGAAAAAACCCGCTGGAATGCAGCGGGTTTTTTCATGGTGCAGCACAGGGTGCTGCAGGCTCAGGCTGAATTACTTCAGCTTGATTTCCTTGTATTCCACATGCTTGCGTGCCTTGGGATCAAACTTCATGATCAGCATCTTGTCAGGTGTGGTCTTCTTGTTTTTGGTGGTCGTGTAGAAGTGACCCGTGCCGGCAGTCGATTCCAGCTTGATTTTTTCGCGTGCGCCTTTTGCCATGATGATTCTCCTTAGATTTCACCGCGGGCACGAAGGTCCACCAGGACCGCGTCGATACCGAGCTTGTCAACAAGACGCAAACCGGCGCTGGATGTACGCAGGCGAACCCAGCGGTTTTCCGTTTCGACCCAGAAGCGGCGGTATTGCAGATTAGGCAAAAACCGGCGCTTGGTTTTGTTGTTCGCGTGAGAAACATTGTTTCCCACCATCGGGCCTTTGCCCGTAACCTGACAGACGCGTGCCATGAGCACTCTCCGTATAAAAAAAGAAAAAAAAGGATGCTGGTACCCGTCGGATACTCAGCCAAGCCTGCGATTATAGCCTGAAAACCAGCCGCCCTCAAGTCTCAAGTTCCTGCCGGAGGGGAGCGAGGCCTGGGTTTTCCGCTGCACAGCGAAAAATACGAGCCAGGGCCGCGGATCCGGCTTCGCCGGTCCGCAGGCGCAGCGCCCCCATTCTTTGTGCAAGGGGCAGCGCACCGCCGAAGGCTCGCGAAGCGACAAGCGTGGGGGCTCTAGCTCTGCTCCAGAAAGCGCTGGGCGTCGAGGGCCGCCATGCAGCCGGTGCCGGCACTCGTGATGGCCTGGCGATAGACATGGTCCTGCACGTCGCCAGCGGCAAAGACGCCGGGCACGCTGGTCATGGTGGCAAAGCCCTGCAAGCCGGTGCGGGTGACGATGTAGCCGTCCTTCATGTCCAGCTGGCCGGCAAAAATGTCGGTGTTCGGCTGGTGGCCGATGGCGATGAAACAGCCCTGAACCGGGAGATCTTCGGTGGCACCGGTTTCCGTGTTTTTGAGCCGCACGCCATTGACGCCGGCGGCATCCCCCAGCACCTCATCGAGTGTCTGGTGCAGCTTCAGCACGATCTTGCCGGCAGCCACCTTTTCGTGGAGCTTGTCGATCAGGATGGCTTCGGCCTTGAACTTGTCGCGCCGGTGGACCAGATGGACCTTGCTGGCAATGTTGGACAGGTACAAGGCCTCTTCCACTGCGGTGTTGCCGCCGCCGACCACACAGACTTCCTGGTCGCGGTAGAAAAAGCCGTCGCAGGTGGCGCAACCCGACACGCCCCGGCCCATGAAGGCGGTCTCGGAGTCCAGACCCAGGTATTTGGCGGATGCGCCGGTGGCGATGATCAGCGCGTCGCAGGTGTAGGTACCGCTGTCGCCGGTCAGTGTGAAGGGACGCTGGCTGAAGTCGACCTTGTTGATATGGTCGAAGATGATGTCTGTCTTGAAGCGCTCGGCGTGTTCCAGAAAACGCTGCATCAACGCCGGTCCCTGAACGCCCAGAGGATCGGCCGGCCAGTTGTCCACGTCCGTGGTGGTCATCAGCTGCCCCCCCTGCGCGATGCCGGTGATCAGCACCGGGTTCAGGTTGGCGCGCGCCGCATAAACAGCCGCGGTGTAGCCAGCGGGGCCAGACCCCAGAATGAGAACTTTAGAATGTCGCATGGTGAAAATCTGTAGGGAAAAGCATTTGAACTCAGTTAGAGTCGGGGCTGACCACAGGGTTTAAAACCCCTGGCGGATGGAAATAGTTGGCACAACACACGCTATTGTAAGAACCCGTTTCAGAAGTTTTCGTCGCCCGGGCCGCTTCTCTGGCGCCGGCAGGCTTTTGGCTCCCTTCGGCAGCGTGGTCTGGAGAAGTTTGTCATGTCTACGATGGTGTCTAACCTTGAACTGATTCGTCGGGTGCCCTTGTTCTCGATGCTGACGACCAGCCAGGCCGAATCCGTGGCCCAGGCGGTGATCAAGCGCCGCTACAAACGTGGTGAAGCCATTGTCGAGCAGGGCAAGAAGTCCAACGCCCTGGCCATCATCCTGACCGGGCGCGCGCGCGTCGTGACCACCGATGCGCGCGGGCGGGAGGTGATCCTGGCCACCCTGCACCCGGGCGACTATGTCGGCGAGATGAGCCTGATCGACAATGAACCGCATTCGGCCACCGTGCGTACCGAAGTCCAGACCGACGTGCTGGTGGTGGGCCGGCCGGAGTTTGCCCGTTGCCTGCCCGAAAACAGTTCCATGGCCTACGCGGTCATGAAAGGCCTGGTGCAGCGCCTGCGCCAGGCCGACCGCAAGATCGAATCGCTGGCATTGATGGATGTCTACGGCCGCGTCGCCAGCGCCTTGCTGGAGTCGGCGGTGCCGGACCGCGAGGGCAACACCGTGATCCGCGAAAAGGTCTCGCGCCAGGACCTGGCCAAAATGGTCGGGGCCTCGCGCGAGATGGTCAGCCGCGTGATGAAAGACCTGGAAGAGCGTGGTTTTATCGAGACCCGCGCCGATGGCTCGATGTGGGTCAAGGACAGGCTCAACACCCTGGGCTGACGACAGTTTTTCTGTCACCTTTTTGCGTCATGCAGGCCTGGTTAACTGAGGTAAGCTCAGTGATTGCCCTATGACTTATTCGCTTGATACCCTGAACTCCAGAACCTCCTCCGCTACCGGTCCCGCAGGCGGCGTGAAACGCTTTGCGCATGAAGTCAGCCTGATCCTGGGCCTGCTCGCGCTGGTCTTCTGGCTCGGTGCCCTGCTCAGTTATTCGCCGCTGGATGCGGCCTGGTCCACCACGGGCAGCAGCGAAGCGGCCAGCGCGCTCAAGGCCGGCGAAGCCGTCACCCGCAATTGGGGCGGGCGCCTGGGCGCGCACCTGGCAGATACCAGCTATTTCCTGTTTGGTTTTTCCGTCTGGTGGGCGCTGGCTGCGGGCGTTCGCGCCTGGCTGGGGTCGCTCGCGCGCGGCCTGCGCAGCCAGCCGGCTGCCAGCATGACGTTCGACCGGCTCAGGTTCTGGTCCTGCCTGGCGCTGCTGCTGCTGGCCAGCACGGCGCTCGAATGGTCGCGGCTGTACCGCTTTGAATTGAAGCTGCCCGGCCATGCGGGCGGGGTGCTGGGTTACCTGGCGGGGCCTGTCAGCGTGAAGTGGCTGGGTTTCACCGGCTCCGGCCTGGTCTGGATTGCGGTCGGCGTGATTGCGGTGTCGGTGGTGTTTGCTTTTTCCTGGGCCCACACGGCCCAGCGCATAGGCGCCTGGATTGACGAGTTGATCGAGTCGCGCCGCGAAAAGCGCGAGATGGCCGAGGATCTGGCCGTGGGCCGCGTCGCAGCCCGCGAGCGCGAGGAAATCCTGCACGAAGAACGCATCGAGATCGAGGAACACCACCCGGTCCCGGTGCTGATCGAGCCGACACTGGTCGAGATTCCCAAAAGCGAGCGGGTTGCCAAGGAACGGCAAAAACCGCTGTTCAGCGAAATGCCCGACTCCAAGCTGCCGCAGGTGGACCTGCTGGACGGCGCGCTGATACGTCAGGAAACCGTGGCGCCCGAAACGCTGGAGATGACCTCGCGGCTGATCGAGAAAAAGCTCAAGGACTTCGGCGTGGACGTGCGTGTCGTGGCGGCGGCGCCCGGGCCGGTCATCACGCGTTACGAGATCGAGCCGGCCACCGGCGTCAAGGGCGCGCAGATCGTCAATCTGGCCAAGGACCTGGCGCGCGCGCTCAGCTTGGTGTCCATCCGCGTGATCGAGACCATTCCCGGCAAGAACTACATGGCGCTGGAACTGCCCAACGCCAAACGACAGTCCATCAAGCTCAGCGAAATTCTGGGCTCGCAGGTCTACAACGAAGCCAAATCCATGCTGACCATTGGCCTGGGCAAGGACATCAGCGGCGCGCCGGTGGTGGCCGACCTCGCCAAGATGCCACACTGCCTGGTGGCCGGCACCACCGGCTCGGGCAAGTCGGTGGGCATCAACGCGATGATCCTGAGCCTGCTCTACAAGGCCGATGCGCGCGATGTGCGCCTGCTGCTGATCGATCCGAAGATGCTGGAGATGAGTGTCTACGAAGGCATTCCGCATTTGCTGGCACCCGTGGTCACCGACATGCGCCAGGCCGCGCACGGCCTGAACTGGTGTGTGGCCGAAATGGAAAAGCGCTACAAACTCATGAGCAAGATGGGGGTGCGCAACCTGGCCGGCTACAACGTCAAGATCGACGAAGCCAAGGCGCGCGGCGAGTTCATCTACAACCCCTTCAGCCTGACGCCGGAGCAGCCCGAGCCGCTGGAGCGCCTGCCCTACATCGTGGTGGTGATCGACGAACTGGCCGACCTGATGATGGTGGTCGGCAAGAAGATCGAGGAGCTGATCGCGCGGCTGGCGCAGAAAGCACGCGCCGCCGGCATCCACCTGGTGCTGGCCACCCAGCGCCCCAGCGTGGACGTGATCACCGGCCTGATCAAAGCCAACATTCCGACGCGCCTGTCCTTCCAGGTCAGCAGCAAAATCGACAGCCGCACCATCCTCGACCAAATGGGCGCCGAAGCGCTGCTTGGCATGGGCGACATGCTGTACATGCCCAGCGGCACCGGCTTCCCGATCCGCGTGCACGGCGCTTTTGTCAGCGACGACGAGGTGCACCGTGTCGTCGCTTATCTCAAGCAGCAGGGCGAGCCCAACTACATTGACGGCGTGCTTGAGGGCGGCACGGTTGACGGCGAGGGCGACCTGCTGGGTGACGGCAACGGCGGCAGCGAGGGCGACAAGGACCCGATGTACGACCAGGCGGTCGAGATCGTGCTGAAAAACCGCAAGGCCTCGATTTCGCTGGTGCAGCGCCACCTCAAGATCGGATACAACCGGGCCGCCCGCATGCTGGAAGAGATGGAAAAGGCGGGAATGATCAGCGCCATGTCGGGCAGCGGCCAGCGCGAAATTCTGGTGCCCGCACGCGCCGAATGACGACAGCGGGGCATTTACCAGGGCGATACATTGTTCAGGCAACCAATGCCCGCCGCTAGAGTCCTACAAGCACTGTTCACCCAACGGGGCTTACCCCTCCATTTGCCATGACCCATTCCCTTCCATTTCTCCCCTTTCCTGCCGCCGCGGCTCGCCATCCCCTTGCCGGCGCATTCCGGGCAGCGCTGGCCGCATCTTTGGCTGTTTTTGCTTTCGCTGCCAGCGCGCAGGTGAACACCGCCAGCGGCCTGGAGAGCCTGGAGGCTTTTGTCAAGAACACCAAAAGCGGGCGCGCCGTGTTCATCCAGGTGGTGACCAGTCCGGCGCGCGACGGGCAGACCGCCCGAACCAAAACCTCCAGCGGCAGCTTCGAATTTTTGCGGCCCAACCGTTTCAAGTTTGTCTACAAAAAACCGTTTGAGCAAAGCATCGTGTCCGACGGCCAGACCTTGTGGCTGCACGACGTGGACCTGAACCAGGTGACCGCCCGCAAACTGACGCAGGTGCTCAGCGGAACGCCCGCGGCCGTGATCGCCGCGGCGGCGGACATCAAGGCGCTGCAGGCCGATTTCACCCTGGTGCCGCAACCCGCCAAAAACGGCCTGGAGTGGGTGCAGGCCACACCCAGGACCAAGGACGGCCAGGTGCAAAACATCACCGTTGGTTTCAGGAACACCGTCAAGGGCAGCGAGCTGGCGGTGCTGGAAATCCTCGACAGCTTCGGCCAGCGTTCGGTGATGACCTTCAGCCAGTTCGAGGTCAACCCGGCCCTGGGCGCCGGCGGTTTCCAGTTCACGCCGCCTGCCGGTGCGGACGTGATTCGCCAATAGAAAAACAGTAGAAGATACATGGCCGCTCTCGACGGGACCCCTTTCGGGCAGGACGCCGATGTCCGGGCGGCGGCCCCGCTGGCCGAGCGCCTGCGTCCGAAAAACCTCGGTGAGGTGATTGGCCAGCAGCACCTGCTCGGCGAAGACATGCCGCTGCGTATTGCCTTTGAATCGGGCCAGCCCCACAGCTGCATCCTGTGGGGCCCGCCCGGCGTCGGCAAGACCACGATCGCGCGCTTGATGGCCAGCAGTTTCGACGCCCACTTCATCACCATCTCCGCCGTGCTGGGCGGTGTCAAGGAGATCCGTGAAGCGGTCGAGCAGGCCAGCATCTGGCAGGGGCAGGGCGGCAAACGCACCATCGTGTTTGTCGACGAGGTGCACCGCTTCAACAAGAGCCAGCAGGATGCGTTCCTGCCGCATGTGGAAAGTGGCCTGTTCACCTTCATCGGCGCGACCACCGAGAACCCCTCGTTTGAAGTCAACTCGGCCTTGCTGTCGCGCGCGGCGGTGTATGTGCTCCAGCCCCTGGGCGACGAAGATCTCAAGCAAATCATCGCCAGAGTCCTTGCCGAGAAAGCGCTACCAGCTATCAAAACAATAGCGCCTGAAGCTTCCGACCAGCTTGTGGCCTACGCCGATGGCGATGCCCGTCGCCTGCTCAACACGCTGGAGTCGCTCAACGTGGCGGCCCAGCGCGAAAAAAAGGGCGGCAGCCTGGAGGTCACGGCGGCCTGGCTGCTCAAGGTGCTGGGCGAACGCATGCGCCGCTACGACAAGGGCGGCGAGCAGTTTTACGACACCATCTCGGCGCTGCACAAGTCGGTGCGCGGCTCCGACCCGGATGCCGCGCTGTACTGGCTGGTGCGCATGCTCGACGGCGGTGCCGAGCCCAAATACATGGCGCGGCGCCTGATCCGCATGGCCAGTGAGGACATCGGCCTGGCCGACCCGCGCGCGTTGCGGCTGGCGCTGGATGCCGCCGAGGTCTACGAGCGCCTGGGCTCGCCCGAGGGCGAACTGGCGCTGGCCGAATGTGTGGTCTATCTGGCCATCGCCCCCAAGTCCAATGCGGTGTACAAGGCCTTCAACGAAGCCAAATCACTGGTGAAAAAGGACGGCAGCCGGCCGGTGCCGCTGCACTTGCGCAATGCGCCGACCAAGCTGATGAAAGAGCTGGACTACGGCAAGAACTACCGCTATGCGCATGACGAGGAGGACGGTTTTGCCGCCGGCGAAACCTACTTCCCCGACGGCATGCCGGTGCCGGTGTTCTACCGCCCCGTCAACCGGGGTCTGGAAATCAGGATTTCGGATAAGTTGAACGAGCTGAAATCCAGGAACAAGCAGAAAAACTAATGAAAAGCAAAACCTCCTGATAGAGCCTGATCCAGCCGGAAAAATGCAGTTGCTCGAGGGTTAACCCGGCGAAAAGCGGCATGCTGGCTCGATTCTCGCTTGAGATGCCTCGCTACAATTTGCGAATCAGCTCGCCACCCAATCCAGTATCCCTGGTATTGATAGGCGGGCTTTTTGTTAACTCGCCAGATCCCATGGTGATCCCAGGGGCTCGCAGCGCAAGCGGAGTTGGCAACTTCAATCAAACGGAGAGTGAGTATGGAAACTTTGCTTCAGCAGATCATCAATGGGCTGGTGCTGGGCAGCATGTACGCCCTGGTCGCCCTGGGCTACACCATGGTGTACGGCATCATCGGCCTGATCAACTTTGCCCATGGCGAGGTCCTGATGGTGGGCGCCATCACCAGCTGGACCATCATCGTCTGGATGCAGGAAGCCATGCCGGGAACCCCGGGCTGGATCATTCTGGTGTGTTCGCTGCTGATTGCGTTCGTGGTCTGCGCCACGCTGAACTACTCGATCGAGAAAATCGCCTACCGGCCGTTGCGCAATTCACCCCGGCTCGCGCCCCTGATCACCGCGATCGGCATGTCCATCCTGTTGCAGACCCTGGCGATGATCATCTGGAAACCCAACTACAAGCCTTACCCGACCCTGCTGCCCTCCGAGCCGCTGCAGTTCGGCGGCGCGGTCATCACCGTCACGCAGATCTTCATCCTCGGGGCCACGGCGGTGTCGCTGGCCATCCTGATGTACCTCGTGAACTACACCAAGCTGGGACGCGCGATGCGGGCCACGGCCGAAAACCCGCGGGTGGCCGGCCTCATGGGGGTCAAGCCCGACACAGTCATTTCGGCCACCTTCATCATCGGCGCCGTGCTGGCGGCGCTGGCCGGCGTGATGTATGCCTCCAACTATGGCACGGTGCAGCACACCATGGGCTTTCTACCCGGGCTGAAGGCCTTCACCGCCGCGGTGTTCGGAGGCATCGGCAACCTCGGGGGCGCCGTGCTCGGCGGTATCCTGCTGGGGCTGATCGAGGCCATCGGTGCCGGCTACATCGGCCCGCTGACCGGCGGCGTGCTGGGCAGCCAGTATTCCGACATCTTCGCCTTCATGGTGCTGATTTTCGTTCTCACACTGCGGCCATCCGGCCTGCTGGGTGAGCGTGTGGCGGATCGGGCCTAGGGGAGCGCATCATGATGAAAAAAAACAGACTCCTTACCTTCCTGATCGCCGCGCTCGCGTTGCTGATCCTGCCCCTGCTGCTGCAACAGGGCGGCAACGCCTGGGTTCGCATTGTCGACATGGCATTGCTGTATGTGCTGCTGGCACTCGGCCTGAACATCGTGGTCGGCTACGCCGGCCTGCTCGACCTCGGTTATGTCGCCTTTTTTGCGGTGGGTGCCTATCTTTTCGCCCTGCTCGGATCGCCCCACCTGGCCGACGCCTTTCCGGCCGTAGCCGCTGCTTTTCCAAACGGGCTGCACCTGCCGATCTGGGCCGTCATACCGATGGCCGCCGGACTGGCGGCCGTTTTTGGCGTGTTGCTGGGGATACCGGTGCTGAAACTGCGCGGCGACTACCTGGCCATTGTCACGCTGGGTTTTGGTGAAATCATCCGCGTGTTCCTGAACAATCTGGACCGCCCGATCAACCTGACCAACGGGCCCAAGGGCATCAACCAGATCGACTCGATGAAGTTCTTCGGCTTCGACCTGGGCAAGTCGCATGAATTCCTCGGCTTCGAGGTGGCCTCGGTGTCGATGTATTACTACCTCTTCCTGGCACTGGTGATTGTCTCCGTGATCATTTGCCACCGGCTGGAGAACTCGCGCATCGGCCGGGCCTGGATGGCGATCCGCGAGGACGAGATTGCGGCCAAGGCCATGGGCATCAACACCCGCAACATGAAGCTGCTGGCTTTCGGCATGGGCGCGACCTTCGGCGGCGTGTCCGGCTCCATGTTTGCCGCTTTCCAGGGCTTCGTGTCGCCCGAGTCTTTCAGCCTGATGGAGTCGGTGATGATTGTGGCCATGGTCGTGCTGGGCGGCATCGGGCACCTGCCGGGGGTCATCCTAGGTGCCTTGTTGCTGGCTGCCCTGCCGGAGGTGCTGCGCCACGTGGCCGGGCCGTTGCAGGCCATGACCGGCGGGCGCCTGGACTCCGCCATCCTGCGCCAGTTGCTGATCGCGCTTGCCATGATTGCCATCATGCTGTCGCGGCCGCGCGGCCTCTGGCCCGCACGCGAACACGGCAAGTCGCTGAACAAGCCTGTCGGTCCGGACGCCATCCAGTCCACCAATCCCTAAGGAGAATGGATATGAGCGAAACCATTCTTAAAGTCTCCGGCGTGTCCAAGCGGTTTGGCGGCCTGCAGGCCCTCAGCGATGTCGGCATCCACATCGAACGCGGCCAGGTCTACGGCCTGATCGGTCCCAACGGCGCCGGCAAAACCACCTTCTTCAACGTGCTGACCGGCCTCTACACGCCTGACAGCGGCACCTTCGAGCTGGCCGGCAAGCCCTACAAGCCCGCGGCGGTCCACGAAGTGGCGAAGGCCGGCATTGCACGCACCTTCCAGAACATCCGCCTGTTCGCCGACATGACCGCGCTGGAAAACGTCATGGTGGGGCGCCACATGCGCACCAAGTCGGGGCTGATTGGCGCGGTGTTCCGCACGCCCGGTTTCAAGGCTGAAGAAGCGGCGATTGCCAAACGCGCCCAGGAACTGCTCGACTATGTGGGCATCGGCAAATACACCGACTACAAGGCGCGCACGCTGAGTTATGGCGACCAGCGCCGCCTCGAGATTGCGCGCGCGCTGGCCACCGATCCGCAGCTGATTGCCCTGGACGAACCCGCGGCCGGCATGAATGCCACCGAAAAAGTGCAGCTGCGCGAGCTGATCGACCAGATCCGCAAGGACAACCGCACCATCTTGCTGATCGAGCACGACGTCAAGCTCGTCATGGGCCTGTGCGACCGCGTCACCGTGCTCGATTACGGCAAGCAGATTGCCGAAGGCCCGCCTTCCGAGGTGCAGAAAAATGAAAAAGTGATCACCGCCTATCTGGGCACAGGTCATTGAAGGAAATCAAGAACATGGCCACTACAAGTCATACCACGCTGCTCAAAGTCACCGGCCTCAAAGTGGCCTACGGCGGCATCCAGGCGGTCAAGGGCATCGATTTCGAAGTCAAGGAGGGTGAACTGGTCACGCTGATCGGCTCCAACGGCGCCGGCAAGACCACCACCATGAAAGCCATCACCGGCACGCTGCCGCTGCTGGGCGGCGACATCGAATACCTGGGCAAAAGCATCAAGGGCCAGGGCGCCTGGGACCTGGTCAAGGAAGGCCTGGCCATGGTGCCCGAAGGGCGCGGCGTGTTCACCCGCATGACCATCACGGAAAACCTGCAGATGGGCGCCTACATCCGCAACGACAAGCCCGGCATCGCCGCCGACATGGAAAAGATGTTTGCGCTGTTTCCACGCCTGCGCGAACGCAAGGACCAGCTCGCCGGCACCATGTCCGGCGGCGAACAGCAGATGCTGGCCATGGGGCGCGCGCTCATGAGTCGTCCCCGGGTCTTGCTGCTCGACGAGCCGTCCATGGGCCTGAGTCCCATCATGGTGGACAAGATTTTCGAAGTCGTCAGGGACGTGTCGGCGCAGGGCGTCACCGTGCTGCTGGTCGAACAGAACGCCAGCCGCGCACTGGGCATCGCCGACCGCGGTTATGTCATGGAGTCGGGCCTGGTCACGATGAATGGTGAGGCGAAGGAACTGCTCAATGATCCGCGGGTTCGGGCGGCTTATCTGGGGGAGTGATTCTTCAGGGGTTTTGTGCGCCCGGCCCTTGTGTGGCGGGCGCGAGCAGCTATTTTATTCATAGCGCCCTGTGATTCCATTCCGTTCGGGCTGCGCCGCCCGTAACGTGCCCCGCCGAAGGGGGCCAAGCCCGGTGGGCACGTTGGCGGCCGGTCGGCAGGCTCAGGGTGAACGGGGTGGTAGCGCCTCAATGCGCCGCATCGGTCCTAGGGAATGCCACGGTGACCCGGGTTCCCGGTTTTGCCACAATCAGGGCCATGAAAACCTCCTCTCTCTCCTCTCTCTTCTTTCCTCCCTCTTTCGCGTCCCGTGCGCTGGCGGCCGCCGCCATCGCCGTGCTGGCCCTGTCGCCCACCCTTGCCGTGGCCCAGCCCAAGGTCGTGCGCATCATCGTGCCGTACGCACCGGGCGGCCCGATCGACGTGACCGCGCGCCTCATGGCCGAACGTGTCAAGGACACACTGGGCACCGTGATCATTGAAAACCGCCCGGGCGGCGGCGGCAACATCGGCGCCGATGTGGTGGCCAAAGCCGCACCTGACGGCCTGACCATCGGCATTGCCGCCGTGGCCACCCACGCCATCAACCCGTGGCTCTACAGCAAGATGCCCTACAACGCAGCCACTGACTTTGCACCCATCACGCAGATGCTGCGCGTGCCGAACGTGCTGGTCATGAACGCCGACACCGCCAGACGCCTGAACATCAACAGCCTGGCCGACCTGATCGCCTACGCGAAAGCCAACCCGGGCAAGCTCAACTACGCCAGCGGCGGCAATGGCAGCGCCGGCCACCTGGCCGGTGAAATGTTCAAGAAGGACGCCGGCATTTTTGCGCTGCACATTCCGTACAACGGCGGCAACCCGGCGCAGCTTGCGCTGCTCAGTGGCCAGGTCGATTTCAACTTCGACAACCTCGCGACCGCTTCCGCCAACATCAAGGCCGGCAAACTCAAGGCGCTGGCCGTGACCACCGAGAAACGCAGCGCAGCGCTGCCCGACGTGCCGGCCGTGGCCGAAACGCTCAAGGGTTTTGCCATTGACACCTGGTGGGGCCTGGTGGCTCCGGCCGCGACGCCGAAAGACGTGGTCGCCAAACTGAACCAGGCCTTTGTCGCCGCACTGAACTCGCCGGAAGCCAAAGCCCGCTTTGCCGCGCTGCTGGCCGAGCCGGTGGCGAGCTCGCCGGAACAGTTTGGCGCTTTCATGAAAAGCGAGCTGGTCAAGTATGAGAAGGTGGTGAAGGCTTCCGGGGCTCGGGTGGATTGATTTATTGAGCCTTTTTGGGCTCTAGCCCTTATGTGGCGGGCGCGGGCAGCTATTGAATTTATAGCGAATGTTTTCTGTGGCTTGTCCTCCCGGACTTGAGGAGCCTGCCCCGGACTCCGATCCGGGGGGATCCATGCACGATCCTCCAACACCGTTCGGGCTGAGCCTGGCCTGTTCGGAGCCTGTCGAAGGGTCGAAGCCGTATATGCGTCCATCGTCCATCGTTGGCCCACATACCGGGGGTTGCTCCGCGGCAACTCACTTTTGGCGAAACCCGCAAAGCGGGTTTTCTTTTGATCGCCAAAAGTAGGCAAAAGAAAAGACGACCCACAGCCTGGGTCCTTGCGCTTCGCTCCAGACAACTGGTGCTTGAGCCGGTCGGGTTTTGCCAGGGTTGCTCTGCAAAACCCCTGCCACGCGTCAGTTGATTGTCAAATCTTCATCAAATGAAACTACTGCCGCATCTGCAGCGAATCGCGGGGTGTTTTGCACCTCATCAGCGGCCACTCCAGGCCGCTCGTGGGCATTGATCCAGATCACTGGCGCGCTCATGCCCGTGCTCCTTGAGTTATTCGGTGGCGGGCCATCCACAAATTGTTGAACGCATGCAGTGTGACCCGCTGAACCGTGTTCTTGAGCAGCCCTCTACGATTCGGTGTCAGTGCTCTTTGCATCGACCAGAATTCTCATCTCTTCCGCAAATCGAATCCAGTCCGCTGGTTTGATGACGAAACGGTCGACTCCGGCGTGCCGGGCGCGTTCGAAGAGGTTGGGATCGGCGTTGCCCGAAAGCATGATGATGGGGATCCGCTGGCCGTTCTCCAGAGCACGAATCTTCTCGCAGCATTGGATGCCGTCCATGCCCGGCATTGTGTAATCTACAACGATCAAACTTGGCGAGGTTTTTTCAAACGACTGAATGCCGGCGGGTCCGCTATTGGCTTCAGCGATGATGAAATTTTGAGCCTCAAACGCGATACGAAGAAAAAATCGCGTGCTTTCGTCGTCATCAACGATGAGCACGGTTGGCTCAGGTGTTTCCAAATTCATTGTTGTTCCTTCCACCAATTTTCCAGGCGCACGCCTGTTATTGGAAATGACGATCCAATTTCAGTGAGATATTCGCAGGCCACTGCTGCGTCAGAGGCCTTTAGCGCGACCTCCAGTTTCCGGCAGACCGATGCAAGTCCCATGGCACCCACATTCAGGCACACCGTCGCCATCGTGTGCGCCGATCTTTGGAGTGTGTCGTCGTCATTGGCGTGTTGTGCGGCGCAGGCTTCACTGTGAAGTCTGCTCATCTCCTTCTTGAAAAGCTCCAGCGCACGCGCAATCAGGTCCGGAGCACCGGGGCGTTGCAGCAAGCTCAGGTTTTTGAGCGCGTTGTAGTCAATTTCGACGGCGCAAGCATCTGCAGTTTCGGCAACCAGGGACTCTCCTATCGCCAGGGTTTTCTCCTCGGCAGGCAGCCAATGGTTAATGGCCGCAATCAGACGCTGTCGGCTACACGGTTTGGTCAGGTAGTCGTCCATTCCTGCAAGTTCGCAACGCTCTCTGGCATCGATGGAGACGTTTCCCGTCAAAGCGATGATGGGCACGCGCCGTAGCCCGGAAGTTTTTTCAGATTTTCGAAGGGCTTGCGTGACCTCATACCCATCCATGACCGGCATGCTGCAGTCCATAAAAATCAGATCGAAACGGGTTTTTTGCGTGATTTCAATGGCTTCGGGGCCACCATCGGCACATGACAGGGCATAGCCCTGCTCATCGAGCATGGCCAGGATGATTTCACGGTTCAGCTGGTTGTCGTCCACGATCAGTATCTTCGGCGCGATGCGCCAAACCGGCGCGGCGGGCAACAAAGGCATTAGATCCGAGGTTTCCTCGACGGACGTCTGTTCATCTCCGCCCGCGCGCAGCCGGACGGTAAAGACAAAGGTCGAACCAGATCCGGTCTGGCTTTGAACCTCGATGGAGCCGCCCAACGATTCGACAATTTCCTTGGCGATAGTGAGCCCCAGCCCCGTGCCGCCAAACTTGCGTGAGATGGAATTGTCCCCTTGGCAAAAGGGTTCAAAGATTTTCTCCATCGCGGCGGCGGACATGCCAATACCCGTGTCTTGCACGCTGATACGCACCAACCCGCCGCCCAACGACGTCGCGTGAAGTACGACCTCTCCCTTTTCAGTGAATTTGACCGCGTTGCTTAACAAATTCCAGGCTACCTGCCTCATACGGACGGGGTCACCCAATGAATGAAGAGGCAGATCAGGCTCTAACTTGCATTGAATCGTGATTCCCTTTGCGGTCGCGGCAGGCTCAAGAATATCCGCTGCATCCTGCAGTACCTCTGCGAGACTGAACTTGATTTCTTGCAGCGCAATCCGCTCCGACTCAATTTTTGCGTAGTCGAGGAGATCATTGATGATGAATAGCAGTGCTTCACCGGAGCGGATCGCGGCTGACGCAAACCGCTGCTGCTTCTGGTTCAGTGGCGTGTGGAGCAGCATGTCCATCATTCCCATCACCCCATTCATCGGCGTGCGGATTTCATGGCTGATTTTTGCCAGGAAGAGAGACTTGGCGGAGTTGGCGAGATCGGCCTGCTCCTTGGCCTCGAACAACTGGACGGTGTTGAGCTGCAAATCGTCAAGCATGCGGTTGAACGATGCGGCGACGGTCCGAAATTCAGTGGGACCGAGTTCTTTGGCCCTGGTGGTCAGGTTATTGCCCTTGCGTATTTCGCTGATGGCGCTCCCGAGGCGGTCCAGAGGCCGCTGAACAAAGACCCGAAGCGCCGCAATGAGTACGAGCAGCCCGACGCTGAAGACAACCATCGCAAGGATGAAGGCATCTCGCTGAATGGCGGTCACTCGCTGCATGACCAGGCCTTGCCGATAACCGACCACCACGCGTGCGCCGGATCCGCCTGGATGTTTTACGCTGACTTCGACGTTTTGGAACGGGCCATCGAGGCCAAGTGAAGCAGCCGGACTGCCGCCCTTGGTGATCGCCCCGCTTCTGTTGGCGGGCACCGTTGGAAACGCAAAAAGAACTTGTCCAGATTCTGCAATGACTTGCGCGTAGCTCAGGCCTTCGTAGTTTCGCACCGCCTCCTTGAGTTGCTCGTCAAAGCCTTCGATATTTTCGATGCTCATGCCGTATTGGAGAATTCGGTCCAGCTGGATGGCCAAGCCTTTGGCAATGGCGCCGGATCGTGACTGCAACGCCAGCGAGAGCTCGTCGGAGACCGCTTTGCCGCTGAAGTAGCTAAGTGTCCCCAACGAGGCCACGAGGACCGCCCCGGCGATGAAGGCGATCCGCGCTACAAGGCTCACTTTGCGGCCTTGTTCCATTCAAAATCAGGCAAGATTTCAGAAGAAAGGTAAGTGGTGCTTCGCATCTTTATGCCCAGGCTGTCGGCGCGGGCGTGGCTGATGATCGGCACCCCTTTCACCGTTGGCCGCATGGGCAGCGAGGAGGGTTCCTTCTTGTCGACCAAAATGGCTTTGGCCAGCAGGCCGGCGGCGAGGCCCTGCTCTTTTTCAGAAACCGTCATGGATGCCAGCGTCCCGTGCGCCACGCGATCGCGCCAGAAACTGATGTCGGGCAGTCTGCTGTTGGCTGCGGTCCACTTCAACACTTCCTGATAAGGGACGTTCTTTTGGCGCTCGTCTTTGAAGTTAAACACGCCGATGAGTGCGATGGCGTCGGCGCTGCTCTGGTACGCCAGCACCTTCGCCTTGTACTCTTCCCATGTCCTGATCGTGTCCCAAGCAACGACGTTGAATTCAGACTGGCGGGAAGCGCTTTCCCGCATGCGCGCTGCGACAGGTTGCCAGATCGCCGCGTCGTCGAACACCACGGCAACCCGTTTGACGCCAGGAACGATGGAGCGCAGCAGTGTAAGTGACTCGATGAAGTGTTCTTGCTCCAGAACACCGGTGACGTTTTTGGCATCGGCAAAACCGTACTTGGCAGGGGCGGCGTTCATGCCGCTAAAGACGATGGGCAAGTTTGACCCGACATAATGGCTTGCCACGAATTCCTGGGCCTCGTCATCGGTGGTGTAGAGCAAATCGGGTTTCCAGCTGTCGATGAGGGCACGAGCTTCGCTGCCCAGTTTTTCCTTGCTTTTCAAGTCGCTGTTGACTTTAGTGTTCATCTGGAAGACTTTGACCTCCAAAGGTATGCCGGCCAGTGAGCGCTTGAACCCCTCCAACTGGCCGTCCGTCCAGACCCAAGGCGAGTGGTAGCTCATCACGTGAAAAATTTTGAAGGGCCGTGGCGTTGCAGGGCTCTGGGCCTGAGCCATGGGCATCAAGAGCATCAGGACGAGTGCCTTTAGGAGTCGATGCAGCATGCCTTGTCCTTTGTAACAATTAGAAACATTGTAGAGCAATAGGCCTCATCTGTGTGGTGGATCGTTTATATACGCCTCGCTGGCCAATTAGTTGCCAATTTCCGAACGAAAAGGACGGCGTTGATTGGCGTATTGACGGCTCGTGGAGAGCGATGACTCCACGAAAGCCGGCAAAGGGTAGCGACTTCCTGCACGGCGCAGGAATCAAATCAAGACGTGGTCACGGCTTATAACAAGTCCAGCCTGCGCGTCTTTGAATACAGTATTTGCGATAAGTTTTATAGCTTTTCAGGCTCGAATTTGAAGGGCTGGAGCGCCCCGCCGCGCATCGCGCGAGTCAGGCGGCGCATTCCTGCGGGTGGGATTGGGGCGTCCGTCCTAGCGTCAACTACTTACCCGAGGCGCAACGTGACGCCGGCGGCGCAAAACTTCACGCCAGCGCCTTGGCCTTGTCCGCCTCCGTCGTGAACGAATCCGCATAAAACTCTTCTTCCGGCAGACCGCCGAGCGCGCTGTAATCGGCGCGGGCCGAATCGACCACGATGGGGGCGCCGCAGGCATAGACCTGGTGGCCCGAGAGGTCAGGGAAGTCCTGCAGCACGGACTGGTGCACAAAGCCGGTGCGGCCGGTCCAGTTGTCTTCCGGCAGCGCGTTGGAGATCACCGGCACATAGCTCAGGTAGGGCATCTCCGCGACTTTGGCCGTCACCCAGTCGTTCATGTACAGGTCGGCCGGGCGGCGGCCGCCCCAGTAAAGCACCGCGGGCCGGGTGATGCCCTTGAACTGCATGTGTTCGATCAGCGCCTTGATGGGCGCAAAGCCCGTGCCCGACGCCAGCAGCACCAGGGGTTTGTCGCTGTCTTCGCGCAGGAAGAAGCTGCCATACGGCCCTTCGATGCGCAGGATGTCTTTTTCCTTCATGGTGCCAAACACCTGCTCGGTGAACTTGCCGCCCGGCATGTGGCGGATGTGCAGCTCGATGCCGGGGTTGTCCACCTGCGTGTGCGGCGCATTGGCCATGGAGTAGCTGCGGCGGTCGCCGTCGCGCAGCAGGAACTCCACGTACTGACCGGCGTGGTACTTGAACACATCGCTGGCCGGCAGCTGCAGGCGGATCACGATCACGTCGTGCGAGGCGCGTGCCAGGGTGCTCACGCGGGCCGGCATTTTCTTGATCGGGAAGGCGCTTTCGTCGGTCACCTGGCGTGACTCCAGCACCACGTCGGTCTGCGCCACGCCGCAGCAGGTCAGGATGAAACCCGCGGCTTCTTCCTCGTGCGACAGCGCCTTGAGCTGGTGCGGGCCGTGCACGACCGTGCCCTCGATCTTTTTGCACTTGCAGGAACCGCAGGCGCCGTCCTTGCAGCCGTAAGGCATGCCTATGCCCTGGCGGATGGCCGCGGCCAGCAGCGCTTCGTCGGGGTTGGCGGTGAACGAACGGCCGCTGGGCAGCACGGTGACGTTGAAAGTCATACTGGTTATCCTCTGACGTAATCCTGTTTTTTTATAACTCTGGCTGTTTTCAGCAGATTCCCCAATTTTGCCCTCAAACCAAAGTCCCCTCGGCGCCCTGCCGTCACGCTTTCGCCGCCAGCGTATTCTGATCATCGGCTGCGGCGACGTCGGCCTGCGTGTGGCACGCCAGCTGGCGCCGCGTGTGCGGCTGCTGGCCCTGACCTCGTCGCCCGAACGCAGCCCTGAACTGCGTGCCCGACACATCACGCCATTGGCCGGCAACCTGGACCAGCCCGCCACCCTGCGGCGGCTGGCCGGGCTGGCCACCCGCGTGGTCCACCTGGCCCCGCCGCCCGGCGAGAACCTGCCCGACTGGCGCCGCGACCCGCGCACGCTGGCCCTGCTGCGCGCCCTGCGCCTGCGCGGCCTGCCGCAAGCGGTGGTGTACGGCTCGACCAGCGGCGTGTACGGCGATTGCCAGGGCGAGTGGGCGAGCGAAACGCGCGCCGTGAACCCGCACACGCCGCGCGCCTGGCGCCGCGTCGATGCCGAGGCCCAGCTGCGCTTTTTTGGCCGTTCCAGCGGCGTGCGTGTGCACACGCTGCGCATTCCGGGCATCTACGCCCCCGACCGCGAAGGCGGCACGCCGCACGGCCGCCTGCTCAAGGGCACGCCGGTGCTGGCGCCAGCCGACGACGTGTTCACCAACCACATCCATGCCGACGACCTGGCGCGCGCCTGCGTGGCGGCCCTGTGGCGCGGCAAGCCCCAGCGCACCACCAACGCCAGCGACGACACCGAGCTGAAGATGGGCGACTACTTCGACCTCGCGGCCGACCTGTACCGGCTGCCGCGCCCGCCGCGGGTGGCACGCAGAACCGCGCAGGACGAGTTGCCGCTGATGCTGCTGAGCTTCATGAGCGAATCGCGCCGGCTAAGCAACACGCGGCTGAAGCAGGAGCTGCGCCTGCGCCTGCGTTACCCCACCGTGGCGCAGGGTTTGAATTAGAGGCCCCACGGTCACTCACTTCGTGTAGCTCCCTGCCCCCCGAGGGGGCCGCTGCGCCTGCGGGCCGGCAAAGCCGGACCCGCGGCCCCGGCTGGCCTCGATCGGAGCCCGAGGTCTTGCTTAAGCCCTGAATGCTATTAAAAGAGGAGCTGATGGCGCCCGCATCTATTGGGTTGGCGGCCGATTTGACCTGAAACCTCAGATGCCTGACGGTTTTTTCAGGGTCTGCAGGCGGTCCTGTGCTTTCAGCACAATGGTCTTGACGTCGGCGCCCTGCAGCACCGTCAGGGACACCTCCGCATCGGGGGCGGCCCGGTCCCAGAGTTTTTTGTAGAAATCGGCCAGCGTCGCGACCTTGGTGCCGTCCACCGCCAGCACCACGTCGCCGGCTTCCAGGCCGGCCAACTCGGCCGGGCTGTCCTTGCTGACACGCACGATCTGGATACGTCCGCCCTGGTCGCTCGAATTCAGGCCCAGCCAGGGCCGGTGACTTTGGGCGCTGGTGCCGGAGCGCTGCATTTCGGCCAGGATGGGGCGCAGCAGGTCCACCGGCACAAACATGTTGCCGGGCAGGCGCTGGTTCTGTCCGGTGGCGTCCGCCACCAGCAGCGAGCCTATGCCCACCAGCTCCCCTTTCTGGTTGAACAGCGGCGCGCCGCTGTGGTTGGCGCCGTTGGCCAGCAGGGGCGGGCTGGTGAACAGGGCCGTGTCGATGTGGTACTCCCAGGTGCCGGAAAATGCGCGCTTGCTGACCAGCCGCGTCATGCTGACCTCGCCGTCGTCGCTGGCCTGCGGGCCGGTCACCGCCATGAGTGCCTCGCCGGGTTGCAGGGTCTGGCTGCTGCCCAGCACCGCGGCGCCGACGCCACTGCCTGCGCGCAGCGGCAGCAAGGGCCGCAGCAGGCCGAAACCGGTCGCCAGGTCGTAGGCCACGGCGCGTGCCGGCAGGGTCTTGTTGTCCTGCGTGACGATTTCAATCTGCTCGGCCTCCAGCATCAGGTAGCCGATGGTCAGGATCAGGCCGTCCGGCGCGATCACCACCCCGGAGCCGCGGCGGTGCTGGCCCAGGGTTTCGGCCGACCGCGCCTCCTCGGCCACCATCACACGCACGCCGACCACCGAGGCGTTGGCCCTGGCCAGCGCCGCAATCATTTCCTGCGCGTTCGGGGGCTGGACGGCGGGCGCCTGGGCGGGCAGGGCCGCCAGCAGGACAGCCGCCACGAAGGGGTGGGTCCAACGACGAAGTGAGTGCATGACGGACTCCCGAAGCCGCAGAAAAAACTGCGATTCAAGAATGCGCCTAATTCCATGCCATGGCAAGGCGCCGGGTCAAATAGTCCTGCCCCCGCGCCTTGCTGCAGGGGCTTATCGGCTCAGGCGCGCATGCACCCAGTGCGCGGCCGCCAGCAGGCGGTGGTCGTCGCCATGGGCGCCCACCAGCTGCAGGCCCACCGGCAGCCCGTGGCGGCCGCTGGCAAAAGGCAGGTGCACGCAGGGCAGGCCCAGCAGCGTCCAGGTGCGGCAAAACAGCGGGTCGCCCGTGCCGTCCAGCCCGGCGGGGGCCTCGCCGATGCTGCTGGGGGCCAGCAACACGTCGTGCGCTGCAAACAAGGACTGCACCTGGCTCCGCGCCTGCGCGGTCACCCGCAGGTTGCGCGCATGGGTTTCACCACCGATGGCCAGGCCGGTCGCAATCAGCGCCTGCAGCGGTGCACTGAGCTGGTCCCGGTGCCGCAGGCGCTCATGGCTCAGGGAACGCGCGGTCTCGAAAGCCTGCACCTCTTTCTGCACGGCGACCAGGCCCGACAACTCGGACGGCAGCGCCAGCGGCACGCCGTGGCCGGCCAGCGCTGCTTCGGCCTGGGCCCAGGCCTGCTGCGTGTCCTCATCGGCCAACGCCCACTCTGGCGTGCGGCAAAAGCCGATGCGCGGCGCGGCCGTTTGTGCAAACGCGGCGGGGTCGGCCAGCCGCGCATCACCGGTCAGCACCGCGCCGAGCAGCGCCACGTCGCGCACGCTGCGCGCAAAGCCGCCCACCGTGTCCAGCGTTTCCGACAGGCTTTTGACGCCGGCCCGGGGCACCCGGTTGTGGCTGGGCTTGTAGCCGACCACGCCGCAAAAAGCCGCCGGCCGTATCAGCGAACCGGCTGTTTGTGTGCCCAGCGCCAGCGGCAGCATGGTGTCGGCCACGGCGGCGGCCGAACCGCTCGACGAGCCGCCCGGCGTGTGCGCCGGGTGGTGCGGGTTGCGCGTGACGCCGGGGAACATGTTGGCCAGCTCGGTCGTCACGGTTTTGCCGAGCAGCACCGCGCCGGCTTCACGGCACAGCGCCACCGCCGCCGCGTCGGCCGGCGGCTGCTGGCCGGCAAAGATCGGCGAGCCGTAAGCGGTGGGCAGGTCAAAGGTGTCGAACAAATCCTTCACGCCGAACGGCAGTCCATGCAGCAGGCCGCGCACCGGCCCGGCGTCGAGTTCGCGGGCCGTTGCCAGCGCGGCGTCGGCGCCCAGCTGCACAAAAGCCTGCAGCTGCGGCTCCCGTTCGGCAATGCGCTCCAGGCAGGCGCGGACCAGGTCCACGGCCTTGAGTTCGCGGCGTGCGAGCAGGGTGGCGGCTTGCCAGGCGTCGAGTTGATGCAGGGGGGTGGTGGAGCGGGAGGACGTCATGCCCGCCAGTATCTGTGCTTCCGTGTTTTTGTGCACAAGCCGCCCACAAAAAAGGCCCATCCAGAACTGGAAGGGCCTGTATCTGGTGCCCGGGGCCGGAATCGAACCCGCGTACGAAGTGCGCTTTGTCAATATCGCCCAAAGGCGGGCCGGTTCGGGAGAACCAAGCGACTGGTGTTCACAAGAGGTGGTGCCCGGGGCCGGAATCGAACCCGCGTACGAAGTGCGCTTTGTCAATATCGCCCAAAGGCGGGCCGGTTCGGGAGAACCAAGCGACTGGTGTTCACAAGAGGTGGTGCCCGGGGCCGGAATCGAACCGGCACGCCTTTCGGCGGGGGATTTTGAGTCCCCTGCGTCTACCAATTTCACCACCCGGGCAGGAAGAAGCAAAGAGGCAAATTATGGCACAGTGCAGGGTATGAATTATCCGACCATCGAAGACGCCATTGGCAAAACACCCCTGGTGGCACTGCAACGTATCCAGGCCGACAGCAACACCCAACGCAACAACGTGGTCCTCGGCAAACTCGAAGGCAACAACCCCGCCGGCTCGGTGAAAGACCGGCCCGCGCTGTCCATGATCAAGCGCGCCGAGGAGCGCGGCGAGATCAAGCCCGGCGACACGCTGATCGAGGCCACCTCCGGCAACACCGGCATTGCGCTGGCCATGGCCGCGGCCATCAAGGGTTACCGCATGGTGCTGATCATGCCGGAGGACCTGTCGATCGAACGTGCGCAGACCATGAAGGCTTTCGGCGCCGAGCTGATCCTCACGCCCAAAAGCGGCGGCATGGAACACGCCCGCGACCTGGCCGACCAGATGGCCAAAGACGGCAAGGGCCGTGTGCTGGACCAGTTTGCCAACCTGGACAACCCGCGCATCCACTACGAGACCACCGGCCCCGAAATCTGGGCCGACACGGCGGGCAAAGTCACCCACTTCGTCAGTGCCATGGGCACCACCGGCACCATCACCGGCGTGTCGCGTTTCCTGAAGGAGAAAAACCCGGCGATCCGCATCATCGGCGCGCAGCCGAGCGAAGGTTCGCGTATTCCCGGCATCCGCAAGTGGCCCGAGGCCTACATGCCCAAAATTTACGACCCCCGCCACATCGACGAGACCGTGCTGGTGAGCCAGCTCGACGCCGAAGACATGTGCCGCCGCCTGGCGCGCGAAGAGGGCATCTTCGCCGGCATCTCGGCCGCCGGCGCCTGCTGGGTGGCGCAGGAGATTGCCAAAACCGTGGAGAACGCGGTGATCGTGTTCATCGTCTGCGACCGCGGTGACCGTTACCTCTCGACCGGTGTGTTCCCGGCCTGATGCCGTCACCGTTCGGGCTGCGCCTGTCGAAGCCAATTTGCACAGTGAGCCCCTTCGACAAGCTCAGGGCGAACGGTTAACCCAACAGTATTGGTTCAAGCTCCGGGCGAACGGTTTAGCCAAAGTTTGTATAAAAAGTCGCTGTTGCTCTTGCCCCACGGGCGCAAACAGCTATCCAAAAAGAAGCAAAAAGGTCTGCATGCCATGAGCCAGGAATTCAAGTTTTGCCCCAGCTGCGCCACCCCGCTGGCAATGATTTCCCAGCTGGAAGACAGCGGCGAAACCGTGCGCCTGCGCTGCCCGGCCTGCGACTACACCCACTGGAACAACCCGGTGCCGGTGCTGGCCGCGGTCATCGAACACCAGGGCAAGATCCTGCTGGCGCGCAACGCCGCCTGGTCCGGCAAGATGTACGCGCTGATCACCGGTTTCATGGAAGCCGGCGAAACGCCCGAAGGCGGCATCACCCGCGAGGTGAAAGAAGAAACCAGCCTCGACGTGACCGACCTCAAGCTGATCGGCGTCTACGATTTCCAGCGCATGAACCAGATCATCATTGCCTACAGCGCCGTCGGCCACGGCGAAGTCAAACTCTCCCCGGAGCTGGTGGACTACCGGCTGTACGCCCACGAAGACGTCAAGTGCTGGCCGGCCGGCACCGGTTATGCCCTGGCCGACTTTTTGAAGTCCAGGGGTTACGCGCCGGAGTTTGGGGAGTGGGCGAAGCGGGACTGAGGGGCTGGAGGCTTGCGCTCCGGGACAACCGAGGCGCCATCTGCGCCGTGTTGGCGCTCCCGCCTACACACGCCAGTCGCCGAGACGCCTAAGCTGGGCACTCCATTCGTCAAGGGATTCCACATGGCAAATAGTTTGATTGAAGAGATACTGTCAGGCGTTTTGTCCAATGCCTCACGCGGGCGCGGCCAGCCCGGCGCGGAGGGCACGTCGCTGGACGGGGGAGCCGGTGGTGGCTTGGGCGATTTGCTGGGCGGGATGCTGGGCCGCGGTGGTGCACCGGCTGACTCCGCACCGGAACGCAACTCGCCTTTCGGCGGCGGTGGTGGAGGCGGCGCGCTGCTGGCCGTGCTGCTGCCCCTGGCCATGCAGTGGGTGCAGCGCAATGGCGGCTTGGGCGCGGTGCTGGGCAAGTTCCAGCAACAAGGTTACAGCCAGCAGGCGGCGTCCTGGGTATCGACGGGTGAGAACGAAGCCATGCCGCGGCAGGCCATCGATGAGGTTGTGGGGCTGGACGAGTTGTCACGCATGTCGCAGCAACTGGGCGTGCCCGAGCAGGAGGTGGCCGACGGTTTTGCGCAGATCCTCCCCGAGGTGGTGAACCAGCTGACGCCACAGGGCGATGTGTCCGCCGATGCCGACGATGTGCTGAGCAAGGGCATGGCGGAAATGCAGGCGATGCTCGCGCAATTGAATCCTCGCTGAGCGGTGATGCGCCGACTTGCGAGTCTTTCAGGTCTCCAGCCCATGGCTGGTGGGCGTGAGAAGCTATCAAAACAGGAGTATGGGCGCTCTTTAACAAGAAATTGGCTTATTGAAGGAAAGCGGGTTTTTCTTTAATTAACTGAAAGACCGATCAGCCGCTTGTCATGGCGCCTGAAAAGAATGGCTTACAAGCCCCTGTATCCCGACTCGCGTTGATGGCGCAGCGCCAGTATCAGTATGCGGCCGATATGCGGCAAAAACCGGTAGAGCGCCAGGTAGCCGGTTCGCCCCCTGGAGATCACCAGCTCGCGCTGGCCGAAGTGGACCTTGCGGCCGATCTCGGGGTGCAGCGCCAGAATCTCCATCGCTTCAAAAATCAGAACCGCCGTGTCGTGTGCCGCTTGCGGGTCGGTTTCTACCAGAAAATCGCTCAACCTCTCCAGGTCAACAAGCGCCTGTTCGGTGTAGACCAGCTCAATCATGCGCCGGGGTGATGGGCTTGGCCGCGTCCAGTGGAAGGGCCTTGGGCCTGCCCGGCTTGCCACCCTTGACACGGGCCAGGACATACGTTTTGACATCCGCAGCACCAAAGACGGCGTTGCTGCGCAAGGTGTCCTGGTAAGACGCCTCACCCTCGGTATAAAACTGCTGGCGCACCAGTGCGTCTTCCATGGCGTCTTGCAGTGTGTCCACCATCAGCGCATGGGCAGTTTTGCCCTCAAACGCAGCCACTTTCGCAATGGTGGTTTTCAGGGCGTCGGGGAGCTTGAGAGAAGTGGTCGCGGGCATCATTTTCTCCAAAAGGTGACACGATAGTAACACCTTGAGGGCTCCCGCGTGATGCGGCAAGCGCTTGTTTCCGACCGGTGGGGATGGACAGGGCTTTGAGCAATCATTTTTGGCCTCCAGCCCATAGCTGGCGAGCGTGAGCAGCTATCAAAACAGGAGCGTCTCAGGGGCTGGCACAGTCTCGCTGATACAGATGCTTCTGGAAGCCAACAAAAACCTGCCTGATCTGCTCCGGGTTGCCCAGGTCTTTCACGGCGTCTGCAATGGCGTTGTTGTAACGAAGCCGCAAGAGCGGTGAGAGCTTCTCGGTGTCCAGCTCGTCCACGCCCTGTTGCACGTACTGCGTCAACACGAAGTCCACAAACGCCTGCTGTTTGTCATTGAACTGCTTGTGTGTTGCCACCGTCGCCCTGTTGGCGCGCACCGTTCGGGTTTCTGTTGCCGTGGCAAAGGCAACGTAGGCGAGCACGTCAAACAAATCGCTCTTGTCGGCTTCAATGATTTTCTGCATCTCCGCCAGTGGCGCTTTGCTGAAGCCCTTCTCTGCCAGCCCCGTCAGCAGCGCCTTGCGGGTGGTCGGGTCGCTCCAGAGGGTGCGCAGCTCGTCTTCATCCTTGAAGAAATCCGGCAGCACCCCGAACAGGCTTTCCATAAATTGCGCGGCTGACAGCGGCTTGCCATCCGGCCCCCAGAAGCTGGTCGCCACCATGCTCTGGATGTTGCGCACCTTGCCGTCCGCCAGCTTGACCTTGATTTTCTGGGGGCGCGGCGGCGGCGGTGATCCAGCCGGAGGCGGTTCGCCAACGCCGTTGTCGCCTGGCTCGCGGGGCAGTTTGGGCTTTGGCTCCGCCACTTCGATCGGCTCGCCATCCCACTCCGGGTCGGAGAACAACTGGTGCGCCTTCACAAAGTCGTAAATCGTGAAGTAGTCCTTGCCTTCGTACAAGCGCGTGCCGCGGCCGATGATCTGCTTGAACTCGATCATGGAGTTGACGGGCCGCATCAGCACGATGTTGCGTACATTGCGCGCGTCCACGCCGGTCGAGAGTTTTTGCGACGTGGTGAGGATGGTCGGAATCGTCTTTTCGTTGTCCTGAAACTCGCGCAGGTGCTGCTCGCCCAAGGCGCCGTCGTTGGCGGTCACGCGCTGGCAGTAATTGGGGTTGCCGCTGCTGTTGTTCTGGTTGATCAGGTCACGAACCGCCAGCGCGTGGTCTTGCGTGGCGCAAAACACAAGGGTCTTTTCACGCTGGTCGATCATGCCCATCAGCTTCTTGACGCGGTACTCCTCGCGTTGCCGGATCTCGATGATGCGGTTGAAGTCCGACTCCATGTAGCGTTTGCCGGCCTCGACCTGGCCTTCCACCAGCGTGTCGTCGGCGGTGTAAACGTACTCGTCCAGCGTGGTTGCAATCTGCACCACCTTGAAAGGCGTCAGAAAACCGTCGTTGATGCCTTCCTTGAGCGAATACACATACACCGGCTCGCCAAACCAGGCGTAGGTGTCCACGTTGTCCCGCCGCTTGGGCGTGGCCGTCAGCCCCAGCTGAACGGCGGGTGAAAAGTAGTCGAGGATGCTGCGCCAGTTGCTCTCGTCGTTTGCGCCGCCCCGGTGGCATTCGTCAATGATGATCAGGTCAAAGAAGTCGCGCGGGTAGTCGCCGAAGTAAGGCGATGGCTGACCGTCTTTGGCCGAGCCGCTCATGAAGGTCTGGAAGATGGTGAAGAAGATGCTGCCGTTCTTGGGCACCTTGCCCTTCTTGCGGATGTCTGCCGGGTCAATACGCACCAGCGCGTCGTCATCAAACGCCGAAAACGAGTTGTAGGCCTGGTCGGCCAGGATGTTGCGGTCGGCCAGAAACAGGATGCGCGGCCTGCACGTCGGCTCCGCACCGGTCTTCCAGTCCTTCAGGTTCCAGCGGCTGTGAAACAGCTTCCACGCCAACTGGAAGGCTATGAATGTTTTGCCCGTGCCGGTGGCCAGCGTCAGCAGGATGCGCTTCTGCCCCCTGGCGATTGCCTCCAGCACATTGTGGATGGCGTTGTCCTGGTAGTAACGTGCGCCCCAGGTGCCGCCCCTGTCTTCAAACGGCACGGCGGCAAAACGGTTGCGCCAGGCGTTCTGTTCGGCAAAGGTCAAGGCCCACAGCGCATCGGGCGCAGGGTAAGTCGCCACGTCGCCCTCTTTGCCGGTGGCCATGTCGATGCCGTAAATGACCTGCCCGTTGGTCGCGTAGCTGTGCCGCACCGCCAGCTTGCCTGCATAACTCTTGGCCTGCGCCACGCCTTCGGTGTGCGGCCTGTCCCAGGCCTTGGCTTCGATCACCGCGAGTTTGGTGTTGCGGTAGACCAGCACGTAGTCCGCAATCTCGGGTTTGGCGCGCACGCCGCCGCCCTGCAGCCGCCCCTCTGTGATGCGAAACTCGCGCCGCACCACGCTGCCTTCGACCACGCCCCAGCCGGCGGCAGTCAGCGCGGGGTCGATGTGCTCGGCACGGGTTTCGGCTTCGTTCATGCGGGCATCACGTAAGGTGCGAAGTCATTACTGTCCCGCGTGAGCAGCTGCATCAGCTTGGGGTGAATAAACAGTTTTTCCTTGGCCTCGGCGTTTTCCACCAGCACGCCAATGTCCACCAGCTGCTTCAGATACTGCGAAGCCGTCTGCCGCTTGGCAATGCCGGCTTCCGTCAGGTTGGCAATGCGGCAATAAGGCAGCTCAAAAATCAAACTCACCAGCTCGTGGGTGTAGATCTTGGGCAAACGGCTTTTGACGTAGGCCGTGGTGTGCTCGGTCAGCGCGCGCATGGCGGCAATCTTGGCGGTGGTCCAGGTGGCGGTTTCTTCAATGCCCTTGAGGATGTAAATAATCCAGGGCTCCCAGGCCTGCTCGCGCGTCACCTGCAGCAGCAGGCGGTAGTAGTCGGCTTTGTTCTGGATGATGTAGCGACTCAAATACAGAATCGGCAGCGTGAGCAGGTTTTCTTCAATCAGGTACAGGCTGTTGATGATGCGCCCCGTGCGGCCGTTGCCGTCGGTAAACGGGTGGATCGCCTCAAACTGGTAGTGGCCCACCGCCATGCGGATCAGCGGGTCATGCTCCACCTGGTTGTGCAGGTAGCGCTCCCAGTTGCCCAGCAGGTCGCGCAGCACGCCTTCACCCTCAGGTGGTGTGTAAACAATCTCGCCGGTGGCACCGTTGGAAAGCCGCGTGCCCGGTGTGCGCCGCACTGACATTTCTACTGCCTTGATGTGCGTGCAAATATCTTCGGCGGTGCGCGTGCTCAGCGGGTACTGCCCCAGCGCGCCAAAACCTTGCAGCAGCGCGCGGCTGTAGCGCAATGCTTCCTTGGTAGCCGGGTCGGCATATTCTTCATTGCGCTGGTGTTGAAACAGCTTGTCTGCCGTGGTGACGATGTTCTCGATCTCCGAGCTGGCCCGCGACTCCAGCAAGGGCAGGGTGTTGACCAGCACCGCCTGGTTGGGAATCAGCTGCGCCGCCTGCTTCAGCTCCGCCAGCGCCGCCCGCGCCGCAATGCACTGCTTGAGCACCGCCCGCGTCTCCAATTCTGCGCCGGGGGGCAGCGGCGGCAGGGTGTTGTAGGGCTGGTCAGCCCGCCAGAGTATGGCGCTCATGTTTAATTTTTATGATTTTTTCGACACAACCTTGGGTTTTGGGCAGTTTATGTCGATGACATCGACACGTCAAGCAGTTGTGTCGATATTTATTGAATTAATCGACGCATGGAGGCGATGCGTCGATAAGGTCAGCACTGGGATCGCGGTCATGCATAGAAAACAGCGATTTCTTTACAGGTGGCGGCAACATGTTCAGGAAAAGTTATTTTTTGAACATGATCTCTTCAAGGGCGGACCGCGCGAGGGTTGTCGGGGTCGGCTATCCGGATCAGGCCAGCCGCAAGCGTGTCTTGTTGATCACCCCGGTCGCCTGCGAGGCATTGCCCGGGTCGATGCCCAGGTTAAGTGGTAATCGTCTTCACGCTGGTGGCGGACCGCACCAATGATGATGGTCTTGGGCCGCAGCCTCACTGAACTCGACCGTGTACTTCATCCGGCGCGCGGTGCCCTGCCCTGCCTGGCTGGCTGCAGACAGCCTGGCCTCCAGTTTGGCAATCACCGCCTCGGCAGGAATGCCGTCACTGTCGCGTTTGGTCGCCTCGATGGCGGCAATGCCACGCCTCATGAACTCTGCCTGGGTCTTGCGCCTGGCAACCGTGGCACGAACCGCGTTCTCCACAAATTGCGACAGCGATTCGCCTTGTTCAAGCACACCTTCGAGTTCGAGCCTGAAATCGGGCGCAACACGGATGGGAGGGAGTGTGGCTGTTTTCATGGATTGATTGTGTTGCAAGTGCAATGCAAATCGCAACTTCCACCGAACTCACAAGCAATCCTTGTCAGTTGCCAATCACCTTCACAGCGCGCCGCTGAACGCCTGGTGCAGCAGTGACTTTTTCAGTTCGTCGAGGGCGGCGAGCTTTTGCTGGTAGATAGATTCGAGGCGTTGGGTTTCTTGTTCAAATTCGAGCAGTCGCCCAACCAACTCAAGCTGTTCTGAGACTGAGCTTGGGAACGAAACTTTAACCTCACCAATTTTTGTTGGTGAGGTGTGGCGAACTTTCACGCCCGTGGCACTTGCATGGATGGCGTGCCGAACTGCTTCAGTGTTGAAAACGTGAAAGAAATATTCATTTGCCCAGGCAACCCCCGACTTTGGGGTGACGAGTCCAAGTCGCTGGTTGTGGAGAAATTTGCCAGACTCCGGAACCAAAATTGGACTGCCCAACAGACCTGCGGCCTGCTCGGTCATAGCGACAAGCAAGTCACCTTCCGCCAGTACGAATCCCTTGGGAATTCCGGCTGCGTAATACTTTTGCTTCTCACCGCGGTCACGGTAACCCCCAGACTCATAGAAGTTACCTGGAGTCAGTAGTACGTGACGACCGCTTTCAACGAAGAATTCGCTCTTGAATGCGAAGCCGTGTTTGATATCGCAAAGTTCTCCGAGTGATTTATCCAACCACACTTCCCCGCGTTGGCTCAAAACAGACTGCCGGTAACTTTTGAATAAAGCGCGGGCGTTCAGGAGGTTCTTTTCGGCGTTGGCTTTGGCGGTGGCGATGCCGTCAAACGCTTCGTCGAGGAGGGTGACGATGCGTTGCTGTTCGGGGAGCGGGGGGATAGCAACAATTAAATCGCTGAGCGTTGAATTACTCATATTCTTCATCGTTGCACCAGTCGATGCATGCTCCAACTTTTCGCGGTAGCTGTCCGACCGAATCAAGTGCGCTAAGAATTGTGAGTTGGTCGTCGGCAAAGGGCGTATGAAGAAGCTGCCGGTGCCGCAAACCCAACCGCTCTCGTCTGCACCGACCACTGCACACCGCCCAATTTCACCGCGCCGCCCAACAACAATGTCGCCTTCTTGGAGCACGTAGTTGTTTAGCCGCTTCGTTGTGAGCTTATCGATAAGTTTCGTCGGGTCTGGAACGATACGCTCGCCGACTAGGTTGATTGGATTGACTAGAGGAACGCCCTTATCAACATAGTCAGACTTGTGCAGCACAGAACCAAACGGGCCAGTTGAAACAAGCGCCGCGAAAGCCCCAAGCTTCTTGCTTTCCCACCCCGCCTTCATACCCAAGCCCTCGCCGCACGCGCTGTCAGTCGCTGCAGCTCAATATTCAAGCAAAATCGGCCTCCAGCCCAAGCAGAACGGGCGCAAGCAGCTATCAATTCAGGAGTCATTGCGCAGCCCCGTCATCGCCAGGCATATCTGCATCGCCCATATCCCCGGCCCATTCCTGCAGCTTTTGCTGCAGCTCTTCCTTGCTTGGCAGGTAGAGCTGGTATTCACGGGCGTGAATGTTGGCGTCTTTGGGCAGGGTGATTTCGACCAGCGCTTCGTGCTTTCTTTTGCACAACACGATGCCTATGGTTGCGTTTTCTGCGTCCGTCTTCACATGGCGGTCAAAGTAGTTGACGTACATCTGCATCTGGCCCAGGTCCTGGTGCGTGAGTTTGCCCAGCTTCAGGTCAATCAGCACATAACAGCGCAGCAGGCGGTTGTAAAAAACCAGATCGACAAAAAAATGGTCATCATCGAAGGTGAAGCGTTTTTGACGTGCCTCAAACAAAAAGCCCTTGCCCAGCTCCAGCAGGAAGTGCTCCACCTGGCTGACGATGGCGGCTTCCAGGTCAGATTCTGAATAGCTGGCCTGTTCTGCCAGGCCCAGAAACTCCAGCACCAGGGGCTCTTTGAGCAGGTCTTTGGGCTGGCTGACGAGTTGCCCTTGCGCGGCGAGCTGGCGGATGCCGTCCTGGTCGCGGCTGAGCGCGAGGCGCTCGTACAGGCTGGCATCGAACTGACGTTTGAGTTCGCGCAGTGTCCAGCCCTGGCTGCTGGCTTCAATTTCATAAAAGCTGCGCTCGTCGGAGCTTTTGACGCCGAGCAGGAAGACGTAGTGTGACCAGCTGAGGGTAAAACCGCGCAGGCTGCTTTTGTGGGTTTCGGATTGTCCAGACGCTGTCTGGGCAATTGAGCCCCCTGTGCTGGAGGGCAAATTGAAGACGGAATTGGATTGCCCAGACGCTGTCTGGGCAATTGGCAGTCGATCATGAAACACCAGGTAAAAGCGGCGCATGTACTCCAGGTTGCTCTTGGACAGCCCTTTTCCAAATTCCAGAACCAGTTGTTCAGCCAGTCTTTTTACGAGGGCCTCGCCGTACGCCGCGCGATCAGCGCCCTGCTGCTCAAATTCAACAATATGCCGCCCTATTTCAAAATTGGTGCGCACCTGCAACAGGTCCACCCCACGGGCAACGGCCTGGCGGGCGCTGACAACGAGGTCGCGCACGCGGGCGTAAAGGCTATCTTCACCGTCTGGCAACAACATGGGTTTATCCGTCATCACAACAACTCCCGAATACGCCCCAACACCTCGGCGGCTTCCATGTCAAGCGCCGCCATCTCGCCCATGATGTCCTGAGGGCTACGGTGGGCCATCACTTCCCCGCCCGTTGGGTTCTTGACCGACAAGTCAAACGTGCTGGCGTTGACGGCGGCCATGTCCACCGACCAGCTCTGCGCACTTTCGGAAAAGGTTTTTTGTGCCGTGATGAACGCAAGCATGTCAGCATCATTGAGCGGATTGGTCTTGCCCATGTTGCGACCCACGTCCAGCTGGTAGTACCAGACCTTGCGCGTGGGCGAACCCTTCACAAAAAACAGTACCACGGTTTTTACGCCCGCGCCCTGAAAGGTGCCGCCGGGGCAGTCTAGTACGGTGTGCAGGTTGCAGCTTTCCAGCAGGAGCTTGCGCAGGCTGATACTGGCGTTGTCGGTGTTGCTTAAAAAGGTGTTTTTGATGACGATGGCGCCGCGGCCGCCGGCTTTCAAAATCTTGATGAAGTGCTGCAGAAACAGAAAGGCGGTTTCACCGGTCTTGATCGGGAAGTTCTGCTGCACTTCCTTGCGCTCCTTGCCGCCAAAGGGCGGATTCGCGAGCACGATGTCGTAGCGGTCCTTGTCCTGGATGTCCTGAATGTTGTCGGCCAGCGTGTTGGCGTGGATGATGTTGGGCGCTTCGATGCCGTGCAGGATCATGTTCATGATCGCAATCACGTAGGCCAGGCTTTTTTTCTCTTTGCCGTAAAAGGTTCTGGTCTGCAGCGTGCGGTGGTCTTTGGTACTCAGGTTGGGCTTGGCGCTCAGGTAGTCAAAGGCTTCGCACAAAAATCCGGCCGAGCCCACGGCGCCGTCATAAATGCGCTCGCCGATCTGCGGCGCGGTCACCTGGATCATGGCGCGGATCAGCGGCCGTGGTGTGTAGTACTCGCCGCCGTTGCGCCCGGCGTTGCCCATGTTCTTGATCTTGGCCTCGTACAGGTGCGAGAGTTCGTGCTTTTCCTGCTGCGTGCCGAAGCGCAGTTCATCGACCCGGTCAATTACTTCGCGCAGGTTGTAGCCGCTCTGGATGCGGTTCTTGATCTCGCCAAAAATCTCGCCAATCTTGTACTCGATCGTGTCAGGCCCGGTGGCGCGCTGCTTGAAGCCATGCAGGTAAGGGAAGAGCTTGCCGTTGACAAACTCGATCAAATCGGGGCCGACCAGGGCGGCGTTGTGGTCCAGCTTGCCATCGGGCGTTTTGGGCGCGGCCCAGTTTTCCCAGCGGTAGTCAGGGTCGAGAATGGCTTTGTACTTCTTGCCGTCGAGCTGGGCTTCGGTGGCCTTGTCGGTTTCCAGCGAGGCCAGGTACTTGAGAAACAGCAGCCAGGAGGATTGCTCGGTGTAGTCGAGTTCGCTGGTGCAACCGGCATCCTTGTGCAGGATGTCGTCGATATTCTTGAAAGTCTGTTCAAACATGCCCGGAATCTTCTGAATCGGGATGCAAACCATCCCGGTGCGGGGAGATTACAGGAAAAAGTGGGGTTGCCGGCCTGGCTGGGCTCTGTGGGGGTGAAAACGGCTTGCATGTCATTCTTGCAAGTGTTTTTGGCCTCCAGCCCTTATGCTGCCTGCGCAAGCAGCTATCAAATAAATAGCAATTGAAGGCTGCCAGTTGATAGCCGGCAGGCGCCCGCCCCGGATGGCTTGCGATTTCCCGCCGCGGCGCGGCCCGGCGGCGCCGGCCCGTTCACCTTGGTAAACTACGCGTCTGCCTTTGTAGCTCAGTGGATAGAGCGATCCCCTCCTAAGGGATAGGTCGCAGGTCCGATTCCTGCCAAGGGCACCATTTTCAAACCCCCTCCCAGCACCTGCCCTAATCGAAGGGCACCGTGTAGATCAGGTCCACCGCGCTTTGCTGGCCGGCTTCGGCCCGGAGCGTGAAGCGCTGCGACAAATCGTAAAACAGGTACAGCGTGCCGAGTGCCCCTGACAGGCTGCGTTCGTAGGCCGCATAGAAGTTGCGCGAAAAACGCTTGCCCAGGGTGACAGCGCCTTGTGCGGCGCTGCCGTCGGTGTTGCTTGATGCGCCGCGGAACGAAGGTTCACCGTAGGCCACCGTGGGTGCTCCCGACCGGTTGCGGAAGTAGGTGAGGCGGTGCTGATGGCTGCTTGTCTGCGAGTGAAGGTACAGCCCAGAGACTGGCTTGCGACGTCAGCCCTGCTGGCTTTCACCGCCACCTATCCGGCGAGAAATCTCAAGTGCGCATTTCCGGAGCGGCTTGGCGATTGTTCCTTCCCAACCGCTGTCAAACCTCGCAGCAGGTCCCATCACGAGAATGCCCAGGACGATGTGACCTTCGGGATCAAAGACGGGTGCGCACAGGGCATCAATCCCCGGAATAGGTTGGCCAAGCGATCGTGACAGGCCGTGCTTGCGTGTCTCGGCCAGTGATTGCTCAAACGTTTCGTGAGGGAGGACAGCCTCCGCGGCTGTCCTATAACTCAAACGCGCGAGCTCGTCGGCCAGCAGGCGTTCGACCGTTTTTGGTGGCATGTATGCGGCGAACAGTCGACCTGTCGCGGTGTTGGCAAGCGACATGACGGTGCCAGTGCGCAAGTTCACGTGCAATGGCTCGATCGGCTCTTCGAGTCGCACGATCGTCGGTCCCAGATTCCCCCAAACGGCCACGGCCACGCTTTGTCCTGTCTCAGCGGCGAGCGCTTCGATCAATTGGGATGCTTCCTTGACGGGGTCCATCCGCCTCAAACGACTGAGCCCGAGCTGAAGCGCCAGGGGACCCAACTCGTAGTGCCCTGCGTCAGTCTGGGTGACAAATCCGACTTTCAAGAAGCTGACCATGTAGGGGTGCGCTTTCCCAGCAGTCATGCCGGCGGCCTTCGCCAAGTCCTTGAGCGCTAGGGGGCGCACATGGCGAGCGAGCTGAACCAAGAGGCCAATCCCGATCTCGATCGACTGGATGCCGCGCCTGCTCTTTTCCATATGGGGTACCGCTGAACGAGAAAGTTGGAGTTTAACCATAAGGGTTTACCATGACTATTACAGATATATTTGATCAAATCATACAACATGATAGTATCGAACGCGTTGACAATAGTCAGATAACAAATACAATCTGCGCCAGCACCTAGAAATTGGAGACTTCATGACTCAGGAAGACATCTCGGTTGATGTACTTGTCGTTGGCACCGGAGCGTCCGGCATGGCCACGGCAGTCACTGCCGCATCGCAAGGGCTCAAAGTCCTGGTGGTAGAGAAGGAAGCTCTCTATGGCGGCACGACCGCGCGATCTGGTGGATGGCTCTGGATTCCGGGTACCAGCTTGGCGACGGAACAAGGCATCAAGGAGCCGCCCGGCGCCGCAAAGGCGTACCTGAAGCACGAGACGACGACGCACTTCGATGAAAAACGCGTCGACGCGTTTCTGGAAAACGGTCCGATGGCGGTGGACTTCTTCACCAAGAACACCTGCGTGCAGTTCGACATGCCTGGGGTCTTCCCCGACTACCACGCCGAAGCGCCTGGGGGTCAGCCAGGTGGTCGTTCGATGGTCACTCGCCCATTCGACGGACGAGAGCTCGGCAAACACATCAAGCAACTTGCACCGCCGCTGCCTGAACTGACTGTGTTCGGGATGATGTTGGGCTCCGGACCGGAGATCAAACACTTCATGCGCACGTTCAAGTCGCCGACGTCCTTTCTCTACGTGACGAAGCGTTTGACCAAGCACTTCTTCGACGTGCTTGGCAATGGCCGGGGAATGACGCTGACCAATGGCAACGCCTTGGCGGGACGCCTTGCCAAAGCAGGTATGGACCTTGGCATTCCAGTCTGGTTGTCGTCGCCAGTGAAGAAGCTGCTCGTCGAAGACGACGGCGTGGTTGGGGCCGTGGTCCAGCACGAGGGCAAGTCTGTCCGTGTGATTGCAAAGCGCGGTGTGGTTCTGGCGTGTGGCGGTTTTCCGCATGACGTTGAGCGCCGCAAACAACTCTTTCCGCATGCGCCTACCGGCCACGAACATTTCTCCCCGTCGCCAGAATCGAACACGGGCGATGGGCTGAAGCTGGCGGAGTCGGTCGGAGGGCGCGTGGATGGGACCATCCCGCACGCTGCAGCATGGGTGCCCACGTCTGTCACGACCCGAACCGATGGCACCAAGGGCGTGATGCCACATTTCATCGACCGCGCCAAACCAGGTGTCATCTCAGTCACACCCAAAGGGAAGCGCTTCGCAAACGAGGGGAACTCGTACCACGACTTCGTTCAAGCCATGGTAGAGGCCTGTGAAGGCGAGCCCGAAGTGTCCGCTTGGCTCTTGTGCGATCACAGGGCGTTGAGGAACTACGGTCTTGGCTGCGTGGCTCCTGCGCCGTTGCCCATTGGCCGCCATCTGCGCAGTGGCTACTTGAAGCGTGGTTCGACCGTGAAGCAACTCGCTGAGCAAATCGGGATCGCGCCATCCACCTTGCAAGCAACGGTGCACGAGTTCAACAAGGCGGCACAGACCGGACAGGACCCAGCCTTTGGCAAGGGTAGCAAAGCCTACAACCGCTATCAAGGCGACGCGCTCATCACGCCCAACCCTTGCGTCGCACCGTTGGAGACGGGACCCTACTACGCGATCAAGTTGGTCGTGGGCGATATCGGCACCTTCGCCGGTTTGGTGACTGACGAAAACACGCGTGTTCTCGACTCCATGGGCAAGCCGATCAACGGGCTGTACGCCGTCGGCAACGATGCGGCAAGCGTGATGGGCGGCAACTACCCAGGTGCGGGCATCACCTTGGGTCCAGCGCTGACATTTGGCTACGTGGCAGGAATGCAGCTGGCAAAGAACGAAGCCACAGTCAAAATCAGTTTGCAGGTTCAACGTCCAGTGCCTGTCGCAGTCGGTCAGTCTGCGTGACCAAGAACATCAGCATGGAGGCAGCATGAAGTACCCAGAAACTGTCGCGCCACGTTTACTGCAGGGGCGATTGGCCTTGATCACGGGGGCAGGTCAAGGCAACGGACGGGCGCTCGCCCTCGGTCTGGCACAGGCCGGCGCTAAGGTGATAGTCACGGACGTGAACGAGAGCACTGTCGAGGAAACTGCCAAGGTGGTGAGGCTCGAAGGTGGCGAGGCATGGGCCTTTGTGCTTGATGTCACTTCCCCTGAAGATTGCCGCGCCTTGGCGCAGCGCGTCGAAAAGGAGATCGGAACGGTGGACCTTCTTGTCAACAACGCCGGGATCATCATTCGCGAGACCACTTCAAGCGACAGCGCCGAGGCTAACTGGAAGAAAACCATTGACGTCAACGTCCATGGAACCTTCAACGTGACGATGGCCTGGCTGCCCGCCGTCAAGGCCAGGAAGGGTTCGATCATCAACATCGCGTCGATCGCTGCCTACGCTGGCCAGGCCGCCAGCCTGGGCTACTCGCCGTCGAAGGGCGCGATCAAGATGTTCACTCAGTCGCTGGCGCAGGAGCTCGCGCCAGCAGGTGTCCGTGTCAATGCCTTGGCGCCCGGGGTCATCGAGACCTCAATGACGGCAGCCACGAGGGCAGACCCGACACGTCTGGAGTCGTTCATGACCCGCATTCCCATGGGTCGTGTAGGGCAAACGGAAGACCTTGTGGGGCCAGTCATTTTTCTGGCATCCGACATGTCCCGCTACGTCACCGGCATCACGCTGCCCGTGGATGGCGGGTTCCTGGCGGTCTGACGGCAGGTCGCGGACGTTCCCGCACATTTCGTGCAATCGCTTTTTTCAACCAAGGAGACAACATGAAACTTACAAAACTTTGCGCAGGACTACTGACCGTTGCGGCTCTCTCGGCCGTTTCGGTGGGTGCTTCCGCCCAGGACATCAAGTTGGGCTACAACGGCGACCTTTCTGCCTCACCTTCTGCTCAGAGCGGCCACGCAGCTGTTCTTGGCATGGAGGCGGCCATTGCGGACATCAACGCAGCGGGCGGCCTGCTAGGTCGCAAGCTGATGTTGGTGACCCGGGATGACACGTCCGCACCGCCCAAGTCAATTCAAAACATGAGCGATCTGATTGACAACGAGAAGGTTGCCGCCGTGTTCGGCCCTACCAATTCGGGCAATGCGATGGCGTGGAAGCACATCGCGAACCAGAAGAAAACGCCGGTGATCGGCAACGTGGCATCTGGTACTGACATCACCAAAGCCATGAGCCCTGGCGCAGAGAACTACATGTTCCGTGTGTCGATGGTCGATCGGGAACAGGTCGCTTCGCTGATGGCGTATGTCAAGAAGAACGCTGCTCAATCGAAAGTGATCGGGCTCATGGCAGAAACCACGGGTTACGGGCAGGGTGGTCTCAAGGATATGCAAGAGATTGCGGAACTCCAGGGGATCAAGCCGGCAGGGACCGAGCGCTTCGGTGTTGGTGATACCGACATGACCTCGCAGCTCAACAAGATGAAGGCTGCCGGCGTCGATACGCTGGTCGTATGGGCACAAGGCACACCCATCGCGCAGTTGGTGCGCAGCATGGAGAAGATCAACTACTTCCCGCTGACTCTGACATCCTGGGCAGCCGACAACATCACCTTCTACGATGCAGCCGGCAAGACTCTGGCCGAGAAGCCGCTCTTCATGCGGACTGTGAGCGAGACCCGTACGCCCGTTCAGGAGAAGCTGTTCGGTCGTATCGGCTCGAAGTTGAAGGCGCCCAGCTCCTTCTCATTCGCGCTGCATGGCTACGACTCGGTCCTGATCTATGCCGAAGCAGTCAAACAGGCAAAGTCCACGGACGGTTCTGCAGTTCGAGTGGCGCTTGAAGACCTGAATACGCCGGTGCAAGGTGTGCTCAAGTCCTATAACAAGCCTTTCAGCAAGACGAACCACGACGCGCTGACCGCCAAGGATCTGGTGTGGATCCGCTGGAAGGATGGGAAATTGATGCCGTACACCGACAAGCTGATCATGTCGTTCGCGGCCAGTGACTTCAAACAATAAACGGTAGATACAGGTCCTGGGGCTTCAAAAGGCCTCGGGATCAGAAGGAGAGATCAACATGGCCGAAGCGCTCTTGCAAGCGATCATCAGCGGACTTGCTGTGGGCGGTGCCTATGCATTGGTGGCGTTGGGATTCAGCATCACGTTCACCACCACCAAGACCCTCAACTTCTCGCACGGCGAGTTTGTGTCGGCGGGTGCCTTCATCGGAATGAGTGCGCTCTTCCTGATGATTGGCGTACCCGTGACCTCGACCACATTTGGTGAAACAGTGCCTGGTGCGAGCGCTCAACTGCTGGCTCTCGCTGCTGCCCTGGGTGTCATGGGTCTACTCGGCTGGCTGCTCTATGTAATTGGTGTGAGACCCTTTGCTGGTCGCCCCGGCATGGCGTGGGTCATGAGCACACTGGGCTTCGGGGTCATCCTGCAAAGCATCGGGCTGGCGATCTGGGGCCCAAAGCCTGTGGTCGTCCCGGGACCCTTCGGCGATTCGGTAATTCGTATGTTGGGGGTTGGCGTTCGACCGCAGGAGATCCTCATGCTCGTTGTGGCCGTTGTCATCATGATCGGCTTCGACTGGGTGATGAACCGCACGATGGTGGGCAAGGCCATGCGCGCAGTGGCAAGCAATGGGAACGTTGCCAGCTTGATGGGCATCAACACTAATGCCGTCATGATCTGGGCCTTTGTGGTCAGTTCGGCGTTGGCAGGGATTTCAGGATTCCTTCTGGCGCCCATTGCTCAGGCCTCGCTCTTCATGGGCTTGGCGGTCGGTCTCAAAGGGTTTTCGAGTGCCATGATTGGCGGATTGAGCAATCCGCGAGGCTGCGTCATCGGCGGATTCGCTTTAGGCGTGTTCGAATCGCTCGTCAACCTCTGGCAAGCCCAGTGGCGCGAGGTGGCGGTGTTTGCCCTCGTCATTCTGGTGCTTGCTTTCCGCCCGACCGGCCTGTTTGGCAAGAGGATGGTGGAAAAGGTATGAAGCACGCTCGACATCCCCTGGCCGTCTTGCTGGTTGTGGCTGCGCTGTTCGGCGTCACCTCTATGCTCGGCAACGACTACTACCTGCGCATCGTCTTCATGATGTGTGTGTACTATCTCTGCGCTGCAGGCATGAACGTGCTGGTGGGCTATGCCGGGCAAAAGTCACTGGGCCAGGCGGGCCTTTTCGCGGCGGGCGCCTATGCCGTTGCGTTGCTGACAACCCGTGCCGACATGAATCCCTGGCTGGCTCTCGCTGCGGCAGCGGTCGTCTCCGGCGTCTGCGGCGTATTGATAGCCTTGCCATCGCTTCGCGTCAGTGGGCCCTACCTGGCCATGGTGACGTTGGCCTTCGGCATCGTGGTGGAAAAGCTCGTAGGGGAATGGACCGAGGTCTTCGGCGGTGCGCAAGGCATCTATGGCATCAAGCCTCTGACATGGAATGACCAGCCATTGACCTCGGTGCAGTGGGTGTGGTTGGGCATCGTCCTCTGTGCGGTCACCCACCTCTTGCTGCGCAACCTGCTGAAGGGCCGATTCGGGCGTGCACTGTTGTCATTGCAGGCCGATGAGATCGCGTCGTCTTCGGTGGGTGTTCGCGTGTATCGAGCCAAGGTGATTGCGTTCGTGGTGGCTGCGGTCACCTGCGGCGTTGCGGGTGCACTGGTAGCTCAGCAGAACCAGTACATCAACTCCGACTTCATCACCTTCCACCTGTCGATCTTCATCTTACTGCTCGTGCTTTTTGGCGGAGCCGGCTCAACGTATGGGCCATTGGTCGGCGCAATTGTCCTCACCCTGGTCGACGCGATGTTGGCGCGCTGGCCATCGGCTCAGCATTTTCTGTATGGCTTCTTGCTACTCTTTGCGCTTTACGTGATGCCGGGAGGCGTGACGGGACTGTTCGGAAAATGGTTCCGACGGCCAAGCAAGGCGCCCGAATCTGCTGGTACAACGAGCACGCCAACGCGCATCGGACCCGACGGCACCGGTGAACTGCTCGAGGTGACGGGCGTGACCAAAAACTTCGGTGGCGTGAAACCGGCGCAGGACGTGTCGTTCAAGTTGAAGCGGGGACACATCCACGCGTTGATCGGACCGAATGGTGCGGGCAAGACAACCATGATCAATATGCTCACAGGTCTGATTGATCCCACTGAAGGCTCCATCCGATTCCTGGGGCAGGAGGTGTCGGGCCGGCCGGTGCACACGATTTGCTGCCTTGGCATGGGGCGCACCTTTCAGAACCTGCGCCTGTTTGCCGATCTCTCGGTGTTGGACAACGTCATGCTGGGCCGTCACAGCCGGATGACGAACGGCTTCCTCGCCTCACTCGCAGCGCTGCCCAGTGCACAGAAACAAGAGGCCGCAACCCGTGCGAGAGCGCTGCAACTGCTCGAACTGGTCGGCATCCTGCACCTGGCGCACAACGAGGCTGGTAGCTTGCCCTACGGTCTGCAGCGACGCGTTGAACTGGCGCGTGCACTCGCGACCGAACCGCAACTGCTTTTGCTTGACGAACCGGCGGCGGGCCTCAATCCACAGGAGACCGCCGAGCTAGGGCAGTTGCTGGTCCGTATCGGGAAATGCGGCGTCACCATCCTCATGGTGGAGCACCACATGGACCTCGTGATGTCCGTCTCCGATCACGTGATCGTTCTGGATTACGGGATCAAGATCGCGGAAGGCAAGCCCGCTGAGGTGCAAGGCAACCCCCGTGTTGTCGAGGCCTACCTGGGTGTCGATGAGCCCGAAGTGGCTTTGGCAGAAGGGGGGAGAAGAACATGTTGAAACTTGAATCAGTCAAGGTGGCCTACGGGGCCATCGAGGCGGTCAAAGGCGTGAGCCTTGAAGTCCGGCAGGGCGAAGTCGTCACGATCATCGGCGCGAACGGCGCTGGCAAGAGCACTCTGCTCAAAAGCATTTGTGGCCTGGAGCCGCTGGCCGGTGGCCGGATACTCATTGACGGCAACGACGTTGCGAACGTGCGGGCGCATCAGCGTGTTGGTTTGGGTGTGGCCATGTCGCCCGAGGGTCGGGGCGTGTTCGCTGATCAGACGGTTCGCGAGAACCTGATGCTCGGTGGCTATTCACGCAAGAAGGATGCGGGTGCAATGGAGGCGGCCATCGAGCGCGAATTCAATCGCTTCCCCCGCTTGCGTGAGCGCCAAGATCAGCTGTCCGGGACGCTCTCAGGCGGAGAGCAACAGATGCTGGCGATCGCGCGTGCCCTGATGAGTGAACCGCGCCTGCTGTTGCTGGATGAGCCCTCTCTGGGACTGGCACCTTTGATCATCAAGGACATCTTCAACGCCATTCGCCAGTTGCGTGCATCCGGCTTGACGATCCTGCTGGTCGAGCAGATGGCCAAGCAGGCGCTCGGCGTCGCCGACCGCGCCTATGTGCTGGAAACAGGCTTCATCACGCTCGAAGGCTCGGGCCGCGAGCTTCTCAACGATCCGAAGGTCAAGGCGGCCTACCTGGGCACGCATTGACCGTTTTACCCACCCCTTTCAAAGAGCCAACCATGAACTCCACCAAGAAATTCGCCAGCCAGGCCGACCTTGAGGAAAAGAAGGTCACCTTCAGCCAGATATCCGAGCATGCCTGGGCCTACACGGCCGAGGGCGATCCGAACACCGGCATCATCATTGGCGACGACGCGGTGCTGGTCGCTGACACCCAGGCCACTCCCGCCATGGCCGCCGATGTGGTGCGACGCATTCGCGAAGTGACGGACAAGCCCATCAAGTATGTGGTCCTCACGCACTACCACGCGGTTCGCGTCCTAGGTGCTGAGGCCTACAAACCCGACCACATTCTCGCCAGCCAGGACACGTACGACCTGATCGTCGAACGTGGTGAACAGGACAAGGCGAGCGAAATCGGACGCTTCCCGCGGTTGTTCCAGAACGTCGAGACAGTGCCGCCGGGACTCACTTGGCCCACCATGACCTTCACGGGGAAGATGACCGTGTGGTTGGGCAAGCTCGAGGTGCAGTTGCTGCAACTGGGCCGTGGACATACCAAGGGCGACACCGTGGTGTGGCTCCCACAGGAACGAGCGCTGCTCAGCGGCGATCTGGTCGAGTTCGATGCGACGCCTTATGCAGGCGACGCGTACTTCAAGGACTGGCCACAGACGCTCGACAACCTGGCGGCTCTCAATCCCGAGGTGCTCGTTCCAGGTCGTGGCGCTGCACTGACAACCCCCGATGAAGTCGCCAGGGGTCTTGCCGGCACGCGTGAGTTCATCGCCGATGTGTACGCCAACGTGCAAAAAGGTGTCGCCGCAGGCAAGGACCTCAATGCTGTCTACAAGGACACGTTTGCTGCCATGAAGCCAAAGTACGGCCACTGGGTGATCTTCGACCACTGCATGCCGTTCGACGTGACGCGCTGCTACGACGAGGCAACCAAGTACACAGACCCGCGCATCTGGACGGCAGAACGCGATGTTGAGATGTGGAAGACGCTAGAAGGCTGACGCGACGAGGGTTGACTTGGCCCGCGAGTCGGCCGGTGTTTCAGGAAGAGTACTTCATGACGAAGCAAGCAATAGCCGACCGCCGCTACCAGAGTGGTTTTGGCAACGAGTACGCCACCGAGGCTGTCGCTGGCGCATTGCCGCAGGGTCGGAACAGCCCGCAACTTGCGCCCCTCGACCTCTATCCAGAGCTGATCTCTGGCACCGCATTCACGGCGCCGCGCCATGAAAACCGGCGCTCCTGGATGTACCGGCGCCAGCCCTCCGTGTTGGTCGAGCGGTACCAGGCTTTTGCACAGTCGGTCTGGACAACGGGTGCAACGCGGGACATCGCGCTTGCACCCGAACCTTTGCGCTGGTCGCCGTTACCCGTTGAAAACTCCAACGCGGACTTCATCGAAGGCATGCACACCCTGGCGGCCAACGGCGACGCCGAAGCGCAGACCGGGCTTGCTGCGCACGTGTATCGGCGGTCTCTCGGCTTTTGATGCGAAACGACTTGACGATCGCATTTGCCGTTTCGGCGGCTGGTGTCCTTGTTCTAGGTATGGCTTTTGCGCACGCATTGAGACAGCGCGTCCCCTGGTGCGGGGGTCTTTGAACCATGAGCGCCACAGCCCATCCGATCACATCGGTTCAGTCCATCCTGATCATCGCCATGGCGGTCTGGGGGGTGAACGTTTCGGCCGTCAAAGTCTTGACGGGCGCGCTCGATCCTCTTGTCGTTGCTGCTGTGCGGATGGTGGTTGCGTGTGTCGCACTCACGTTGATCGTGATCTGGAAGCGCTACGGCCTGGCCGGGTTCACATGGAGAAGAACGCTTGGCCTCGTGGTGTGTGCCGTGCTCATGGTGTACTCCAACCAGGTTCTGTTTGTCGAAGGTCTGGTGCGCTCTACTGCAACCAATGGTGCCTTGATCATGGCGCTGAGTCCCTTGTTCTCGGCGCTTCTGGCCACCATTGCATTTGGTGAACCGCTGACGCGCCCACGCATTTGTGGAGTCCTCTTGGGCTTTGGTGGCGTGGCAGCTGTCGTGCTGAGCCACCCCGGTGCCGGCTTGTCTCGCGCGGGGGTGGGCGACCTGATGCTGGTGGCGTCCGTGCTGAGCTTTGCAACGGGTGGCGCGCTCGTACAACGCCTGGCTCGTCATCTCCATACGGTCACGATCAGTTGGGTGATCTACGTCATCGGAACGTCCTTGCTCGTTGTTCACGCTTCCCTGTCGTCCTTTGGACAGGTCGCTGCAACGGCGGTTCCCGATGCGAGGCAATGGGCCCTCATTCTCTTCTCAGGTGTTTTTGCCACCGCCGTCTCCAACCTGGTCTGGAATCACGCCATCAGTCGGATTGGCGTCGCAAGAACTTCGGTCTTTCTGTACCTGGTGCCTGTCTTCGGGATTTTCTTCGCCGCGGTCGTGTTGGATGAACGACTCACGGCATGGCATCTCGGTGGATTTTTGGCCGTGATGGCGGGTACCTACCTGGGTACGAAGCCTCCTTCTGCAACAACGGCGCCCGCGCCTTGAACCTTGGCTCTCATGACACAAACCACCCCCCTGCTATTTCAGTCTCTGAAGCTGCGCGAACTCGAGCTGGGCAACCGGATCGTGATTTCCCCCATGTGCCAGCACGCGGCTGACCGCGGGCATGCAACGCCCTGGCACATGGTTCACCTTGGAAAATTTGCGCTGGGTGGCGCAGGTCTGATTCTGACCGAGAGCACCGCGGTGGATCCACGCGGTCGGATTGGCACGGCCGATCTGGGCCTCTGGAAGGACAGCCAGGTCGAACCGCTGAAAGCGGTGGTTGACTTCGTTCATGCGAACAACAGTGCGATCGGTGTTCAGCTGGCGCACGCAGGGCGCAAGTCCGGCAGCCAACCGCTGTGGGATGGCGGTGCGGCGCTCAGCCCTGACAGCATGGCGGGCGACGAAGAGCCCTGGGAGCGGCTGGGTCCCAGCGCCATTCCCGCGGGGCCGGGGTGGTCGGCCCCAGACGTGTTGGACGAGAGCGGCATCGCGGCCGTGGTGAAGAGTTTCGTGGATGCGACGGTGCGAGCAGAACGCGCTGGTTTCGATGTGGTCGAGTTGCATTTTGGGCATGGCTATCTGGTGGCCAGCTTCCTGTCCCCCAGCTCGAACCAGCGCCAGGACGATTGGGGTGGAAGCCTTTGGAAGCGCATGAAACTGGCGCTCGACGTTGCTCGTGCAGTTCGGATAGCGTGGCCCACGCCCAAGCCGCTGTTCTGTCGCTTGTCTGCCGTGGATGGCACGGTGGACGGCTGGTCGCTGGACGACTCGGTCGTGTTGGCGAAAGAGCTCAAAGCCTGCGGCGTCGATGTCATCGACTGCTCCTCGGGAGGGCTGACCGAAGAGACCCGCGCATTGCCTGTTCCGCGCGGCCTGGGTTTTCAGGTTCCGTTCTCCGAGAGGATTCGCCATGAAGCGCAGGTGATGACGCAGGCCGTGGGAATGATCGTGGATGCCCATCAGGCGCAGGCGATTCTCGAAGAAGGCAAAGCCGATCTGGTTGCACTCGGACGGGAGGCGCTGCTCGACCCCTATTGGTCGCACCACGCCGCCATCGCCCTGGGCGCTGACCCAGGTTTCGAGCGATGGCCCATCCGCCATGGTGTCTGGCTCGCCAAGCGAGCCCCCGCACTGCGTCAGTTTCTCGAAGCGGCGAAAGATACATCGCACGCTATTTCAACCCTTCAGAAAAAAACATGAAAGTCCGTCTTGGATTGCTCAACAAGTTGAGCTCGCTCGACACCCCTCAATTCCAGAACTACTGGCTTCAGAACCACGGCCCGCTGGTCAGGTCCGGATTGTCGAACCTGCGTGAGTATTGGCAGAACCATGTGGTCGACCGACAGCAGCGGGGCATCGACTTTGCGCGAGGACCTTGGAACTTTGACGGGTTCTCCCAACTGTGGTTTGACGATTCCGCATCGGCCCACCATGCGTTCAACGATGGCAGTTTTGCCGCGGCCTTGATCGCCGACGAGGCGAAGTTCATTGACCAGCTCCTCATCGTCACGGCTGAACAGCAGGTGGTCATTCCCCTGCCGGAGGATCCCCAAAGAGCCCGGCTACTCAAGCGAATTTCCACATTGCGCCGTCCGGACGGCATGTCCGAGGCGGACTTCCGCCACGAATGGTGCGTGCATGGCGAGTTCGTGAAGAAGATGCCGGGGGTCAGCGCGTATCGGCAGAACGTCATCATCGAACGAGAGCGGGTCAAAGGGACGCCGTGCGACTACAAGGAGCTGCCCATGGACGGCATCGTGGAGCTGTGGTTCGAATCCGAAGAGACGCTCGAAACGGCGTTTTCTTCCGAGGCCGGGCAACGCACGATGGCGCACGCGAAAACGTTTCTCTCGGAGATCACCGCCTTTCTGGTGAAGGAGCACCGGATTGTCTGAACATGCTTCGCTTCAGATGACCGAGCCCAGGTCGTGAAGGAGAAGCCATGAAACGCATGACGCTGCTGGCCCGGAAAGAGGGCATGTCAAACAGCGATTTCCGGAGCTACTGGGCGGGCCCCCACGGAAAGCTGGCGCTTGAATTGGAAGGCGTTGCGCAATACATCCAGAACCGAGTGGACAAGGTGTTGTGGTCATGCCGCAGCGTGCCCTCTTAAAAATTAACGCTCGCTCCGTTCACACAAAATTCTGGACACCCTCGAGCCGGTGGAACGTCATCTGTCTGCTTCTTTTGATATTGCTGAAACAGAGGTGTAAATTTGCCTAATTTGTCCAATATCTTGAAACCTTGATCTATCAATAGCTGGCAGGTGCTTGCCCTAATCGAAGGGCACGGTGTAGATCAGGTCCACCGCGCTTTGCTGGCCGGCTTCGGCCCGTAGCGTGAAGCGCTGCGACAAATCGTAAAACAGGTACAGCGTGCCGAGTGCGCCTGACAGGCTGCGTTCGTAGGCCGCATAGAAGTTGCGCGAAAAGCGTTTGCCCAGGGTGACAGCGCCTTGCGCGGCGCTGCCGTCGGCGTTGCTTGATGCGCCGCGGAAAGACAGCTCGTCCAGCCCCAGCGAAGCGGCCAGTCCGCCGGACATGCCGCCGGCCTTGCTGCCCAGCAGCGCAATCGCCGCCTGCTGCAGCAGCGCGGCTTCGGCGCCGCCGCTGGCCGAGGCGCGGCCCACCACCAGCCAGGACAGTTTCTCGGCATCGGACAGCTCGGGCTGCGCGTACAGGCGCACGCGCGGCAGCAGGGCGGTGCCGGTGATCTGCACACCCACGCGCTGCGTGAGGTTGGGGCGTATCGCCAGGATGTCCAGCGTCGGGTTGTCGATGGCGCCGGTAAAACGCAGTTGTCCCTGTTCGACATCCAGGCGCTGGCCGTAGGCGCGGTATTGCCCGCCCACGGTGCGCACCGTGCCGTTCAGGCGCGCGCTGCCCAGGGATTCACCGCTGAGCGCGAGCGTGCCTTGCACGCGGGTGTCCAGTCCCTTGCCGCGGATGCGGAAGTCCTGGCCCAGGTCGATCTGCACCGCCAGGTTCAGGCTGCGGCCGTCCTGGCCGGCGGGTGCGGCTGCCGGCGCATGGGCCTCGGCCGGCGCTTTTTTGCCGGCGGCCGCGCCGCTGCTGCTGCGCACCACCACGTCGTCGCCGAGCTGCGGCGTGCTTTCGTCGGGCAGCAGGATGCGCGCCTGATCGATCAGCAGCCGGCCGGTGAGCGACGCGGCCCGGCCGACCAGGCTGGCCTGGATGTCGCCCGACACGGTGAGCTCTCTGTCGGTGCGCAGGCTGGCGCGCAGGCGTTCCAGCTTGGCGTCCAGCCGCACCTCGGGCTTGCCATTGATCCAGCCGGCTTCGCCCTGCGCGCGCAGCAGCCCGCCCGTGCCTTGGCCGCCGGCGCCTTGCAGGGTGAACTCGCTGATACGCATGCGGGTGCCGTCCAGGGTGGCGCGCAGCGTGCCCTTGCCGAACTCGATGCCGTCCACCACCGAGCGCAGCGCCAGATCGTCGGCCTGCAGCGTGCCGGCCAGTTGCGGCGCGGCGCGGTTGCCGCTGAGGGCGACATTCGCCGCCAGCGAGCCGCGCAGCCGCCAGCCGGGCGGCGCCAGCACCGACCACACACCGATGCGCGGCAGCTGCGCGCGCAGGCGGCCGTTCAGGGGTGCGTCTGCCGGCCAGGCCCAGCCTGTGCTGCTTCTAGCCAGCCGCGTGGTGAGCTGGCCGTCGGCGCTGCCGGCGCGCTCGCTGTCCCAGCGCAGGCCCAGGGTCAGCGCGTCGCCCTGGCTGTCGAGTGTCAGGCGCGCTTCCTTCACACCAGCGGCGACCCGTGTGGCGCTGCCTTGCGCAGTTTCGGCCTGCACCGTGAGGTCACCGCGGCTGCGGGTCAGGCTGGCCTGCAGGCGCAGGGTGTTGCCCAGTGCGGCGTCCCACTGGCCGTCAAACACCAGGTCACCGGCCAGGCCCGCGCCCGCCAGCTGCGGGCCGGCGACAAGCTCCAGCCAGGCCAGCGGCAGGCCGGTGAGGGTGCCGGCGGTCAGCAACTCGCCGGCGCGCCAGCGCACAGGCTGCCAGGCCAGTGTGGCTTGTGAAGCGGGGCCGGCCGCAGCCGCGCGTGCGGGTGCGGTCAGCAGGGCCTGGCCGGCGCCGGCTTCCAGCGCGCCGCCGGCCAATGTTGGCGTCCACTTCAGCGGCACCGCTTTCTGCGTGGCCAGGCGCCAGGCACCGGCGCCCAGGGCCGGGTCTTCGACCGACACCTGCAGTTGCTGCACCAGGGCCTGCCACGGCGCCGTGGTCCACGCGGCGAGGCTGGCCGGGGCGGGGTCGCTGCGGCCACCGCTGGCGGCCAGTTGCAGGGCGTAGCGGCGCTGCTGTTGTTCCAGCCGGCCCTGGAGCTTGAGCTCGGCCTGGCTCAGGCGGCCGGACAGCGTGGCCTGGATCGCGCGGAACTGCAGCACACCGGCAGGGGCCGCGGGGCTTGCGGGCGTGGTGGTTTTGTTGGCGGATATGTTGGCAGGGGCGGCGCTGTTGCGCCAGTCCAGCGCGGGCAGGCTCAGGCTGGCCTGCAGCGCCGGGTCGCGCCAGCCGCCTTGCCAGCTGAGCTGGAGTTCGGCGCTGCCGCTGGCTGACGCCTGTTGCAAGGCGACCGGCGCGCCGGGCAGGCGCTGCAGCCAGCGCAGGGCCTGGGCCGCATCGCGGCCGCGCAGGCTGAGCTTGCCGGCGCCGCGTGTGGCCTGCAGTTCACCCTGTACCTGGGCGGCCAGGCCGGGCGCGGTCAGGTCCAGCCGGCCCTTGCCGCTGCGGGCGGCGGGTTGCACTTCCAGCGTGCCGGCCAGTTCGGCGTCGTCGGTGCGCAGCTGCAGTGTCGACAGCGTCAGTGTGTCACCCGCCCAGCGGCCGGTGGCGCTCGCGTCGCGCAGGCGCAAGGCGGCCAGCGCGCCGTTGGTGGTACGGGTGGAACGGGCGGGAGGGGCGGCGGTTTTTCCGCTGGCGGCCAGGCCGGCATCAAAAACGATGGCGCCTGCTTGCCCCTTGACGTCGGCGCGCCCGTCCACCGGCAGCGCCGCCAGCTGGGTGTGCAGCGCGGCGGGGTTGATGTTTTTTAGCGTGGCCTGCACCTGCCAGTCCTGCGCGCCAGCCGCCGCGGGCGTCGTGGGCGTTGTGGACGGGACGGTGGCCGGGGTCGCCTCCGACCACTGGCCGCTGGCCGTGATCTCGCCGCCGCCGAGCCGGGCCTGCAGGCTGCGCACCATGGCCACGCCGCCGCGCCACTCGCCTTCGGCCTGCAGCTTGTCCAGCGGCAGGCGCTGCTGGTCCCAGGGGCCGGGCAGGCTGTTCTTGACGTCGGTCTGCAGCTGCCAGGCGTCGCTGCGGCGGCTGTCGGGCCGCACGCTGAGGCTGCCGCTGAGCCCGGTCTGCGGTGCGCCCGGCCAGAGGCTGGCCAGGTCCAGCGCGACAAAGGTGGCATCGGCCTGCGGCAGGGGCTGCGCGGCCCAGGGCGTGATGCGCGCTGTGGCGCTGGCTTGCGGCGTGTCGCCGGGGCGGGCCGGTGCGCTGAGTTGCTTGAGTTCGCCGCTGGCCTGCAGTTCGGCCAGGGGGCCTTTGGCCGTGGCCTGAAACGCCAGGGGCAGGCGGGCCGCGCTGCCCGGCACGGCGGCTTCGAGCACGCCCGACATCGCGGCGTCCAGCGTCAGCGCGCCGGTGGCGAGCAGGGTGGCGCGGCCGGTGTAACGCCCGTCGGCGAAGTCTGCATTCGCCAGTTCGACCTGGTGGTGCACGCCGTCAAAGGCATAACGCGCGCGGATGGCTTTGGCCTCCAGCGCGGGCGGGCCCAGCCACAGCAGCCGGTCTATCGCCAGTTCCTCCAGGGTGATGCGAAAGGGCAGCGCCACCGATGCCGGCGGACCGGCGGCGGCTTCCGCCGGCGGGCGCTGGTCATCCACCGTCAGGCTGGCTGCGGCCAGGCGCTCGAGCCGGAGCGTTCCCGAGAGCAGTGACAGCGGTTGCCAGCGCAACTGGACATCGCTGGCGACGAGTTGCAGGCGCTCCTGCTGCCAGCGCAGTGTCTGCACCTGGCCGCCGGCGCGCAGCGAGCCGCTCACGCCTTCGGCGCTGAGCGGCTGCGAGACGGCGGCCCAGCGCAATGCGTAGGCCAGAGAGCCTTCGGTGCCCGACCACCACCAGAGCCAGGCCAGGGCGGACAGCAGCACCGCCAGCAAGGCAGCACCGGTGGCGGCCAGCGCGGTGCGCCAGCGGCGTGGCGGCTTGCGGCTGGAAGCCGTGGGTGCGGAGGCGGTAGTGGGGGCGGTGTCGGCCATGGCCATCAGAAAACAAAACCCACACTCATGTGCAGCCGCAGTTTTTTGGGTGCCAGGCCATAGGCCAGGTCAATCTGCAGCGGCCCGATCGGGCTGCGCCAGCGCACGCCCGTGCCGACACCGACCTTGGCATGAAGGTCCTTGGGCCGTTCGGCCACTGAGCCGGCGTCGACAAACAAGGTGTGTTCCCATTCGGTGGGCAGGCCGTTGCGCCGTATCGGCCGTTGCCATTCCACGCTGCCGACCGCCAGGTAGCGGCCCGGTCCGGTCACGCCGCTGGCGCGCTCGACGCCGATGTCGCGGTAGCCATAACCACGCACAGTGTTGTCGCCGCCGGTGCGAAACAGTTGTGTGGCGGGGATGCGCGCCGAGTCGGCGGCCACCACGGCGCCGGCTTCGGCACGCAGGGCGAGCCGGCCATTCGTCAGCGATTTCACGCCCAGCCAGCGCCCGGTGGTGCGCAGGAAAGGCTTGCGTTCATTGCCCAGCGTGACGCCGCCACCGAGTTCAAAACCCAGGCCGTAACCCTTGCTGGGAAACGGCAGGCTGTCGAAATAACGGCCGGTCCAGACGTAGTTGGCGCTCAGGGCCGAGCCGTCGCCGACGTCGCTGGCGGTCAGGGCGGCCGCTCGCCTGGTCTGCACGTTCGCGCGGTCGTACTGCAGGTAGATGTTGCGGTCTATGCGGTCGCCGGCCTGCGAGCGGCCGAAACGCAGGCGTTGCGCGCGGGTGACCAGCTCGTCATCGTCCAGGCGTTCGACCCGGCCGAGCGCGCCCCAGCGCCAGCCACCGTCATCGGGTATGGCGGTCCATTCGGTCTGCGCAAACGGTGACTTGCGCTCCAGCTGCAGCTTGGTGACCGCACGCCAGCCGATGCCCGGCACGCGGTGGTGCGTGTGTTCCACCGACGCGCGCGGCCCGCTGTCGGTGGTGATGCCCACGCCCAGCACGACCTTTTGCAGCAATGCCTCGCGCACCTGCACCTGCACGGGCGCGGCCGCCGGGTCGCTGTCGGGGTCCACAAAAATGGCGGCCGAGTCGAAATAACCGCTGGCGGCCAGGCGCTGCTGAGCTTCGACCAGCCGGTTCTGGTCATACACCGAGCCGGGCGGCAGGCGTGCCAGCCGCGGCACCAGCAGCGGGTCGTAGCGCTGGATGCCGCTGACCTGCATGGGCCCCAGCCGGTACAGCGGTCCGGAATCAAGCCTCAGCGACAGGTTTGCGCTTTGGGTGGCGGGGTCGATGTCGGCCAGGCTGTCGGCCAGCCGGCCGGCCGGGTAACGCCTGGCCACCAGGCCGCGCAAGGCCTGGGTTTTGGCGCTGTCCCAGTTGTCCTGGGTGAAGCGCTGGCCGACGGGCAGGCGCCAGTCGCTGCGGATTTCTTCGCGCTGCGCCACTGCGTCGGCATCGGGCGACGCGGCGATGTCACCCGCGAAAGCTATGGCCACGTCCTGGATGCGGGTCAGTTCGCCGGGTGTGACGGCAATCACGATGCGGGGGTGCTGCGCGGCCGCCCCTTCCTGGGTGATGCGGACCACGGGGCTGAAGTAACCCAGCGTGCCCACCAGGTTGCGCACATTGCGTTCGGCCAGCACGATCAGGCGGGCCAGCTCGGCATCGTCGAGGTCGGTCACCGCGCGGTAGCGCTGCAGTTCCAGGTGGCGCTCCAGTAACTCGCGCACGCCGTCGGGCGCGCGCACCTCGATGTCGAAGGCGGTGACTTCGGTCTGCGCCTGCGTCGGCCCGACCGAGCCTGCCGGCGTGGGCGGCGGCGCCACGCTGGCGGGTGGGGCGGCGGGGGCGGGTGCGGTTTGCGTCACGCCCGAGGCGGGCGAGGTGTTGACTTCCATCGGTGGTGCCGATGGCACGGGCGCAGCCGGCTGCGCTGCGGCGGCCGTGGCCAGGACAAGGAAAAGGGAGGCGAAGGGTGCGGCGATCAAGGACCGGACAGGCGCCCAATGCGTGCGGCAGAGACAGGAGTGAGGCACATTTCCAGTTTACTTGGAGAGCAGCCGCATGGCTTCTTCAAGCCCCTTGATGGTCAGGGGGTACATGCGCTGGTTCACCAGCTGCTGCATCACGCTGATGCTCTGGCGGTACTGCCAGACGCCTTGCGGCTCGGGGTTGATCCAGACGAATTTCGGGAAGGCGTTGGTCAGCCGCTGCATCCACTCGGCGCCGGCTTCCTCGTTGTTGTATTCGACGCTGCCGCCCGGTTGTAATATTTCGTAAGGGCTCATGGTCGCGTCGCCCACAAAGATCAGCTTGTAGTCCTTGTTGTACTTGCGGATGATGTCCCAGGTCGCAAACTTCTCGCTGAAGCGGCGCCGGTTGTTCTTCCACATGAAGTCATAGACGCAGTTGTGGAAGTAGTAAAACTCGATGTGCTTGAACTCGGTCTTGGTGGCCGAGAACAGCTCTTCGACGCGGCTGATGTGTTCGTCCATGGTGCCGCCCACGTCCATCAACAGCAGCACCTTCACGTTGTTGTGGCGCTCCGGCACCATCTTGATGTCCAGCCAGCCGGCGTTGGCCGCGGTGGAGCGGATGGTGTCGTCCAGGTCCAGTTCCTCGACATGGCCTTCACGCGCAAACTTGCGCAGGCGGCGCAGCGCCACCTTGATGTTGCGCGTGCCCAGCTCCTGGGTGTCGTCGTAGTCCTTGTAGGCGCGCTGGTCCCAGACTTTCACCGCGCTTTTGTTGCGGCTTTTCTCCTGGCCGATGCGTATGCCCTGCGGGTTGAAGCCGTTGGCGCCGAAGGGCGAGGTGCCGCCCGTGCCTATCCACTTGCTGCCGCCTTCATGGCGCTCTTTCTGCTCTTCGAAACGCTTTTTCAGCGTTTCCATGAGCTCGTCCCAGCCCATCTTCTCGATCTTGGCTTTCTCTTCGGGGCTGAGCTCGAGCTCCAGGTTCTTGCGCAGCCACTCCAGCGGAATGTCCTTGGTGAAGTCGGCAATCATCTCCACACCCTTGAAGTAGGCCGCGAAGGCGCGATCGAACTTGTCGTAGTGTTTTTCGTCCTTCACCAGCACCGTGCGGCTCAGGTAGTAGAAGTCGTCGATTTTCCAGGCGCCTTCGCCTGTGCGGCCGTCCTCGCCCTCGCCGGTCTCGCCGTCCTCCCCCTTGCCGCTGTTGGGCCCGACCACGCCGGCCTGCAGCGCCTCGAGCAGCATCAGGTATTCCTTGACCGAGACCGGCAATTTGGCCGAACGCAGGGTGTAGAAGAAGTCAATCAACATGGCTAATTTCCTGGCCAGCGCTCAGGGCTCTGACGAAAATGCAAACAGGAAAGAATGGAAATTTTCTCCCCGACAATTCGGTAGTGCAAGCCGTACGGAAATTTGCGGAGTTTGGCACTGCGATAAGGTGCATTGGCCAAGGGGTAGCGCTCGGGGTTTCGAGCCAAGGCTTCTTCTACCGCCGCAACGCTGCGCAAAAACTCTTCACCCAGCCCCGACTGTCTGGCCTCGTACCAATGGAAGGCCGCAAGCAAGTCATCTCTGGCGCTGGCTTCAAATACGACGGCAAATTTCACAAACGGACACCCAGGGACAAGGCAATGTCTTGCAGCGAAGTCCCCGAACCAGGGTGCGCATCTGCCCACGCGGCGCGGCGGTCCAGTTCCGCCTTCAAGGCATCACTCATGGGAGGCATGAGTTCTTTATCAATGCTGTCCCACAAGTCTTCCACGAGTTGCAGTTTTTCGTGGACACCTAGGACCTCAATTTCTTTCAAAAGGGTGTTCATGGATAACTCCTGTGGACTTTCAATGACGCTCCATGATTATGAAACCATTCGATCCGAAGCGGGGCGGATGGTTCTCCGCTTCGCGGGGCGCTGTATCAGGTTCTCGGCTTGTCGAGCAGGTACCGCAACTGAGCTTTGACCTCCGGCCACTCCCCCGAGCGCAGGCTGTACATCACCGTGTCGCGGATGGTGCCGTCGCGCCTCAGGGCGTGGCCGCGGATCACGCCGTCTTTTTTGGCGCCCAGGCGTTCGATGGCGCGCTGCGAGGCGAAGTTGAAATTGTCGGTGCGCCAGCCGACGACGTTGCAGTCCAGCGTTTCGAACGCATGCGTGAGCATCAGCAGCTTGCAGGTGGTGTTGACGTGTGTGCGCTGGCTGCGCGCGGCGTACCAGGTGTAGCCAATCTCCACGCGTTTCACGGCCGGCAGTATGTCGTGGTAACTGCTGCTGCCCAGCACGGTGCCGCTGGCGGCATCGCGCACGGCAAAGGCAAAGCGGTGGCCGGCGTCGCGGCCCTTGAGCGCGTCTTCAATATAGCTTGTCGTCTGGTCCGGCTCCGGGACCGAGGTGACACGCAGCTTCCAGAGTTCACCGTCGGCGGCCGCGGCGCGCAGGCCGGCTTCGTGGTCGAGTGCCAACGGCACCAACTCGACGCCGCGCCCCGAAAGAATGACGGGTTGCACAAAACTCATGTATCTTTGCCCTGTTTTTTGGCCTGCGCACGGCGCCAGCGCCGCGCGATCTGCAGCCCCAGACCACCACCCAGGCCCACCAGCACGATGCCGCCTACGGCGCTGTTGCCGTAACCGGCGGCAAATATGTCGAGGCCGAACAACCGGCCCAGCCAGAAGCCGAGCAGCGCGCCGCCGACAAAACCGACGGCGTCGGACAGGCCTTCGACCAGGAGATTGCGGTTGTTGCTTGCCATGGCCGGGTCTAGCGGTTGTGGCGTTGCATGAACACCAGTTTTTCAAACAAGGTGACGTCCTGCTCGTTCTTGAGCAGCGCGCCGACCAGCGGCGGCACGGCCACCTTGTCTTCCCTGCTTTGCAGCGCCTCCAGCGGAATGTCTTCGGCCACCAGCAGCTTGAGCCAGTCCAGCAGTTCGCTGGTGGAAGGCTTTTTCTTCAGGCCGGGCAGGTTGCGCACGTCGTAGAAGGTCTTCATGGCCGCGGCCAGCAGTTCTTTCTTGAGGCCGGGGAAGTGCACATCGACGATCAGTTTCATCGTGTCGGCATCGGGGAACTTGATGTAATGGAAGAAGCAGCGGCGCAAAAAGGCGTCGGGCAGTTCTTTTTCGTTGTTCGAGGTGATGAAGACCAGCGGCCGGTGTTTGGCCTTGATCAGCTCGCGGGTCTCGTAGCAGTAGAACTCCATGCGGTCGATCTCGCGCAGCAGGTCGTTCGGGAACTCGATGTCGGCCTTGTCGATTTCGTCGATCAGCAGCGCGACCGGCTCGTCGGCGGTAAAGGCCTGCCAGAGCACGCCCTTGATGATGTAGTTGTGGATGTCCTTGACCTTTTCGTCACCGAGCTGCGAGTCGCGCAGGCGCGACACCGCGTCATATTCATACAGGCCCTGCTGGGCCTTGGTGGTGGACTTGATGTGCCACTGCAACAGTGGCAGTTGCAAGGCTTCGGCCACTTCCTCGGCCAGCATGGTCTTGCCGGTGCCGGGCTCGCCCTTGACCAGCAGGGGCTTTTTCAGAGTGGCGGAGGCGTTGACGGCGAGCATCAGGTCCTGGGTGGCGACGTAGTTTCTGGAGCCTTGGAATTTCATGGTGGACAGGAGGTAGGGACAGGAAGATGGGGGAATCTGCGGTGATTAAGCCGGGGCAGGACCGGGCCGCGGCAGGCACAGATATAATCAGCGGTTGTTTTTTATAACAAATTCTCACCTGATTGTGCGCGCAAAATGACCAAGCTGTTCACCACCTTATTCGCCCTGGCTGTCTCATTTGTGACGGTTTCCGCCCATTCCCAGGACATCAAGGGTGATGTCAAGGCTGGCGAAACCAAAAATGCCATGTGTATCGGCTGCCATGGCATCAAGGGTTACCAGGCCAGCTTTCCCGAGGTCTACAAAGTCCCCATGATTTCAGGCCAGAGCGGCAAGTACATTGACGCGGCCCTGCATGCCTATAAAAAAGGCGAGCGCAAACACCCCACGATGCGCGGCATCGCCGAGTCGCTGAGCGACCAGGACATTGCCGATCTGTCCGCGTATTACGCCCAGCATGGCGTGACCGAAGGCGCAGCCGCCGCAGCGCGCACCGCCAAAACGCCAAGCCCGGCCGTCGCTGCCCTGCTGGGCAAGGCCAATTGCGCGTCCTGCCACGGCGCCGACTTCAGCAAGCCGATCGATCCGTCCTATCCCAAGCTCGGCGGCCAGCATGCCGACTACCTGTTTGTGGCGCTCAAGGCCTACAAAGTGGAAAACAACAAAACCGTGGGTCGCGGCAACGCCATCATGGCCGGCATGGCCAAGCAGTACACCAACGCGGAGCTCAAGCAGCTGGCCAACTACATGGCCTCCATCGAGGGCGACCTGAAGGTGGTTCCTCAGAGCAAGTTCCGTTAAACCGCTTCGCTCCTGTAAAAAGCCGCTGAATCAGCGGCTTTTTTTGTGGACGAATATTCGGACGTGCAATCGTGGGGCTCTTTCTCTTTTCAAGCAGGGGCCGCGGGTCCGGCTTTGCCGGCCCGCAGGCGCAGCGGCCCCCTCGGGGCTGGTGGCTGCGGCTCCGAACCTGCTTGAGCAGGTTTGGACAGGCACCAGAAGCGAAGCGTCTGGCGAGCGGCGGCCTGCAAGGTGCGGGCGCTACGCGCAGTGAGCAACCGTGGGGGCTAATCTCTTGTCGCGTGGCGCTGCACGCAGGCGATGTAGGCGGCGCCGTCGGGTGGGCGGCCGGCGCGCTGGCTTTCCCAGACCATCTGGCCCAGGCAGTCCATGGCTTCATGGTGGGCGTCGTGCAGCGAATTGCGCCGGGCGGTCAGCAGCTCGACGGCCTGCCGGATGCCGCGCGGCTGGTCAATCGAACACTGCTCGCTGATCGACAGGTGCATGGACAGGTGAAGGAAGGGGTTGGTCTTGCCGCCTTCCACGTCGTACATCTTCTCCAGCGCCGCATCGGCATCGGCAAAGTCGGCGTGGTACTCGGGGTGCTCGTCGATCCACTGGCTTGCTATGGTTTCAATAGCTTCCAGCGCTTGCCCTGAGCGGGCTTTGGCGTAAACGGAACAGTAAAAACGACGGACGTCGGCTTGCGAAGGCGTGAACATGGGTCAAGCGTAGCATGGGGCCTGTGCTTGTTGCCCCCTGTGGTGTTTTCGGGACGCCGAAAAGGTCCGTCGGCAATGTCCTACGGCCCTGCGGGGCCTTATCGGCTAGATTACCCCCACGGCAGCGTGATCCCGGCAAGCGCGCGCCGGCATACCCATCATCCGGCGAGGAGAATTTAATGAATGCAGTCAGAATCACAGGCATTGTCCTGATCGTGCTCGGCCTGGCCGGCTTTTTCACCGGCGGTTTCAGCTTCACCAAGGACACCACCAAAGCCAACATCGGCCCGCTCGAGCTGGTCGTCAAGGAAAAAGAGTCGATCAATGTGCCCCAGTGGCTCAGCATCGGCGCGATTGTCCTGGGCGCTGTGGTGTTGGTCATGGGGTCCCGCAAGTCCTGATCGGCCCGTCGGGTCATGGCCCGATCAGGTGCGTTGAACGCTGAGCAGGCGTGAAATCGTTTGCGCAGCGGCCAGCAGGGCCGGCAGCATGCTGTCCTGCATGGCCCTGGCGCTGGTCCGGTTGGCCTGGCCACTGATGTTCAGGGCCGCCACCGTCTTGCCCTGCCGGTCGTGAATCGGCGCGGCCATGGACACCAGACCTTCTTCCAGCTCCTGGTTCACCAGGCACCAGCCCTGCTTGCGCGTCTGCGCAATTTTCTGGCGCAGGGCGTCCAGGTCCGTCACCGTGTGGCGGGTGAGCGGCGCCAGCTCCGAGGCTTTCAGGCAGGCGAGGGCTTCGCCCTCCGGCAAGCCGGCCAGCAACACGCGGCCCATGGACGTGCAGTAAGCCGGCAGGCGCGAACCGACCCCCAGCGTGATGCTCATGATCTTGTGCGTGGCCACCCGCATCACATACACAATGTCCGTGCCTTCCAGCACCGCGGCAGAACACGACTCCCCGACCTCCCCGGCCAGACCTTCCATCACCGGTTCGGCCAGGTTCCAGATCGGCATGGACGACAGGTAGGCAAAGCCGAGATCCAGGATACGCGGGGTCAGGGAGAAAAACTTGCCGTCGCTGACGACATACCCCAGCGTCTGCAGGGTCAGCAAGATGCGCCGCGCACCGGCGCGAGTCAATCCGCTGCGCGCCGCCACCTCGCTCAAGGTCTGGCGGGGTGACTGCGCACTGAAGGAGCGGATGACCTCCAGCCCGCGCGCGAAGGACTGGACATAACTGTCGCCCGGCGCGGGACCGGGCCGGCCATCAGGAGCCAGGGGCGATGCAGCAATTGCCATGGGTGCGGAAATCTCCTAAAATTCATTATACGAACATTTGTTCTGCATAAGAACAAAATTCGACCATGTGATTTGCCAACGGAGACAGCTTCATGATCAACAAGACAGCCCGGTCGGTGGCCGAGGCGCTGGCCGGCGTGCAGGACGGTGCGACCGTGCTGATTGGCGGTTTTGGCACGGCGGGCATCCCGAACGAACTGATCGACGGCCTCATTGCGCAGGGTGCGAAGGACCTGACCGTGGTCAACAACAACGCCGGCAATGCCGACACCGGGCTCGCGGCGCTGCTCAAGACCGGCCGCGTGCGCAAGATCATCTGCAGCTTTCCGCGCCAGACCGACAGCTACGTTTTTGACGAGTTGTACCGCGCCGGCAAGCTCGAGCTGGAACTGGTGCCCCAGGGCAACCTGGCCGAGCGGCTGCGCGCGGCGGGCGCCGGCATAGGCGCGTTTTTCTCCCCGACCGGCTACGGCACCGAACTGGCAAAACATGCCGATGGTTCGCCCAAGGAAACCCGTGAAATCAATGGCCGGCATTACGTGCTGGAAATGCCGATTTACGGCGACGTGGCGCTGATCAAGGCCGAGCGCGGCGACCGCTGGGGCAACCTGGTGTACCGCAAGGCGGCGCGCAACTTCGGCCCGGTCATGGCGACGGCGGCCAGACAAACGGTGGCGACCGTCCACGAGATCGTGGAGCTCGGCGCGCTGGATCCGGAGCACATTGTGACCCCCGGCATCTTTGTGCACCGCATCGTGAAAATTGACCGTGTAGCCACGCAGGCCGGCGGCTTCAAACAGGCGGCCTGACATGACTTACCAGAAACGCAGCAAAGACCAGCTCGCCGCCCGCGTGGCGCGCGACATCCATGACGGCGCCTACGTGAACCTCGGCATAGGCATGCCGACGCAGGTCGCCAACCACCTGCCCGAAGGGATAGAGGTGATCCTGCAGAGCGAGAACGGCATCCTCGGCATGGGCCCTGCCCCCGGCGAGGGTGACGAGGACTTCGACCTGATCAATGCCGGCAAGCAGCCGGTGACCCTGCTCAAGGGGGGCGCCTATTTCCACCATGCCGACAGCTTTGCGATGATGCGCGGCGGCCACCTGGACATTTGCGTGCTCGGTGCCTTTCAGGTGTCCGCCACCGGCGACCTGGCCAACTGGAGCACCGGCGAGCCCGGCGCTATCCCGGCCGTGGGCGGCGCCATGGACCTCGCCATCGGTGCCAGGCAGACCTGGGTCATGATGGACCTGCTGACCAAAAAGGGCGAAAGCAAGGTGGTCAAGACCTGCAGCTACCCGCTGACCGGCATCGGCTGCGTCAAACGCATCTACTCTGACCTGGCTACCCTTGAATGCACGCCGCAAGGCCTGCGCCTGATCGACAAGGTCGAGGGGCTGGAGCATGCCGAGCTGGAAAAACTGCTCGGCCTGCCGATTGGTATGGCTCCCTCCCCCTCCGGGAGAGGGAAACTTTCACTAAAGGACACACATGAACCAGGCTTTTATCTGCGACGCCATCCGCACCCCTTTCGGCCGTTACGGCGGCGCGCTCAGCAGCGTGCGCACCGACGACCTGGCCGCCGTGCCGCTCAAGGCGCTGATGGCGCGCAACCCGAATGTGGACTGGCTGGCCGTGACCGACGTGATTTACGGCTGCGTGAACCAGGCCGGTGAAGACAACCGCAACGTGGCCCACATGGCCACGCTGCTGGCTGGCTTGCCGCTGGAGCTGCCGGGTGCCACCATCAACCGCCTGTGCGGTTCGGGCATGGACGCGGTGGGCACGGCGGCCCGCGCCATCAAGGCCGGTGAGGCCCGCATGATGATTGCCGGTGGCGTGGAGAGCATGAGCCGCGCGCCGTTTGTGATGGCCAAGGCCGAAAGTGCCTTCAGCCGCGCCGCGCAGATGTACGACACCACGATTGGCTGGCGTTTTGTCAACAAGCTGATGAAGGAAAAATACGGCACGGATGCCATGCCGGAAACCGCTGAAAACGTGGCGGCCGAGTACAAGATCAGCCGCGAAGACCAGGACAGGATGGCGCTGGCCTCCCAGCTCAAGGCGGTCGCCGCGCAGAAGGCGGGTTTCTTTGACGCCGAGATCACGCCGGTCACCATCGCACAGAAAAAAGGCGACCCGATGGTTGTCGGCAAGGACGAGCACCCGCGTGAAACCTCACTGGAAGCCCTGGCCAAACTCAAGGGCGCGGTGCGGCCTGACGGCAGTGTCACGGCGGGCAATGCCTCCGGCGTCAACGACGGCGCCTGCGCGCTGCTGATCGCCAACGAAGAGGCCGCGAAGCAGAACGGCCTCACACCGCGCGCGCGCATCGTCGGCATGGCCACGGCCGGCGTGCCGCCGCGCATCATGGGCATAGGCCCCGCACCTGCCACCGAAAAAGTGCTGGCTCTGACCGGCCTGAGCCTGGCGCAGATGGACGTGATCGAACTCAACGAGGCTTTTGCCGCCCAGGGCCTGGCGGTGTTGCGCCTGCTGGGCCTGCAGGACGACGATGTACGCGTCAACCCGAACGGCGGCGCGATTGCGCTGGGCCACCCGCTGGGAGCCTCGGGTGCACGCCTGGTGACCACGGCGATGAATCAGTTGCACCGCACCGGCGGCCGCTACGCGCTGTGCACCATGTGTATCGGCGTGGGGCAGGGCATTGCGCTGGTGATCGAACGCGTTTGAACTGAACCATCAAGGGACAGGGCCAGTGGCCCGGCAACGCCGGTTCCATGGCGTTTCCCGGCTGGATGGTTTCTTGTGGGGAGGGTCGAGCCGCGTCCTATTGACATTTTCGTTATTCATGACACCACACCGTTCGGGCTGAGCCTGTCGAAGCCTGTCCTGAGCTTGACGAGGGGCCCTTCGTCAAGCTCAGGGCGAACGGTAGTAAGTTGCCTGTCGTGATTTATGGAAATCTCAATCATGCCCCACCTGCCACAAGGGCAGGCGCCAGTCGCGCCACAGTGCCAGCAGGCGCAGGCCGGCGGTGAGGGTGACCGTGCTGACCAGCGCGACCCATTCGGGGGCGCCGAACGCGCTCAGTCCCAGGTACACCCAGCCACCGGCAAAGGCGCAGACCGCATAAGGCCGGTGGTCGCGAAACGCGCTGGGAATTTCATTGCAGACGATGTCGCGCAGCACGCCACCGAACACGCCGGTGACGATGCCCATCAACACGCAGACCAGCGCCGGCATGCCAGCCCGGCTGGCCACGTCCACCCCGACCGCAGCGAACAGGCCCAGGCCCAGCGCATCGGGGATCTGCATGACCCGCTCGGTCGGCTCGAAATGGCGCTGGCGCATGAACAGCATCGCCGCCATGCCGAGGGCCAGGATGCCCCAGACATACTCCACATGCCGGACCCAGAAGAAGGGCCGCTGGTCCAGCAGCAGGTCGCGCAGCGTGCCACCGCCAAATGCGGCCACAAAAGCCACCACCAGGACGCCCACGGCATCGAGCCGGCCGCGGGCTGCCGCCATGACCCCGGAGAGGGCAAAGGCGACGGTGGCCGACAGTTCCAGCGCATGGCGCAGCCAGCTGCCCCAGGTGTTGATGTTTTCCATGGGGGGATTGTGCCGCGGCGGCTACTGGCCGGGCGGGTGGCAGCCGTTTTCTCGCCCGTGAAAAACTGATTTCCGCTGGATTTCTTGAACCCCGGCAGGTGCTGCTGCACACTGGCCCGGGTCAAAAGAAACAAGGAACAAGCATGGGCAAGCGCATCGGATGGATAGGTTTGGGACGCATGGGCGAGGCCATGGCCAAACGCCTGATCAAGGCCGGCAACGAGGTCAGCGTGTGGAACCGCACGGCCTCCAAGGCCGCACCGCTGGCCGAATACGGTGCGAGCATCGTCGGCAGCAAGCAGGACCTGGCTTCCTGCGACATCGTGTTCACCATGGTCTCCACCACGGACGACCTGAAGCAGGTGCTGTTCGGCGAAGGCGGCCTGGTGGCCGGCACGGCCAGACCCAAGGTGGTCGTGGACAGCTCATCCATCTCGCAGGAGGGTTCGGCCGAGATCCGCACGCGGCTCGAAGCCATGGGGGTCGGCTACCTGTGTTCGCCGGTGTCCGGCAACGCCAAGGTGGCCAAGGCCGGCAAGCTGCTGCAGGTGGCTTCGGGCCCCAAGGCGCTGTACACCGAGGTCGAACCCTACCTGCAGGCCATGGCCCGCAAGGTCATGTGGGTGGGCGAGGGGGAGCTGGCGCGCATCTGGAAAATTGCGCACAACACCATGTTCGGCGTGATCATCCAGAACCTGTGCGAGATCACCGTGCTGGCCGAAAAGGCCGGCATTCCGCGCCACATTTTTCTCGAAAGCATCAACGACTCAGTGCTCGGCTCCATGTACACCCGATACAAGACGCCGATGCTGACCAACCTGACGTTTGACCAGGTGACCTTCACGCCCAAGCTGCTGCTCAAGGACATGGACCTCGGCCTCGGGGCCGCGCGGGCGCATGGCGTGGCCATGCCGGCCGCCGCGGCCACGCGCGAGTCGGTGGCGCGTTTGGTCGGCCGCGGCCACGAGGACATCGACTTTGCCGTGCTGCTGGTGGAAACCGCCAAGGATGCCGGCCTTGAGCTGACCTCCGAGAACATGAAGATGAGCGACGGTTTGGAAGCCTGACCATGGCCAGTACACCCGCCAGAACACTGATCCGCGGCGCCACCATCGTCACCATGGATGCGCAGGGCGACCTGCCCAGCGGCGACATCCTCGTGACGGGCGACACCCTGACGGAGATCGCACCGGCCATCCATGCCGATGATGCGCAAGTGGTCGATGCCACCGGCTACATCATCATTCCGGGCCTGATCAATGCGCACATGCACACCTGGCAGACCGCCTTGCGCGGGCTGGCCGCCAACTGGACGCTGCTGGAGTATTTCAAGAAGATGCATGCGGGGCTGGCCACCGTGTTCACACCCGACGATTTGTACATTGCCACGCTGGTCGGCTCACTGAACCAGCTCAACTGCGGCACCACCACGCTGGCCGACTGGTGCCACAACAACCCGACGCCGGCGCACAACGACGCGGCCATCAGCGGCCTGTTGGCGTCCGGAATACGTGCCGCCTTTTTCCACGGCACGCCCAAGCCCGATCCGTTGCCCGGGCAGGCGCCGTTCTGGGAAGTGCCGCATCCGCGCGCGGAAATCGAGCGCCTGCTCAAGGCGCACCAGGGCCAGCCGCTGCTGAGTGTGCAGGCGGCCGTGCTGGGGCCGCACTATTCGACGCTGGAGGTGGCGCTGCACGACTTCGCCATGGCCAAAGACCTCGGCCTGATTGCCTCGCTGCACCAGGGCGGGGGCCCGGCGCGCACACCGGACGGCTGGGAACAACTCGAGGCCGCCGGCCTGCTCGGCGACCACATCAACATCGTGCACGGGCACGCCCTCAATGACGTGCAGCTGCAGCGCTTCTGTGAACTCGGCATGAGTTTTTCAGCCGCGGCCGAAAGTGAAATGAGCCAGGGCCATGGCCACCCGATCACCGGCCGGCTGCGGGCGCTGGGCCGCGCCCCTTCACTGGGCGTGGACCTGGAAAGCGTGATGAGCGGCGACATGTTGACGCAGGCGCGTATCGCGCTGGGCATCCAGCGCTCGCTCGACAACGTGGCCTGGCGCGAGGCCCACGGCAGCATTCCGCCGACCTCGACCGTCATCACGCGCGAGGCGCTTTCGTGGGTGACGGTCGAAGGCGCGCGCATGCTCAAGCAATCGCACCGCATCGGCTCGCTGGCCGCCGGCAAGCAGGCCGACCTGGTGCTGATCCGCGCGAGTGACCTCAACATGCAGCCGGTGCACGACCCGGTCAACTCGGTGGTGATGCAGACCTCGCTGGCCAACATCGACAGCGTGATGGTGGCCGGGCGCTGGAAAAAACGCCACGGCAAGCTGCTGGGCGTGGACCTGGCGCCGCAGCTGGCCGCCTTGCAGGCGTCGGGGCAAAAAATCGCGAAGGCATTGTCGCTATCAAATATATAGCTGACTGCGCAGGTAATAAAAGGGCGGAGACCCGTTTTGACCATCAAACCAAGGAGACACAACCATGAAACGCTTTCTTCTTTTCGCCGCTGGCCTGCTGGTCGCAGGTAGCGCGCTGGCCCAGGCCACTTCGACAGGCTCAGGACAGGGCTACCCCAGCAAACCCATCAAATTCCTTGTGCCCTTCACGGCCGGCAGCGGCACCGACCTGATTGCCCGCAGCATCGCCGATACCATGGGCAAGAGCATGGGCCAGCCCATCCTCATCGAGAACAAGCCCGGCGCCGGCGGCACCATTGCCGCAGGCCAGGTGGCCAGGGGCGAGGCCGACGGCTACACCGTGCTGGTGCATTCGTCGGGCCACGCGCTGAACCCGGCGATCTACAGCACCATCGGTTACGACACGCTCAAGGACCTCACCGGCATCACGCCGCTGGCGGCCCTGCCCAATGTGCTGGTGGTCAACCCGGCCAAGGGCTGGAAGTCGGTCGCCGACCTGGTCGCCGCTGCCAAGGCCAAGCCCGGCCAGCTCAACTACGCCTCGGCCGGTGTCGGCAGCGCGACCCACCTCAACGCGGAAAAATTCCGCCTGCAGGCCGGCATCGAGGCCCTGCATGTGCCCTACAAGGGCACGCCCGAAGCCATGACCAACGTCATCGGCGGCAGCAACGACTGGTTCTTCGCGCCGCTGGCCTCGGCCCTGCCGCTGGTCAAGGACGGCAAGCTGCAGGCGCTGGCCGTCAGCACGCCCAGCCGTTCGCCCGCGCTGCCGCAGGTGCCGACCACGGTCGAGGCCGGGGTGGCGGGTTCGGACTACACCTTCTGGGTCGGCATGATTGTGGCGAGCAACACACCCGCGCCTGTGGTCAAACGCCTGCACGAAGAAGCCCTCAAGGCCATGGCCAGCCCCGAGGTCAAGGAGCGCATGAACAAGCTGGGCGCCGAACCTTTCCCGCTGTCGGTCGAGGCTTTCAACGCCTTCATCAAGACCGAGGTGGACGCCGCCGCGCGGATTGCCAAGGCGGCCGGTCTCAAGGGCCAGTGATGGCGCTGGTTCATGTCGCCGGTGTGGGCAAGATGGGCCTGCCCATGGCCGGGCACCTGCAGGCGGCCGGTCATGCGCTGACGGTCAGCGACCCCAGCGAGGCGCGCCTGCAGTTGGCCCGCGGACAAGGCCTGGCGGTGGCTGATGAAGCCGGCGCGGCCATGGCGCGCGCCGACATGATTTTTTCCTCGCTGCCCGACGACGCCGCGCTGCGCCAGGTGGCGTCGCAGGTTGCGCAATCGGCGCGGCGGGGCGCGGTCTACATCGACACCAGCACGGTGTCGCAGCAGGTGTCGGCCGAAGTGGCGCAGGTGCTGGCGGCAGCCGGGGTGTTTTACCTGCGCACCACGGTGTCGGGCAACAACAAGATGGCCGAGGCGGCCCAGCTCACGGTGATGGCGTCCGGGCCGCGCGCCGCTTATGACAGCGTGTTGCCCTTGCTCAAGACGCTGGGGCCGAACCAGTTTTACCTCGGCGAGGCCGAGCAGGCGCGGCTGATGAAGCTGGTGGTCAACCTGATGATTGCGCAGACCAGTGCCATGCTGGCCGAGGCCCTGACCCTGGGCCGCAAGGGCGGGCTGGCCTGGGGCGACATGTGGCAGGTGCTGGGCGCCAGCGCGGTGGGTTCGCCCATCGTCAAGGCGAAATCGGCGCAGCTTTCGCAGCGCGATTTCACGCCGACCTTCACGGTCGAGCAGATGATCAAGGACCTGACGCTGATTCTGGGCGCCGGCGCCGACAGCCATGTGCCCTTGCCGCAGACGGCGCTCACGTACCAACTTTTGCATGCGGCCTTGGCCCAGGGCGACGGCCAGGACGACTACGCGGCCATCATCAAGACGGTTGAGCGCAGCGCCGGGCTGGACACCAGGCTGCAGGACAAGTCATGAAAAGTTTCATCTACAACGCGCAGGCGGCCCGCGTGGTGTTCGGCGCCGGCAGCCTGCAGCACCTGGGCCGCGAAATCGAGGCACTCGGCGCGCGCAAGGCGCTGGTGCTGTCCACACCCGAGCAGCGCGCCTCCGCCGAGATGATTGCCGACCTGCTGGGGCAGCACGCCGCCGGCGTTTTCGACCGCGCCGTCATGCATGTGCCGATGGAAACCGCGCGCGAAGCCCGCGACCTGGCCCGCCGGCTCGGCGCCGACTGCGCCGTCGCGATTGGCGGCGGCTCCACCACCGGGCTGGGCAAGGCGATTGCGCTCGATTCCGGCCTGCCGATTCTGGCCATTCCCACCACCTATGCCGGCTCCGAGATGACTTCCATTTACGGCATCACCGAGGGCGGGCTGAAGAAAACTGGCAAGGATGCGCGCGTGTTGCCGCGCACCGTGATTTACGACCCTGAGCTGACCCTGAGCCTGCCGGTCGGCATGAGCGTGACCAGCGGCATCAATGCGATTGCCCACGCCGCCGAAGGCCTGTATGCGGTGGACCGCAACCCCGTCATGGACTTGATGGCAAAAGAGGGTATAGCCGCCATGGGGCGGGCGCTGCCAGCTATCAAAAACGTAGCGAATGACCTGACCGCCAGAAGCGATGCCCTGTACGGCGCCTGGCTCTGCGGCACCGTGCTGGGCAATGTGGGCATGGCGCTGCACCACAAGCTGTGCCACACCCTGGGCGGCAGTTTCAACCTGCCGCATGCCGACACCCACACCATCGTGCTGCCGCACGCGCTGGCCTACAACGCGGCCGCGGCGCCGCAGGCCATGCAGGCCATCGCGCAGGCGCTCCAGGGCCGCAGTGCGGAACAGGCGGTGTTCGACCTGGCGCAGAACAACGGCGCGCCGGTGGCGCTGCGCGACATCGGCATGAAGGCGTCCGACCTCGACCGGGCCTGCGACATCGCCATGCAGAACCAGTACCCGAACCCGCGGCCGCTGGAGCGCGCTGCGATCCGCCAGTTGCTGCAGGATGCGTTTGAGGGCGTCCGGCCCCGGGCGTGAAGAGCGGGGGTGTGCATGTTTTCAATTCGTCCATTGCGTCCGCCGATTTTTTTAGACCTGCTCTGACCTGCCGGGCTGGCGACCGGAGACAACGGCGCACCGCGCCGGCAGGCCCATGAACACATGTTTGCAGGGCCAGTGCTGTGCGCAAGGCTTGCGCTGCATCACCTGCCGCCCGCGGACCCGCCAGCCCACGTGGGTTGTTCCGCCTTGCCTTAAACTGACGGAATGAATCTTCGATTTCTGGAAACATTTGTATGGCTTGCAAAGCTTCGGAATTTCCGATTAACCGCAGAAAAACTTCACACCACACAGGCCGCGGTCTCTAGCCGCATCGCGACGCTGGAGCAGGAGCTGGGCGTTCGCTTGTTCGATCGGGGTGACCGCGAAGTCACGTTGACGCTGGAAGGCAGCAAGGCGCTGGTCTACGCTGATCGCCTCGTGCGGACCACGCACGACATGCTTGAGAGCATGAAAGACCGGGCGCTGTATACCGGCGTTGTTCGGATCGGCGTGATCGAGTCCATCATTCATTCCTGGTTTCCCGAATTGATGGCACGCATTCACCGCGTCTATCCTCAACTGGAAGTGGAATTGGCTGGCGACACGACGATCCGGTTGATCGAGCAGTTCACCAAGGGCAATCTTGACCTGATTCTGCAGACCGATCCCGTGCTCGGGGTTGATGTACAAAACATGCCGCTGTGCGACTTCCCGATGCGCTGGTTCGGTGCGACTGGCCTTAACCTTCATGGTGACGTGCTGACGCTGTCCGACATTGCAACGTTTCCCATCCTGAGCTTCTCACGCAATTCGGGTCCGCACAGATTTCTCGAGCGGCTGTTCGACGACCAGGTCGGCAAACCGGTCCGCATCAATTGCATGACCTCGGTTTCGGCCATGGTTCGACTGGTGGTCGATGGTTTTGGCCTGGCCATGATTCCGCCTGCAATCATCCAGCGTGAACTGGCCAACGGTGATGTGCGCCTCCTGCAAATCGACACCGAGATGCCGAACATGTCGCTCGTCTGTTCCTACCGGTCGGGGCCGGAGACGCCGCTGTTTCAGCAGATCGCGGCGGTAGCGCAACAAACTGCGCAGGATTTCGCCCGGGGTTTACCTGGAGATGTTGCACGCATGCCCGCGGCTGATGTGGCCGCCGATCCCTGGACCATTTCCACGCGCCCCTAGGCTCATAAATTAAATTGATGGATGCTCGTCAATATTACTTGTTGGATTTGCACATCATGTTGGATGAAACTATGTCGAATAGTCAACATGATCTTCTGATCCCATATGAACACTGACAAGACACGGGGCCTCCTCTGCATCTGGACCAACATCGAACCAGAGCACGATCTGGACTTCAACCGCTGGTATGACCGCGAACACATGCAGGAGCGTGTGGCTATCCCCGGCTTTCAGAGTGCGCGCCGTTTTGGTGCCATCGGCGACTGTCCACGCCCCTATCTGGCGCTCTACTACACCGACAGCCTGGATATTTTTCAGTCGGAGCCCTATCGTCGCGCCTTTGCCAACCAGACCGCCTGGTCGCTTGAAAACTTCACGCGGATGCGAGGCACGCAACGCCGCGTGGGCCAGTTGACCCTGGAAGCGGGCGCTGGAGAGGGCGGTGCGCTGGCGCTTTTTGTGGTGCCGGAAGCCACGCTGCGGCAGCCAGGCGTCAAAGCGCGACTGCAGCAGATGTTGACCGCCCTGACCGGGCAGGACCACGTTATTCGCACGACGCTGCTCGAAACCGATGCCGGCCTGTCCACCCCGGTCACCGCGGATGCGGTGGCTGCACCGTCGGATGCGCTCGTGATGGTGGAGGCGACTCGCGCCACGGCTGCCCACCACCATGCGCTGGCCTTGTCCGAATCCCTGGGACTGCCCCCGGGTGAGGTTTATTCGTTCCAGTCGCTTTGGCGACTGGCTTCCTGATTTTTTTCTGGAGAGTCCCATGACCCTGAACCGCCGCTACCTCTTATCCGCCCTGGCTGCCGCCTGCATGAGCCTGTCATCGGCCCACGCAGCAGACCGCTGGAACATGTCCGTCGAGCAACCCGACGGCAACTACATCTCGGCCGTCGCGCGCGAGTTCGCTGCTGACGTGGCCAAGGCCACCGGCGGCGAACTCGAAATCAAGACCCATTCCAATTCGTCGCTCTTCAAGCGGCCCGACCTCAAGCGTGCCGTGCAAACCGGCCAGGTTCAGGTCGGCGACGTGCTCATCTCGGTGCTCGGCAATGAAGATCCCATCTTCGAAGTCGATGCCGTGCCCCTGCTGGCGCGCGACTTCGACAGCGCCTGGAAACTCTGGAAGGCCAGCCGCGCCGGCATGGAGTCGCGGCTGCAGAAGCAGGGCATCAAGCTGCTCTATAGCGTGCCATGGCCGCCTCAGGGCATCTACACCAAGGTGCCTGTCACGCAGATGGCCCAGTTCAAGGGCATGAAGTTTCGTGCCTACAACGCCGCGACCTCACGTCTGGTCGAGCTGATGGGCGCTTCGCCCGCGACCGTTAATTCGGGCGACGTTCCGCAGGCCTTCGGGACCGGTTTGATCGAGGCGATGATCACTTCTCCCGCTACCGGGGTGGATTCGCAGGCCTGGGATTTCTCCAAATACTACTACGACGTCCAGGCCTTCATTCCCAAAAACGTGACCATGGTCAACGCACGCGCGTTTGAACGGTTGCCGCCCGCTTCGCAGAAAGCCGTGCTTGAGGCTGCTGAACGCGCCGAAAAAAGGGGCTGGGACATGGCGCGCAAGCAAACCAGCGAATTGACCCAGACACTCGCGAAGAACGGCATGATCGTGGGCACCACACCGCCAGCGATTGAAGTCGAGCTCACCAAGATTGGTGCCGTGATGGCCGCGGACTGGGTCAAGAAAGCTGGCGCTGACGGCAAGGCCGTGATCGATCAGGCCAAGCGCTAAGCCGCGATGAAGGCACTGCACCGTTTGTACCTGGCTTCGGGACTGTTGTCGGCGGCTTCGCTGATTCTGATCTGCACCATGATCCTGGCCCAAGTGGTGGCCCGGAACCTGGGCTCGACGGTGCGTGACGCCGATGAGTTCGCGGCCTGGGCCATGGCCGCCGCGGGCTTCTTCGGCCTGCCCTATGCCCTGCACTGCGGCTCCCACATCCGGGTGTCCGCCGTGGCGCGGTTTGTGCCGCCATCACTGCATCACGCGATGGAAGTGCTGGCCAGCATGATCGGGCTCTGCCTGGCCCTGTACCTGGCCTGGTATTGCTCGGCCTTCGTGCTGGAAAGCTATCGATTCAACGAGTTGTCGCAAGGCCTGGTGCCGGTGCCGCTGTGGCTGCCGCAGCTGCCAATGGCACTGGGCTCGACGCTGCTGGCCGTGGCCTTCGGCGAGCGGCTGCTGTGCGTGCTGCGGCATCAACAGTTTGAAATCGGCGACGGCGAAGAACGGAGCGAATGACATGACCACGATTGCAATCGTATTGATCGGGGCCTTGTTCCTGCTGCTGGCAATGGGGGTGTGGGTGGCGCCCGCGCTGCTGGCCGTCGGCATCATCGGCATGGAGCTGTTCACTGACGCGCCGGGCGGCGCCATCCTGGCGACCACCAGTTGGGCCTCGAGCGCCAGCTGGACGATGACGGCGCTGCCGCTGTTCATCTGGATGGGGGAGATCCTGTTTCGCACCAAGCTGTCGGACGACATGTTCGCGGGATTGGCGCCATGGGTGGAGCGCCTGCCCGGCCGCCTGCTCCACGTCAATGTGCTGGGCTGCGGCATCTTCGCCGCGGTGAGCGGTTCGTCGGCGGCCACGGCTGCGACCATCGGCCGGATCTCGCTGCCCGAGCTCAAGTCGCGCGGTTATCCCGAATCGATCTCGATCGGTTCGCTCGCTGGCGCCGGTACGCTGGGGCTCTTGATTCCGCCGTCCATCATCATGATCGTTTATGGCGTGGCGGCGCAGGTGTCGGTGGCCCGGCTTTTCATCGCTGGCGTCCTGCCCGGCCTGCTGCTGATGGCGCTGTTTTCGGGCTACATCATCTTCTGGTCGCTGTTGAACAAGGACAAGATCCCGGCCGCCGGCCTGGCGATGCGCTTCGCCCAGAAGGTCTACGCCACGCGCCGGTTGATCCCGGTGGTCCTGCTGATCATCGGCGTGATCGGCTCCATCTACGCGGGCTTGGCCACCGCCACTGAAGCCGCAGCCATCGGCGTGGTGGGCGCGCTGCTGATCGCCGGTTTCTCCGGCATGCTAAACCGGGCGACCTTCCTGGACAGCCTGCTCGGCGCGGTACGCACCTCGACGATGATCTTTTTCATCCTGCTCGGCGCCGCCTTCCTGACGTCCGCGATGAGCTTTACCGGTTTGCCGGCGGCGCTGGCCGACTGGATCGCGGCGATGCAACTGCCGGCCTGGGCGCTGCTGGTTGCGCTCACGGTCTTCTTCATCATCCTGGGCTGCTTCCTGGACGGCATTTCCATCGTGTTGCTGACCACCTCGGTGATTCTTCCTGCGGTGCAGGCCGCCGGCATCGACATGCTCTGGTTCGGTATCTACATCGTGCTGGTGGTTGAAGTGGCGCAGATCACGCCACCGGTGGGCTTCAACCTGTTCGTGGTGCAAAACCTCACCGGTAAGGACATCTTCACCGTGGCCAAGGCCAGCTTCCCGTTCTTCCTGATGATGGTGGTCGCCACCGTTCTCATCACGATGTTCCCCGCGATCGTGCTGAGCCTGCCCCAGGCCATGACGGCTCGTTGAGCCTGTTGCCGAGAACGATCCATGTCCCTTCTTCCGAAAACGCTGGGCTACTGGCGCGCTGAGCTTGACAGCGGCCGCATCAGCAGCCGCGATCTCACCGAACAGGCGCTGGACGCCGCCATCACCTCCAGCGAAGCGTCAAGCACGTTTGTTGCGGTGCATGCCGCCACGGCCCGAGCCACGGCCAATGCGATCGATGCCCTGCGTGCGGCGAAAGTTCCGCTGCCGCCTCTGGCCGGCATACCGATATCGGTCAAGGACCTGTTCGACGAGGCCGGGCAGATCACGCGTGCCGGATCGCGTGTGCTGAACGGGGCAGCACCAGCAACAACTGATAGCGTCGTGGTGCAGCGCCTGCGCGCGGCCGGAACCGTGGTCATTGGCCGCACCAACATGACGGAGTTTGCGTACTCGGGCCTGGGGCTGAACCCGCATTACGGCACACCCCGCAACCCCTGGGACCGGGCGACCGGACGCATCCCCGGCGGGTCCTCGTCGGGTGCCGCGGTGTCGGTGACCGATGGCATGGCCGCCGCAGCGATTGGCACGGACACCGGCGGTTCAGTGCGCATTCCGTCGGCCTTGTGTGGCCTGACCGGCTTCAAGCCGACCGCGCAACGCGTGCCGACCGAGGGGGTTCTGCCGCTGTCCTTCACGCTGGACTCGATCGGACCGCTTGCGCGCAGCGTGGCGTGTTGTGCGCAACTCGACGCGGTTCTTTCTGCGCGTGCTGGCGCCGCGCTTCGTCCGGTCTCACTTGCCGACCGGTGCATCGCGGTGCCGCGAACGTTGGTTTTCGAGGGCATGGATGCCACGGTGGCCGCCGCGTTCGACGCCGCCTGTCGTACCCTGTCCGCGGCGGGGGCACACTTGGTGGAGATCGACATGCCCGAGTTCGCCGAGCTGGGACATATCAACCGCCTTGGCGGCTTTATTGCGGCCGAGGCCTGGGCCTGGCATGCGCGTCTGCTCCAGACGGGTGAAGCCGAGTACGACCCGCGGGTCTCGGTGCGCATACGGCGCGGCGCCGCGATGACAGCAGCCGACTACCTGACGCTGCTGGGGGATCGGCGCCGCTGGATTGCCGGCGTGCATCAGCGCCTTCTGGACGCGAACAGTGACACCCTGCTCATGCCGACCGTGCCCGTTGTGGCCCCGCCGATCGCTCTGTTGCAGGACAGCGAGGAGCTTTATGGGGCCACCAACCTGCTCATGCTGCGCAACCCGACGCTCATCAATTTCCTCGACGGGTGTGCATTGAGCCTGCCCTGTCACAAGCCCGGCGAGGCACCGGTCGGCCTGATGCTTGCCGGCGTGCATGGCCAGGACGAGCGGCTGCTCAGCCTCGGTGCCGCCGTCGAGGTCGCGCTCGCACGGGGCACCTGAAGCCGCTAAGCGCTGGGCGTCGTCCACCGTTAAATCGCAAGGAGAATTTCATGACAGAGAAAATTGCCGTCATCCTCGGCGGCACTGGCATGGTCGGCGCCAACATGGCGCAATTGCTGGATCAGCAAGGCGGGTGGGATGTGACCATTGTGTCGCGCCGACCACCTCAGTTTGAGACCCGGGCGCGCCATGTGGCGTGTGACATGAGCGACCCGGCGGATTGCGAGGCCCAACTCAGCCAGCTGACGGACACAAGCCATATTTTCTGGACCGGCCACGCGACGGGGACCCGCTGGGTGGACAAAGTGGCCAGGGACACCGACCTGTTTCGCAATGCCATGACTGCCATTGAAGCAGCGGCGGGCCGGCTCGAGCATGTGTGCCTGCTGCAAGGCTCGAAGTACTACGGTCGCCACCTGGGGCCTTTCAAAACGCCGGCGAAGGAAAGTGATGCACGCCACTTCCCGCCCAACTTTTATTACACGCAGGAAGACTTCCTGAAAGAGCTTGCGCACGGCAAGCGCTGGACCTTCTCCCTGATGCGCCCGCACATCGTCTGTGGTTATGCCCGCACCGACATCAACCTGCCAAAACCGATTGCGGTTTATGCCACGCTCTGCAAGAAGCTGGGGTTGCCGCTGCGTTTTCCCGGGCCGGAAGCTGCATACCGGGCCGTGCATTGCGCCAGCGATGTAGAACTGCTCAACAAAGGCATGTTGTGGGCCGCCACCACGCCTGGCGCGGCCAACGAGGCGTTCAACATGGTCAATGGCGACCACTTCCGTTGGCAGTACCTGTGGCCGCGGATTGCAGATTATTTTGGATTGAAGGCTGGTGGCGTGCAGCAGATCGATCTTGAAACCATGATGGCCGACAAGGAAGACCTGTGGAACGAGATCGTGCGTGAACACAATCTCTTGCCGACACCTTTTTCCGAGGCGGCCAGCTGGGCGTTCGCCAACTATGCCTTTGCCCCGACCTGGGACATCATGCTTGACAACACCAAGGCGCGAAAGCACGGGTTTCAGGAGTTCGTCGATTCGGAAGACATGTTCATCCGGATTTTCGACAGCTTCCGCCGCCAGCGCTTTATTCCGTAAGGTTCCCGACAGCAGGCATCGGCGGTTCGGCGGAACCAGAACCTGCCAAAAGCTTTTGGCGGTTGAGGGCGGCGCGGATACCGGTGGGTTGCGCCGCCGGCAAATTTCAGCTCATGCCCTCAACCCTCAATACACCCCAAATCGCCCGGTCCACTTGCGCTCGTAGTCCTGCTTGGCGAAGTGTTCGGCGACGAAGTCGATGAAGGTGCGCACCTTGGCCGACAGGTGTTTGCGGCTGGGGTAGGCCAGGTTGATGGTCAGGCGCGGCAGGTTCCACTCGTCTCGCCGCGGACTTTTCAGCCGTGGATGTGGCCGATGCCCGCGTCAGCAAGCTGCCAGCATTTCTGCCTGAGACCGACCGATTTTTCCCCGACAACACTTTCGACATGCGGCGCGCCCTGGTCGTTCATGCAGAGGGGATGGAGCGCGCGGCAAAAAATGCACAGGGCCGCGCACCGCGTGACAAGGCCTACACCCTGTCGGCCGAACTGTTGCTGATGCAGCACACCTGCCACTGGTACCGCCGCTCCAAGGCTATCGCCTCGGCCCGCATGCTGGCCCGGCACCAGACGCCTTACCCGCAGTTGCTGGCGTCCGTGGACCCGGAGACGCGCCAGGCCTACCTGGCGACGATAGGCCGGTAAAGCGGCAGCCCCGCCAGCGCATCAGTCAAATCGGGCACCAGCCCATATGGGGCGGGCGCAAGCAGCTATCAAATCAGGAGTAATCTGTGCTGTCAGGAGGTGCCGGCGGCATGCCCGATCGCTTGTTTCAGCACCTGCAGGGCCCGCCGGCCATGGCTGCCGCGCCAGGCCACGATCTGGTCGGGGCGGATCAGGGCCAGCGGCGCTTCGTACAGCGCCAGCAGCGCGTCTGACGGTTGCAGCACCACCTTCACATCCATGCCCAGCGCCGCCGCCGCGTCCACAAAACCGCGGGTGTCGGGCGCATCCGGCCCCAGGGCCAGCAGCGTCCATTCGAAGTTGAAACTGTCGTACAGCGAGGAGCCGTCCTCCAGCCACGCATGCGGCGCGCGGCCACCGGGGCTGGCGCTCGGCTGGTAGTGGCCGGCGTCGTCCGGCGGCGGTGTGCTGCCGTCCTTCACGATAAGCGGCGAGCCGTCGTAACGCCCGCCAAAGGTCACGCCGGGAATGTTGAACTCCAGGCGCACGTGCTGGTTCAGGTAACTGGCGGCGCGTTCGCGCTCGGCCTGGCCCGCGGCATCTTCCTGCTCCAGCAGGGCGGTGGCGCGGAAGCTGCCGACCGAATCGGCAAACCGCCGGGCATAGGCGGTGTTGCGTTCGGCCAGCGGTTGGCGCTCCGGCCCGTAACTGTCCAGCAACTGCGGCGGCGTCTGGCCGCGCACCACGGCGGCCAGCTTCCAGCCCAGGTTGACGGCGTCTTCCACCGCGGTGTTGTAGCCGAGGCCACCGGTCGGCGTGAACAGGTGGGCCGCGTCGCCGCCAATGAACACGCGCCCGCGCTGGAAGCTCTGCGCGACCAGCGAATGGCCGGCGGTCCAGGTGCCGACCGACAACACCTCGATGGCCAGATGCACGCCCATGGCTTCATCAACAATCCGCTGCGCGTCGGCGGCGGTCCAGCTGTCGGCATCTTCGCCTTCATGCACGGCGGCGTGAAAGGCAAACTCCGACTGGCCGTCCACCGAGGCCATGAAGGCGCGCCGCTGGGGATTGACCGACACATACATCCAGGCGCGGGCGTGCGGGAAGACGGTGTAGAAATCAGGGGCGCGCAGGTACACCGCAAACATCTTGCCGCCCATGAACTCGCGCCTGACACCGCTGGCGCCGTCCCAGGCGATGCCCAGCGTGCTGCGCACCAGGCTGCGCGGGCCGTCGGCGCCGACCAGGTATGCGGCCTGCACGTCCAGGGCTTGCCCGCCGGCGGTGGCGCGCACCTGTGCCTGTACATGGCTGCCGCGGTCCTCGAAACTTTCAAGGCCCCAGCCGTAACGCACATCGATGCCGGGCAGGGCCTCGGCGTGGCGGCGCAAGGTGGCTTCGACAAATTTCTGCGACACGCGGTGCGGCAACTCGGCCGCGCTCCAGGAGCCGCTCATGGCCTTGATGTTGGTCACCGCCTGCGCGGCGGTGGGCAGGCGCAGGCGGGCCAGCTCATGGCCGGTGTAACGCGTGAAGTAGGCAATGTCGGTCGGGTGGTCGTCAGGCAGGCCCTGGGCACGGATCTCGCCGGCAAACCCGAGGCGGCGGAAATGCTCCATGGTGCGTGCCTGCGTGGCATTGGCCTGCGGGTTGAAGGCGGTGCCGGGTTTCGGGTCCACCAGCAGGCAGCGTATGCCGCGGCGACCGAGCTCGTTGGCCAGCATCAGGCCGCAGGGGCCGCCGCCGGCGATCAAGACATCGGTTTGAATCAGTTTGCTCATGGATCAGTACACGCCAAAACGTCCGGTCCACTTGCGCTCGTAGTCCTGCTTGGCGAAGTGTTCGGCAACGAAGTCGATGAAGGTGCGCACCTTGGCCGACAGGTGTTTGCGGCTGGGGTAGGCCAGGTTGATGGTCAGGCGCGGCAGGTCCCATTCGTCGAGCACCGGCACCAGGCGGCCGGCCACGATGTCGTTGTAGACGATGTAGCTGGGTTGCACCAGGATGCCCAGCCCGTCGAGGGCCGCGGTGCGCAGGATCTGGCCGTCGTTCGACTCCAGCAGGCCCTTGACCGTGACGGTGGTGGATGCACCGTCGCGGGTGAAGCGCAGCTCGTTCGGGTTGTTGGCGTAGGTGTAGATCAGCAGCTTGTGTTTGTGCAGGTCTTCCAGGGTTTTCGGAAAACCGTGCTGCGCAAAATAACGCGGCGACGCCGCCAGAATGCGGCGCGTCTCGGCCAGGCGCCGGATCGTGATGTTGGAGTCGGGCTCGATCTCGCGCGTGCGGATGGCCACGTCGATGTTGTTGTCGATGATGTCCAGGTAGCGGTTGGCGGCCTCGACGTGCACGGTCACGTTGGGGTAGCGCTGCGTGTATTCACGCAGCAGCGGCGCCACGTGGTGCAGCGAAAACGACAGCGAGGCCGTGATACGCAGCATGCCGGTCGGGTTGAGCGCCGTGGCGTTGACCGCGGACTCGGCATCCTTGAGGTCCGACAGGATGGTTTTGGCGCGGCTGAAAAATTCCTGGCCGGTGTCGGTGAGGTAGAGCCGGCGCGTGTTGCGCTCCACCAGCCGGGCGCCCAGGCGCTCTTCCAGTGCGGACAGGTGCCGGCTCGCGGCGGCATTGGACAGGTCCAGCGCTTCGGCGGCGCGGCTCAGGCTGCCGGTTTCGGCCACCTGCACAAACAATTCGATTTCAGTCCAGCGATCCAAGCCATGTCTCCTGCAGTTGCCGTCTTGGCTTTTCCGGGGCCGCCTGCATTGTGGCCCAGCGGCAGCCGCCTTTTTTCCACCGCGCGGAAAAGTCATTTGCACCAGCCCGCTTTTGTTCCGGGACGCCCAAGCCTACAGTTAGCGCCAGAGAGTCCACGAAGGAAAGTATGCACGTCCACGCTCCCGTTTTTCGGAAATTCCGGCCATGCGCAACCTGAACCAGGACACTATCACCCAGGCGGTGCTTGCCCGTTTTGCGGGCACGCCCGATGCGCGCCTGAAGGAGCTCATGACCAGTCTGGTGCAGCACCTGCACGCCTTTGCGCGCGAGGTGAAGCTGACCGAAGCCGAGTGGCTCGCAGGCATCCACTTCCTCACCGCCACCGGCCAGAAATGTGACGACAGGCGCCAGGAGTTCATCCTGCTCAGCGACACGCTGGGCCTGTCCATGCTGACCGTGGCCATGAACAACGACAAGCCGCCCGGCTGCACCGAGGCCACGGTGTTCGGGCCCTTTCACGTCGAGGGGGCACCGCATTTCGACAATGGCGCCGATGTGGCCAACGGCGCGGTGGGCGAGGCCTGCGTGGTAAGCGGCAGGGTGCTGGGCCTGGCCGGCGAGGCGGTGGCCGGCGCCGAAATCGAGGTCTGGCAGGCCGATGCCGAAGGCAACTACGACGTGCAGTACGCCGACCTGGACAAGTTCCAGGCGCGCGGCGTGCTCAGGGCCGATGCCGACGGCAGCTTCAACTTCAGGACCATCGTGGCCGAGCCTTACCCGATTCCCGTAGACGGCCCGGTGGGCGACATGCTGCGGGCGACAAAGTGTCACCCCTGGCGGCCGGCTCACCTGCACTTCATGATCAAGGCCCCGGGTTATGAAACGCTGGTGACCCATGTGTTTCGCAACGGGGACCCTTACCTCGACTCTGATGCGGTGTTCGGTGTGCGCCAGTCGCTGGTGGCTGACTGGGTCAGGCAGCCCGACGGCGTGTACCGCCTTGATTTTGATTTTGTCCTCAACCCGGCCTCATGACGTGATCTACATCTTTTCCCTGATCGACAAGCCCGACAGCGGCGAACTGCGCCAGCGTGTCCGGCCCGAACACAAGGCCTGCCTGGCCGCCATGGCGGACCGTATCGCCTTTGCCGGGCCGCTGGTCACCGACGACGGCCGGACCATGCTTGGCAGCCTGCTGGCGATCGAGTTCGAATCGCGCGATGCGGCGCACGCCTGGCTCGCCGATGAACCCTTTACCCGCGCGGGCCTGTATGCGAGCACCAGCGTCCATGCCTTCGTGAACCTGTGGCCGCAGAAAGCCGGCTTCCCCGCATGATCAAACACATCGTCATGTGGAACATCCGCGGCGACACGCCCGAAGCCAAGGCGACGGGCATCGCCAGGCTGCAGCGCAGTTTTGAAAGCCTGCGCGGGAAAATTCCCGGCCTCACGCATCTGGAAATCGGTGTCGATGCCAGCCGCATCGACTATGCCTGCGACGTGGTGCTGTATTCCGAGTTCGAGACGCAGGCGGCGCTCGACGCCTATGCCAGCCACCCCGAACATCTGCGCGTGAAGGGCGAACTCGCCGATCTGCGCATCGCGCGGCACCAGGTGGATTACGAAGACCCGACGGAAAGCCGGCGGGTCAGCCCTCATCAAGTAAAGGAAACAAGCCAATGAACGACAAGCTGAACAACGAACTTTTGATACGCCAGATGGTCGAGCGCTGGGCCGTCTGGCGCGATGCCGGCGACTGGGAGCGCTTTGCCACCGTCTGGCACCCCGAAGGCGTGATGATGGCGACCTGGTTCCAGGGACCGTTCGCCGACTTCATTCGCGTTACGCAGGAGGGCTGGGCCAAGGGCGTCAGCATCCTGCATTTTCTCGGCGGTTCGGCCGTCGAGGTCGCGGGCGAGCGCGCGATTGCGCAGACCAAGATGACCATTTCGCAGCGCGGCATGGTCGAGGGCGCGGACGGACCGGTGCTGTGCGACGTGGTTTGCACCGGCCGTTTCTATGACTTCGTGCAAAAGCATGAAGGCCAATGGAAGCTGCTGCACCGTCAGCCCATCTACGAAAAAGACCGCATCGACCCGCTGGACTCGACCGCCCAGCTCAAGCTCGATGCGCAGGCCCTGGCCACCTTCCCCGAGGGCTACCGCCACCTGGCCTATATCCAGACGCGGATTGGCTACACCGTGAAGATGGACATGCCCATGCTCAAGGGGCCGGTGGTCGACGAGCTGTACCGGCGCGGCGCGCGCTGGCTGGCCGGCGGCGTGCTCGAACGCTAGTACACGACACCCGGCAAAGGGGGATGCGATCCGGCGCAGAAATCGGACGTATCGGGCGGACGCATTGTGCAGGAGCCTTTCATGAAGGAGACAGTTTTGACCCAGCAGATTTTCCCCGCCACAGCGATGGCCCGCCAGGCCGGTGTACCCGCCATGCGCCAGCGCTTGCTCACGATGGCCTTGTTGCTGCTGGCCACCGCGGGCATGGGGGTACAGGCCCAGACAGCGGGCTTGCCACAAGCGCCCATCCGGCTGATCGTGCCTTTCACCCCGGGCACCGGCATCGACATCGTGGCCCGAGCCGTGGGGCCGAGGCTGTCCGAACGCCTTGGGCGGCCAGTGGTGGTGGACAACCGGCCCGGCGCGTCTGGCAACATCGGCACCGAAGCGGTGGTGCGGGCGGCACCCAACGGCTCCACACTGCTGGTGACGGTCAACACATTGGTAATGAATGCCAGCCTGTACCCGCAACTCGCCTTTGATCCGCTCAAAGACCTGACGCCAGTGGCGCTGACGAGCTGGGGCCAGCTGCTGCTGGTGGCCCATCCCAAAACCGGCTTCAAAAGCGCGGCGGACCTGCTCACGGCCGCACGCCAGGCGCCCGGCCGCATCAACTATGGGTCGCCGGGGGCTGGCACGCCGCATCACCTAGCGATGGAACTGCTGAAGAACACGGCGGGCGTGTTTGTCACCCACATCCCCTACCGCGGCACTGGCCCAGCGCTGACCGACCTGCTCGGCGGGCAGATCGACACCATGTTCCTGCCCATTCATGTGGCCCTTGCGCATGTGCGCTCAGGCCGTTTGGTCGTGCTGGGCATCGGCAGCGAGAAGCGGCATCCGCTGCTGCCTGACGTGCCGACGCTGGCTGAAGCGAAAGTCGGCCAGATCAATGTCGGCATGTGGTTTGGCATTTTTGCGCCGCAGGGCGCCTCACCTGAACTGGTGGCTTTGCTCAACCGCGAGATCAACGACATCCTGCGTACGGACGAAGTCGCCAAGGCCTTCCAGACGCAGGGGATGGACCCCAGCACGGCTACGCCGGCCGAATTCAGGCGCCTGCTCGAGACCGACGCCAGGCGCTGGGCCAACCTGATCAAGTCGCAGAAAATTTCCGCAGAATGACACGCATGAACAATGAATTGCGTGTGATCATTGTAGGGGCCGGTATTGGTGGCCTGACCGCTGCGGCCTGTCTGCTCGGCAAGGGCTACAGGGTGCGTGTCCACGAGCAGGCGTCGGCCCTGGGCGAAGTGGGGGCAGGTATCCAGACCAGCGCCAACGCGGTGAAGGTGTTGTACGCCCTCGGGCTCCGTGACGAGCTCGAGAAAGTGGCGGTGCGCCCGAAAGCCTTTGAGTTCAGGCGCTTTGACACGGCCGAGCTGATGCACCGGATTCCGCTCGGCGAGCAGCACGAGCAGGCCAATGGCGCGCCTTATTACCATCTGCACCGCGCTGACCTCCACGACCTGCTGGCGCGCAAGGTGCATGCGCTCGACCCCGACTGCATCACCCTTAACGCCCGTGCCGAAGGTTTCGAGGAGTCGGCCAGCGGCGTGACACTGAAGCTGGCAGATGGCTCGCGGGTTCAGGGCGATGTGCTGATTGGCGCCGATGGCATCAAGTCCGCGATACGCGCACAGCTGCTCGGAGAAGCACCGGTCAGCTACACCGGCGACGTGGCCTGGCGCGCGGTGATCCCGGTGGCGCGTTTGCCGGCTGGCATCATGGAGCGGGTCTCCACCGTCTGGTGCGGACCGAAGAAACATGCGGTCATGTATTACCTGCGGGCCGGCGAGCTGATGAATTTCGTCGGGCTGGTCGAGCATGGCCAGCCGGAAACGGAGTCGTGGACGCAAAAGCGGCCTTGGGAAGAACTCAAGCAGGACTACCAGGGCTGGCATGCCGACATCCAGACCGTGATCGATGCCATCGACAGGGACAGCTGCTACCGCTACGCGCTCAACAACCGGCCGCCAGTGGACAACTGGAGTACCCCCAGGGTCACGCTGCTCGGTGACTCGGCCCACCCCACGCTGCCTTACATGGCTTCGGGTGCGGTGATGGCCATTGAGGATGCGGCCGTGCTGGCGCGCTGTCTGGAGACTGACGCCGTACACGAAGCCCTGCAGCGTTACCAGCGCAACCGGCTGGAGCGCACGGCGCGCATCGTCAACGAGTCCACCGCGAGCCGCGGCCTGTACCGCATCGAGGACGAGGACGAGATGCGCAGGACTTTCCAGGAAAAAAACCTCACGCGCGCGCGGTCGGAGTGGTTGTACACGTACGACCCCCTGGCTGTGCCACTGGTTTGAATAATTTTATAAAGAGGAGACAAGCATGAATTCGACCCTGACTCGCCGGACGGCGCTCGCGGCCATCGCCGTGTGCGCGGCCCCCGCCGGTTTTGCCCAAGGTGCTTTCCCCAGCAAGCCGCTGCGCGTGATCGTGCCGCAGCCGCCGGGCGGCGGCTTCGATTTCGTGGCGCGTGCGCTGGGCGAGCGCCTGGGCAGGCTGCTGGGCCAGGCCGTGGTGGTGGACAACAAGCCCGGCTCGGGCACCCTGGTCGGTACCGATCTGGCCGCCAAGGCCACGCCCGATGGCTACACCCTGCTGATGGGCTCCGTGTCCAACATCGCCCTCAACATGGGGCTGTACAGCAACCTGTCCTACGACAGCCTGCGCGACTTTGAACCCGTGGGCCTGGCTGTGAGCTACAGCTACACGCTGATGGCGCGCAAGGATTTGCCCTTCACCTCGCTCAAGGACGTGGTGGCTTATGCCAAGGCGAATCCGGGCAAGCTGACCTACGCCTCGGCCGGCAATGGCTCGGGTCAGCATGTGCTGGCCGCCGCCCTGTGGCACCTGGCCGGCGTGAACGTGGTGCACGTGCCTTACCGCGGCGCGCAAGCCGCCTACCAGGACTTGCTGGGCGGCCGCGTCGACCTGTTCTTCGACCTCTCGTCCACCGCGCGGGTGCAGGTCGATGCCGGCAATGTCAAGGCGCTGGCGCTGTCGGGCGCCGAGCGCAACCCCATGCATCCCGACGTGCCGACCATTCTCGAGTCCGGCGTGGCCCAGCTCGACCTGGAGTCCTGGTTCGGCTATTTTGTGCCGGCCAAAACGCCGGCCGACGTGCAGGAGCGACTGCGCAGCGAGCTGGCGCGCGTGATCGCCATGCCCGAGCTGCAGGAAACCTTCCGCAAGGCCGGCGGCAAGCCGCTGAATCTGAGCGCGGCTGAAACGCGCGCGCTGGTCAAGCGCGATGTCGAGCGCTGGAGCAAGCTGGTCCGCGACATCGGTATCAAGGCCGAGTGATCCCCTTTTTTGAACCATTGAAAGCGAACCCATGAAAATTGCCCCCGAGTGCCTCGACCAGTTGTTCCTCAAGGCCCGCACGGCCAACGGATTTCTCGACAAGCCGGTTGCGCTGTCCCTGCTGCGCGAGGTTTATGACATTGCGAAGATGGGCGCCACCTCGATGAACACCCAGCCGACGCGTTATGTGTTCCTGGTCTCGCCCGAATCGCGCGCGCGCCTGCTGCCGGCCATGTTGCCCGGCAACCTCGACAAGACGCGGACGGCCCCGGTGACGGTGATCGTGGCCAACGACACGAAGTTCTATGAACACATGCCCCAGGTCTGGCACAAGCCGGGCGCGAAGGAAAACTTCGAGGGCAACAAGGTACTCGCCGAAGGCACGGCCACGCGCAACGGCACGCTCGGCGGCGGCTACTTCATGATGGCGGCGCGTGCGCTGGGGCTCGATTGCGGCCCGATGAGCGGCGTGGATCTGGCCAAGGTGAATGCGGAGTTTTTTGCCGACGGCCGCCTGCAGGCCAACTTCCTGATCAACCTCGGTTATGGCGACGACAGCAAGCTGTTCGACCGCAATCCGCGGCTGTCCTTCGAGCAGGCATGCACGGTCCTGTAAACCGGCGTTGCCGCTGTCAGGTGGCCGGGCTGGCCGCCCGGCGGATGATGTCTGCGAAGTGTTTGATCGTGGGTGAGCGTGTCGCGCCTTTTTTCCAGAGCATGCCGGGTGTGCGTAGCGGCGTCGGGTCTTCCAGCGGCACCACGCGCAGGTCGGCCGAGGGCGTGACGGCCGTCTCCGCAATGATGCCCGCCAGCCCGGTCTGGCGGATCAGCTCGATCATGGGTGCGATGGAGTTGAGTTGCGCAACCACCAGCGGCTCGGCACCCGCCGCTTCGAAACAGTCGTCCAGCAGTTTGCGTGTCAGGAACTGGGATGGCAGCAGGACCATGCGTACATGATGCAGCTCGACCATGCGCACGCGCCGACGTGCCGCCAGCGGGTGCGCGCTGGCCACCACCAGGCGCAGCTCCTCGTTGTAAAGCGGCTCGAACCACAGGTCGGTGCCCTCGGGGCGGTAGGACACCGCCAGATCCAGGTGACCCGAGGCCAGGCGCCGGGCAATCATGTCGGCCGACAGTTCCTCGACCGTCACCTGGATGCCCGGGTAGTGGTGCAGGAAGGTGGACACGCACAGCGGCACCATGCGTGTGTTGAAGCTCGGCGTGGTGCCCAGGCGAATGCGGCCGGTCAGCGTTTCGGCATTGCCGCGCAGGGCCTGGACGGCGCGGTCGATCTGCCCCAGGGCCGGGGTCAGGTGGCTGCGCAGGATTTCGCCGGCCTCGGTCATCCGGACTTTTTTGCTGCTGCGGTCAAACAGTTCGACACCGAGCTCGTCTTCCAGCTGCCGGATCTGGTGCGACAGCGTCGACTGGGTCACGTGCAGGCGTTCGGCGGCGCGTGTGAAGTTCAGGGTTTCGGCGACGGCATCGAAGTAGCGGACGTGGCGCAGTTCCATGAAAAAAGCTCCGTTTTCATCATTGATGGCATCGATGATAACGGTGGAAATTAATCACTTCCGGAGCAGGGCGTGAGGTCCTAGACTGGCGCTGCTTTTCCAATGCCAAGTCTCAGGGTCAACGACTCAGGGTAAACGATTAAAAGGAGACAAGACATGGCGCAACTCGACGCACAGGACCTGGCGCAGGCCGTGGTGGACCGCATGGACGACTGCCAGGACGCGCGGTTCAAGCAGGTCATGACTTCCCTGGTGAGACACGCGCACGCCTTCGTGCAGGACGTGCAGCTCACCCCCGACGAATGGATGACCGCCATCCAGTTCCTCACCGCCACCGGCAAGATGTGTGACGAGAAGCGCCAGGAGTTCATCCTGCTGTCCGACACGCTGGGTATTTCCATGCTGGTGGTGGCGATAGCCCAGGCCAGGGGTGCTGCGGTGCACAAGGCGCGCACCGGGGTTGATGCACCGACCGAAGCGACGGTGCAGGGCCCGTTCTACTGGGAAGGTGCGCCCGAGCTGCCGCTGGGCGCCGACATCGGCGCAGGCAACGCGGGCGAGCCCTGTTATTACCACGGCCGCGTGACCGACCTGGCCGGCAAGCCGATTGCCAACTGCGCGGTGGACGTGTGGTCGGGCGACGGCGAGGGGTTTTACGACATGCAAAAAGGCGCGGACGCGGGCATGGCCTTGCGTGCCCGTTTTCACACCGATACGGACGGCAACTACCGCTTCTGGTCCATCAAGCCTTCCTTTTACCCGGTGCCCGATGACGGTCCGGTGGGCGGCATGCTGCATCGCATGGGCCGCCACCCGAACCGCCCGGGTCACATGCACATGATGCTGACCGCGCCCGGCCACGAACGGCTGACCACACACATTTTCGTGTCCGACAGTCCCTACATTGACTCGGACGCTGTGTTTGGCGTGCGCAACAGCCTGATCGTGGACTTCGATGCGCACCCGGCCGGCCAGGCACCCGACGGCCGCACCCTGGACAAACCTTTTCACAGCGCGAAGTACGACTTCCGGCTGGTGGCCAGCGCCTGAGACCACCCCCGCGCACTTTTTTGACTGGAGAACTCATTTGAAAATCGGCAAGGCCACCGTGCCCCGTTCTGCGATCTGCACCTCGAACGCAAACACCATCGTTGTTCGCGGCGCGGATCTCGCGCACGAACTGATCGGGCAGATCAACTTCGGCGACTACTTCTTCCTGCTGGTGACCGGGCGCCGCGCCGACGCCGCCACCAGCGCCGTGCTCAATGCCACCCTGGTGGCCATCGCCGAACACGGCCTGGTGCCCAGCGTGCAGGCTGCGCGCATGACCCTGGCGGCCGCACCCGATGCCATGCAGGGCGCGGTGGCTGCCGGCATCCTGGGCTCGGGCTCAGTGATTCTGGGCGCGTCCGAAACTGCCGGGCGCCTGTTCCTGGCGGTCGAGAAGGAAGCCGCCAACCACCAGGGTGACATCATGGCGGCTGCGCGCGTGGTGGTGGCCGACCTGCGCGCCCGCAAGCAGCCGATTGCCGGTTACGGCCACCCCGAACACAAGACGCTGGACCCGCGTGTCGGCAAGTTGTTCGAGGTGTCGGCCAAAGCCGGCGGCGGCCAGCGTTATGTGGCGATTGCGCGCGCCATCGAGGCCGTGATTCCCGGGATCGTTGGCAAGGAGCTCAAGCTCAATGTCTCGGGCGCCATTCCCGCCGTGTTGCTGGGCGTGGGTTTTCCGGTCAATGCGCTCAAAGGCGTGCCCATGCTGGCGCGCACCGCGAGCCTGATTGCGCACCTGAACGAAGAGCTCAGCGACCCCATCGGTTTTGCGCTGTCCTACCAGGCCACGCGCGAGCTGGAATACACGGGCGAAATGCCGGCGGAGCGTCAGGTATGAGCAAGGTTCTCGCGGGGGTGCGGGTGGTCGAACACGGCACCTTCATCACCGGGCCGGCGGCCTCAATGTTGCTGGCCGACCTCGGTGCCGACGTGGTCAAGGTCGAGCTGCCGGGCACGGGGGATCCTTTTCGGGCGTTCAAGGACGGCCTGTACAGCCCGCATTTCCAGACCTACAACCGCAACAAGCGCAGCATCACGCTCAACACCAAACAGGCCGCGGACCTGGCACAGTTCGATGCGCTGATCAAGGAAGCCGACGTTTATATCCAGAACTTCCGGCCCGGTGTGGCCGAACAGATCGGCGTCGGCGAGGAGCGCCTGCGCAAGCTCAACCCGCGGCTGATCTATTGCTCCATCAGCGGCTTCGGTGCAACCGGGCCCTCATCACATCGGCCGACCTACGACACCGTCGCCCAGGCCGTCAGCGGCTTCCTGGGCCTGCTGGTCAACCCGAAGGACCCGCGCGTCCTGGGCCCGGCCATGGCCGATTCCCTGACCGGCTTCTACGCGGCCTACGGCATTCTCGGGGCGCTGCATGAACGCCACGCCACCGGCGTGGGCCGCAAGGTGGAAGTCTCCATGTTCGAAGCCATGACGCACTTCAACCTCGACGCCTTCCAGCACCTGTTTTCGGCCAATGAAGTCATGGGTCCGTTCAGCCGGCCCAGCGTGTCGCAGTCGTATGTGATGAAGTGTTCGGACGGCAAATGGATCGCGCTGCACATGTCCTCGCCGCCCAAGTTCTGGCAGGGCCTGGCCGCAGCGATGGAGAAGCCGGACATCTTTGATGACGAGCGGTTTGCCACGCGCGAGGCGCGCATTGCGCACCAGGAAGACATGATCGCCGTGCTGGGTCCCATCTTCGCCCAGCGCGATCGCGCGGAATGGTGCCGCCGCCTGGAGGCGCAGGACGTGCCGCATGCACCCATGTACACCACGGCCGAAGTGCCCGACGATCCGCAGGCCAGGCACCTGCAGCTGTTCGTTGAAACCGAGCACCCGGTGGTCGGAACCTTTCGCACCGTGCGTTCGCCCGTCTCCTTCGATGGCGAACGCGCCCTCGATGTCACCGCACCGCCCTTGCTGGGCGAGCACAACGCAGAACTTCGCGGCGGCTGGACCCCGCGCGCCGCGACAACACCCCAACCGGAAAACCGCTCATGACCCCTTCTTTCACGTCTTCCCTGCACCCGCGCCTGGCCCGGCGCACCCTGCTGGCTGCCGCCTGCACGCTGGGCCTTGCCGCCGTGGGCCTGAGCCCGGCGACCGTGCTGGCACAGGACTATCCGTCACGCCCCGTCAAGCTGATCGTGCCCTTCGGCCCGGGCACCACGACGGACATCATTTCCCGCGTCATTGGGGAGGCCCTGGCCAAACCCCTGGGGCAAGCAGTCATTGTTGAAAACCGCGCCGGCGCCGGCGGTGCCATCGGCTCCGACCTGGTGGCCAAGTCACCGGCGGACGGCTACACCCTCGTCATGGGCACGGTGGGCACCCATGCGATCAATGCCACCTTGTACAAAAAACTCCCGTACGACCCGCTCAAGGATTTCGCACCTGTCGCCTTCGCCGGCTACACACCGACGCTGCTGGTGGTGGCTGCGAATTCCCCGTTCAAGTCGGTGAAAGACCTCGCCGCCCAGGCGGCCAAACCCGGTGGCGTGAGTTTTGCCTCGGCCGGCAACGGCACCTCGGGCCACCTGGCCGGCGAGCTGCTCAAGGCCAGGCTGGGCGGCGAGATGGTGCATGTGCCCTACAAGGAAGGGGGTCTGGCCATGTCCGACGTGATGGGCGGGCAGGTGCAGTTCATGTTCTACCACCCGGCGGCCGTGCTGCCCCACATCAAGGCCGGCAAGCTGCGTGCGCTGGGGGCCTCCAGTGCGAAGCGCAGCGCGGCTGCGCCGGACGTGCAGGCTATCGCAGAGCAGGGTGCCGGCGACTTTGACCTCGTGGCCTGGTTCATGATCTACGCGCCCGCCGCCACCCCTGCGCCTGTCCTGGCCCGCCTGCGCGATGCCGCCGCCCAGGCCATGGCCAGCAGCGAGGTCGTGGCCAGACTTGGCGCGCAAGGCCTGGAGCTGCGCAGCATGAAGCCCGATGAGCTGGCCGCCTTCGGCCGGACGGAAATTTCAAAATGGTCTGAACTGGTCAAGCGCTCCGGCGCGCAGGTCGACTGAGTCCCGAGTTTTCCCGCGTCCTTACCCATAAATCAACAGGAGACAAACCATGAAACTTTTCAACCGTATTTTGTCCGCCGTCGCTGCGGCAGGTGCCGTCAGCATGCTGGCGATGCCTGCCGCCGCCCAGGCCCCCGCGCCTTTACGCATCGGCAGCACGCTGGCCCTGACCGGACCGCTGGCCACCACGGCACTGACGCACAAGCTGGCAGGGGAAATTTATGTGGACCAGCTGAACGCCCGGGGCGGCCTGCTGGGGCGCAAGGTGGAATGGATTGTCAAGGACGACCAGTCCAAGCCGGAACTGGCCCGCACCCTGTACGAGCAACTCGTGACCTCGGACAAGGTGGACCTGCTGATGGGGCCCTACGCGACCGGGGCGATTCTCTCGGCCATGGGCGTGGCCCAGCGTTACAACAAGGTGCTGGTGCACCACACCTTCGGAATTCCTCATCTGGCCAAGTACGAGATGGCGTTCCCGGCCTGGTCTCTGGGGTCCGATCCCGGCACGACGGTGCCGAACTCGGTGTTCGACGCGCTGGCCGCCTCGCCCAAGCCGCCCAAGACGGTCGCCTTCGTCACCAGCAAGTTCCCGTCCATCCACTTCATGTCGCTGGGCGCCCGGGAAGTCGCCAAAAAGCGCGGCCTGCAGGAAGTTCTGTTTCTCGAATGGGACTTCGGCAACCGCGATTTCGGACCGATTGCCGCGCGTGTCAAGGACGCCAAGCCGGATCTGGTCTGGATCGGCGACATCGGCCTGGAGGGCAACATGCTGCTCGACGCGATGAAAAAAATCGATTACGTGCCGCCGCTTCACTTCCACACCTACCCGGCCCCTGGCCCCATGACCAAGTCGCCGGACGGCAAAAACGCGCTGTCGCTGACGATCTTCGAGGAACACGCACCGTTCACCGCCAGCCCCGTTGCGGCCGAATTTGTCAAACTGTTCAACGAACGCGCCACCAAGGCCAACCTGCCTGACACCTCGGTCGAGGTGCAGGCCGCGGCATCGTACTCGGCCTGGCAGATCCTGGAAGCCGGCGTGCGCGGCGCCAACAGCTTCGACGACAAGGCGATTGGCGCCTGGCTGCGCAAGAACCGGGTGGAGACCATTCACGGCCGCCTGCGTTTTGACGGTCCCGGCAACTACGGTGACGACCTGATGAAGATCAAGCAGGTGCAGAACGGCAAATGGGTCGTGGTGCATCCGGCGCAGTTCGCGCCCGCCGGCGTCAAGCTGCAAGTCAACTGACGCCGCGAGCCGCAGATGAGTTTCCCGAGTTTCAACCTGCTTGCCCAGTCCATCCTCTCGGGGATCTTCATCGGCAGCCTGTACGGCCTGATCGGTCTCGGGCTGGGCCTGACCTGGGGCCTGCTGCGCCAGATCAACCTGGCCCACTTCGGCCTGGTTTTCCTGGCTGCCTACATGAGTTACCACATGGCCACGGTCTGGCAGGTGGATCCGCTGCTGACCTTGCTGATCCTGCCGCCGCTGTTTTTCCTGTTTGGCGTGGGCATGCAATGGGTGTTGTCGCGTTTTGCGATCTCGCCTTTCAATTCGCTGCTGGTCACCTTCGGCATCACGGTGGTGATGGAAAGTGTGATCCAGGCGATCTGGACGGCGGATTTCCGCCGTCTCGAGACGCATTACAACGACCAGAAGTTCACCATTGGCTCGCTCTACGTTCCGGTGCCGGAGCTGGTGACCCTGGTGGTGGCGGTGAGCCTGTCGCTGCTGATCTGGGCGGCCATGCGTTACACCGACCTCGGCAAGGCGCTGCGTGCCATGGCCGAGGACGGGCCGATTGCAGCGGCTTTCGGCATCAACCAGAAGGGCATGTCGCTGATGCTGGCCGGGATCTGCGCCGCGCTTGCGGCCGTTGCCGGCATCTGCCTGGCGCTGACCTTCACGCTCACGCCTTCGCAGATTTTTGCCTGGGTCGGCGTCGTTTTCGCGGCGGTCATGCTCGGCGGCCTGGGCAGCGCGCTCGGCCCGCTGGTGGCGGGCATCATCATCGGCGTCAGCGAGGCCATCACCATGGCCGTGGCCGCGCCCTCGTGGGCACCCATCGTGAGCTTTTCGCTGCTGATCGTGATGCTGCTGTTTCGTCCCGGCAAGCTATGACCCCCACGCTCACCACTTCGTGTGTTTCGCTGCCCCCAGAGGGGGCTGAACTGCGCTTGGGGCGGCCCGGCGCTCCGTTCATGACCCCCACGCTCACCACTTCGTGCGTTTCGCTGCCCCCAGAAGGGGCTGAACTTTGCTTGGGGCGGCCCGGCGCTCCGTTCGGATCTAAACAATGAACAAAACAGTCATCGGCATCCTGGCCGCGGGTGCCCTGCTGGCCAGCGTGCCCTGGCTCGGCGTGCCGGCCTTCTACGAGTCCTTTCTCTATCTGCTCTGCCACTGGATGATCCTGGCCTTGTCCTGGAACATTCTCTCGGGGTATTCGGGCTACTTCTCCTTTGGCCATGGTGCGTTTTTCGGCATCGGCATGTACACCTCCGCCGGGCTCGCGGCCAACCTGAACTGGCCGTTTCTCTGGACCCTGCCCGCGGCCGCGTTGCTGGCGGCCCTGCTGGGCATGGCATTGGGCGCCGTGGTGTTCCGGGTCAAGTCGGTGCGCGGCGAGCTGTTTGCGCTGCTGACGCTGGCCATCACCTTCGTGGTGGGCACCATCGTGCTCAATACGCGCATCGACGGCGGCCCGGGCATTTACCTCAATTCGGTGGCGATCCCGGCCATCGGTCCGACGGCGTCGTCGTCGATCTACCTGATGGCCCTCATGGGTGCTGTCGCGACACTGCTGATCTCTTACCGCATCCAGGCGTCCCGGCTCGGCATGGGCTTGTTTGCCATCCATGACGACGAAGACGTGGCCGAGGTGATGGGCGTGCCGACTTTCCGCTACAAGCTGCTGGCCTTCGGCATCTCTTGCGCGCTGGCAGGCCTGGCCGGTGGCATCCATGCGCTGTTTGTTTCTTACGTGACGGCGGGCGAGACCTTCACCATCGTGGTGCCGCTGACGGTGGTGCTCATGAGTGTGCTGGGCGGCACGCGCCACTGGGCCGGGCCGGCCGTCGGCGCCATCGCGATCACCTGCCTGATGTACTTCTTCACGGCGGGCAACAACCCGATTGCCGGCAAGGCGGCCGTGGGTGTGATCCTGGTGCTGGTGATCCTGTTCATGCCCAACGGCATCCTCGGCTTCTTTCTCAAGCGCACGGCGGGTAAACGTTCGGTTCCGCCGGCGCTTGCGGCGCAGGCCGCTGCTGCCCCCGAGGCCGTGGCGCCAGCCGCCTCGGGCAAGGTGCTGCTGGACGTGCAGAACCTGTCCAAGGCTTTCAAGGGCGTGCAGGCTCTCGACGGTGTGAGCCTGCAGGTGCACGAAGGTGAAATTCTCGGCCTGCTGGGCCCCAACGGTTCGGGCAAGTCGACCTTCATCAATGTGGTGAGCGGGCATTTCCCGGCGACCGGCGGGCAGATGTTTTTTGAAGGCCGCCAGCTTGCAGGGCTGCAAGCCCACAGCATTGCGCAGGCCGGCATCGCGCGCACCTACCAGATCCCCAGGCCTTTTGCCCATTTGACCGTGCTGCAAAACGTGGCCCTGGTGGCGATGTTTGGCGGCGCCGCGCTGAACCATGAACAGGCCACGCAGGAAGCCTGGAAGTGGCTGGCCTTCACCGGCTTGCAGGACAAGGCCGATGCGCTGCCCGATGACCTGAATCTGCACCAGCGCAAGTTTCTCGAGCTGACCCGGGCGCTGGCCTCGCGGCCGCGCCTGGTGCTGCTCGACGAGGTGCTTTCCGGCCTGACGCCGGGAGAAATCAACGAGGCGATAACGCTGATACGCAAGATCAGGGACCGCGGCGCCACCATTGTGTTTGTCGAGCACGTCATGCGTGCGGTGATGGCGCTGGCCGACCGCGTGGCCGTGCTCAACTACGGCAAGCTCATCGCCGTCGGCCCGGCTCGGGAAGTGATGCAAAACAGCGAAGTGGTCAGCGCTTACCTGGGGACACCCCATGCTTGAAGTCAGGAATATCTCGGTGAATTACGGTGCAGCGCCGGCGCTGTGGGATGTCACGCTGGAGGTCCAGCCCGGCGAGCTGGTGTGTGTGGTCGGCCCCAACGGCGCCGGAAAAACCACGCTGATCAATGCCATTGCGGGCATGCACCGGGTACGCACGGGCAGCCTGCGTTTCAACGGACGGGACATCACCGAACTGGCCAGCCACCGGTTTTGCGAGGCCGGTATTGCCATCGTGCCGGAGGGCCGCAGGTTGTTCACCCAGATGACGGTGCTGGACAACCTGGAGCTGGGCAGTTTCATTGCATCGGCCAAGGCGCATCGCAAGGCGTCGCTGGAGCATGTGCTGTCGCTGTTTCCGGTGCTCAAGGTCAAGCTGGACAGCCCCGCAGGGTCGCTCTCGGGCGGCCAGCAGCAGATGGTGGCGATTGGCCGTGCCCTGATGGCGCGGCCCGGCTTGCTGCTGCTCGACGAGCCGTCCCTGGGCCTGGCGCCGCTGATCGTGATGGACATGTTCCGCATCATCCGGCAGATCAACGCGCAGGGCACCTCGGTGCTGCTGGTGGAGCAGAACGTGGCCATGGCCATGGAGCTGGCCAAACGCGCCTACGTGATGGAGGAGGGCCGCATCGTCGCGCAGGGCGAGGCCAGCGAGTTGCTGACACGCCCGGAGATCCAGAAAGCCTACCTGGGTCTGGAAACACACGAGTGAACCGGCTGGCCCCTTCAGTCGGGCGCTGCTCCTGAAATAATAGCTGCTGGCGCCCGTCCGTCAAGGGCTGGAGGCCGATTGGATGTATAAAAGCCGGTCCGAGGGCAGATCTGTGCTGCATGACTCTGAGTCGTGTTGGTTCTGGCAGGCCTGATAATCGGCAGCTTTCGCCTGCAAAACCGTGACCTTTCCGCTCATCACCGACCCCTTCTTCTACGCCGTGGCGGTGCCCGCCGTGCTGTTGCTGGGGGTCAGCAAAAGCGGGTTCGGGGCGGGTTTCGGCTCGCTGGCCGTGCCCATGATGGCGTTGGCGGTGACCGTGCCGCAGGCGGCGGCCATCCTGATGCCGGTGCTGCTGCTGATGGACCTGCTCGGCATGGCGGCGTTCCGCAAGGATTTCGATCTCAAGCTGCTGAAGTTCCTGGTGCCTTGCGGTCTGGTGGGCACGCTGATCGGCGCGCTGTTGTTCAGCCTGCTCGACGGCAAGGTCGTGGCCGGCATCGTGGGTTTTTTCACCCTGCTGTTTCTGGCGCAGCGCCTGCTTTTCCCGCCCCGGCCCGACAGCCCGCCGCCGCCGAAGTGGCTGGGGGCGCTGTTGACCGCGACCTCGGGCTTCACCAGTTTTGTGGCCCATGCCGGCGGCCCGCCCATCAGCGCCTACGTCATTCCGCTGCGCCTGAGCCCGCTCAAATTCACCGCCACCCTGGCGTTTTTCTTCTTTGTGATCAACCTCTCCAAATGGATTCCCTATGCCTGGCTGGGGCTGCTGGACCTGCGCAACATGGCGACCTCGCTGGTCCTGCTGCCGCTGGCGCCTGTGGGCGTCTGGGCCGGTGTACGCATGGCCAGGCGCATCGGCCAGGTGCTGTTTTACCGGGTGCTGTACGGCGGCATGTTCCTCACCGGCTGCAAGTTGCTCTGGGACGGTTTGCGCTGACGCCAGGCGCCATCGCCCTGTGGGTGGCGGGCGTCGTCGGTAAAAACTTCACACGCGGGATCCGGTGATTTTCTGTAAAAATCGCCAATATGAGAACAAAAGGTTACGTGTTACCGTTTGATACCACGTGCGTACCGGTCTGTTCTGCCCTCCGGTTTTCCAGAATGTTTGCATGACCACCGTCGTTTTTGCCGATCTCGTCGGCAGCACCAGCATGTTCGAGCGGCTGGGGGATGAAACCGCCTCGCGCTTTGTCACGCAGCTGGTCGGCGCCCTGAGCCAGGTCTTCGAGCAGCACAGCGGCCGGGTCGTCAAGCTGCTCGGCGACGGGCTGTTTGTCGTGTTTCCACAGGAGGGCGATGCGCTGGCCGCCTGTGTCGCCATCCAGAAACGTTTCCTCGACAAACCCATCCAGCCCGGCGGCACTGGCGCTCCGGTACAGATGCAGATGGGCATGGAGTCGGGCGATGTGATCGAGATCGACGGCGACTGTTTTGGCGATACCGTCAATTCGGCGGCGCGCCTGGCCGACCTGGCCGGCGCGGCGCAGATTCTCACCACGCAGAACGTCTGGGCGGCCCTGGGGCCGGTGCAGCGGGCTTCCTTGCGCAGCCTGGGCCCCATGCACCTGCGCGGCAAGGCGGAAGCCAGCCTGGTGTATCGGGTGGAATGGCAAAGCGGCCGCGATGACGACGCCACCATGATGGGCCGCTCGATGGCCACCGATGCCGGGCCGCTGGTTCTGGAACTGGTGGCTGGCACGCAGGCTGTGCAAATCAACGCCGGCAGCGCCAGGATGTCCATTGGCCGTGGCGCCGGCGCGTCACTCGCCCTGAACGATCCGCGGGTGTCCCGCATGCACGCCACGCTGGAGTGGCGCGGTGGGCAGTTCGTGCTCAGCGATGCGTCAAGTTATGGCACCTGGGTCTACTTTGGCAACCAGAACGAAGCCGTGGTGCTGCGCCGCACCGAGTGTTACCTGGTCGGCAGCGGACAGATCAGCGCCGGGTGCGAACGCAAGGAAGGCAGCCCGATGATCAGCTTTTGCATCAGCAGCTGACGCGGCGGCCGATAGAATTGCTGTTTCCAAACGTATCCATCTGGTCTTTTCCTTTTTCCCCTTTCTCCCTTTTTTAACCCATGAGCCTCAACAAGCTGGGCCGCTACGACATCATTCGCGTGCTGGGCAAAGGCGCGATGGGGCTGGTCTACGAGGCGCGCGACCCCAACCTGGACCGCCGCGTGGCGATCAAGACCATCAAGGTGGAAAACCTGTCGGAAGAGGCCGCTGCCGAGTACGAAGCGCGTTTTCGCACCGAGGCGCATTCGGCGGCCCGCCTGCAGCACCCCCATATCGTCAGTGTGTATGACTCGGACCGCCATGGTGACATGGCCTTTCTGGTCATGGAGTTCATCCAGGGCGAAGACCTCAAACACCATCTGGACGCGGGCCGGCGTTATTCGCTGGAGGAAACGCTGCGCATGGTCCGGGAGTTGTTGTCTGCGCTGGACTATGCGCACCGGCAGAACATCGTGCACCGCGATGTCAAGCCGGCCAACCTGCTGATCGAGGCCGATGGACGGGTCAAGCTCACCGATTTTGGCGTGGCCCGCATCCAGGACTCCGGCGAAGCCACACGCACCCAGGGGACCATGGTGGGTACCCTGAAATACATGTCGCCCGAGCAGGTGCAGGGCCTGCCGATCGATGCGCGGGCCGACCTGTTTGCGGTGGGCGTGGTGCTGTACCAGCTGCTCACGGGCAAGCGGCCCTTCGACGGCGATACCGACTTTGCGATCATCCAGCAGATTGTGGGTCACACCCCGGCCGCGCCCAGCAGCTTCAACACGCTGTTGCCGCCTGCCATCGACGCGGTGATGGCCCGGGCGCTGGCCAAAAAACGCGACCAGCGCTTCGCGACCGCGCAGGAATTTTCGGCTGCGCTGCAGGAAGCCAGCGGCCATGCTTCGGACCCGACCATTGTGCCGCCCGTGAGCCCGTCCGGCGGGCGCGCAGGCACGGCTACGGACACCGGCCGCTCACGCGCGGGCGGCTCCACCGTCAAGCTCAGCACGAGCGGGACCGACACCGGCTCGACCGTGACGCAGGAGCTCGAGCTGGTCTACTGGAAGGACATCAAGGACTCCGAGGACCTGGAAGACCTGGAAGGGTTTCTCGACAGGTTTCCCTCCGGCATTTACGCCGATCTGGCGCGCCGGCGCCTGCGCAAACTGGGCGGCACGGTAGAGGCCGATGGCTCGGGGACCGGCAGCGGGCCCACCCCCACGGGGGCTTTTTCCGAAGAAGTCAGTGAATGGACGCGGCTGCAGGTTCTCAATACCCGGGCCGCTCCTGCAGCCAGTGCCCCGGCCGGGCCGGACGCCGAGGGTCCTGATGAAACTTGGGGTGTTGCTCCGACGGTGCCGCTTGCCAGTCCGGCGCCGGGCAGCGCTGCTGCCAGCACGATTGCGCCGCCGCCAATGGGTGCACCGGTTGCTTCGGGCGAGGCCGGCACGCCTGCGCCGCCGGTGCGCCGCTCCCGGATGCCCCTGTTCGCGCTGGCCGGGGTGGCGGTGCTGGTACTGGCCGGCATGGTGTTCAAGGGCTTGTCTGGTCAACCGGCGCCGGTGGTTGCGGCGCCAACTGATGCGACCCTGCCGGCCACGGCTGCCGGCGCCGCGCCCGCCAGCCCAGTTGCGCGATCTTCGGAATCCTCACCTTCGGCCAAGGCGGGCGCGGCGCCTGCCGCCGTTCATCCGGCACCCAAACGCGCCACCCCCGTGCGCACGGACAAGCCGGCCGCGGCAGGCCCGGATGCCGGGACGGGCGCTGCAAAGGCGGCCGCCGCGCCGGTACCTGCGGCTGTCCCGGCGCAGTCGCCCGGTCCGGCGCAAGCCTGCGAAGACCGTATGTTGCTTGGTTTTCAGATCTGCATGAATGAACAATGCGCCAAACCTGCCTACAGCAGGCATCCGGTCTGCGTCGAACGGCGCGCGATGGAAAAGCTGCGGCGGGAGGCGCAGGACCAGCGCAATTGAGGTATGTTTGAGAGGCTGTCCACCTGCAGCATCGCCGTGCCCATCTTTAATGCTATAAAAACAGGAGCATTCTCCGCCCGCGTATCAGGGGCGGGAGGGTCATTTGATTGAAGTCGCGGAATGTCACGCCGGGCATGGCCGCAGCGCGGGCGGAAGGAGGCCGGCTCCGTGGCAAGCCGTCCGTCCCGTCCGCGGTTTGGCCGATGGGGTGCCAGCCGTTACCATAGGGTCCAAATTCCGGGAGATTCGCATGCCTGTGGTTGTGATTGCCAATCCGAAGGGCGGCGTCGGTAAAACGACGCTGTCGACCAATATTGCGGGTTATTTCGCCAGTCAGGGTCATGCGGTCATGCTCGGCGATGCAGACCGCCAGCAGTCGTCCCGGCTCTGGCTGGGTTTGCGACCCCCGGCAGCGCGGCCGATCTCGACCTGGGATGTCAACGCCGACCTGATTGTCAAACCGCCCAAAGGCACGACCCACGTGGTGCTCGACACACCCGCCGGCCTGCACGGCTGGCGCTTTAACGACGTCCTCAAGCTGGCCGACAAGGTCATCGTGCCGCTTCAGCCCAGCGTGTTTGATATTTTTGCCACCCGCAGCTTTCTGGACCAGCTCGCCGAACACCGCCACGCCGGCAAGATGCAGGTCGGCATCGTCGGCATGCGCGTCGATGCCCGCACCATTGCGGCCGACAAGCTGCGCGCTTTTGTCGAAGGCCTGGGCTTGCCGGTGCTTGGTTATGTGCGCGATACCCAGAACTACATCCATCTGGCGGCCCGCGGCTTGACCGTGTTCGATGTCGCCCCGGGGCGGGTGGAAAAAGACCTGCAGCAATGGCAGGGCATTTGCCACTGGCTGGACCGGTGACAGGGGCGGCTTGCGGGGCCGGCCATGTCGCTGGCTGGACAGGCCGCCATCGGTGCGGACGTTAAAGTCCGGGCATGAAAACCTTCCAGACCCTCTCCGAACTGGCTGCCTGTGTCGGCCAGGAAGTCGCGACCAGCGACTGGCTGACCATCACCCAGGAGCAGGTCAACCAGTTTGCCGAAGCCACCGGCGACCACCAGTGGATCCATGTGGACCCGGAAAAAGCCAGGGCGGGTCCGTTCGGCGGGCCGATTGCGCACGGATTCCTGACCCTGTCGCTGTTGCCTAAATTTTTTGAATCGTCCCTGGAGATCGTCCAGTCCCGCATGGGCGTCAATTACGGGCTCAACCGGGTGCGTTTCACGGCGCCGGTGCCCGTCGGCAGCCGCTTGCGCGCCCGCCTGAAGCTGCTGGCCTGCGAGCCGATTGACAAAGAGGGGCAGCAGATGACCTGGGAAGTGACGGTCGAGCGGGAGGGGGCGACCAGGCCGGTGTGTGTGGCCGAGTCCCTGGTGCGGCGCTACCCGTGACGGGCCCACAGGCCTGAACCGCCTGAGCCACGCAAAAAAGCCCACTGCATGAATGGGGAAAGCCATGAGGACCTGTGGATTCCTGAGGTCGGGTAAACCGCAGGGGGAGGGCGAGGGAAACGCTGGTGAGCCGGATCGCGGCCCTCATACGTAAGCGCGCCATCGATTCCAGGGATTACCCTGTGACTGGGTAGGCCGACCGCCCTCACGCGCTGTGACATTTGCCGCAACGGTGCTGCGTGTGGCAGTAACGCGCCGCAGGGGTCAGGTGGCGCTTTCTGCCGCAACAAAAAAACCGCCCGGAGGGAGCCCCCGAACGGTTCTCGATGGGCCGAAAATCGGCCAGTCAGCTCAATTACATGTAGCTGGCTTCGCCGCGCGGGATCTGGCCCAGGCGGACAGCGTCAGCCGCTTGTGCACGCACGGTGGCGCGGTCGGTCGAAGACTGCACGGTGGCCGCAACGCGCGAACCTGCGGGCTCCTGGCTGTGGGTTTTCACTTTGGCGGCGGCTTCAGCGCGCACTTCGGCCACAGAGCGGGTTGAGTTGAACTGGACGGCAAACTGCGAACCGTCAGCTTCGTCAGCCTGGGCGCCGAAAGAGGCAACAGTGGCAAGAGCGGCAACAGCGAAGAATTTGGAAGCGGTCATGATGAAATTTCCTTGGAAGAGTGAATAAACATGTCCGGGCATGGCGGGCTTTTGATCCCCGTCTGTCCAGCCTCGGTGAGTCGTTTATTGGTTGCGGCTCATCGATGTATGAACTTTACTGTTGCATCAAACAAAGAAAAATAGCGCATCAATCAATTACTAATTGCTGTTTATGGAACAATGAGGACTTGAATTACTGGTAATTACCCTATGGACCGACTTTTATCCATGCGCGCCTTCCAGCAAGTCGTGGACGACGGCGGATTTGCCGCTGCCGCCAGAACGCTGGACATGTCGCCGGCCGTGATGACCCGCCTGATCACGGATCTGGAGCAGCATCTGGGAGCCCGCCTGCTGCAGCGCACCACCCGCAAACTGTCGCTGACCGAGGCCGGGCAGTCCTACCTGCAGCGGGTGCGGCACATCCTCAACGACGTGGACCAGGCCGAGGCTTCCACGCGTCAGCAAACCGACGAACTGGCCGGCCTGCTGCGTATTCACACCCAGCCCGTGATGGCGGTGCACATCATTGCGCCCCTGGTGGCCGAGTTCCGCCGCCGTTATCCCAAGGTGGTGCTGGACATCACGGTGGATTCGCCGCTGGTGCCGCCGATTGAGGATTACGACCTGACGATTCTGGGCGCCGGTCGGCTGTATGACGCCAACGTGGTGGCGCGTCCGGTGATTGTTTCGGAGGGCCTCCTGTGTGCTTCACCGCGCTACCTGCGGAGTAGCGGCACGCCGCGCCAGCCGGATGACCTGAAGAACCACGCCCTGCTGAGGCTCAGCCAGGCAGGTATCCGCCAGCGCGAATGGCAGTTGATCAACCCCGAGGAGGGGGACCGGGAGGTGGCCGTGGAGGTCAAGCCCGTGATGATGGCCAACCACAGCGACACCCTGCTGCGCGCCACGCTGGACGGCACCGGCATCAGCGCGCAGCCGCTCGACCTGGTGGCCAATTACCTGCGCGACGGGCAGCTGCGGCGCGTGCTGGCGCCCTGGATCACCGGCCGTTTCACCCTGTACGCGGCCCTGCCCAGCCGCAAATACGTGCCGGCGCGGGCCCGGGTGTTCATGGAGTTCCTGATCGAGCAGACCCGGCTGAAGGCCGCCGAGGCCGAGCGCACCTGGCCATCCAGGGACGAAGACAAGGCGGGTGACCCCGCCGCCTAACCGGACGCGCCGGGCATGGCAAAGTGGTTCTGCCGCCAGGCTTCAAACACCGTGACGGCCACGGCGTTGGACAGGTTCAGGCTGCGCTGGCCGACCTGCATGGGCAGTTTCAGGCGCTGCGCCGGTGCAAACAGGTCACGCAGCTCGGGGGCCAGACCGCGGGTTTCCGACCCGAACACCAGCCAGTCGCCCGGCGCAAAAACTGCGTCGTGCACCAGCCTTGTGCCGCGCGTCGTGAGGGCAAACATTCTTTTCGGGTCGGGCTGCTCGGTGGCCAGAAAAGCAGGCCAGTCGGCATGGCGTTTGAGCTCGGCGTACTCGTGGTAGTCCAGCCCGGCGCGGCGCATGTGTTTGTCGTCCATCGAAAAGCCCAACGGCTCCACCAGATGCAGGCGACAGCCGGTGTTGGCCGCCAGCCGGATCACATTGCCGGTGTTGGGGGGGATTTCGGGCTCGACCAGAACGATATTGAACATCGCCTGATTGTCGCCGCCGGGAGCGTGGGGCACCCCGGGCGCACTCTGCGAGGGGCTCTTCCTTCAAGCAGGGGCCGCGGAACCGGCTTAGCCGGGCCGCAGGCGCAGCGGCCCCCTTGGGGGGCAGGGCGCTACACGCAGTGAGCAACCGTGGGGGCACATCATTCAGTACGCGCGACCACGACGCCACTGACGCTGGCGGCGCCAGCCTCGCGCAGGGCCTGCGCGGCGGCAAACAGGGATGCGCCGCTGGTCATCACGTCATCGACCAGCAGTACGTGGCGGCCTGCCAGTTCGCCTGCGCGCAGGGGATCGATCACAAATGCGCCCCTGACGTTTTGCAGCCGCGCTTCGCGCTTGAGTTGGGACTGGGGTGGCGTGTTCCTGATACGCAGCAGCAGCCGGGCGTCGGGCTGCGCGGAGGTACCGCTCTGGCCGGCCAGTGCCTTGACCAGTTCCCAGGACTGGTTGAAACCGCGTGTCTGCAGGCGTTCGGCCGACAGGGGCATGGGCAGCAACCAGTCACCGGGCTGCAGGGCTTCCAGCCGTCCGGCGAGGCCGGGTGTCCGCAGAAGCAGGCCGGCAAACACAGCGGCCCAGGCCGGGTCCTGGCCGAATTTGTAGACGGCCATCAGTTTCGACCAGGGATAGGCATAGGCCACGGCGGCAAAACATGCGTCCAGCGGCGGCGGCTGCCGCACGCAGGTGGCGCATTGGGCCTGGCCGCTGACCAGGCTGATTGCGCAGGTGCTGCAACGCGCCGCCGGCTGGCCGAAACGCGCGACGCAGGCAGCGCAGACACGGCGCGCCGGCCAGCTGTGGCACACCGCGCACTGGCTGGCCAGATTTTGCAGCGTCAGGAAAGCCGGAGTGGTCAGGCGCAGAGACATCGTGTCAATATACTCGTCGCTCTGCCTGCTTGATTACCTCCATGTCCCTCTGATGCCCAACGACCGCCCACCCACCCTGGATCCGATGGCTGTTGCCCGCTGGCAGCGCGTGGCACCGGCGGCATCGCCCTGGCTGCATGAGGAAGTGGCGCAGCGCATGCTGGACCGGCTGCAGTGGATCAAGCTCAAGCCGCAAGCCTGGGCCCACTGGGGGGCGATGCGCGGGGGCATGCAGGCGCATCGGCAACTCGCCGACCGTTATCCGGATGCCGAGTGTTTTGTGGTCGAGGCCCAGCAGGCGCTTGCGCAGGCAGCTATCAAAAAAATAGCAAAATCATGGTGGAGCCCGAAGCGCTGGGCGGCGCCCGCCGTGCATGTCGAGGCCCCGCCGCCAGCCGGGGTGGACATGCTCTGGGCCAACATGGCGCTGCATGAGGCCGCCGATCCGCAGGACTTGCTGGCGCAGTGGCATCGGGCACTCAAGGTCGGAGGTTTTCTGATGTTTTCCTGTCTGGGTCCGGACAGTGTGCGCGAGTTGCGCGAGGTCTACCTGGCGCTGGGCTGGCCGCCGGCCGGCCACGATCTGACCGACATGCACGACTGGGGCGACATGCTGGTGCAGACCGGTTTTGCCGAACCCGTGATGGACATGGAGCGCATCACGCTGACCTATGAGACACCGCAACGCCTGTTGCGGGAGTTGCGCGAGCTGGGCCGCAACTTCCATCCTGCGCGTTTTGCCGGCCTGCGCGGACGTGCGTGGAAGGCGCGCCTGTTGCAGGCGCTCGAGCGTTTGCCGCGCCAGAGCGACGGCCGGCTGATGCTGACCTTCGAGGTCATTTACGGTCATGCGCTCAAGGCGCAGCCCAAAGTCAGGGTCAGCCCCATGAGTGCGGTGTCGGTGCAGGACATGCGCGCCATGCTGCAGGGCTCACGTGGTATTTCCTGAGGCTTGGGGGACGCCGGCAGGAGGCCCCGCGTGGCGGCTTTGCGCAAAACAAACCCGGCTACAATCCAGACTCGAATTTTGGCTATCCTACACAGCTGGCAGCCGAAAGTGTTTGATCAGCGTCAAAGTTGTTTCGTGTTGCACACCACCCCATCGTTTCGGTTTGCCAGAGCACCCGGCCAGAGCGGTCAGGGCCAGCAGGCTGTCCAGTGGCTGCTCAAGCGGAACTGCTCCGTGACGCCGGCGCAGCTGTTGTGGCTGTATGTCTCGCTGTGTGTGGTCTCGCTGGGCATTGCCGGATTTTTCTGGTCGCAGGGTGCCACGATGGTGATGCCTTTCGCGTGGCTGGAGCTGGTGGTGGTGGGCGCGGCGTTCCGGGTTTATGCCCGCCATGCGACGGACGGTGAACGCATCGTTCTGCAAGGCGGTCAGTTGGTGGTGGAGCTCGAGAGCGCGGGGCGTCTCGAGCGGGCAGAGTTCAACCGCGAATGGGTTCGTGTCGAGCCCAAAAACGGAGATGGCTCGCTGATCGAGGTGTCGGGTGAGGGGCGTTCGGTCAGGGTCGGGCGGCATGTGCGTCCCGAGCTGCGGCCGGCATTGGCCCGGGAGATCCGTCACGCGTTGCGTGGGTGTTGAGTTGGCCCGGGCAGCAAGGTATCAGGCCGGGGCTGTCCGGAAGGTGTCGGGGCTGTCTTTATAATCAGTCGGTAATTGAGGCATTAAAAGTGATCACGATGAACGTACGCACAACAACAGGGTCAGGCATGAAGCACGCAGTCGAAGTTCTGAAGTCCCTGATCCTGCAAGCCGGCCGCAAGCTGGCTGCTGTCACGGCCCTGTCGGCCGCCTGGCTGAGCACAGCGGCCTATGCCGTCAACGACCTTCCCGGCGGCCCGGCGGTCAACCAGCTCAACCTGCACCCGGCCGTGACCAAGATCGCGCAAGAGCAGCACTGGCTGCACTGGTTCATGATGATCATCTGTCTGGTCATTTTCCTGGCCGTGTTCGGCGTGATGTTCTATTCCATCTGGAAGCACCGCAAGTCCGTCGGCCACAAATCGGCCAATTTCCACGAGTCCGCCACGGTCGAGATCATCTGGACCATTGTTCCCTTCGTCATCGTGATCCTGATGGCCCTGCCGGCCACCAAGGTGCTGGTGGCTTCCAAGGACACGACGGGCGCCGACCTGACCATCAAGGCCACCGGCATGCAGTGGAAGTGGGGTTACGACTACATCAAGGGCGAAGGCGAAGGCATCGGTTTTGTCTCGGCGCTGGACAGCGCGCAGCGCGAAATGTCCAACAACGGCGGCCCGAAAAAAGGGGAAGCCCCCGACGATTACCTGCTCAAGGTGGACAACCCGCTCGTGGTGCCTGTCGACCGGAAAATCCGAATCATCACCACTGCCAACGACGTGATCCACGCGTTCATGGTGCCGGCCTTCGGCATCAAGCAGGACGCCATTCCGGGCTTTGTCCGCGACACCTGGTTCCGCGCCGAAAAAGTCGGCGACTACTACGGCCAGTGCGCCGAGCTGTGCGGCAAGGAGCACGCCTACATGCCCATCCACGTCAAAGTCCTCTCTGCCGAAGACTACAGCAAGTGGGTTGGCGTCAAGGTCAAGGAAGCCGCTGCCAAGGCCGATGATCCTTCCAAGGTGTGGGCGCTGCCTGAACTCAAGGCCCGCGGCGAAAAAGTCTATGCGGCCAATTGTGCGGCCTGCCATCAGGCCACCGGCAAGGGCGCTGGCCCGATCAAGCCGCTGGACGGTTCGGCCATCGTGCTCGATAAAGACCATGGCAAACAGATCCAGGTCCTGCTTAACGGAGCCGTCGGCGGTGCGATGCCTTCGTGGAAGGCGCTGAGCGATACCGATCTGGCCGCAGTGGCCACCTATACCAAGAACAACTGGTCGAATCAGACCGGAGATATGGTGCAGCCCGCTGAAGTGCTGGCCGCCCGCAAATAAGCCGATTCACCTCCGCAGATCCACAAGCGGCCGGCGGAACATCCGGTCCGCCGCAAAGACAAAGCTACAGGCACAAGCCACCAAAGGAAGCCAAGATGAGTGCAGTTCTAGACCATCACGATCACGCGCATGACGACCACGACCATGCCCCGACGGGCTGGCGTCGCTGGGTGTTCGCGACCAACCACAAGGACATCGGCACGCTCTACCTGCTGTTCAGCTTCACGATGCTGATGTTCGGTGGCGTGCTGGCGCTGGGCATCCGGGCCGAACTGTTCCAGCCCGGCCTGCAACTGGTCAACCCCGAGCTGTTCAACCAGTTGACGACCATGCATGGCCTGATCATGGTGTTCGGTGCCATCATGCCGGCCTTTGTCGGTTTTGCGAACTGGATGATTCCGCTGCAGATCGGCGCGGCCGACATGGCGTTCGCCCGCATGAACAATTTCAGCTTCTGGCTGCTGATTCCTGCCGGCCTGATGATCGCGGGCTCCTTCTTCATGCCCGGTGGCGCTCCGGCGGGCGGCTGGACGCTGTATGCGCCGCTTTCGCTGCAAATGGGCCCGTCCATGGATGCCGGTATCTTTGCGCTGCACATTCTCGGCGCTTCGTCCATCATGGGTTCGATCAACATCATCGTGACCATTCTGAACATGCGCGCACCCGGCATGACGCTGATGAAGATGCCGATGTTCTGCTGGACCTGGCTGATCACTGCCTACCTGCTGATCGCCGTGATGCCCGTGCTGGCCGGCGCCATCACCATGACGCTGACTGATCGCCATTTCGGCACCAGCTTCTTCAACCCCGCCGGCGGCGGTGATCCGGTGATGTTCCAGCACATCTTCTGGTTCTTCGGCCACCCCGAGGTCTACATCATGATCTTGCCGGCCTTCGGCATTATCAGCCAGATCATTCCGGCGTTTGCCCGCAAGCGCCTGTTCGGCTACGCCTCCATGGTGTACGCCACCGGTTCCATCGCCATCCTGAGTTTTGTCGTGTGGGCGCACCACATGTTCACCACCGGCATGCCGGTGACCGGCCAGCTGTTTTTCATGTACTCGACCATGTTGATTGCCGTGCCGACCGGCGTGAAAATCTTCAACTGGATCGCGACGATGTGGAAGGGCTCCATGACCTTCGAGACACCGATGCTGTTTGCCGTCGGCTTCATCTTCGTCTTCACCATGGGCGGCTTCACCGGCCTGATCCTGGCGGTCGCGCCGATCGACATCCAGGTGCAGGACACCTACTACGTGGTGGCCCACTTCCACTACGTTCTCGTGGCCGGCTCGCTGTATGCGCTGTTTGCCGGGTACTACTACTGGTCGCCCAAGTGGACCGGCGTGATGTACAACGAAAAGCGCGGCAAGATCCACTTCTGGTGGTCGCTGATTTCCTTCAACGTGACCTTCTTCCCGATGCACTTCCTGGGCCTGGCCGGCATGCCGCGCCGTTACGCTGATTACCCGATGCAGTTTGCAGACTTCAACGCGATTGCCAGCGTGGGTGCCTTCTTCTTCGGCTTTGCACAGGTTTATTTCTTCTTCTTCGTGGTCCTGCCCACCATGCGCGGCAAGGGTGAAAAAGCATCCCAGCGTCCCTGGAACGATCCGGACGGCGCAGGCGCTGAAGGCCTCGAGTGGGAAGTGGCATCGCCCGCACCCTTCCACACCTTTGAGACACCGCCCCGCCTGGACGCCACAGCGACCAAGGTGATCGGCTACTGATCCGTTCGAAGAAACAACCCGCGCCATGACACCTGAACAGAAAAAGAACAACTTGCGGCTGGGGCTGATCTTCGCCTCGATCGCGGTGGTGTTTTTCCTCGGCTTCATGGCCAAGCTGGTCTTTTTCGGCAAAGGCTGACGCATGGGCCTGAAGCGAGAAAATTTCAGGATGGTGGGCAAGCTGGGCGTGATTGTGCTTGGCATGTTTGCCTTCGGTTATGCGCTGGTGCCGATTTACAAGGCCATCTGCGAGATGACCGGCATCAACATTCTGGCGCTGGGCGACCGGCAGATTCCTGGCGCAACGTCAAACTTGTCGGCCAACACGCAGGTCGATACCAGCCGCAGCATCACGGTCGAGTTTGATGCGAACGCACGCGGTCCCTGGATGTTCAAGCCGGCGCAGCGCTCGCTGCAGGTGCATCCGGGCGAATTGATGACGGTGATGTACGAGTTCCAGAATGTTCAGAACCGCACGATGTCGGCACAGGCCATCCCGAGCTACGCGCCAGTGCAGGCCGGCGCACACTTCAACAAGCTCGAATGTTTCTGCTTCAGTCAGTACACGCTGGCGCCGGGCGAGAAAAAGCAGTGGCCGGTGGTGTTTGTGATTGACCCCAAGTTGTCCAAAGACGTGACCACCATCACGCTGTCGTACACATTTTTTGAAGTCGGCGGAAAAACCCCGGCCGCGCCGGCAGGCCCGGTTGCCGCGGTGGATCTGGCGCGACCCGCGCGTGAGCCCGGCGCATGACCACGCCGCCCACACAGCGCAAGGGTTCCATCTGGCGCACGATCAAGGCCGTGAGCTGGTCGTTTGTCGGCCTGCGCACCCGGGGTGACTACGAGAAGGATGTGCAGCAGCTCAACCCGGTCCACATCGTTGTGGTGGGCTTGGTCGGGGTGCTTGTTTTTGTCGGTGGCCTGATTCTTCTGGCCACCTGGGTGGTGGGAAAATAGCCTGCAGGGTGCCCGCCGGGCCTTGATTATTGAATTTGAGAATTTAGCGAAACAGGAGTTGGAAATGTCTTCAGCAGCACATGCAGGAACCCCGTATTACTTCGTTCCGGCGCCTTCGGCTTACCCGGTGATGGCGGCCATCGGCCTGTTTTTCCTCTTTTTAGGCGCGGGGCAGTGGATCAACGGCTCGGGTTGGGGCGCGTACTCACTCGCGTTTGGACTGGCGTGGTGGCTGGGCGTGCTGTTTTTCTGGTTTCGTGCCGCGGTCAGCGAAAGCGAAGGCGGGCTTTACGGCCACAAGATCGACCTGTCCTACCGCTGGAGCATGAGCTGGTTCATTTTCTCGGAAGTGATGTTCTTCGGGGCTTTCTTCACGGCCCTGTGGTGGGCACGTGTGCACTCCGTGCCTGAGCTGGGTAGTCTGGAAAATGCCTTGCTCTGGCCCGATTTCAAGGCGGTCTGGCCCAGCATGGCTGCCGGCGTGACCGGTTCACCGGCCGACATCGTTGAACCCTTCACGACCATGGGCCCCTTCTGGCTGCCCACCATCAACACGGCCCTGCTGCTGAGCTCCGGTGTCACGCTGACCATCGCCCACCATGCGCTGCGTGAAAACCACCGCGGCAAGACGATTGCGTTCATGTGGATGACCGTGTTGCTCGGCATCATCTTCCTGTGTGTGCAGGGTTACGAGTACTTTCATGCTTACTCCGATCTGAACCTGAAACTCTCGTCCGGCGTGTACGGTTCGACCTTTTTCATGTTGACAGGCTTTCACGGTTTCCACGTGTTCGTCGGCATGCTGATGCTGCTGTTCATCACGCTTCGCCTGCAAAAAGGGCATTTCACGGCAGACCGCCATTTCGGTTTTGAAGGTGCGGCCTGGTACTGGCACTTTGTGGATGTGGTCTGGCTGGGCCTGTACATCCTCGTCTACTGGATGTGATGTGACGGCTGCTGCGAGCTTGTGATCCGTCGCTGCGGGGCCCGTCCGGAAATCCTCATGGACCTGAAGTCCACTCCGGTTTCCGGCCACCCGCGCCTCGGCTGACAAGCTCTCGCTACGCTGAATTGTGAGTGGAGGCCGCTGTTGCGGTCTTTTTTATTTGCCCGTCGCAATGCCGGTGGGCTGGATGTAGCCCATTTTCCAGGCGATCAGGATGCAGACAAACAGCACAATTGAAAAGCCGACGCGAAAGGCCAGCGCGCGTGCCATGTTGCCGCTTTTGGCCTTGCTGCCGCTGCCACCCTTCAACATGAAAAACAGTGCGGATCCGAGACTGGCGATGATGGCCAGAAATGCAATGGCGACGAGGTAATTCATGAACCGGATTATCCGCGCATGAGGCCACCCCTGCCGAGCGTCCGCTTTTGGGTTGTGACCCTGGCTGCCTTGCTGATGGCGGGCCTGACCTTTTCGCTGGGCCAGTGGCAATGGGATCGCGCCGCCGACAAGATTGCGCTGCAGGCTGCGATCGATGCCCAGAACAGGCTCCCTGCCCTGGATAACCGGGCATTGCTGGCGACCAGGGACATGGCGACGGTGTTGCACCGCCAGGCGCTGCTGCAGGGTGTCTGGCAGGAGGCACACACGGTGTACCTGGACAACCGTCCGATGGGCGGCAGGTCCGGTTTCTGGGTGGTGACGCCGCTGGCGCTGGAAGGCGGTCGGCCGTGGATCCTGGTGCAGCGCGGCTGGGTGCCGCGCGACTTCAATGACCGCACCCGCCTGCCTGCTGTGCCAACGCCGCCCGGACTGGTCAGCGTGGCTGGCCGCATGGCCCCGCCGCCGTCCAAGCTATATGAATTCGCTGGGGCGCCAAGCGGGCGCATCCGGCAAAATCTCGACGTCGCCGCCTTTGGCGCGGAAATCGGCGAATCCCTGATAGCCGTGTCGCTGCTCCAGACCGGCGCGGCCAGTGAGGGCCTGCTGCGCGACTGGCCGGCACCGACCCTGGGTGTCGACAAGCATTATGGTTATGCCTTCCAGTGGTTCGGCCTGTGCGCGCTGGTCGTGGGCCTGTATGTCTGGTTCCAGCTGATTTCCCCGCGCCGCAAAAAGCGGCACTTACCGCGTCCCCAACCCTGAACGGCGATTTTCAAAGTGCAACATCCACAGCCCGATCTTTCCCCGTCCCCAACAGGCCCGGCCGCGCCGGGCATTCAGGACCAGCCCCTGGGTCTGACCGTCCATGCCATGCCGCAGCTTGACGCAGCCACTGCCGCACGCGTGCCCGATACCCGGGCGGGGCGCTGGAAAATGCTGGCCGTCCTGCTGATCTGTGCCGCACCGGTGATTGCGTCCTACTTCACCTATTACGTGATCCGTCCGGAAGGCCGGCGCAACTATGGTGAGCTGATCGATCCGCAGCGTCCCTTGCCCGCGCTGGCTGCCGTGGCACCCGACGGCAGCCGCATCGAGCTGCCTGCGCTCAAGGGCCAGTGGCTGCTGCTCAGCGTGGCCGGCGGCGCCTGCGACACGACCTGTCAGCAGCATCTGTATTTCCAGCGCCAGCTGCGCGAATCCCTGGGCCGGGAAAAGGCCAGGCTGGACCGCGTCTGGCTGGTCAGCGATGACGCGGCTATTCCGGACACCCTGAAAACGGCGCTGCTCGGGTCCACCGTGCTGCGTGTCTCCGGCCTGGACCAGTGGCTGCAGGCCGCGCCCGGACAGCGTTTGCAGAACCACCTGTATGTGGTGGACCCGCTGGGCAACTGGATGATGCGTTTTCCGGCGAACATGGATGCGGCCGGCGCGGCGAAGGCCAAGCGTGACCTCGAACGCCTGCTGCGCGCCTCCAACTCCTGGGACAAGGAAGGCAGATCATGACCCCCACGCTTTTCACTTCGTGTAATGCGCTGCCCCCCGAGGGGGCCGCTGCGCCTGCGGGCCGGCGGAGCCGGACCCGCGGCCCCTGCTTGTCGAAGAGTTCAACGCCGCGTGTGTTTCGCGCTGTTTAAAGATGGACACCCCCGATCTCTACAACCTCAGCCCGGCGCTGCGGCTCATGGGCATGGGCCTCGTGCTGGCTTTGGGACCGCTGGCCTGGGTCTGGCTGCGCAACAAGAACCAGCCGATGGCGCGGCGACTGCGGGTGCTCACGCTGGTGACGCTGTTTCTGACCTTTGACCTGGTGCTGTTTGGTGCCTTCACGCGCCTGACTGACTCGGGTCTGGGTTGCCCCGACTGGCCGGGCTGTTACGGCCACGCCAGCCCGGTGGGGGCCCAGCACCCGATCAGTGTTGCACAGGCGGCCATGCCCAGCGGGCCGGTCACGCATGGCAAGGCCTGGATAGAAATGATTCACCGCTACCTCGCCACCGGGGTGGGGGTGCTGATCCTGACGCTGACCGTTTTCACTTGGCTAGAACGTCGTGCGCATAGTGGCTCCAGCCCAGCAGGGGCCGCGGAACCGGCTCTGCCGGGCCGCAGGCGCAGCGGCCCCTGCTCCCCGTGCGAGGGGCAGCGCACCGCCGAAGGTACGCGAAGCGACAAGCGTGGGGGCGCCATTTCTGCCTGGTGGCCGATGCTGACCTTGGTCTGGGTCTGCGTGCAGGGCGCTTTTGGCGCCTTGACCGTCACCATGAAACTGTTCCCGCTGATCGTCACTCTGCACCTGCTGGGCGGGCTGATCCTGCTGGCCCTGCTGCGCGCACAGGCTGTGCGTTACGCGCAGGCCCAGGGCGACGCCCCGCCGGTAGCCCTGCCTGCGGCCACGTGGCTGCTGCTGGCGGTAACCTTTGTCCTGTTGTGGGTCCAGATCGCGCTCGGTGGCTGGGTCAGCACCAACTACGCGGTGCTGGCCTGTACCGACTTTCCCGCCTGCCAGGGCAGCTTCTGGCCACAGATGGACTTCCGGGAAGGCTTCACGCTGTGGCGCGCGCTGGGTGCGGGGCTGGACGGTGACAACATCAGCTTTCAGGCGCTGACGGCGATTCACTATGTGCACCGGCTGACGGCCTATGTTGTTTTTGCGGCCCTGCTGTGGCTGGCCAGCCGCCTGCGGCACTTGCCTGCCATGCGTTCCCATGCCCTCTGGATCGGGGTGCTGGCGCTGTGGCAGTTTGCCACTGGCCTGAGCAACGTCGTGCTGGGCTGGCCGCTGGTGGCGGCGGTGTCACACACGGGCGGTGCGGCCGCCCTGGTGGTGGTGCTGACGGGCGCCATTTTTTCGAGCTACCGCACCCCTGAGTTGGCAAGTGCGTCAAAATTGAGGGCTTCCAGCCTATGAATCCCGCCGACTCCTCCGCCTCCGTGGCGGTCGCCCCTTTTGTGCCCTCCAGGTTTGCGCAGTTCTACGCGCTGACCAAGCCGCGCGTGGTGCAGCTCATCGTGTTCTGCGCGCTGATCGGCATGGTGCTGGCCGTCCCCGGCGTGCCCAGCTGGGCCGATGTGAGGCTGGCGCTGATCGCCTGCGCCGGCATCTGGCTGGTGGCTGGTGCGGCCGCGGCCTTCAACTGCCTGGTCGAGCAGCAGATCGATTCGAAGATGAAACGCACGGCCTGGCGCGCCACCGCGCAGGGGCAGATCAGCAACCCGCTGACCCTGGCTTTTTCAAGCGTGCTGTGCGCCATCGGTTCCGTGATTCTGTATGTCTGGGTCAACCCGCTGACGATGTGGCTGACCTTTGCGACCTTTGTCGGCTACGCGGTGGTCTACACGGTGATCCTGAAACCGCTGACGCCGCAGAACATCGTGATCGGCGGCGCCTCCGGCGCGATGCCGCCGGTGCTCGGCTGGGCCGCGATGACGGGCAATGTGGCGCCCGAGGCGCTGATCCTTTTCCTGATTATTTTCCTCTGGACGCCGCCGCACTTCTGGGCGCTGGCGCTGTACCGCGTGGAGGATTACCGCAAGTCCGGCCTGCCGATGCTGCCGGTCACCCACGGCAACGAGTTCACGCGCCTGCAGGTGTTTCTGTACACGCTGGTGCTGTTTGCGGCCTGCCTGATGCCCTTTGTCTTCCAGATGAGCGGCTGGCTTTACCTGGTGGTGGCGATTGGCCTGAGTGTCGGCTTCAGCTGGTACGGCTGGCGCCTGTGGCGCAATTACTCCGATGCCCTGGCGCGCAAGACCTTCCGTTTTTCACTGATCCACCTGTCTGCCCTGTTTGCAGCCCTGCTGCTGGACCATTACCTCGTATGAGCACCTTTCCCGCTTCTCCCGGCAAACGAAATACTATTAAATTGATAGCTGGAGGCGCTTTTCTGGCGGGCACTACTGGCCTTTTAGGCGCATGCTCCGGGGAAAAAAAGCCGCAGTTCACCAGCATCGACATCACTGGCGCCGACTATGCACGCGACTTTGCCCTGACCGACCACAACGGCCAGACGCGCAGCATCAAGGACTTCCAGGGCAAGGTGGTGGTTATCTTTTTTGGTTTCACCCAGTGCCCGGACGTGTGCCCGACCTCCATGGCCGAGCTCGCCGAGATCAAGAAGATGCTGGGTGCCGACGGCGAACGGCTGCAGGGCCTGTTCGTCTCGCTGGACCCCGAGCGCGACACGCAGCAGGTGCTCAAGGCCTACATGGGCAACTTTGACCCGACCTTCCTGGCGCTGCGCCCCGATCTCGACAAGCTGCCGCAGGTCGCCAAGGACTTCAAGATCTTCTACAAGAAGGTCGACGGCAAGACGCCCGGCAGCTACACGCTGGACCACTCGGCCGGCAGCTACATCTTCGATCCGCAGGGCCGGGTGCGCCTGTACAGCCGCTACGGCACCGGCGCGGCGCCGCTCGCTGCGGACATCCGCCTGCTGCTCCAGGGCAACTGAAGCGTTGCCCGGCATCCGGCACCCTGCCTGCAGAGGGGCAAAAAAAAGCCTGCAGACGATGGTCGAATGCAGGCTTTGGCAATCACCGCTCGCGCGGCGTTGCAGTCAAGGTGTCAGGCACGGTCAGGCATAAGCGGCCAGGACCTTTTTCATTTTTTTCATCGCCGCCACCTCAATCTGGCGAATGCGTTCGGCGCTGACCTTGTATTCAGCCGCCAGGTCATGCAGCGTCATGCCGCCCGAGCCGTCGTCGTTGACCTTGAGCCAGCGCTCCTCGACGATGCGGCGCGAACGGTCGTCCAGGCCTTCCAGCGCGGTGGCGATGCCGTCGCTGGCCAGATGGTCGCGCTGGCGCGACTCCATCAGCTGCGTCGGTTCCTGGGTGGCATCCGACAGGTAGGCAATCGGGCCGTACGCCTCTTCACCGTCGTCGCTGGGGCTTGGGTCCAGCAACACGTCGCCGCCGGACATGCGCTGCTCCATCTCAATGACTTCCTCGCGCTTGACGTTCAGCGTTTTGGCCATCGAATCAATCTGGCCTTCGGTCAGCGTGTCGCGGTGTGTTGCCACATCGGCGTCGTCCTTGAAACCCTGTTTCATCGAGCGCAGGTTGAAAAACAGCTTGCGCTGAGCCTTGGTCGTGGCGACCTTGACCATGCGCCAGTTTTTCAGGATGTACTCGTGCATCTCGGCCTTGATCCAGTGCAGCGCGTAGCTGACCAGGCGCACGCCCTGATCCGGGTCGAACCGTTTGACTGCCTTCATCAGGCCGATGTTGCCTTCCTGGATCAGGTCGGCGTGGGGCAGGCCATATCCGAGGTACTTGCGCGAAGTGGCCACCACCAGTCGCAGGTGCGACAGCACCAGCTTTCCGGCCGCGTCCAGATCGTTCTCGTCCTTCAGTTTCCGGGCAAATTCCTGCTCCTGCTCCAGCGTGAGCATGGGCAGGCGGTTCACCGCCGAAATGTAGGCATCCAGGTTGCCCAGCGGTGGCAGCAGCGACCACGGGTTGGCAGGCGCCAACTGGGTTGTCGCGGGGGCCACTTGAGGGGACAGAGCGTAGGACATAGGGCGAAACTCCTTTATAGAAGTAATATTAGCACTCTGTTGGATAGAGTGCTAAGCGATAGGTTCAATGGTTTTGATAGAGCAAGGCTAATAAGTAATAACCCTAGTTTGTGTCCCATTTTCCGCTTTAGTTCAACCGGTGTTGTAGGCCAAGGGGCAATGATGGCGGCGTCCAAAGGCCATGGTCTGAAGTGCGCGAAGGCGCCCTCCGGGTGGAAACAGGGCCAGGCGAGCAGGGGCCTGCAGCGCCGAATTCGAGGCATGAAATTGGCCGCCAGCCCAATACAGTCATGCGGTGGCAGCTATTGTTTGAATAGCAAAATGGAGACGGCACATGGCCCCCAAGGCGGCGGAAGCCGGTTCAGGCCCCGGGCGCGATCACCCTGACCAAGGGCGTATCGGCCAGCCAGGTCTGCAGGCGCTTGTGGCCGGTGCCGGCCGGGTTCAGGGCAGGCGCTTGTCGCCGCGAATCTCGCGCACTTCGACGTCCACCACGTCCGCCTCGCGCGCCGCGGCGGCGCCCGGCTTGGCCGCGCCCGGCCAGGCGGCCTGGGACGAGAAGCGCTGGAAACGGCCAAACACGACCGGTTTGGGCTTCTGGCCGGTGATCAGCGAGCGCAGCAGGCCCAGGGCCAGCAGGACGAGGCCGGCCAGCAACAGGCTCACCGCGAAGATGGCGGCGAAGGTCCACAGGACCAGGCGCAGGAGAAAGGACAGGACGCGGCTGAGGAAGCTGGGCACGTGAGGGTTTCCCGTAAGAGTCAGAACAGCTTATATGCGGGCAGATGCCGCCGCTTCAAGCCGGGTATGGCGGAGTAGAAGCTTCGCGCGAGCTACCAGCGGATGCCGAGCTTGCCGAACAGCTTGCTCAGAACGAACAGCGGGCCCACCCAGAGGTACTGGATGTCTTCGAAAAACGAAGGCTTTTTGCCTTCGAGCTTGTGGCCGACAAACTGCAACATCCAGGCGCCGACAAAAATCGCCAGCGACAGCGGCAGCACACGTTCACCCATGGCGTGCACCAGCGCCAGCAGGATGGCCGACCAGATCACCATGGTGCCCAGAAAAACCAGCGACAGCCGCAGGTAATAAACCATGCTGGCAGCGACAAAAAGATAGGCGACCCAGGGATGCAGCGCAAACATCATGCCAAGCAGGCTCAGCATGATGAGCGGGATCGCAATGAAGTGGATGAGTTCGTTTGTCGGGTTCTGGTGGCTTTCGCCGTAGTGGGCGAGCAGGCGGTCCACCTGGCGCGGACCTGTGGATGTATCGGACGTGTCGGGTGTGCTGCTGGGGTTCATGGGGCCTCCGGTGCTGCGGTCGAAAAACCGCCGGCTGGCAGTTCACTGTAAGGGATCCCCGCGGTTTGCGAAAGCAGGGGAATTACTGCATTTTTGCCAGCCGGTGCAGCTGTTCGTGCAGCGCATCGGGAATCGTCAGCCCCGACTGCCCGGCTTGCTGTTCCAGGGAAATTCTGCGCGCACCGGCCAGGCGCACACCGTCGTCCATCAGCATTTCCGTGATCAGCGTTTCCATGCGTTCGTAGTAGACGTCCTGGCCCGCCAGCGCGCCCGGGTTGATCACGACAAAGGCCTGGCCGAGGCGCGGCGCATTGCCCTCATCGACAAAAAACGAGGAAGCTTCAAAGCCGAACTGCGCACCGAGCAGGGCCGTGACCAACAGCTCGACGATCAGCGCCAGCATGGCGCCTTTGGGGCTGCTGGCAGCGCCCAGCGGCAGCATGGAGCCCGCCAGGCCGGCTTTCGGGTCGGTGGTGGGCTGCCCCTGGCTGTCCAGCGCCCAGCCCGGCGGGATGGCCTGGCCCTCGCGGGCCGCCACCATCAGCTTGCCGCGGGCGACTTCGCTGAGGGACAGGTCGATCATCAGCGGGTCGGCGCTGCGCCGGGGGAACACCGCTGCCACGGGGTTGGTGCCGAAGATGGCGTGTTTGCCGCCGGCCGCTGGCATGGCGGCCGGCGAGTTGGCAAAAGCCAGCCCGACCAGGCCGGCGTCTGCCACTGCGCGCAGATGATCGACCAGCACACCGCAGTGGTGGCTGTTGGTCACGCCGGCGAAGCCCACACCCAGCGTGCGTGCGGTCGCGATGGCTGTGGCGACGGCCAGATCACAGGCCGGAAAGGCCAGGCCCTGGCCGGCATCGACCAGCACGGCCGCCCCCTGGTGCCGCGTCACCCTGGCCACGGCGCTGCCGTCAGCCCGGCCGTTGCGCAGGTGGGTCACGTACTGCGCCACGCGGATCAGGCCATGCGAGGCCAGGCCTTGCGCCTCGGCACGCACCAGCGCTTTCGCGGTGCTGGCCGCCATGGCCTGCCCCGCACCGGCATGGCGCAGCGCCTCTAAGGCAAGGCGGGTGGCTTCTTCGATGGACAGGTGGGCCATGGTTTCAGGTTCTTTCCGCTGACGGGCAGCGATGGAGACCGGCCGCCGCCGGGCTCAGCCTCTCAGGCCAGCAGGGCCTGCGAAAATTCCCGGGCGTTGAAGGTTTCGAGGTCTTCGAGTTTTTCGCCGACGCCGATGAAATAAACCGGCACGGGCCGCAGGCCGGGCGAGGCCTTGGCGCGCTCCCCCGACCACAGCGCAATGGCGGCCAGCACGCCGCCTTTGGCCGTGCCGTCGAGTTTGGTCACGATCAGGCCGGTCA
>NZ_JAQSDN010000039.1 GCF_029945925.1 Polaromonas sp. | reverse complement strand
CAGATCGCCGCATCAACCGCCCTTCAGGCTCATACCTGAATTGGAAAATACTGCCAGCTGTCAAATGGGTAGCAAGGCTGCGTCCAGCGACACGCCCAAGCGGTCCTTGGCAGAAAGCAGAGGCTCGACGTCAAGTGGCCACTGGATGTCCAGGGTCGGATCATTCCAAGCAATGCAGCGCTCCAGCGCAGGCGCATAGTAATCGGTGGTCTTGTAAAGGAAATCGGCGCTATCACTGAGCACCAGAAATCCGTGTGCAAGACCAGGCGGCACCCAGAGTTGGCGGTGGTCGTGTTCGTTGAGTTCCAGGCCAAACCACTTGCCAAAACTCGGTGAGGCCGGCCGGATATCCACAGCCACATCGAAAACCTTGCCACGCACGACCCGCACCAGCTTTCCCTGCGGCTGGCCTGACTGAAAATGAAGGCCGCGCAAAACGCCTTTTTCTGAACGACTGTGGTTGTCCTGGACGAAAGTGAAATCGGTGCCGGTAGCGGCATTGAATTCGCGCTGATTAAAGCTCTCAAAAAAGAAACCACGCGAATCGCCAAATACACGGGGTTCAATGATCAACACATCTGCAACAGTGGTCGGTGTCACCTTCATGGCTGGGTCCGCTCCTTCAGCAAACGCAGCAAATATTGGCCATAGCCGTTCTTGGCTAGTGGTGCAGCCAACCTCTCAAGCTGGGCAGCATCGATGAAGCCATTGCGCCACGCGATTTCTTCCAGGCATGCGATCTTGAGGCCTTGACGATGTTCGAGGGTTGCAATGAACTGCCCGGCCTCAAGCAGGCTGTCATGGGTGCCGGTATCCAGCCATGCATACCCACGCTGCATGATCTGCACATTGAGCCGGCCTCGCTCCATGTAAGCCTGGTTGACGGTGGTGATTTCGAGCTCGCCCCTGGCACTTGGCTTGATAGACCTGGCGATCTCGACAACCTGGGCATCATAGAAATAAAGACCGGTGACGGCATAACTGCTTTTCGGCGCAGACGGCTTTTCCTCGATACTGCTGACCTTGCCAGCCGCGTCGAAGGCCACGACACCGTAACGCTCTGGGTCCTGCACATGGTAGGCAAACACCGTCGCGCCCGCTGGTTGGGCATCGGCTTCCCTCAGCAGCTTTTGCAGGTCATGCCCGTAGAAGATGTTGTCGCCCAGCACCAGTGCACTGGGCGCGCCGTCCAGAAACTTTTCACCGATGATGAAGGCTTGTGCCAGTCCGTCCGGACTGGGCTGGACGGCGTACTGGAGTTTCATGCCCCATTGCGACCCGTCGCCCAGAAGTTGCTCGAACCTCGGTGTGTCCTGCGGGGTGCTGATGATCAGTACCTCGCGGATGCCGGCAACCATCAGCGTACTGAGCGGGTAGTACACCATAGGCTTGTCATACACCGGCAGCAGCTGCTTGCTGATAGCGAGCGTCGCGGGATGGAGCCGGGTGCCGGAGCCGCCAGCGAGGACAATGCCTTTGCGTTGTGTCATGAATGGGATTTCAGGTAATTTCGGTGAGCATCCGGGCAACACCCTGCTGCCATGTGGGAAGGTACAGGCCAAAGCTGTCCTGCAGTTTAGCGGTGTTCAGGCGGGAGTTATGGGGACGCACGGCCGGCGTGGGGAAGGCTGCCGTCGGGACCGGGTCCACGGTAGAAGAGGAAGCCTTGAGGGCCAGGCCGGCCCAGGACGCGCACTCGAGCACGAAGCGCGCATAACCATGCCAGGAGGTTTCACCGGCAGCTGCCACATGATAAATGCCGGCAAAACGCCCTGCGGCGCCGGTCAGTGCGCTGCGCACCATGTGAGCCGTGACGTCAGCCAACAACTCTGCACCGGTCGGTGCACCGAACTGGTCGTCGATCACCGTCAGGTGATCACGCTCTTTGGCCAGGCGCAGCATTGTTTTGGCAAAGTTGCCCCCGCGCGCCGAATAAACCCAACTGGTTCGTAAAATCAAGTGCTTTGCGCACCGGGCCACAATACGCTGCTCGCCTTCGAGCTTGGTCCGGCCATACACATTGAGTGGGCCGGTCGGGGCGCCTTCTTCCCACGGTTGGCTGCCGCTGCCATCGAAAACATAATCGGTCGAATAATGAACCAGCCACGCGCCAACGGCGCTGGCGGCTTCGGCGAGCACGCCCGGCGCTTCTGCGTTCACTGCATATGCGGTCGCAGCATCGCTTTCGGCTTTGTCAACAGCGGTATAGGCCGCTGCATTGACGATGACGTCAGGCTGCATCTGGCGCACTGTGGCACTGATTCCGGCCAGATTGGCGAGATCGCCACACAGGCCCGTGCTGTGCCGGTCCAGCGCGACAAGTTCGCCCAAAGGCGCCAGGCTGCGCTGCAACTCCCAGCCCACCTGGCCGTTTTTTCCAAGAAGCAGGATTTTCATGCAGCGGTTACGCCAGCGTAATGGGTGTCCACCCAGTCCCTGTAAGCCCCGCTTTGAACATGCGCCACCCACTCCGCATGGGCCAGGTACCACTGCACCGTCTTGCGTATGCCGGTTTCAAAGGTTTCCGCAGGCTTCCAGCCCAACTCGCGCTGGATTTTTCCGGCGTCGATGGCGTAGCGGCGGTCATGACCCGGGCGGTCCTTGATATAGCTGATCTGCTCGCGGTAATGTTTTCCATCGGAGCGCGGCCGAAGTTCGTCGAGCAGGTCGCAGACGATGTTCACAATGGCGATGTTGGGCTTTTCGTTCCAGCCGCCCACGTTGTAGACCTCGCCCGCCCTGCCGGCTTCGAGCACGCGGCGGATCGCGCTGCAATGGTCTTTCACATAAAGCCAGTCGCGCACCTGCATGCCGTCGCCGTAGACCGGCAGGGGTTTGCCGGCCAGCGCGTTGACAATCATCAGGGGAATCAGCTTTTCGGGGAAATGGTAGGGACCGTAGTTGTTGCTGCAGTTGGTCGTGAGCACCGGCAAACCGTAGGTGTGGTGGTAGGCCCGCACGAGATGGTCGCTGGCGGCCTTGCTGGCTGAATAGGGGCTGTTGGGCTCGTACCGGTGCGTCTCTGTAAAGGCGGGTTCCGTGGGTGCGAGTGAGCCGTACACCTCGTCGGTCGACACATGCAGGAAACGAAAGCCGGCCTTGGCCTCAACGCCCAGGCCACTCCAGTGGGCCCGAACCGCCTCCAGCAAGCGGAAAGTGCCGACGATGTTGGTCTGGATGAAATCTTCCGGGCTTGAGATGGACCGGTCGACATGGGATTCGGCCGCAAAATTGATGACGGTGCGCGGCTGGTGCCGGGCCAGCAGTTCACCCACAAGCGCGCTGTCACCAATGTCGCCCTTGATGAAAACATGCCTCGGATCGTCCCGCAATGTCGCCAGGGTTTCCATGTTGCCGGCGTAAGTGAGTTTGTCCAGATTGATAACCGGCTCGTCATGCCCGGCCAGCCAGTCAAGAACAAAATTGGCGCCAATGAAACCCGCGCCTCCGGTAACCACAATCATGAGCCTGTCCCTCTATGTCTCTATGCGCCTGCGCCGCTTGACGCCCGCTTGCATTATGCCTTTGGCGCTCACGCCGCCCCAACTCCGCCGCCAGCAGCACAAACAAAAAATCGCCCTCTGGGAACGATTCTTTTTTCAGACCGCACGACGGTCAGAAGTGAATGCCCCGCATCATCTGCTGCAGCGCCACAGCCTCGGGTGATAGTGTCTGCTTGACCGGTTTGTCACCCGGCTTCGCGCCCTTGGCGGCCGACGAGTCGGGAAACATGCGAAAGCTGGTGTTCATGGCGATTTGCGCCACGCGCGGCAGCAGGGCATGCAGCACCTGGCCGGCAATGCCCAGGCGGGTGGCGATGCGCACCGGCTTGAAGATGCAGGCCTGGGCCACCAGGTCGGCAGCCTCTTCAGGGCTCAAGGTCGGTACGTTGTTGTACAGGTTGGTCGGGGCGATCATCGGTGTGCGCACCAGCGGCATGTTGATGGTGGTGAAGGTGATGCCCTGATCGGCAAACTCGCTGGACGCGCAGCGTGTCCAGGCGTCCAGAGCCGATTTGGATGCCACGTAGGCCGAAAAGCGCGGGGCATTGGTCAACACGCCGATTGAGCTGATATTGACGACATGGCCCTTGTGTCTGGCGACCATGCCGGGCAAAAAGCCCATGGTGACCCGCAGGCAGCCGAAGTAGTTGAGCTGCATGGTGCGCTCGAAGTCATGAAACCGGTCATAACTGGCCTCGATGGCGCGGCGAATGGACCTGCCCGCGTTGTTGATGAGGAAATCAACGCCGCCGTGTTTTTCGATCAGCGTCTGCACAAAGCGGTCGCAGTCGGCCATGTCGGCAATATCTACCGGGTAGGCGATGAAGTGGTAACCCCTGGCCCGGGCCTCCTTGCAGGCCTCGTCGAGCTTGTCCTGGTCGCGGCCGCAGATGAGGGTGATCGCGCCGGCTTCGGCAAACTTGTGGGCCGCCGCCAGGCCAATGCCCGAGGACCCGCCGGTGATCAGCACCACCTTGCCGCTGACGGTGCCCTTGAGCGATCGGTCGATGTGCAGGTCGGGGTCGAGGTGACGCTCCCAATAGTCCCAGACGCGCCAGGCATAGTCTTTCAGGTTGGGACATTCCACGCCTGAGCCTTTCAGTGCTGCCAACGTTTCGCGGCAGTCAAAACGTGTCGGGTAGTTGACGAAGGTCAGCATGTCCTCGGGCAGGCCGAGGTCGGCCATGATGGCATTGCGCACGCGGCGCACCGGCGCCAGGGCCATCAGGCTTTTCTTGACGCTGCGCGGGATGAACCCGAGCAGGGCCGCATTGACGAACAGGTTCATCTTGGGCGCATGCGCGGCCCGGCTGAAGATGTCGAGCACGTCGCCGACGCGATACCCCACCGGATCGACCAGGTGGAAGCATTTTTTGGCAATGCTGGCCTTGTGGCTGATGACGTCCAGGGCATCAACCACAAAATCGACCGGCACGATGTTGATGCGGCCCCCCTCCAGGCCCACCGCCGGCATCCACGGCGGCAGCAGCTGGCGCATGCGCTGGATCAGCTTGAAGAAGTAATAAGGCCCGTCGATCTTGTCCATCTGGCCGGTGGTGCTGTCGCCCACCACCATGGCCGGGCGGAACACGGTCCAGGGCACCTTGCACTCCCTGCGCACGATTTTCTCGCTCTCGTGCTTGGTCATGAAATACGGGTGTTCGTAGTTCTCGGCCTCCTCGAACATGTCCTCGCGGAATACGCCTTCGTACAGTCCGGCTGCGGCGATGGAACTCACGAGGTGGAAATGCCCGGCCTCGATGGCCTTGGCGAACTCGACCGTGTGGCGGGTACCGTCCACATTGACGGCAATCTGGCTTTCCTCGTCGGCGCTCAGATCGTAAACAGCCGCGAGATGATAGAAATGGTCAATCTGGCCTTTGAGCTTTTTGGCGTCTTCGCTCGAGACACCGAGTTTCTTCGCCGTGAGGTCGCCATGCACTGGAACGGCCCTGGCGGCGCTGACGCCCCAGTACTCGCGCAAGGCATCGACCTTGCCGGCACTTTCCTTGCGGATGAGGAAATACACCGTCGCACCCTTGCGCGCCAGAAGCTTTTTGACCAGCCGTTTACCGATGAAGCCAGTGGCTCCCGTGACGAAATACTGCATTGTGTTCTCCGCAAGATAACTCCGAACTCAGGGATTCTTGCCCAAGCTCCATTGCCTGCCGGTCAGCAGAAACCCGCGCTCGCCCCGTTTTCCATAAAGGCGGGTCACTAGCGTTTTAGGAGCAAACACCTAATCCTGCACCTCCGCAGCGCTTATATTTTCATAACCGTGTCGCCCAATGGCGGCGCCAACCAGCCATCCACCTATCGACAGGAGTCCACCATGGTCAAGAAACTGCAAAAAATGAGCGCCGACAAAAAATCCAGCCCCCAACTCTCGGGCGCCGTGAAGGAGTCGGCCCAGCAGATCTGGCTGGCCGGCCTCGGGGCTTTCTCCAAGGCCCAGGAAGAAGGCGGCAAGGTGTTCGAGACCCTGGTCAAGGAGGGTCTGTCCATCCAGCGCAAGACGCAGGCTGTTGCCGAAGAAAAAATATCCACTGCCACCAACAAGATGGCCACCATGGCGACAGACATCACCTCGAAAGCCGGCACCCAGTGGGACAAGCTCGAGAACATTTTTGAAGAACGCGTCGCCAAGGCCCTGAACAAGCTGGGCGTGCCCTCTGCCAAGGACGTGGAAGCCCTCATCACACGGATCGATGAGCTCAACAAAAATGTGCAGAAGATGGGCGCGAAACCGGCTGCCTCGAAAGCAGCGCCCCGTGCTGCAGCAAAACCCGCCGCCGGCAAGACCGCGGCACGCAAGCCAGCCGCCAAGCGCGCGCCGGCTCGCAAGTCGGCCTGATACCTGACACCTCGAGCCCCCGAAGGGCGTTGACGCGTCCTTTTTTTTGTCCCCTCACCCCCTTACCCCGTCCCTCTCCCAAGGGGCGAGGGTGAGCGCCGTCCAATTCACTGTCGTGTATTTGGAAAAGATCGAAACTACTCAGGTCGCCGCATGCAGCACGCTTTTCTTGCCCCCTCGCCCTCTGGGAGAGGGTTGGGGTGAGGGTCAGCAAGCCACAACAGACGATAGTTCTACGCACACGCCGCTTGCCCTCACCCCCGCCCTCTCCCAGGGGGAGAGGGAGTAAAACCAGCCCAAACCACCTGAGAAGTTACAAAAGATCAATAATTCCAACACCCGGGTGAGTGGGTTAGAGTCGAACAAAAATACGAGGTAGACACCATGGCGAAAAAAGCGCCGCGCCGAACTGCTGAACGCATCCTGGAAGTGACGCTTGATCTGTTCAACCGTTTTGGCGAACCCAATGTCTCGACCACGCTGATATCGGCCGAACTGGGCATCAGCCCCGGCAACCTCTACTACCACTACCCCGCCAAAGACGAGTTGATCAACTCGCTGTTCGACCGCTATGAGCGCGCCCTGAGCGAGCTGCTCAATGCCAGCGACAGCGTGCGTGATGTCGAGGACGCCTGGTTTTTCATGCACACGCTGTTCGAACTGATCTGGCAATACCGCTTCCTGTACCGCGACCTCAACGACCTGCTCAGCAAAAACCGGCGGCTCGAGACCCACTTCCAGTGGGTGCTGAAAAACAAGACCCGCTCGGTCAAAACCATGCTTGACAGCATGAGTCGGGCCAACACCGTCAGCATCGACTCGCGCGAAGTCGAGGCCACAGCCACCAGCATGGTGGTGGTGCTGACCTACTGGCTGAGTTTCGAATATGTGCGCGACCCGCGCCATGCGCTGGAGCCGGAAAACGCCCAGGCCGCCCTGCTGCGCGGCGCGCACCATGTCCTCAACTTGTTGATTCCCTACCTCGAGCAGGGCCAGCGCATGCACCTGCAGGCCTTGGTGGGGGCCTACACCAGCCCCGCCGGACCCCCGACTTATCAGCCAGCCAACAATAAGAATTTGTTCTAAATTCCAAGGAGACGACCAATGGCCAAATGGACTGCCTTCCCCCACGCTGGTGACTACGCCTTCGATGCCGCCAGCCTGAAGAAAAACTGGGCCCGCCTGCACCAGGGGGACTGCGAGCCCCTGCCCAAGGACGCCGCCGCGCTGCAGGCCTGGGTGCCGTTCCACAACGGCGAATTCCAGCAGGCCGTCGAAGCAGGTTTGAAGGCAGGCGGCGCCGGCATCACCGTGGCCAACAAGGCCACGTCCATTTACGCCAACTACCTCGAGAACAGGGAAAAGACCAAGCTCGAGCTGTTCATGGAAGTCGCCCAGCGCGCCGAGGCCCAGCAGGCCGCCGACCCCCAGAACGCCAACGCCTGGTACTGGCAGGCGTACGCCCTCGGGCGCTACAGCCAGGGCATCAGCGTGGCCAAGGCGCTCGCCCAGGGCTTGGGCAGCAAGGTCAAGAACGCGCTGGAGCAGGCCATCAGGCTCTGCCCCAACCATGCCGACGCGCATATTGCGCTGGCCGCCTTTCACGCCGAGGTGATTGACAAGGTCGGCTCCCTGATCGGCGGCATGACCTACGGCGCCAGGAAGGACGTGGGCCTGTCCCTGTTCAAGGAGTCCCTCAAGCTCAACCCGGGCTCGGCCATCGCCATGATCGAATATGCCAACGGCATGGTGATGCTCGAAGGCGACAAGCGGATGAAAGAGGCCACCAAGCTCTACGAGCAGGCCGCCGCCAGTACCCCAGTGGACGCGATGGAGCGGCTCGACGTGGAAATGGCCAAGGCCGAACTGGAAGACTGAGCCACAAAAAAAAAGCGCATCCGCTATATTTTTTATAGCTGAATGCGCCCGTCCATCAAGGGCTAGAGCCCGAAAAGACTATGAAGCCAGCCCGTCCACCGCCTGGAGCAGCGACTCCCGGGCCTGGCTGATGATCTGGTCTTTCCACGCGTCGGTGTCCACGTAAAACGCATCCATCATCTGCTGCTTGATCTGCGCGGTCAGCGCCGCTGGCGCATCGCGGTGGACGTTGAGCCAGTGTTCGGCGCGCAGCGCCTGCATCATCTCGAAGGGCGGCAAGGTGCCATACTCCATCGCGATGCCGGTGTATTCGGCGTCGGGACACTCGTCGTAGATCGAGGTCCACATCAGGCCCGTCAGGAAGGCCGAGCTCGACGAGCCGTCGTAAATCGAGGTCACCGGTGTCGCGCCGCCACCGCCCCACCAGGCGCGTGCCCGCTCCAGCGCCGCCTTGTCATCGCGGCAGGCGCAAATGCGTTCGCCGACACCGCTGGGGCCCAGGCCGGTGTGAACGTCAATCCATGCCACCCGCCTGGCCTGGCGCGCACGGGTCTGCAGCACTTTGCGCAGGGTCTGGTTGCTCCAGGTCGGCGCGGTGCCGCCGAAAAACAGGCCCTCGGGGAATTCATGCTGGCCGCGCGTGATCGCTGCCTGGTAGGCGTCCATGCCGCGGCTGCCGATGTAATGGTCGGTGGCCACCTTGTTGTCGTCGTTGGGCGGCCACTGGTCGGGCAGCAACAGCGGCTGCAGCTCGCGGTAAGCCTCGTTGACGGGCAAGGTCTGCGAGAAGTCATGGAAGTTGCGGTTCAGGTCCACGTTTTCATGGGTGGTGCGCCGGATGTGCGAAAAGCCATAAGGGTTGAGCGCATGCACATACAGCACCGCCACCCCCTGCGCCCTGGCCCTGTCGCGCCACTCGGCGTCCTGCAGGGCAAACACCTGCACGCCGGAGCCGCAATACCCCTCGACGCCATGGCAGGCGCTGCTGAGGATCAGCAGCGAACGGGCGTCGGCCGGGCCGTCCAGCACCACGTCCATGGCCAGCACTTCCCCCTCGCGGCCGGCTTCGGGGTGCAGGTGCGAATCCACCTGCAGGCCGGCCGCAGCGGCCGCTTCGAGGAATTTGCCGCGCGCCTCGGCATAGGTGCCGGAAAAAGCTTCAGTCACTCCGCTCATGCCGCGTCCTGGGCCAGCCAGCTTTCGCTCAGGCGCACCCAGAAGGTGGCCCCCAGCGGAATCAGGTCGTCGTTGAAGTCATAACTCGGGTTGTGCAGCATGCAAGGCCCTCCGCCGTGGCCCATCTCGCGGTGCGCGCCGTCGCCGTTGGCAATAAAGACGTAACAGCCCGGCTTGGCCTGCAGCATGTAGGAAAAGTCTTCCGCGCCCATGGTCGGCTCCTGGGCAATCACGTTGGCCTCGCCAACGATCTCGGCCATCACCTTGCGCGCAAACTCGGTCTCCTTTGCATGGTTGATGGTGGGCGGGTAGTTGCGCACAAAGGAAAATTCGCACTGGGCATCATGCGCAGCGCAGAGGTGCTCGGCGATCTGCTGCATGCGTTTTTCGATCAGGTCCAGCACTTCCAGCGTGAAGGTGCGCACCGTGCCCTGCAGCTCGCAGCTGTCTGGGATCACATTGGTGGCCTCGCCGGCGTGGATCATGGTGACCGAAATCACACCGGCATCCACCGGCTTCTTGTTGCGGCTGATGATGGTCTGGAAGGCCTGCACCATCTGGCAGGCCACCGGCACCGGGTCGACACCGTTGTGCGGCAGGGCAGCGTGGCCGCCCTTGCCGCGAATGGTGATCTTGAACTCGTTGCTCGAAGCCATCACCGGGCCGGTGCTGGCAGCAAACTTGCCGACCTGCGTGCCGGGCCAGTTGTGCATGCCGAACACCGCGTCCATGGGGAACTTGTCGAACAGGCCGTCCTTGATCATCTCGCGCGCGCCACCGCCGCCCTCCTCGGCCGGCTGGAAAATCAGGTAAACCGTGCCGTCGAAATTGCGGTTTTTCGCAAAGTGCTGCGCGGCGGCCAGCAGCATGGCGGTGTGTCCGTCGTGGCCGCAGGCGTGCATCTTGCCCTGGGTCTTGCTGGCATGTTCAAAGGTGTTGAACTCCTGCATGGGCAGCGCGTCCATGTCGGCGCGCAGGCCGATGGCGCGGCTGGAGGTGCCGTTCTTGATGATGCCGACCACCCCGGTGGTGCCCATGCCGCGGTGAATGGGAATGCCCCACTCGGTCAATTTTTGCGCCACCACGTCGGCGGTGCGTACCTCTTCAAAACACAGCTCCGGGTGAGCGTGGATATCGCGGCGCACGGCGGCAATGCCGGCGGCCTGGGTGACGATGGAATCAATGACTTTCATGAAAACCTTTGGGTGATCAGGCCTGCCCCATCCGCTATTGTTCGGCTGGTGGGCGGACCCAGGGTTGACCTTGGTAGTGCGCATAGTCTGCCAGATTTAGCAGCGGCACGTCGCCGCGCGAATCGCCATACGCATGCAAAACAACCGACGCGGCAGGGGAGCCGCGGCCTGCGAGCCAGGCCTGCAGGCGCAGCACTTTTTCCTCGCCGTGGCAGTTGCGCGTCGCCATGCGGCCGGTGAGCGTACCCTCCCGGACTTCGAGCTCGGTGCAGAGCACCGCATCCATGCGCAGTACCTCACCCACGCCATGCAGATAAATGCCGGGCGAGGCGCTCACGATCACGCAGCCATGGCCCTGCTGCTGGTGCCAACGCAGCCGTGCCAGCGTCTCTTCCTGCCATTGCCGGGGCAGGTACTGCGCCACAAAGTCGGCCGACCAGCGCTCGATCTGCGCTACGCTGCACCCACCCAGGCTGGCCTGCAGCAAACGCGCCTTCGCCCGGTGGTTGCTGGTGAGCCGGCAGGCGTAGGCGGCCAGCCAGGGGCTGCTGCGCAGCAGGGCGAGCAGAAACCGCGGCCAGCCCAGGCTGCGGCGCAGGTAGGGAAGCAGGGTATCGCGCCGGGTCAGGGTGCCGTCGAAGTCGAAAGCGGCGACAACGACCGGCGCTTCACCCGCGGCCCCTACTTCGTGCATCGCACCTGGCCGCAAAGGCGCTCGCAAAACGGGCAGCCGGTCATGGGCAACCAGGCCGGGATGTTGTAGTAGCGGCTGTGAATGGTGGCGAGCACGCCGTTTTTATAGGCGGCGTAGTTGAAGCCCCTTCCCTCGACCGCGTAAAAGGGCACACCGTTCTGCGAAAAGCTGAGCACCTGCACGCTGTCGAAGTAAGGCCGGTACTCCTCGATGCGCGGGGCGTCCATGCGCAGGATGCGCACGGTTTTCCCCTGGTACAGCGAAAAATCAACCAGCATGTCGTCCTGCCGTGCATGGAAATTTCCCGGGCCGAACACCGGCACGTACTTGCGCAGCGTGTAGCCATAGATGGACGCGGGCGTGTAGGCACTGGCCATCAATTCCACGCCGGGAGCCGCCACCTGTTGCAGCATCTCGGCGGTCTTGTAGCTGCGAATGATTTGCGGATAGAGCTTTGTGCTTTTCCAGTTATCCAGCGAACTGGCGTAAAGGCCGGCGACCACCAGCACATGCAGGGCGGCAAACGCGGCCATGCCCAGTGCACAGGTCTTGAGTTTGTCCCACGGCAGGGCAAAGGCCAGCAGCGCAAAGCCGAAGGGGTAAAACGACAACACCCAGTGCAGCCCCACCACTTTTTTCAGCGACAGCAGCGCAAAAAACAGCAGCGGCACGACCACCACGCAGGCCAGCAGCCGTTGCTGCAGCGTCGCGGCGGCCAGCGCCCCGCGCTGCTTCCAGGTCAACCAGGCCGCCACCGGCGTGACCAGGTAGACCAGCATGGCCAGGTAGAGCAGCGGTTTGTTCCAGGCGAAGCTTTCGCCTTCGTTGCGGTTGTAGAGGTTGAACATGATGTTCGACCAGCCGTGCGACATGTTCCAGGCGATGTTGATGGCCGGGCCGGGCAAGGCGCACAGCACCAGCAACGCAAACGCCGCCCAGCGTTCGCGCCGGTAGAGCGCGAAATAAACGAGGTAGGTCAGGCCCAGCACCACCGAGAAGTACTTGGACAGAAAGGCGCAGCCCAGCGCCAGCCCCGACAGCGCGTACAGCCCCCAGGCCGTGCGATCCATGCGCTCGCGCCGCTCGGCCCGCAGCAGCAGGGCCACCGACAGCACCGACCAGAATATCAGTGGCGTGTCGGTGGTGATCAGCACGTTGAGCCAGTTGATCGGGGCCAGCCAGAAAAACAGCACGGCCCAGGCCGCACGCACGCGGTCCAGCGGGGCCAGCGCCCAAGCCACCAGGCCGCCGAGTGCCAGCGGCAGCAGGACCACCGGCAGGCGTATCGCCCAGGTCGTGTCGCCCAGTGTCGCGCGCACCAGGGCAATCAGCCAGCCGACCATGGGCGGATGGTCGTAATAACCCCAGTCGGGGTAGACGCCCCACCAGTAGAAAAAGGCCTCGTCGCCGGTGATCGGGAAGGTTGCGGAGATCCACAGCCGAAAAGCCAGCGACAACGCACCGGCAGCGACCAGCCAGCGCACCAGGAAAGGGGAAAGAAGGGGGGCAGCCGGGGCGGCGGAACGTTCAAGCATGGGCAGGAAGAATTATTTGAAACTGATGTCGCGAATGGCGGCACTATAGACCAGCGCCAGCGCACCGATGGCCACGGCCAGCCACAGGGTCAGCACCCGGACCAGCACGGTGATGCCCAGCGCCTGCGCCGCGCCGGCGCCGTGGAGCACCAGCAGGCCGGTCAGCAGCGCCTCCATGCCGCCCAGGCCCGCCGGCAACAGGGAAAGCGCGCCGCCCACCATGGCGACGGCGTAAAAACCGGCGGCCTGCAGCATGCCAATGGACAGGCCCGCCTCGCGGCACAGCAGCCAGACGGCCAGGCCCTGCGCGGCCCAGGCTACCCCGGTCAGCGCCAGCCAGACAGCCGGACGGGTCGCCAGGCACTGCCAGGCATCATGCAGCCAGGACAGCCGCAGCAACAGGCGCCGCCGGAACGCGAAAAGAAACACCAGCAGGGCGAGCGCGGCAACGCCGCTGCCCAGCGCCAGGCGGTAAGCCACGGGACCGCCCAGCGCCGCCAGCCACCAGGCCACCGGCAGACACATCAGCAGCAGGCACAGCAGGTCGGCCAGGCGTTCCGCACCGAAAACCGCCAGGCTTTGCGCCGCACTCAGCGGACGGCGCGCCAGCATCAGACCACGCGCCGCCTCGCCGATGTTGCCGGGCGTCGGCGTGAAGGTGTAACCCGCCAGGTACAGGCGCAGACCCTCCGCGAGACCAAGCACACGCCCGTAGTGGGCCATCCACATCCGCCAGCGCAGGCCGCGCAGCAGGTAGTTCAACAGGCACAGGGCGGCCGCTTGCAAGCCCGCGAGCGACCCCAGCCGCTGCAGGGTCGCCAGGGCGCTGCCTTCGCCGAAAACGGCCAGCGCCACCGCATACGCCGTGGCGGCCATGCCCAGAACCAGCAGCAGCGGCTTGAGCGGCAGGCGTGGTGCCGGCCGGGCCGGCGGCATCAAAAGCGGCGCCCCAGAAACACCAGCAGCCAGGCTGCCAGCGCCGCCAGAATCCAGGGGTCGCGCACCAGGTCGCGCGACACGTCCTCGCCACGCCCCCTGTGCACCTGGTAGGCGTACCGCAACATGGCAAAAACGACGATGGGCACGCTGTAGACCAGCCGGTTGCCGTGCTGCAGCTGCGCTTCGGCGCTGGTGGCAAAGAGGCCATAGGTCATGAGGCTGGCCGTCATGGTCACGGCCATGAACATGTCCAGCAGGGCCGGCGGGTAGTGATCGAGCACGGCGCGCTTGGCGGCCTCGTCGTGAAAGGTTTCGGCCTTGCGTTTTGAAAATCCCAGGAACAGGGCCACGAACAGGCCGGCCAGCAGCATCCAGCGCGAAGGTGGAATCCCCACCGCCAGGGTGCCGGCCAGCAGCCTGAGCATGAAGCCCGAGGCAATGATGGACACATCGACCACGGGCACATGTTTGAGCCGCCAGGAATAGGCCAGGTTCAGCGCAACGTAGATGCCAAGCAGCGCCAGCAAGGCGCCGTTGCCGGCGGCAAACGCCAGTCCCGCGGCCAGCAGCAGCGCAGCCAGCACCAGCGCCATCGCGGGCAACACGGCGCCGCTGGCCAGCGGCCGGTGGCGCTTGACCGGATGGCGGCCATCGCTGGCGCGGTCCAGCCAGTCATTGAGGATGTAGACCATGCTCGAAAAACAGCAGAACGCGGCAAAGGCCTTGAGCACGGCCAGCGCCAACGGGCCGTTGCCCCAGGTCTCGCTGAACACCAGCCCGGCAAACACAAAGGCGTTTTTCAGCCATTGGTGGGGGCGCATCAAGGTGACGAGGCGGAACAATAAACGCATGGGCGGAAGAAAGTCGGTTGGGGCGGTCGGGCGGGGCAAGCATAGACCACGTGCGCGCGGTCGGGTTCAAGCATAACCGCCCCCGCAGCGGACGCAATTGGGCCAGAATCAGGCATGACTCTCCCAAACTCCCTGTCCCCTTCCGGCCTGTCCGCTGCGGCCTTGGCGCTCGCACAAACGCTGGTGCGCATGAACACCGTCAGCCGCAACTCCAACCTGGAGCTGATCCATTTCGTGCGCGACACGCTGAAAAAGTCCGGCGTGGACAGCCGCATCACCTGGAACGCAGATAAAACCAAGGCCAACCTGTTTGCCACGCTGGGGGAAGGCAAACCTGCCGGAGTGATCCTGTCGGGCCACACCGACACCGTGCCCTGGGACGGGCAGGACTGGTCGGTCGACCCGCTGTCGGCCCTGGTCCGCGATGGCAAGCTTTACGGGCGCGGCAGCGCCGACATGAAAAGTTTCATCGCGCTGGCGCTGGCCCAGGCAGACGCCTTTTTGAACAGCCCCGCGCCTTTTGCGATTCACCTGGCACTCAGCTACGACGAAGAGGTCGGCTGTTTTGGCGTTCGTGAGCTGGTGGCCGACATGAAAGACGCCGGCATCGCACCGCTGGCCTGCATCGTGGGCGAGCCCACCAGCATGGTGCCGGCTATCGCCCACAAGGGCGTCTACCGCTACCGGTGCTGCGTGCGCGGCAAGGAAGCCCATTCGTCGCTGACGCCGCAATCGGTCAACGCCATCGAGATGGCCGCGCGGGTGGTGGGCAAGCTGCGCGACATGGCCGAAGGGTTCGAGCGCGACGAGCCGCGCTACGAGGGTTTCGATGTGCCGTTCAGCACCGCCAGCGTCGGCCAGTTCCATGGCGGCATTGCCGACAATGTGGTGCCGCGTGATGCCGAGTTCCGCTACGAATTCCGGGACCTGCCCACGGCCGACGCGGCCGCGATGCAAAAAGAGGTGCTGGCCTACGCCCGGCAAGCGGAACCAGCTATGAAAAAGATAGCGCCCGAAGCCGGCTTCAGCTTCGAGACGATTTGCGAAGTTCCGAGTTTTCTGGGTTCCGCCACTGACGCGGTGACGCGGCTGGCGCAGCGCCTGAGCGGCGAGGCGCGCACCACGCAGGTGGCGTTCGGCACCGAGGCCGGCATCTTCAAGAACTCCGGCATTTCCACCGTGGTCTGCGGACCGGGCAGCATCACGCAGGCGCACCAGCCCGACGAGTTTGTCAGCCTGGAACAGCTCGCACGCTGCGAGGCCTTCCTGCAAGGCCTGGCGGCCACGAGCGAGCTTCGCTAGGAGGCGGGCTTTCGCGCAGGCCACCGCGGAACCGGCCTTGGCCTGTCCCGAGCCTGTCGAAGGGCCGGGCCGCTGGTGGCGCGCCCCAGAGGGGGACGTGGCCGTAGGCCGCTTCGGGGGGGAGTCAGGTTCTCACGCGCCCGTCGCCGGTCAGCATGGACAACTCCACAAAGCTCGAGGCCACATGGTCGGTCGGCGAGAAGGACACGGAAAAACCACCCAGCGACTGGCTGCCTATGCCCTCCAGGCCGGCGATCAGTGACTCGCGGCTGAGCTTGCCGCTGGCGCGCTTGAGGCCCTCGACAAACAGTTTGGCGGCCACATACCCTTCCATGCTGGAGAAGTTGACCTGGGCATCCTTGCCGGCGGCCTTGACGGCATCGGCAAACTCGCGCGCAATCGGGCGCGCCGCGTTGTAGGGTGAAGGCATGACCTGGGACACCACCACGCCCGCACCGTCCTTGCCCAGCTCGTCGGCCAGCGCCTGCGTACCGACAAAAGACACGTTGTAGAACGTGCCGCCGTACCCGGCCTTGCGCGCAGCGCGTATGAAGGCGGCACAGGATTTGTAGGCGCTGATCTGCACCACGGCATCGGGGGCCGCGGCGACCAGGGTCTGGACCGCCTTGGCCACATCGACGGAATTGCGCTCCACCGTGGCCTGCGCCACCGTCTTGAGCCCCAGGCCGTTCAGGGCCAGCGTCACGCCGTCCAGACCGGCCTTGCCGTAGGCGTCGTTCTGGTAGAACACCGCGATTTTTTTCAGTCCCAGGCTGGTCAGCTGCTTGACGATCAGGCCGGTTTCGTCGTTGTACGAAGCGCGCACGTGAAAGGCGTATTTGTTGAACGGCTCGCGCAGGCCCATGGCGCCGGTGAATGGGGCAATAAAAGGCACCTTGTCCCTGGTCGCCAGCGGCAGGGCCACCAGGCTGGTCGGGGTACCGATGTAGCCAAACAGCGCAAACACGTCGTCGGCAATCAGCTTGCGGGTGTTCTCGGCGCAGCGGTCCGGCTCGTAACCATCGTCCAGGTTGCGGATTTCAATCTGGCGCTTGCCCACGCCGCCCTGGGCGTTGACCTGGTCAAAATAAACCTTGGCACCCTGGTAAAACTGGATGCCCAGTTGCGCAGCAGGACCGGTAAAGGCGGCCGACTGACCGAGGATGATCTTGCTGTCGGACTGGGCCCGGGCAATGTTGAAACCGGCCAGCATGGCGGCGCCGGCAGTGAGGGAGAGTTTTCTGCGAGAAATAAGCATGCTGACATTCTCGTCAAAGATGGGCCAGCGAATCAGCCGCCCGGCCAGGCCATCGGCCTTCTTTCGAAAACACACTACTTTAGTTTTAAGAATTAACCCTATAAAAGGTAAACCCGCTATTTTTTGTCAGCAATTTGTCAGACTCTGTCGCGGGGCCCCCACTGTTCGCGCACCCGCCCCTGCGAATCGATCAAACCGAGCCCGACCAGCCGGGAACCCACGCGGTCGTCCGCGAAGTGGCCCCTGACGGCCGTTGATGCCGCCGGCCGCGTTCGCGCTGTCGAAGTACAACTTCGCGCCCTGGTGAAAGGCTGGGCCAGCGAGGAGCCCGGGCCGGTCAGCGCCAGCGGCTGGCCGGGCACCATGCCGGTCTTGCTCACGCCGTCCTGGCTGCGCCCCGCTGTGCCTGTCAGCAGCAAGGCGGCTACGATGAGGGCTTGCCCCAGAGTCTGTAATTTTTCGTGATGTTTGCCCTGACTGAGAGGCTGAGAGTCTTTAGACGCGCTACTCGGGCACGAGCAAAAAACGCTCAGCCTCTGATTCGCAGCCGGGAACGGTTCCTTGTAAGAAAATCCAGTTCTATTTATGCCCGCCTCCATCAGCATCTCCCCTAGTGCCAACCCCGTGCAGGACGCCATCAAGGTGCGGGGCGCCTGCCCGCATGACTGCCCGGACACCTGTGCCCTGCTCACCACGGTGGAGGGTGGCGTGGCCATCAAGGTCCAGGGCAATCCCGACCACCCCCAAACCGGCGGCGTGCTCTGCACCAAGGTCTCGCGCTACACCGAGCGCAGCTACCACCCGGAACGCATCCTGCAGCCGCTCAAGCGGGTGGGGCCCAAGGGTTCGGGACAGTTCGAGCCTGTCAGCTGGGACAACGCGCTCGGTGAGATCACGACCCGCCTGCAGGCGATCGCCGCGCGCAACCCCGAAGCCATCGCGCCCTACAGCTACGCCGGCACCATGGGCCTGGTGCAGAGTGAAAGCATGGCGGCGCGCTTTTTCAACAAGCTGGGCGCCTCTCTGCTGGAGCGCACCATCTGTTCGGCCGCCGGCGGCGAGGGCCTGACGCAAACGCTGGGGCGCAAGGCCGGCATGAAGGTTCAGTTTTTTGCCGAAGCCAGGTTGATCCTCATCTGGGGCAGCAACTCGATCGCCAGCAACCTGCACTTCTGGCGTTACGTGCAGGAGGCCAAGCGCCAGGGCGCCAAAATCATCTGCATCGATCCGCGCAAGACCGAAACCGCTGAAAAGTGCCACGAACACATTGCCCTGCAGCCCGGCACCGACGCCGCACTGGCACTGGGCATCATGCATGAACTGATCGTCCACGACTGGCTGGACCACGCCTACATTGAAAGCCATACCATCGGCTGGCCCTTGCTGCGCGAGCGTGCACTGCTATGGAATCCGGGGCGCGTGGCGCAGGTCTGCGGTGTGCCTGCGGAGCAGGTCCGGTCTCTGGCGCGCGACTACGGCGAGTGCGGCGCGAACGGGCAACCGGCGGCGATCCGCCTGAACTACGGCATGCAGCGCGCGCGCGGCGGCGGCAACGCCACACGCGCGGTGGCCTGCCTGCCCGCGCTGACCGGGGCCTGGCGGCACCGCGGCGGCGGCATGCTGCTGTCGAGCTCGGGCATGTTCCCGGTCAACCAGGCCGCGCTGCAGCGGCCCGAGTTGCGTGCCGGCCGGCAGCCGCGCACGCTCAACATGATCACCATCGGCGACGACCTGCTGCGGGACAGTTCAGCGGCTTTCGGCCCGAAGATCGAGGCGCTGATCGTCTACAACAGCAACCCGGTGGCGGTGGCCCCGGAGTCTGGCAAGGTGGTGCAGGGTTTTGCGCGCGAGGACCTGTTCACCGTGGTGCTGGAGCATTTCCAGACCGACACCGCTGACTACGCCGACTTCATCCTGCCGGCCACCACCCAGCTCGAACACTGGGACGTGCACAGCGCCTACGGCCACACCGATGTGCTGCTGAACCGCCCGGCCATCGCCCCCGTGGGGCAGGCCCGGCCCAACACCGAGATCTTCCGCGGACTCGCGGCCCGCATGGGTTTTACCGACCCGTGTTTTGCGGATGACGACGAAACCCTGTGCCGCACGGCCTTCAGCCACCCGGACGGCGACAAGATTGATTTCAACGAACTGCTGGACAAGGGTTTTGCCACGCTGCCCGGCCCCGACGCGCCGTTTGCCGAGGGCCGCTTTCTGACCCCTTCGGGCAAATGCGAATTTTTCAGCGAGCGGCTCGCCGCGCAGGGACTGGACGGCCTGCCCGACCATGTGCCCAATCACGAGGTGGCCGGCACCTCGGCCAGCTACCCGCTGGCGATGATCTCGCCGCCGGCGCGCAACTTCCTGAACTCCACCTTCGTCAACGTCAAAAGCCTGCGCGACATCGAGGGCGAACCGCTGCTGGAGATCAACGCCCTGGACGCCGCCGCGCGCGGCATCAGCACCGGCAGCGTGGTGAAGGTGTTCAACCAGCGCGGCACCTACCGCTGCAAGGCCAGGGTGTCCGACCGGGCGCGCGCCGGCGTGGTGCACGGCCTGGGCATCTGGTGGCGCAAGTTCGGCCTGGACGGCACCAATGTCAACGAGCTGACCAGCCAGCACCTGACCGACCTGGGACGCGGCCCAGTGTTCTACGACTGCCTGGTCGAGGTGCAACTTGACGCCGCGCCAGCACTCTGATCTGGATGCCCTCCTTCCGGTGCTCCCCCAAAACAGCGGCCCTGCTTGCGGGCGTCCTGCTGGGCCTGTCCGGTTGCGCCAGCCTCGGTTATTACTGGCAGTCGGTCAGCGGCCATCTGCAGCTGATGAATGCCGCCCGGCCGATTGATGACTGGCTGCAGGACAGCGACACCCCCGACAAACTCAAGGCCAGGCTGGCCCTGACCCAGCAGATCCGCCGCTTTGCGGTGAACGAACTGAAGCTGCCCGACAACGCCAGCTACCAGCGCTACGCCGACCTGCGGCGCAAGGCCGTGGTCTGGAATGTGTCGGCCGCGCCGGAGTTTTCACTGACCCTGCAGACCTGGTGTTTTCCGGTCACCGGCTGCGTGGGCTACAAGGGTTATTTTGACGAGGCCCAGGCGCGCGCCGAAGCCGACAAGCTCAGCGCGCAGGGGCTGGAAGTCAGCGTTTACGGCGTGCCGGCCTACTCCACCCTGGGCTGGATGAACTGGGCCGGCGGCGACCCGCTGCTCAGCACCTTCATCGGCTACCCCGAGGGCGAACTGGCGCGGCTGATCTTTCATGAGCTGGCGCATCAGGTGGTGTATGCCGCCGGCGACATGGACTTCAACGAATCCTTTGCCACCGCCGTGGAACGCCTGGGCAGCGCACGCTGGCTGGACACCCACGGCAGCGCCGCCGTCCGCAAGGAGTACGCGCTGTACAGCGAGCGCCGCCAGCAGTTTCGCACGCTGACGCTGGGGCTGCGCCGCGAGCTCAGCGAAATTTATGAGCCAAAAACGGCCCCAGCCCCCGACCGCCGTGCGCAGGCAGCTATGAAAAGTGTAGCAATGCAGACCTTCCACACGCGTTACGCCGCCCTCAAGGCCGGCTGGGACGGCTACTCCGGTTACGACCCCTGGGTGGCCCGCACCAACAACGCCTCGCTGGGCGCGCTGGCCGCCTATGATGAACTGGTGCCGGGCTTCGAGGCGCTGTTTGCGCGCGAAGGCAGCAACTGGCCGCGGTTTTATGATGCGGTCAGGCGGCTGGCCGCCCTGCCCAAGCAGGAGCGGCACGACGCCCTCCGTCCTTCCATCACCACAAAAACCGAGGAAACACCCCATGGCTGACATCCATATCGAACGCGAGCACAGCCTGGGCCTGGCCCAGGCACGCAAGATCGCCTTCCAGTGGGCTGAACAGGTCGAGGAAAAGTTCGACATGAGTTGCACCTACGAGGAAGGCGACACCTGCGACGAAGTCAGCTTCACCCGCTCGGGCGTCAGCGGCACGCTCAAGGTGAGCAAGGACGTCTTCGAGCTTGACGCGAAGCTGGGCTTTCTGCTCGGCGCCTTCAAGGACCGGATCGAGGGCGAGATCGTGAAAAACCTCGACACGCTGCTGGCCCAGAAAAAGCCCGCCGCCAAAAAGAAGCCTGCGCCGAAATGACGGCGACGGCCCACCCGGGCCCGCTGGCGGGCCTGAAGGTGGTGGAACTGGGCCAGCTCATCGCCGGGCCCTTTGCCGCCAAGACGCTGGCCGACTTCGGCGCCGACGTCATCAAGATCGAAGCGCCCCGCACAGGTGACCCGCTGCGCAAATGGCGCCTGCTCAAAGATGGCACCTCGGTCTGGTGGCAGGTGCAGTCGCGCAACAAGCGCTCGGTGGCGCTCGATTTGCGCCAGGCCGAAGCGCAGGAGATCGTCCGCAAACTCGCGCAGGACGCCGACGTGCTGATCGAGAACTTCCGGCCTGGCGCCATGGAAGGCTGGGGCCTGGGCCCCGACGAGCTGCTCAAACTCAACCCGCGGCTCATCATGCTGCGTATCAGCGGCTACGGCCAGACCGGCCCCTACCGCGACCGCCCGGGTTTCGGCGTGGTGGCCGAAGCCATGAGCGGCCTGCGCCACCTGACCGGCGAGCCCGGCCGCGTGCCGGTGCGCGTCGGCGTGAGCATAGGCGACACGCTGGCCGCGCTACACGGCGTGATCGGCATCCTGCTGGCGCTGCAACACCGCCATGCTTCGGGCAAAGGTCAAGTCGTGGATGTGGCGCTGTACGAGGCCGTGTTCAACTGCATGGAAAGCCTGCTGCCCGAATACAGCGCCTTCGGCGCAGTGCGCGGGCCGGCCGGCAGCGCCCTGCCCGGCATCGCGCCCAGCAACGCCTACCGCTGCAGCGACGGTGGTTACGCCCTCATCGCCGGCAATGGCGACAGCATCTTCAAACGCCTGATGACGGTGATGAATCGACAGGACCTGGGCAATGACCCCGCGCTGTCCGACAACGCAGGCCGCGTGGCGCGTGTGCAGGAGATCGACGCCGCGATCGGCCAATGGACCGCCGGCCTGACGGTGGAAGAAGTGCTGACGGCGCTGGAAAGCGCCGGGGTGCCCGCGGGAAAAATCTACACCGTCGCCGACATCGCCGCCGACCCCCACTACGCCGCGCGAGGCATGCTGCAAAAAGTGCAGATGGACGACGGCTCGGAAATCGCCGTGCCCGGCTTTGTCCCCAAACTCTCAGCCACCCCCGGCAGCCAGCGCCGCAACGCGCCGGCCCTGGGCCAGGACACCGATGCGGTGCTGCGGGAGGTCGGGCTGACGGAGGCGCAGATCGGTGCGTTAAGACAGCGCGGCATTGTTGGGTGAGAGTTTTTTGCTACTTTATTGATAGCTTCTTACGACAGTGGAATAAGGGCCAGAAACACATTTTTCTATACATCATGCCAATCTAGTGAGGTTTTCGCCATTCATGCCGCCACACCGTTCATGCTGAGCCCGTCAATGCCCTTAGACAAGCTCAGGGCGAACGATAGCAGCGATAGCAGCGATAGCAGGCCCAGCGTTTAAACCCCACGTTGGCGCACAAAAATTTCGGGGTTTTATAGAATCGTCCACTGCACTTATCGCCTGAAATTAACGATCTCATACTTACCTTGGCCGTAAGTCAGGAACACCATCCCCAGCTCAGCCAGACCGGACTTGAGCACGTATTCTCTTTATGGGTTTTTCAATGAAAGTTATGACAAGAAATCCCACCGCCATACTTGTACAAAGACCTAGACCCAAAATCCAAAGATCAGTTTTTACACCGACAATCGCCACGGCGAAAAAACCAGCGACCATATGAATCAAGAAAATTGGATATGATAAATCACCAAGAATATTATCTGTCTCTTTAATTTTAGTATTAGCGCAAGAAACCTTGATCAACTCGCCTTGAATCAAAAAGCTCAAAAACAATGCAATATACATCCCGGCAAAGGTACTATTTACGGTCCCATTAGCTCCAAGAACAAGAATTAGAATGAAACTCAGCAATAAGCACCCAAGACTCCAGGATGGTAACTTTGGCCGCCACCAATGCAATATTGCCCCCATTGAAAACGGCAAGCTTGCAGCGGCAAAGGGAAAATATCGATGTGCAAAATCATACTCCAAAAAAATCATGGCACACGTAACAACCAAGCTGCATGCAAACCATATTATGGTCACGACACGACTACGGGAGAACCCCAGCGATATTAGCGCATAAAAGATCAACTCAACCGAAAGCGACCAGGCCGTTGTGAGTGCAGCCGGGTTGCTCTCAATCGGTGTGGTTAATCCCGGGTTTAAACCGATGATTAGCAGATTTTTAAGCCAGTCCTGCATTGTTATGGGCATATAAGGCGCAGTCCATACGGTTGCCCTTATCAGCAGTCCATTTACCGCCCCAAGCAACAGTGCCAATGCAAGAAGAGTCCAGTATGTTGGATATATTCTCAGAAATCTGTTCAAAATAAACCTTGCAACACCCAAAATGGAATACCCATAGGTTTCGTTTATTATTTTTGTCATTAAATATCCACTGCAAATGTAGAAAGCAAATACCGCATACGATCCAAAATGCACTCCAAAAACCCTCGGACAAAGGTGAGAGGCAACAACACAAATAGCCAAGAAGAAGCGCCACGTTCCAAGCATTATTAATATCCACTTCCAAAACAATAATGGGATTTAGAAAATAAAAATCTTTGGTTGGTAGCTGAGACTGCGGCCGATTCCATGGACGGTGACATTGAGCTACCTTTGTTGTTCGACCAAATTGAAGTAAAAATATTCGACACCCCAGGATTAAATGATTTCCCCTTGCGATTCTCGAGAATTGAACAGCATCACAATGCGCTGGCGATGCCGCTCGTCGAACGCAGCTGGCGATACACGTCACGCACTGCCAAGCGGACTGGTCTCGCTGTATTGCCGAGGGCGGCGGATCAGTAGCGTCTCAAAATGATGCCGATTGTTGTACATCCCCTCCACTCGCTGTTGGTGCTCTCGACGTAACCGTCCCGATCGAGCAAAACCAGATCAATGGGAGAGACTTAGAGGCCTGAAATGCTCAGTACCCCTCAAAAAAAGCTCATGGCCACCATCATCAACACCAGTCAAACATCTGATGCGCCGATGGTAGAGCAGGCGTGTCGCTGACTGAAGTCCACTCACCGTGCCCCCCCCTGACACCTACGGCAAGTTGCATCGGTGTGCCCTCATTTAACGGCAGTTCTGCATTCTTCCTGCGCAGTCGCGTCGCCCATTTATGGCTCACATCGTGGATGCGCCAGTAGCAAAAACATCGGCGCAGTCGTGCGATTTCAACGACCTTGCAAATCAAGTCGTTGCTCACCTGAATATCATCGGTGGTATCGCAAATATCACGGGGGGAAGGGACTCCTCCAACCCGGACACATAGCGCTCGGACTGTTAACTAGCGATTGACGACGGTATAAGTTCCCTCTACTTTTATCGTAGTGTATGTCCGTTCAATGTACTGATTAACTGCAGGCAAGCGGTCTTTGATCTTTACACCATCGATGATCATAGACGAATGATTGGAATTCACAGCAGCATCGGAAACAATTATAGTGGGCGACTCCTTTTACAGTTGAGTCAGGAAATTCAACTCTTCCTTTGGAGAAATATATGCCGCGTAGGTATATTTAGTACAAAATCTTTTATTCGCCATTAAAGCAATCACTCCCTCACTTGTCCACCCGACAAAGCAGCTGACATTCGATTTCCTCAATTGATCAGCCAGCTGATTCATATCAGCAGATACCAATTCAAAATCTTTATGAGGCATTATCATGTTTTTAAAAAAACTGCCGTATTTCAACCCTACGATATACAGCGTCTGAACATTTGTCGTGGCAAAAAATAGAAGGGCAAATGAAGCGAAGTACACATAGTGTGAAATGGACGTATTTGATTTCAAATATTTTCGCCAATCGAAGTTTGAAACCGGAAATAGAGCAGCACCATAATGGAACATCAATAAAATTGGCGGCCAAATCGCTGCCAGGGTGCGGCTGCCTCCAGGACGATTCATGGTTGTTTTCAGAAGAAGCAGCTGAACAACTATCAATCCAATGATCAGATAGCGCTCCTGTCCTCGATCAAACTTCTGCAAAAAAGCAATCGATATGACTACCACACTAAACAAAACCATGATCCCTCCGCCAATATACGGAATCAGTTGCTCTTTAAGAGGATAACTCCAGAGATCTTCTCCATATTTAATCCAATAAATAATATTATCGATATTGCTGGTGATTGAACCAAAGATATTTGAATATTCAATTAAGAGCAAAGACAGCGCGGATGAAAAAACCAAGAACCATCCTTCTACTGTTCGCTTTGTGAGGAAACATCCCAAAACACAGATACCAAAAAATGCTACCGCCATTAGCCCCCTGTCATAGCACCAGAATATGGACGTCATTGCAGCAAACGAGGCGATCCAGAGGAATAGAAATCTCGCAGATTTCGATGCTGCATCTATGTATCTGGCAACAGCCCATATCGTGACAACAAGAAAGAAATCTCTTGCGCCAACAATTGCTCCCTGCATTGTCAAATAGTCAGAGCCCAATTTTGGAGTCAATGCGACAAAAACCAAAACTAGCGCAGCGGTCCAAAATACTTTTCGACTAGATTTTGGAATAATTGTGTGACCCAAGTCCAGGAACAGTACCCACCCCAGCCATAGCAAAATCGATCCGATTTGTCGAGTTCCGACAATAATTCGTTCATCCCCGTATATTAGGGATGCGATTATTGAAGGAATATAGTCAACCGCACCGTGAATCAACAATGGGAATTCTCCAATCCCATTGTAATAAGCGCGCATATGCCATAGAAACCCCAAATACTCACCTTCGTGGAAGGTATCAATGACGGTAGAGGTTAGGCTCGTTGAAAATGCAATAACCGCAGATACTAGGCAGAATAATACAATATGACCGTTTTTTTCAAAGCTGTTTTTAATATTCATATGGATTCATTCAAAAAAATATTATTCATGATCGCAAGCTTCCCCACTATTCGGAATCTCCCCCGTGTTGGTTCGCCAGCCTCCCGGGAATGAAGTCAAGCACCAAGCTCGAACTAGGGAGTTTATTAGACCGGAAGTCAAAAAAGGTGCTTTATGGGTCGTGTTCTAAAATTTCTCCGCATCCAGCTTTTCTAGAACATCGTAGATATTGTCTATTTTTCCTCCCAATATTGAGTAGCAACCGGGTAACTCTGGATGCTTCTCAAACAGAATAGGCCTCCCGTCATCAGCCTCGTTCGTCACAAGAACGGTTTTTATTTCGAATAATGAGTCGATATATTTGGCATCGAAGATTGCCGGAAGATAGCGGCCAACATCTCTAAGCATCCGGTCCACACGTGTTGCCCTTTGGTATTGCAGAAGTTTTGAATAGGGATCGACATCTTTCACGTCTTTCCAATGCATGTGCGGGGTATAACGGACATGCGAAAGCGTGTGCAGGCCGCGAGTGGGAAACGGCATCATCGAAAAAAACGGGCCATCCATTACCGTAATGCCTAGGCCCTGGAGCATCGGTGGCACCTGTATGAGTGCCATCTCAGCAATTTCCTGTTTAAGGGCCGTTCGAGTCCCGGGAAAATCTCCCTTGAACTGATTGAGTCCGCTATAAGTACAGTTAAACACGTACCGGCAGGAGATTAAATCTTCGGGCCCGCGATTGGGCTGTACGGCAACGCTTAGCGAGCCATTCATTCCCTTCGAGATTTTGGTCGCGCGCGTTTCAACCCGGATATGTACGCCACATATACTCAGTTCACGTTCAGCCCAACTTGCAAGCTTCGAAGAATCGAAAGAGTATTCTTCGACGAGAAATACATCCTCGATGAGACGCGGTTCGAAGATTGCTCGTAGCGTCGGCTCTGCAGGCTGAATCCTGGCCCCAATCTCGTGGCAGAAGCGTTCAAACTGCCTGCCAGTGACCTTGGAGTTGTGGCGGGCAATTGCGTATAGCTTGGTAAAGTCTCCCCGGACGGCCTCTGGCCAGTCGCGCACAAACTTTGGGAGATTTACCCGACTTCGATAAGCAGTTGTAAAGCTGCGTGGGTAATGATATCCATTGTGTACGCGAGCCTGATTATTGAGGGATGCACGCGCAAGAAGCGTAGGCTCTCGCTCTACAAGAAGTATGCGCTTCAACCCACGCTGCTTGGCCAAGTAAACGGCAATTGCAGCACCGTAAAACCCTCCTCCGATAATGACCGCATCTTGTTGGCTTACGTCGTCTGCGGTAGACATCAGGCAGCACGTTCAGGGTCAGCGTCCGGCTCATGGTGCGTCTTTGGATCCGCTTCCTCGATATTCAGCTTCTCGCGCCGGGTCATACGGGCACTGGTAAATTCTTGGCCGACATGGTAGAGCGGGCCTTCGTTCGACAGACTGACCATGTGCAGGATGTACTCGCCGAGCACGAGAAGTACGAGTGAGATCAAGAAGAACATGCCAGACTGCTGGAGGGACAAGCTAATCCAGCCAGGGGCAACATCTGTCTTCAGGAGCCCCACTGCTACAACGTAGATGGAGTAGACAAGGTTGGCAACGGCCCCAAACAAAGAAAGCGAGGTAACAAGACGCATCGGCGCGCGAGTTGTAGAAACCAATAGCCGCATGCCCCGGTCAACACTTTCCCCCAACTGCTTTGCGCGTGACACCTTCGGCATTGCACTGTAGCTGAGGTTAACGCGTGCAAAGCCCCCAGTCGCCGGAAGGTGGCGATAAGTCATGCCCGGTTGGGGATGTTGAAGAATGAAGTTAATGACACGTTTGCTCAGGACACGATACTGAGGCGCCTCATTGGCCAAATGAATACCATTGAACCGCTTGTAGAGTCCGTTAAAAACAGCGTAAGCGCTTCGGTAGGCAAGGCTCTGAGCAGATTTTTGCATATTGTTGGCGAACACCACATCAGCGCCATTGACCGCCCTATCCAGCATCTCCGGGAGAAAGCCAATGTCATCCGCCAACGGATCAATGATGGCAACAAAGTCACCCAATGCATTTTCCAACCCAACCCATGCTGCTGTGTCAGCATCCACTTCCTTGGTCAAAGCAAAAACTTGCAAATTGGGCTGTCCGTTTTCCCCTGTTAGATTCTTAAAAACAAACACACTGTCATCATCTGATGCGTTGTCTATGACTATGAGCTCGTAATCACAAACGAGAGAGGAAATACCGGCAGCAGCCTCTGACAGCATTTTTTCAATGCAGTCCGATTGGTTGCGCACGACGAACACAACAGACAAAAAAACAGGAAAAAATTCCATCATGCCCCCCACCTTTTCAAACCCCACCGGCATGGTTAACGCTCTTTCTCTGAAAATTGTTCGCTGAGCTTGCCTGTGTTGACATTATTTCTTTCTTTCGCCACGTTCGAAACTCCACCCACAAAATAATTTCACCTGCAATCAAATAAAACTCAGTCAACTCTCCGGCGTTCATAGTTATCAAGAATCGAGTTGGGCATAGAGTAGTCACAATCAACTGATTTTTGGGTTAAAGAAACCGAAACAGGCTCGAAAAAGAACGTACAGAACCGAAAGATTCCCCTTTAAGCTGCTGATTTTGGTAGGCACTTCCCCTTTGGGATAGCGACGAATCGTCGGTAATTCTTGACAGCAGTAGCCAAGTTTAGGCGCTCGATAGGAAAAATACGCAAGCAACTCGTAAGTCATGAATAGATCGCGGAAAGGCGCGATATTGGGATCAAGCATCATTTTTCGGCTGTAGGCGCGAAAACCCTGGGTGGTGTCGGTCCACCTAAAGCCAGAAAACAGACTCAGCATCGGCGCATGAATGAATCGGATGGCGAAATTTCGCAATCTGGGCGTGTTTTCCGCCACGCCTCCCGCAACAAAGCGTGATGCTTGGACAAAACTCACCCCCTGCTTGAGAGCATCGATGAAGCGAGGTATGGCTTCAGGATCGTCCTTGTCGTTACCGTCAATTGTGACGACGCCTTCATAGCCTTGCTCAAGCACAAAAGCATAGGCGCAACGGAGCTGTGCACTCAATTTTCCAGGGCCGGTTTTAACCAGCAGCCCGCGCACGCTTTTTTGTCGCAGCAACTCCAGTCCAAGCGAATCATCCGTACTGCCGCCGTCGATGATGACAATGTCGGCAATTTCGTTGATTTTGAGGCTCGCCATTCTAGAAAGTAAGTTCTTAATTCTTGCGCCTTCGTTAATGACCGGGATCACGACGCACCAAAGGTGCTGTCGCCCAAGCCATAGGGGCGTCTCAAACGCGGGAACTTCCCAACTAGCAATAATTTCCGGGGTAATGCCAAGCGTCATTGTTGTTTGTCCCGGTGCCAATCAGGTCACTTTAACCGTAATCAGTACAACACCAGCCAGGACAAGTGCAATCCCGGCTCCTGTTGTCCAGTGGAAAGGCTCTCTGAAAATAACCGCCGAAAGGATTGCAACTGTTGCGACCGCGCCCGATGTCAGGACAGGATGCGCAACATTTAAAGGGAGCCGCTCTAAGGCGGCAGCGTAGAGCAGGAAGGATGCACCGTATAGTCCCAGCCCGAGCCAGAATGGCCAGTTGCCCAGCGCCGCCATCATGTCGGCAAGAGAAGGAATCTTTCGAGGTGGCGTCACAGCCATTTTTATCAGAACACTGGCCGAGGCGTTGAAGGCGATACCGAAACCCAGAATCAGCCACTTCACGCGCTGGCCCCAACTTCGCTATTTCGGTAGTGTCGGATCGCCACATTCAGTGCGCGCTCGATCGACTGCTGGTGGGGTTCATTTTTTGTCGCCAGCATCTCGATGGAAACCAGATGATTGGGCAGATGCTCAACCAGAGCTACAACCACTTTGGCATGGTCAGCTCCCCCGTCCCCCAAAGGAAGCAAGTTCGGTTCACTGGCATGAATATGCCCAATAAGGGAGGCGCTGTCTTTTAGCACAGCACCGGGATCTTCCTCGTTAATTGCGAGAGCACCAGTATCCAATTGCATTCTGATCGCTGGGTGGGCGATCTGTCTCACCACCTGGGCCGTTTCAGCGCTGTTGATCATGAAATTGGCACCGTAGCAGCTTGGGTTTGGCTCCAGACAGATCACCACACCACATTTTTTGGCAACATTACCGAGGCGTTGAAAAAAAGAGACGGCTAAATCCATGGCTTGTTGATCACTTAAGCCAGTGCGGTCTCGATTCTTGGGCGAACCAAACACCAATCGTTTGGCACCCAGACCTGCCCCAAAGCGGCAAACTGCCGTGAGATGCTGTAGCGTGGCATCTTCGACTTCCGATGAGCCGAAGATACTCAAACCACTTGTACCAAACAAAAGCGACTGCATGCCCGTGATTTCAATGCCCTGTTCAGCCCACCAATTCTTGATGCAAACGATATCCTTGTCTCTGGCCTTGGCTGGTTCGCGAAAATATTTACCCGGTGCAACATCGATCGCATCAACATGATACCGATGAAGTAATTTAGCTACGGCTTCATCCTCATCGATATCCCAAGCAATGTTTGAAATTGCTAGTCTCATGCGCTTACCTCCGGGTTGAACTTGATCGCGAGTGGCTCAGACTGCGCGTAAGCCCTAACGGCTTGCATGGTTTCACGTGCACTGTACTGGCAATGCCCCCCGGAACCAAAAATTTGAGCATGAACGGTGCGCATGTCGTAGCTCGCCGGAGTGCTACCCAAGGTATTGTCAAAAACTATGCCAAAGCCCTGTTTTGAAACATCGGCCACACTGACCGGTTCTGCAGTGAGATGCACCACCTTCAAACCGGCGTTGAGAGAAATTTGGATATCGCACCAGAGATTGACCATCGGGTAAAACTGGAAAATGCTGCGACTATCAATCGCGTCGAGATTGATGCCATTTAGAAAATCATAAATCACGTTCTTACGTAGACCGGGACCAACCAGACCCGGCAGGCGAACGATCAGATAATTTTCAAAATTATTTTCCACAAATTTTTCAAGTCGACGACGATTCAGGCCGTAAGCGTTAAGACCGGACTCGTCAACAACCGTGTTTTCATCAACCCCTATCGCGCTTTTAAACACATCGACTGTGCTAATCAGGACAAAAGTTTTGCACTGGATAGTTTTCAAGTGCGAAATCAGCCCTTCAATCTTCCGGCGATCTGCGTCGGGCTCGCGATTTGCGATCCACTTTTGTGCAGGGGCACCGGCGCACACAACAGTATCGAACGAAAGATGGTCGATATCAGATATATTGGTTGATCGATAGAGGGCCTCGAAGTGCGCCTGCCTAAGAAGCGTATTTCCTACAAATCCTGAAAATCCAATTAGTGCGTTCATATATATCTTGACTCGGAAGCACGTCCGAAATTCAACGAAATCAGTTAACCGGCACAAAAAGCTGCCGGCGATGCCGCATCGGACCGCAAAGCGCGTGAAATTTCGCTTCTATCAAAAATGATAGCGAAATAATCTTCGGACAAGTGTAGAGCGAGATGCCGGCTCCCACATGGGAAAGCATATCGAGAATCCCAAGAACTCTGAAAAAAAGCAGAACAAATGCAACCTGATAGAAAACAGGCTTGCAAGTACTCGTTGCCGTTCCAAACACTCGATCACTTGCAATAGCAGCAAAGCTTGACAAGTAACTTCTTGATTTTCAGCTCAGTGATTCGATCAGGTCGATGTACTGCTGCATCGCATCTTCCTGCGAGGTGCCCTTGAGCTTGTTCCACGCATCCCACTTGGCGCGTGCCACCATGTCGCTAAAGCCGGGCTTCTTGTCGGCGTTGTCACCGCTGCTGCCCTGCTTGTAGAGCGCGTAGATCTTCAGCAGCGTGGCGTTGTCGGGGCGCTCACTGAGGTTCTTGGAATCGGCCATTGCCTTGTCGAATGCTGCCTTGATGTCTGCCATGAGAGTGCTCCGTTGCGGTTGAAAGTCAGGATGAATTCGGGTAACTGCCCGGTATCTTAGCCACTGCCTTGCCTGCAGAATAGGGAATTCACCCCATCCGGGGTGCTTGGTACACGGAGTTTTCATGGTCACACGCGTTTCGGCCCAGGCCGCAGGCAAAAAAGTCGCGAAGAACGTCCGGAAAAACGTCAAGCGCGCCGTCTCGGGCACGCTGGGCCTGTCGGGTGAGCGCATGAGCAAGGTCGACACGGCCTGGCTGCGCATGGACACGCCGTCCAACCTGATGATGATTGTCGGCGTCTGGTCCCTGCAGCCGGGCGTGAGCCATGCGGTGGTCTGCGAGCGCATCGAGGCCAGCCTGCTCAAGTACGCGCGCTTTCGCCAGCGGGTGATGGAAGACGCCGCCGGCGCGACCTGGGTCGAGGACCGCTACTTCGACCTGCAGAACCACGTGGTTGCCGACAGGCTGCCGAAGGTGGCGAAGGGCAAGGAGCAGGAAGCGCTGCAGGACCGCGTGGCCGAACTCGCCATGCAGCCGCTGGACCGCAAGCGCCCGCTCTGGCAAATCCACCTGGTCGAGGACTACACCGGCCCCGATGGCGTCAAGGGCAGCGCCATGATTGTGCGCATCCACCACTGCATTGCCGACGGCATTGCGCTGATTTCGGTGACCATGTCACTGGTCGATGGCGGCGCGCCCCCCCCCGAGCGGCGCAAGAAAGAAGCCGGCGGCGGCACCGACGACTGGATCGCCGAGACCCTGCTCAAACCCTTCACCGATCTGACGGTCAAGGCGCTGGGCGCCGCCGGTGAGGGTGCCGCCAGGTCGCTGCACCTGCTGAGCGACCCGCACAAAGGCATGGCCGGCTCGATCGACATGGCCAAGGTCATGCTGCAGGTGCTCAAGGACAGCGCCGCCCTCGCGCTGATGCCCGACGACTCAAAAACCCGGCTCAAGGGCAAGCCGGGCACCACCAAAAAAGTGGCCTGGTGCCAGCCGATACCGCTGGACGAAGTCCGGGCCATCGGCAAGGCGCTGAACTGCTCGATCAACGATGTGCTGCTCAGTTGCGTGGCCGGTGCGATTGGCGAATACCTCAAGTCGCACGGCGACGACGTGAAAGGCCAGGAGATACGCGCCATGGTGCCGGTGAATCTGCGGCCCATCGAGCACGCCTACAAACTCGGCAACCGCTTCGGCCTGGTGCCGCTGGTGCTGCCCATCGGCGTGGACAACCCGGTGGAGCGTGTCTACGAGGTGCGGCGGCGCATGGCGGCACTCAAGGGCAGCTACCAGCCGCTGCTGGCTTTCAGCCTGCTGGCGATTGCCGGCCTGCTGATCAAGCCGGCGCAGGACGCGATGCTCAACCTGTTCTCGAAAAAGACCACGGCGGTGATGACCAATGTGCCGGGCCCGCGCGAAAAACTCAGGTTCTGCGGCGCCACGCTGGAGCAAAGCATGTTCTGGGTGCCGCAGTCGGGTGATGTCGGGCTGGGCGTGTCCATCCTGAGTTACGGGGGGAGCGTGCAGTTCGGCGTGATCACCGACAGCACGCTGTGCCCGGAGCCGCAGCGCATCATTGACGAGTTTGTGCCGGAGTTTGCCAAGCTGTCCATCGTGACGCTGATGCTGCCCTGGGGTGACGACGCGTCGTGATTGTCAGTGTTTCCGGGCTCCAGCCCTTATGGAACAAGCGCAACCAGCTATTGAATTTATAGCAATCGGCGCCGCAGTCAATCAGTCAGGCGGAGACGGCAAACCGTTGTGCGGCGATTTCCAGCAGGCCGTCGAAAATCAGGCTTTCCACCAGCTCCACCTGGACCGACATGCTGGGCGCCATCTTCCAGCCCGCGCCGCCGGTCATGATGCATTCGGGCGCCTCACCGCAATGCCGGGTGGTGTTTTCCACCATGCGCTGCACGGCGCCCGCAATTGCAAAGGTGCCGCCGCTGGTCAGTGCGTCGCTGGTGTTGGTGGGGAAGTCTTTCACCTCGCCCGTGGGCACATGCAGCCCGGCGGTGCCGGACTCGAGCGCACGCAGCATGATGCCGTGGCCAGGCAGGATGATGCCGCCCAGAAATTTGCCGGAGGCGTCGATGGCCTCGACCGTGACCGCCGTGCCCACCATCACCACCACGCAGGGTTTGCGGATGCCGCGGCCCAGAAGCCGGTGCCGCGCCCCTATCATCGCGACCCAGCGGTCGGCACCAAGACGGGTCGGGTGGTCGTAGCCGTTGGTCACGCCGGCCTCCTGGGCGCTGGAAACGACCCAGCGCGGCATGACATCCCAGAGCTCCATCTGCTCCTCGACACGGCGTTTGACCGCGTCGCCGGCCACGACGCAGCCCAGGATGTGCGACGGCGTGGGCAGGCCGCGCCACTCCTCGTCCGCCAGCTTGTCGATGTTTTCCAGAAACACCGCGCCATGGGCCAGCACGGGCGACCCGACCACCGGGGCCGCGTAATGGGCCCACTTCAACCGGGTGTTGCCCACATCGAGTGCTAAAAAAGTCATGCCACCCGATTATGAACAGCTTCTGGGGTCTGGGGCGGCGGCAGGCCTAGAGGTTTTCCAGTAAATGGCGGCGCAAACCGCGGGCCCTTCAGGGTGCAACGATCACCGGTCGCTTGAAATCAACATCGGCAGGCCGTGCGGCTTCGTAGGCGCGCGAGGCACGCAGCACCAGCGCGTCACCAAACATCGGCCCGACAAACTGCAGGCCGATGGGCAGGCCCGCCGCTGTCAGGCCGCAGGGCACCGTGCTGGCCGGCTGCTGGGTCAGGTTGAAGGGGTAGGAAAACGGCGTCCAGCCCAGCATGGCGGCCGGGTCCATGGGGCTGTGCCCGGCGGGCCGCGCCTCAAATGCCGGCACCGCCACGCTGGGCGTGACCAGCAGGTCGAAGCGCTGCATGAACTGGCGCATGTGCGAGCCCAGCGCGCCGCGTTGCAGGTGCAGGCGCTGGATGTCGAGCAGGCTGAATTTTTCACCGAGCAGCGCCTCGGCGCGAAAGTCGGGGTCGGTCAGCGCCTGCTGCGCGGGGGTGAGCGTGTTCCAGACGGTCCACGCGCCGGCAAACCACAGGCCGGTGGTGATCTCCAGCGGGTCTTCAAAGCCCGGATCGATCTGCTCCACCAACGCGCCAAGGTCGGCCAGCAGCGCCACGGCACGGGCCACGGATTGGGCCACTTCGGGATCCACGTTGCGCGCATAACCGAGCGCCGGCGACCAGGCGATGCGCAGGCCGCGGATGCCGTCTTCCAGCCCCTGCAGGTAGTTGCTGCTGTCAGGCGGCAGCGAGGTCCAGTCCCGGGCATCCGGCTTTTTGAGCACGTTCATCATCAGGGCCGCATCAGACACGCTGCGGCTGTGCGGGCCCAGGTGCGCGACCGAACCGAACGGCGACAGCGGGTAGGCCGGTACGCGACCAAAACTGGGCTTGAGGCCAAAGTTGCCGCAAAACGCCGCCGGAATGCGCACCGAGCCGGCGCCGTCTGTGCCTATGGCCAGCGGCCCCATGCCGGACGCCACCGCCGCCGCCGCGCCGCCGGAGGAGCCGCCCGGGGTCTTGCTGACATCCCAGGGGTTGCGCGTGATGCCGGTGCGCGGTGAATTGGTTTCGCCCTTGCAGCCGAACTCCGGCGTGGTGGTTTTGCCGAGAATCACCGCACCGGCTTCGCGCAGCCGCGCGGTGGCCGGTGCGTCCACCTCCCAGGGCTGGCTGGCGTCCACCGTGTGGCTGCCGCGCAGGGTAGGCATGCCGCGGGTCAGGATCAGGTCCTTGATGGACACCGGTACACCGTCGAGTTCGCCGCAGGGCGCACCACCCTGACGATAACGCTGCCAGCGTGCCTCGCTGTCCCGGGCGCTTTGCAGCGCGGACTCCTGCGCCACCAGGCAGAAGGCGTTGAGGGCGGGGTTGAGCGCGTCAATACGCGCCAGCACGGCGCGGGTGGCTTCGACCGGTGAGGCCTGGCCGCTTTGGTACAGCTGCAACAGTTCGGTCGCCGTGCAGTCGGCCAGATCAGGCAAAGTGGGGGAAGTGGGGGAAGGGGTCATCAGCTACTCCAGTCGTTGCTTGGTCAGGACGACCCGTCCTTCAAGGACGGCGCCGGATCGAATTGGGCAGGTTTTTCCAGGGCAGGTCGGCCGGGTCCGCCGCCATCGGCCCCGCGGCTTTGGCAATCAGGATGTCGGTCGCCGCATTCTCCACCAGCGGCGTGAAGTCCGCGCGGAAGTGGTTGGAGCTTTTGACGACGATGATTTTCATCGCCTCCGGCGTGATGCCGACCATGCGAAACAGCTCGCGGTCCAGCATCTGCATCTGCCCGCTGGCCACCGCCACCAGGATGCCGTCAACTTCCAGACAGGCACAGGGACCGAGGTTCGCCGTGTGCCCGGTCATCATCCGCCCCTTGAGCGTGACCGTGCCATCGCTGACAGCGCGCACCTTGAACTGGCTCTGTACCGGCGGGTCGCTGTGTTGACCGGTGAAGGTGGGCACCGCCGTCCCCAGGGTGATCGAAATCGTCGCCCCCACCCCGGCGGCGGCCGCGGCCTGTGCAGCCTGCGGGTCGAACATCAGCCCCAGCGCAATCTGGCCGGGAAATTTTTTCCCGGCGCCCTGTTGCAGCAGCGCATGCAACAGGCCGGTGGTGTTGCTGTCGCCGCCGGCGCCGGGGTTGTCCTGCGTATCGGCAATGACCAGCGGTTTGCCCGCCCGCTCCGCCCGCGCCAGTGATTGCGCGACGGCGTCACGGGCAGAAAGAAATTCAAGGGTCCACTGTGTCGGCTCGGCCACCAGGGCAAACAGGCGATCCACTGCTTCTGCCGCATGTTCGCCATGCGCCCAGACCATGGGTCCACACTCAGCAAAGTCGGACGCCGGAAACGCCATGCAAAAACTCAGGCAGGTGCCGAAATCGCGGTCCAGCTCCGGCAAGGCATCGTAGAGGTCTGCGGCGGGCTGCATCCAGGTGCTCTGTGCGTTCAGCGGAATCAGGAAAGGCAGACGCCGGTAGTGCAGCGGCTCCTTGCGGCCCAGCTGAAGGCGGCGTGCCAGCAGTTGCGCCGCCAGTTCGCCGGTTGCTGCCATGTCGATGTGGGGATAGGTCCGGTAGGAGACCAGCGCATCGGCCTGCTGCAGCATGCGCTGCGTCACATTGGCATGCAGGTCCAGGCTGGCGACGATGGGAATGTCCTGGCCCACCACCTGGCGGATGCGCGTGATCAGCTCGCCTTCGGTGTCGTCCACATGTTCTGCCACGCCGGCCCCGTGCAGGTCCAGGTAAACCGCGTCGAAGCCGCCCCGGCCCACGTCGGACAGCACGGCCGCGCTGATACGTTCGAACGCATCCTGCGTCACATAGGACGAGGGCGATGCGCCGCACCAGCTGCTGGGCACCAGTTGCCAGCCCCGGGTTTTGGCAGCATCGATGAAGCCCCCCGCCGGCAGATTGACGCCGGTGAGCCTGTCCAGCATCGCCTGGCCATGGATAAAGGCAGGGAAGTCATCGCCCCGGTTGAACGCCGCCCAGTCGGCCTTGGAGGGCGCAAAGGTGTTGGTTTCATGCTGGTAGCCAGCGACGAGGACTTTCAGGCTTTTCAAAATATCGCTCCGGGTGCGGCCGCAAACAGCCGGCGTGTGTACTCGTGTTGCGGTCGCGCATACAGCCCGGTGGTCGGGCCCTCTTCCACAATTTCGCCCTGGTGCATGACGATCACACGGTCGCACAGTTGCGCCGCCACGCGCAGGTCGTGTGTGATGAACAGCATGCCCAGGCCCAGCTCGGTCTGGATCTCGCGCAGCAGTTTCAAAATTTGCGCCTGCACACTCACGTCGAGGGCGCTGACCGCTTCGTCGGCCACCAGCACACGCGGGCGGCAGGCCAGCGCGCGCGCAATCGCGATGCGCTGGCGCTGCCCGCCCGAGAACTGGCTGGGGTAACGTTGCAGGCCGTCGGCGGGCAACCGGACCTTATCCATCAAACTGGCTGCAAGCGCCATGGCTTCTGCGCGGGTAGCTCCGAAATTCATAGCGCCTTCGATGATGGAATCACCGACCTTGCGGCGCGGGTTGAGCGAGCGATTCGGGTCCTGGAACACTACCTGCACCTGGCTGCGCAGCGGCCGGAGCCGGCCTTCGCTGAACCGGGCCACGTCGAGCAGGGCATCGTCCCCGCCTCGTGCGTTCTGGCGCCACAGGACCTGGCCACCGGTCGGGTCGATCAGCCGGATCAGGCAGCGCGCCAGCGTCGACTTGCCCGACCCGGACTCGCCGACAATGCCGACGGTTTCCCCGGCCGACACGGCCACCGACGCGGCCTTCAGCGCATGCGTCAGCCGGCTGCGGCCCAGCCAGTCGCGGGCGCTGTAGGTTTTGCTGACGTCCTGGCCGCGCAGCAGCGGCGCGCCCAGCGGCGCCGGCCGGGCCGGCGGCGGCGTCATGCTGGGCACGGCCGCCAGCAGCATCTTGGTGTAGTCGGCCTGCGGTGTCTGCAGCACCGCATCACGCGTGCCGTATTCGACCGCCCTGCCCTGGTGCATGACCAGGACGTCATCGGCAATCTCGGCGACGACGCCCATGTCGTGCGTGATGAACAGCACAGCGCAGCGGTGGCCACCCGACAGGTCCGCCTGCAGCTCCTCGATCAGCCGGAGAATTTCCTTTTGCGTGGTGACATCGAGAGCCGTGGTCGGCTCGTCGCAGATCAGCAGGGCCGGCTGCAAAATGACGGCCATGGCAATCACGATGCGCTGGCGCTGACCGCCCGAGAGCTGGTGCGGGTAGCTGCGCATCATGCGTTCAGGCTCGGGCAGCTTGACGCGCCGCAGGATGTCCAGCACCGCTTCGCTGCGGCGTTTGGCACCCCAGTCGGTGTGCTGTTGCAACAGCTCGTCGATCTGGTCGCCGCAGGTCATCACCGGGTTCAGCGCGGTCATCGGCTCCTGGAACACCATGCCCATGGCCTGGCCGCGCAAGGCGCGCAGGTGCTGCGCCGGCGCGTCCAGCAGCGACTCGCCGCGCAGCAGAATACGGCCCGGGCCCGGCTGGAGCTCGCGGGGCAGCAATCCCATGATCGCCGTAGCCATGACCGATTTTCCGGAACCGGATTCCCCCACCACACACAGCGTTTTACCCGGATGGATGCTCAGGCTGACGTTCTCGATCGCATAAGGCCGGTCGCTGCCGGGCGGCAAGGCCACATGCAGTTTGTCGATGACCAGGACAGGCGCCAAGTTGTCGGTCATGGAGTACGTTTCGAAAATTTCGGGTCCAGCACATCGCGCAGCCCGTCACCCAGAAGGTTGATGGCCAGCACCGTGGGCACCAGGAACAGCGCGGGAAACAGCACATTGCCCGGGTACTGGGTGAACTGCACCCGGCCCTCAGCCATGATGTTGCCCCAGGTCGGAATGTCGGCCGGCAGGCCCAGGCCCAGGAAACTCAAAATGGCTTCGGTCAACACGGCGGAGGCCGCCACAAAAGTACCCTGCACGATCAGCGGCGCCATGGCATTGGGCAAAATGTGCCGCCACAAAATCACCGGCGTCGGCGTGGCCAACGCCCGTGCGGCTTCCACAAACGGTTCTTCGCGCAGGGTCAGCACCATGGCCCGCACCAGGCGCGTCACGCGCGGGATTTCAGGAATCGCAATCGCCACCACCACCGTCCACAGCTGCGCGCCCAGCGCCGCCACCAGTGCGATCGCCAACAGGATGGCCGGTATGGCCATCAGCCCGTCCATGAAACGCATCAGCACGGCATCCACGGCTCGAAAGTAGCCGGCCAGCATGCCCAGCAGCGCACCCACGCCAATCGCCACCGCCGCGGTAAAGGCAGCCACCAGTAGCGAGGTGCGCGTGCCGTACAACACGCGGCTGAAAATGTCGCGACCGAAGTTGTCGGCGCCCATCCAGAAGGTGTGCGCCACCACCGTGCCGTCGAGCTGCGCAAACTCGCCGCGCACCCCGGCGGCGGTGTTGATATGGGCCGAATCCATGGCCGCCGGGTCCACCGTGCCGAGAAAGGGCGCCAGCGCGGCCAGCGCCAGCAACACGCCCAGCACCAGCACGCCGAAGCGGAAAGCGCTGTTGCGCCAGAGCCGCTGGGAAAGAAGTTGCCAGACGGGCATCAGTAACGGATCCTCGGGTCCAGAAACAGGTAACTCACGTCAACCAGCAGATTGACCCCCACATAAAGCAGGCTGAAAAACAGCACCAGCCCCTGGATCACCGGAAAGTCGCGGTTCAGCACGGCGTCCACCGTGAGCGAGCCGAGGCCGGGAATGGCGTAAACCGTTTCAGTTACCACCACGCCGCCGATGAGCAGCGCGACGCCGATGCCGATCACGGTGACGATGGGCACCGCCGCATTGGCCAGCGCATGGCGCATCAGCACGGTCGATTCAGCCAGACCCTTGGCCCGTGCCGTGCGGATGTAGTCTTCGGTCAGCGCCTCGGAAACGCTGGCGCGGGTGACTCGGGCGATCAGCGCCACGTAAATCATGGCCAGCGTGAGCCAGGGCAAGGCCAGCTGGCGCGCCCAGGCCCAGACGCCCTGCCCGTCGGCGCCGAACAACCGGCGGTAACCCTGCACGGGGAACCATTCGAGTTGCACCGCAAAGACGTAAATCAGCAGGTAGCCGGTGACAAACACCGGAATCGAAAACCCGGCCACCGAAAAGCCCGACAGCACCCGGTCCAGCCAGCCCCCCATGCGCCAGGCGGCAATGGTGCCCAGCGGCACGGCCACCAGCACCGCCAGCACAAGCGTGCCCGCCGCCAGGCTGAGCGTGGGCTCCAGCCTCTGGGTGATCAGTTCGGTGACCGGCTTGTTCAGGTAAAACGAGTAGCCCAGATCACCCTGCAAGACACCGCTGAACCAGATCCAGAACTGGGTCAGCAGAGGTTTGCTCAAGCCCAGGGTCTCGCGGATCTTCTCGATGTCTTCGTTGGTCGAGTTGTTGCCCGCAATCACGGCGGCCGGATCACCGGGCGTCAGCCGCAGGATCAGGAACACCACGACGGCCACGACCAACAGGACGGGAATAGTCGCGAGCAGGCGCTGCAGTAGAAATCTCAGCATGGGGGGACGGGCATGACAACTGGGGACAAGGTCTGGCTATCCACAGGCCGGGCTGCGGCCTGGCCTGTGGTGAAAATCGCCGGACCGGTCCGGTGGATCAGTTCTTTTTGATGTTCCAGTACACCTGCGCACCGCCTGGAACCAGGCCGGAGATATTGCTGCGCAAAGCCGCCGGGTTGTTGTATTGCCCAAGATGCACGTGCGTGGCGGTCTCGATCGCACGCAACTGCAGTTGTTCGGCAAGTTTTTTCTTCTCGGCCTCGGTGCCGGCCTGGGAAAATTTGACCTTCAGCTCTTCAATGACCTTGTCATCCTGCCAGCCAAACCAGCCCTTGTCGCCGGTGGCGTTGAGCATGGCCATGGTCAGCGGGTTCTGGATGTCGCCGGCGGTCCAGGCCGTCATGAAGGCGTTCCAGCCGCCCTTGTCCGGTGCATCTTTCTTGGCGCGGCGGGCCAGCAGCGTGGCCCAGTCTGACTGCTGCATGTCCACCTTGAAGCCGGCGGCTTCGAGCTGCTGCTTGGCCACCAGCGGCAACTTGGCAATCGAGGCCAGGTCGGTTGGCCGCATCAGCACGATGGGCTCGCCCTTGTAACCGGCCTCGGCCAGCATCTGCTTGGCCTTGGCCGGATTGGCCATGCCGGTGTAGATACCGGTGTTGTCGCTGGCATAAGGCGTGCCGCAGGGGAACATGCTCTTGCAGAACTTGTACATGCCGGGCGCGCCCACCTGTGTTCTCAGGAAAGCCTCCTGGCCCATCGCCACCATGGCGGCCTGGCGGATCTTCACGTTGTCAAACGGTGCATGCAGGTGATTGAAGCGGAAGATGTACTGCAGGCCGGCCGGCTGGGCATCCACAATCTGCACATCCTTGGCGGCCTTCAGGGAGGCGTACTGCTCAAACGCGGGCTGCTCGATGAGGTCGACCTCGCCGGCAATCAGGGCATTGAACTGGGTCTGCGGATCGCGGATGATGATCCACTCGACCCGGTCGAGGTAAACAACCTTGCCGCCGGTGGTGCCGTCCGGCGCTTCGGCACGGGGCTTGTACTTGTCGTTCTTGACGTAAACCAGTTTCTCGCCCGGCTTGTACTCGGCCGTGACGAACTTGTAGGGACCGGAGCCGATGTTTTCCTTGATCTGCTCGCTGCCGGGTGTGGCCGCGATGCGGGCAGGCATGATGAAGGGAACGTTCGACGAAGGTTTGCCCAGCGCCTCGAGCATCACGCCAAAGGGCTGGTTGAACTTCACGACAAAGGTCTTGGCATTGGGGGTTTCGTAACTCGCCAGGCTCTTGGCCATGACGCCGCCGAAACTGTCGCGGCTGGCCCAGCGCTTGAGCGATGCCACCACGTCCTCGCTGGTGACGGGTTTGCCGTCGTGGAACTCCAGGCCGTCACGCAGCGTGAAGGTCCAGACCTTGTTGTCCTTGGAAGCGCTCCAGGTGTCCACCATCTGCGGTTTGACCTTGCCTGTCAGGTCGGTGCCGAACAGCGTGTCATAAATCATGTAGCCGTGGTTGCGGGTCACAAACGCGGTGGTCCAGATCGGGTCCAGAATGGTGATATTCGAATGCGGCACGACCTTGAGCGTTTTTGCCTGGGCCTGCGCCGCAAGCGGCAACAGCAGGCCGGAAACCAGGGCCACCGAAGCGGCCAGGGTGAAAAGGGAGCGACGTTTCATGACAATTTTTCCTTGGCAACAAGAGTTGGGGACAGTCAGGCAGCAATCAGAAAGCTGCTTCGTAATGTAACCACACTTTTGATGCAATATTCAAGCCATATGAAAAACAGCACACAGCCCGGCAACCCCGTCACCACCTGGACCGCCACCGAACTGTCACGCGCCATCCATGCACGCCGGGTTTCCTGCCGCGAAGTGATGCAGGCCTACCTGGAACGCATCGCCCAGGTCAACCCCCTTCACAACGCGCTGGTCAGCCTGCAGGAACCGGACAATCTGCTGGCGCAGGCCGACGCACGCGATGCACAGCTTGCGCCCGGCAAGTCGCGCACGGGAAGCATGGGCTGGATGCACGGCATGCCCCAGGCCATCAAGGACCTGGCCGCCGTGCAGGGTCTGCCCACCACGCTGGGCTCGCCCCTGATGCGGGCGTTTGTCTCCCGGGAGGACGGCCTCATGGCGTCGCGCATGAAAGCCGCGGGCTGCATCGTGATCGGCAAAAGCAACACCCCGGAGTTCGGGCTGGGCTCGCACACCTTCAATGAGGTGTTCGGCGTCACGCGCAATGCGTATGACCCGTCAAAAAGCGCGGGCGGCAGCAGCGGCGGTGCGGCGGTGGCGCTTGCCACACGCATGCTGCCGGTGGCCGATGGCAGTGACTTCATGGGCAGCCTGCGCAACCCGGCCGCCTGGAACAACGTGTTTGGCCTGCGGCCCAGCCAGGGCCGTGTGCCGATGTGGCCGGTGCAGGATGTGTATCTCAGCCAGTTGGGGACCGAAGGGCCCATGGGCCGAACCGTCGAGGACGTCGCCAGGCTGCTGAGCATCCAGGCCGGCTGGGATGCGCGTTCGCCGCTGTCGATTGCGGAAGACGGTACCCAGTTCCTGACCTTGCCTGCGCTGGACGCCACCAAGCTCCGGATTGGCTGGCTGGGCGACCTCGGGGCCTACCTGCCGATGGAGCACGGCATCCTGGCCACCTGCGAGCAGGCCCTGCGGCGTTTTGAGCAGCTCGGCTGTGCGGTGGAGGCAGCGGCGCTGGGCACGCCCGCCGACCGGGTCTGGCAGGCCTGGCTGGTGTGGCGGCGTGCCCTCGTCGCCTCGCGCATTGCGCCGTTTCTGGTCCAGGGCAGCAACCGCGAAAAGATCAAGCCGGAAGCGCTGTGGGAATACGACCAGGCCCAGGGCCAGAGCGCCAGCGGGTTTTCAGCGGCAAGTGCCCAGCGCACCGCGTTCTACCAGCACATGCTCACGCTGTTCGAGCGGTATGACTTTCTGGCCCTGCCGGCGGCGCAGGTGTGGCCCTTCGATGCGGGCGAGCGCTGGCCTACCCAGATCAACGGTCACCCCATGGACACTTACCACCGCTGGATGGAAGTGGTGATCTACGCCACCTTCGCCGGCCTGCCCTGCATCAGCGTGCCCGCGGGCTTCGGCCCGCACGGCCTGCCGATGGGCCTGCAGCTGATCGGCAAACCGCGGGGCGACCGGGCCGTGCTGCAACTGGCGCAGGCCTACGAAGGTGTGGCGCAGGACATCCTTCAGATCACGCCGAGCCAGCAGGCGCGTTGAATCGCCGACATCTTGTTGTCCACCTTGAGTTTGGCCATGGCGTTGGACAGGTGGTAGTTCACCGTACGTTCGGCGCAATGCAGGCGCTCGGCGCTCTGGCGCGCCGTCAGGCCTTCAAAGGCCAGCGCCAGGCATTCGCCCTCGCGCGGGCTCAGCGGGCTGCTGGCCTGGGCCATCGTGCGCTTGAACAAGGGCCAGATATTGAGGGCCGACCAGACCAGCGCCGCAGCCTCGGCGCGGTCGTGAAACTGGCGTGGACTGAAAATGAAACACTCGAAGGCCCGCCCTGATGGCAGGGGAAACTCGATGCGCACCACACTCTGGAAACCGTGGGCCAGCCATAACAGGCGCCAGCGGCTGGTGTTGCCGGCCTCTGCCTTGCCAATGTGCTGCCAGGCCACGAGGGATGCATCCGATTCGCGCCACGGCGCGCCGAAGTCCTGGCTTTCTGCCAGCGCAAGCGCTGCGTCGATAAAGCGGGGTGGGTGGACTGCTGCCACCAGCCGGTCCTGCCGCTGGCCAAACGGGTCCGGGCTCAGGACCACCACCGCCTCGACGGAAAATTCGCGCAATGCGGAGATCCAGTCGCTCAACATGCTGTCCAGCGCAATACTGTCAAAGTTGACAGGGGGACGCATCGTCATTCTTGCTCCGGAACTGTGACAATGCATTGTGATATGTTCGAAAATTTACGCATGACTTCCGGAGTACCCGCCAGGATCAAACAAAAGATTCGCACGCTGTGGAGCAGCCCCGGCGCGTGGGCGCGGCTGTGGTTTGCGCGAATCAGGGCTGAACTGCTCCAGGAGCAGCTGGTTCTCATTTTGCACCCGTCGCGCTGGCGCCTGCGCTGGCTCGGGCTGTTCACGCTGGTGGGACATCCCCTGTTTGGGTGGATCTGGGGACAGTGGTTACCCCAGCCCTACGAGAGCCCCGCGCTTCGCGCTGTCATGGGCACGCTGGGCTTGCTGCTGATCTCGGAGAGCATCACCAACGATCCTTCCAGCAAACTTTCGGCGCGGATTTTTTCCGTGGTTTTCTGGATCCAGCTGCCGGTTTTTTTCAGCTGGATGTATCTTTGCAACAACGGCAACACGGTCTGGCTGGCCAGCTTTTGCGCCATGGTGCTGATTTATTACCATGTGACCGACTGGCGTGCGGCCACCCTGGGGACGGTCAGCGGCGCCCTGCTGGCCTGGACGCTGTTCAAGGCCTTCGGCCCGGCCCTTCCTTCCATGAGTGAGCAGCAGTTTTCCATCAACGCCGTCGTCATCGCGTTCAGCTGGGCCAGCGCCCTGCTGCTGGGACTGTCGTCGGCCAACCTGCGGCGCGAGCACCTGCAGCACACGCTGACCACCATGGGCATCATGGCGCACGAACTGCGTACGCCGCTGGCCACGATGTCGCTGATCGGCGACGCCGTGCGCAATGAAAGCCGGCAGGTCACGGAGCCCGGTGGCGGCCAGCGGCTGGACCAGCTGGTCGTCAGGCTGCACACCCTCGTGCGCAACATGAACCAGCAGATCGACACGCAGATTGCCAACGCACGCCTGCTGCGCCTGCCGACGCACCGGGAATCCGTGGCCGCCGCTGCGCTGCTGCGCAATGTGGTCAAGGACTACCCTTATCGCAATTCGCGGGAACGCGAAAGCGTGGTGCTGGTGCTGCGCAAGGATTTTTCCTTCGAGTCGTCCTACCGGTTGTTCGCGCAGGTCATCAACAACCTGCTCAAAAACGCCTTTCGCGCGCTGGCGGCAACCAGTTCGGCAGCCAAACCCGGCGACCTGCGCATCGAAGTCGGGGTGCTCAACGGTTACGGGCGCATCATCGTCACCGACCAGGGCACCGGCATCGCGCCGGAATTGCAGGCGCGCATTTTCGAGCCGTTTTTCTCAACCGATCGCGGTACCGGCCACGGCCTGGGACTGGCTTTTTGCCAGCAGGTGGTGGAAAGTGCCGGCGGCACCATCCGGGTGAAGTCGGAACCCGGACGCGGCGCCATCTTCATCATCGAGCTTCCGGTTCTCAGGTAACACAACCCACACGCGCACCCATGAGTTTTCCCTTGTTCCATCGCCCGGGCGCCATCGTTTTTCTTGACGATGACCCGGCTTATCTGGAGATGCTGGCGATGGTGTTGCCGCGCCAGTGGCACGTCAAACTGTATCTGCGGCCGCAGACCTGCATCAACCAGCTGCAACAGGAGCCGCCGCTGTGGGAGGCCGACGCATGGACGCAGCAGGAGATGATCGAGCGCTGGCGCGCCGGCAGTCCGCTGATTCCGCAAATCCTGAACTACTGGGCCAACCATACCGAACGTTTCGGTCTGGCCAGGGTCTGCGTGTTCGATTACGCCATGCCCGGCATGGACGGCCTGCAGGCACTGGGCGAGTTGACCGACTGGCCGGGAGGCCGGGTGCTGCTGACCGGACAGGCCGATGAACATGTGGCGGTGAGCGCCTTCAACCGGGGGCTGATCGACCAGTTCATTGCCAAGCAGACCGTCGATATCTCCCAGCACCTGATCACCGTCATCCAGCGCATGCTGGCCCAGCCGCAAATGCGCCATTCGCAGATCTGGCGCGCCGCGCTGACCCAGCCCCAGCACGCCCTGCTGCAGGTGCCGTCGGTGGCCCGCCAGCTCGCCAGTCTGGCCAGCAGCCACTGGGTCGAACATGTGGTCATTGGCCAGCCCTTCGGCATTCTGGGCATGGACGCCGACGGACGCGCCAGCTGGCTGCAGCTGGAGTCTGCCGCGGGCCTGGCCGATCTGGCGGAGCTGGCAGAGTCGCAGGGCCTGAAGGCGGCCGCTGCTGAGGACATCCGGGCCGGCCGCCACCTGGTGGACCTCGAGCTTCAGCAAGCCCTGGGGCAACCCGGACCGGCGCGGCTGATTCCGGCGTTTTCCATTGGTCACGAAGGCACGGTGCTGGGGGCCCTGTTTCCGGTCGAGCTGGCCGCCAGTCCACCGGGATTGACCGGCTACAAACACTGGCTCAAAAAACACGGCCGGCGCACCGTGCGGGACTAGTCTTCCGGAGCCTTCCAGCAGACTTAACTGGTTTCAGCGGTCCGTGCCCGCCTGGCAATCGGCCAGTCCCAGGGCTTCACCAGCGGCGCGACCTCGTAAGCGACCGCTTCCACGTGGCTGAGCTCCGCATCGGTCAGCCCCGCGTGCAGGGTCAGGCGCACCATGGCCCGGTTGCGGCTGGTCGCCGGGGCACAGAACACAGCACCAAAAACACCGCGTTCCTCCAGGTGGTCGCGCAGCACCATGGTGTCAGGCTCGGTGCCGGCCTCCAGGGAAATGATCTGCTCCGTCCCCTGGTGGATCGGGTAACCCATGTCAGACAGGCTGCGGCGCAGCCGCAGCGTATGGGCCCGCAGGCGCTGGCGTTGTTCATCGCGTTTGCCGATCACGGCGAGTGTGGCGCCGAGGCCGGCGATCTCGTGGGGCAGCAGGCAGGAGCTGAAGATATTGGGGTAGCTGGAACTGAGGATGTAGTAACGCAACTCGGCGGGCGCCGTGAAAAAACCACCACGTCCGGCAAAGGCCTTGGCCAGACTGGCCGTGATGAAATGCACCCGGTCCGTCAGACCGAGTTCGGCGCACAGCCCGGCACCGCCGGGTCCATGGGTGCCGAGCGAATGCGACTCGTCCACCAGGATCATGCAGCCGTGGCGCTCGGCCACTTCCACCATCTCGCGCAGGGGACACAAGGCGCCGGTGGTGCTGTACACCGAGTCCACCACCACCACACCCGGACCGTGCCGCGACAACACCCGGTCCAGGTGGTCCGGGTCGTTGTGGCGAAACGGATGCGCCGGGGCGCGCGCCGCATGCGCACCTTCCCACAGCGATGTGTGCGCCAGGGTATCGAGGTACACCGGGGTTTGCGGGTCGGCAATCGCCTGCAGCAAACCCACATTGGCCGCATAACCGGACTGGCAGACAAACCCGTCTTCCTTTCCGACCCACTGGGCCAGGTTTTTTTCCAGTGTCCGGGCGGGATGTTCGCCATGCACAAACACGCCGGACTGGATCACGAACTCCCGGTCGTTGCGCAGGGCCGCCACCTGGGCGCTGACGATGTCGGGGTGGCCGGTCACGCTGAGGTAATCGTTGCCGTCGAGCCGAACGGCATCGGGACCGGCCGTTCTGCCGTGAAGGACAAACTTGCCACCCCATTGCTGTTGCCAGCGGGGCGTGAATTCGCGCGCAATGCGCTGCTGCAGATGCGGGGAGATGCCCGGGTTGGTAACAGTTTTTGTTACGAGTTGTGCAGGGGATTTTTCGAGAAGTTGAGCGTGCATGGTGGTTACCTTGTGAAAAAGTACCACCATTGAAGATGAATTTAACAAATTCAGGGTTGCCCCCCCTGTCAACATTGACAGGGGTCGGTGCCGGAAAGTCAGATTCCGGTGTAGTGATTGCCCTAAATCACTACCTTGGTATTACTTTTATGTTGGTTGGCGACCACTGGTCAGGCTTAAAGCGGCCAGTGCCATGATTTTCGCGCTGTCCACCAGCTCCTGAATGCCCACATATTCGTCGGGCTGGTGCGCCAGATCGAGAATGCCCGGGCCGTAGGCAATACAAGCATCGAGCTTGCCGGTGCGCACGATGTGTTTCTGGTCGTAAGTGCCAGGACTGGAGATGTAGCTGGCTTCGCGGCCCAGCACCCGGGCAATGGCACGCGCGGTGGCCAGCACCACCGGCGCGTCCCTGGGCGTGGCCGTCGGCACAAAACTCATGATGTCCCGGATGCCGTAGTCAAAGCCGGGGCGGCTACGCTTGAGTTCGTCGAGCATGGCCACAATCTCGGCCTTCACGGCCTCCAGGTTTTCTTCAGCAATGAAGCGGCGGTCCAGCACGGCGCGACAGGAATGCGCCACCACCGGTGCCGGCAGGTCGCCGGTGGGGCGGCCGTACGCGTCCAGGGAAAACAGCTGCTCCACCTGTCCGCCGTGCAGGCTGTTGATGTTGAGCGTGCTGACCCTCGCGCCGGGCGGCTCCACCGGTTCGGCCGTATGGCGCCCGGACAGCCGCGGCTGCAGCTGCGTCTCCAGCAGATGGATGAAGGCGCTCATGTGGCTGATGGCACTGTCGCCCAGAAAAGGCATGGAGCCATGGGCAATCCGTCCCAGGGTCTCGACCTCACCCCACCAGACGCCGCGGTGGCCCAGGCAGATGCGGTCCACGCCCAGCGGCTCGGGGATGATCACATGGTGCACGCGCGGTTTCGTGAAATAACCGCGCTCGGCCAGGTAGCCCACGCCGGCGAAGCCGCCCGACTCCTCATCGACCGTGCCCGAAATTTCCAGCGCGCCGGCAAACGGCAGGCCTTCTTCGAGAATCGCCTCGCAGGCAATCACGCTGGACGCCAGTCCGCCTTTCATGTCGCAGGTGCCGCGGCCGTAGACCTTGCCGTCCCTGACCTCGCCGCCGAAGGGATCGGTGGTCCAGCCGGAACCGGCTTCCACCACGTCGATGTGGCTGTTGAAATGCACACACTCCCCGCCGGGCTGACCCTCGTAACGCGCCACCACATTGATGCGCGGATGGGAGTTGCGGTCGCCCGGTGCACCGTCGGCCCGGATGTATTCGACGGCAAAGCCCCGCTTTTTCAGCCGCTCGCCAAGCAGGCGGGCGCAGGCTTCGTAAGCGTCCCCTGGCGGGTTGATGGTGGGAATGCGAACCAGGTCCTGGGTGAGCGCAATCACCTCGTCGCGTTTCGATTCAATGCGTTTGAGCAGGCTGTCATTGTTCATGCAGCCAGTTTAGGGGAACCAGGCCGCGCTGTCTCGCGGCGGTTCCATTCGCGGCTCGGGGGCACCCTTCGACAGGCTCAAGGCGAACGGTCCAAGCGACCAGCGTGGCTTGCTCTTTACAAGCCGGGGCCGCGGATCTGGCTATGCCAGTCCGCAGGCGCAGCGCCCCCTCGGGGGCAGCGACCACACGCAGTGGGGAGCGTGGGGGCTCTAGTTCTGCCGCCACGGCAGGCCGCGGTAGCGCCAGCCGCCGCGTGCACCACGATGGGCCTGCGCATCGGGGTCGCCTTCGAACCCCTCCAGGATGTTGTAGGCCTCCAGCCCCAGTTCGGTGGCACGTCTGGCGGCGGCAATCGAACGTACACCGCTGCGGCAAAGCAGCACGGCCTTCTGGCCGGCCGGCACGGCGACCTGCAGGCCCTCGTCGAACTGCGGGTTCATGGCCATGCCCGGCCATTGTTTCCAGGCCAGCGGCACCGCACCAGGCACAAAACCCACCCATTCACGCTCCGCATCGGTGCGTACATCGACCAGCACCGCCTGGCCGGCCTGCCACCACTGGCAGGCCAGTTCGGGCGACACATTGCCGGCATAACCATCGGCCGGCAGAACCTGAAACACGTCGGCCCCACCGGCATCGTGGCGGCCGGTTCCCATGCCGGAACTCTGGTTGGCAGGAAGCGCTTCGTCCATGCGCGCGGGCCGGGGCAGCTGGAGTTGCGCCATGGTGGCCACAAATTCGGCCAGGCTTTTGCCGGCGATGCGGGCATTGCCGGTCTTCTCGGCCGCAATCGTCGAATGGGTCCGGCCCTGGTAGTCGTGGCCCGGCCAGACCACGGTGTCGTCCGGCAGCGTGAACAGCCGCCCGGTGATGCTTTGGTAGAGGTCTTCGGCGCTGCCGGACTGGAAGTCGGTGCGGCCGCAGCCGTTGATCAGCAGCGTATCGCCGGTGAACACATGGTTGCGCCAGAGGTAGCTCACGCTGCCGGCCGTGTGCCCCGGGGTGTGCAGGACGCGGACCTGTTCACCGCCGACCTGCAGCACATCACCGTCGCCGAGCTGTCGGGCGGCCGTTGCAATGCCACAGCCTTGCGGCGCCGCCGTGCGGGCGCCGGTGTGTTCCGCCAGTTGCCCGGCGCTGGTGATGTGGTCGGCATGGGCATGCGTCTCCACCGTCCACAACAGCTTGAGCTTGTGCTCCCGCAGCGCCGCGAGGTCGCGCTCGACCTGCTGGTCCACCGGATCGATGATCAGGGCCTCACGCGTGGACGGATCGAACAGGACATAGGTATAGGTGCTGGAGGCAGGGTCAAAAAGTTGAATGGGTGTCATGGCATGTTTCCAGGGCCGGGACAGGCAACAGGCCGACCGGCATACACAGCAAGTTTAGAACCTCGGGGCTCGCTGCTGCAAAGTTTGACCCTTGTTCCGGCTGCTCCACTTTCAGTAGCTGCTGGCGCGCGCCGGATAAGGGCTGCAGGCAAAAATAGTTCATAAAGGGACGCCACCCCCGGTCGCCGGGTCAGCCACGGGCACCGGCCCCAAAACTTGACGGAAAGCTGACAGCGCATCATTTGGCAGAGTCCTGATAAACAGTTTCACCCCAATTAGGCGCAATTTGCACCGGGCCGTTGGTAAAAACCCTCTTACGCGTAAAGCGTTGATGACAAAAGATAGTGCGCTAACGTTCTTTCACAACAGGAGACAAGCCATGACCGATATCAAGACCCCTCGCCGCCGCAGCCTGCTCAAGGGTGCAGCCGTCGCCGCTGGCGCCGGAGCCATGTCCGCACCGATGCTGGCAACCGCGCAAACCGCCACCACGCTGCGCTTCCAGAGCACGTGGCCGTCGAAAGACATCTTCCACGAGTACGCCTCCGACTTCGCCAAAAAAGTCAATGACATGGCGAGCGGCAAGCTCAAGATCGAAGTGTTGCCTGCGGGCGCTGTCGTTCCTGCCTTCCAACTGCTCGAAGCCGTCAACAAGGGCACGCTGGACGGCGGTCACGGCGTGGTTGCTTACCACTACGGCAAGAATTCGGCGCTCGCGCTGTGGGGTTCCGGCCCGTCCTTCGGCATGGACCCCAACATGCTGCTGGCCTGGCACAACTATGGCGGCGGCAAGGCCCTGCTGGAAGAGATCTACAAATCGATCAACATGGACGTGGTGTCCTATCTCTATGGCCCCATGCCGACCCAGCCGTTCGGCTGGTTCAAGAAGCCGATCTCCAAGGTCTCTGACATCCAGGGCATAAAGTTCCGTACTGTGGGTCTAGCCGTCGACATGTACACCGACATGGGCGCGGCCGTCAATCCGCTGCCGGGCGGCGAAATCGTGCCGGCGCTGGACCGCGGCCTGATCGATGGCGCCGAGTTCAACAACGCTTCATCGGACAAGCTTCTGGGCTTCCCTGACGTGGTCAAGAACTGCATGCTGCAGAGCTTCCACCAGTCCGGCGAGCAGTTCGAGATCCTGTTCAACAAGACCAAGCTCAACGCCCTTCCTGCCGAACTCAAGGCCATCATCGACTACGCCGTTCAGGCAGCCAGCGCAGACATGAGCTGGAAGGCCATTGAGCGCAACTCCAAGGACTACATTGAGCTCAAGAAGGCCGGCGTCAAGTTTTACAAGACGCCCGACGCCATCCTGCGCGCCCAGCTAGCTTCCTGGGACAAGATCATGGTCAAAAAGGGGGCAGAGAACGCGCTGTTCAAGAAGGTGCTCGACTCGCAGAAGGTCTTTGCAGAACGTGCAGGCCAATGGCAAAACGACTACACGGTCGACTTCAAGATGGCTTATAACCATTATTTCAGCAAAGGCAAAAAGGCTTAAATCAAGCTTCGGCATCTAAGGGGCACCTTGGGTGCCCCTTTATTTTTTCAGGGACCGTCCTTTGGCGGCGCTAGGAGTTGCAATGCAATCGTTTTTACTGGCGGTGGACCGGTTTTCCACCTGGATCGGCAAGGCCTGCGCCTGGAGCGTGGTCCTGCTGACCTTGCTGATCAGCTGGGAAGTGTTCAGCCGCTACGTGCTCAACCGCCCCCACGCCTGGGTGCTCGACGCCCAGATCATGCTTTACGGCCTGCTCTTCATGATGGCGGGCGCCTACACCCTGAGCAAAAACGGCCATGTGCGCGGCGACGTGCTGTACGGCTTTCTCAGGCCGCGCACGCAGGCGATCGTCGACCTGACGCTGTACATCCTCTTTTTCCTGCCTGGCGTCATCGCGCTGACCTGGGCCGGCTGGACCTATGCCAATGAGTCGCTGGCGATCCGCGAGCAGACCTTCAACGCCGACCCGATTCCGGTCTATCCGTTCAAGTTCGTGATCCCGGTGTCGGGCTTTGTGCTGCTGCTGCAGGGCATCGTGGAAATCATCCGCTGCATCCAGTGCATACAGACCGGCGCCTGGCCGGTGCGCGAAGGCGACGTGGAGGAAGTGGACGTGGAAAAACTCAAGGAAATGGTGCACGTGAAAGACGAAGACATGGCAGCGCTCGAGCGCGATCTGGCCCTCAAGGAGAACCACAAATGAAGATCCGCAAAGAACTCTGGTTCGGCCTGACCTTCATGGCGCTGGTCATCATCGGCGCCGCCACGCTGCTTCTGAGCGTCGAGAAAATCACCAACGGGCACCTGGGGCTGCTGATGCTGTCCCTGGTGGTGACCGCCATCATGCTGGGTTTTCCGACGGCCTTCACGCTGATGGGCATGGGCATGATTTTCACCTGGCTGGCCTACAACCGGGACACCACGAAGACGCTGGACCTGATGGTGCAGGCGGCCTTCAAGACCATGGCCAGCGACGTGCTGATTGCGATACCGTTGTTTGTTTTCATGGGTTACCTGGTCGAACGGGCCAACCTGATTGAAAAACTCTTCAAGAGCCTGCATCTGGCCATGGCCCGGATTCCCGGCTCACTGGCTGTGGCGACCCTGGTCACCTGCGCGATTTTTGCGACGGCCACCGGCATCGTGGGTGCGGTGGTCACGCTGATGGGCCTGCTGGCCTTGCCGGCGATGCTGCGTGCCGGTTACAGCGTCCCGCTGGCGGCCGGCGCCATCACGGCGGGCGGCTGCCTGGGCATCCTGATTCCGCCTTCGGTGCTGCTGATCGTGTACGGCGCCACCGCCGGCGTCTCCGTCGTTCAGTTGTACGCTGGTGCGTTTTTCCCGGGCCTGATGCTGACCGGCCTGTATATCCTCTACGTCATCATGGTCGCCAAGATCAAGCCCCAATGGGCCCCTCCGCTGTCGGCCGCGGACCGCGCGGTGACGCTGCCGCCGTTGACACAGCAGCTGACCACTGGCACGGACAAATACGCGCTCACAGGACTCTTCGGTGCACTCAAGGGAAAACGCAATGCCGACGTGCCGCTTGGCCATATCCTGCGGCAACTGGCGATTGTGGTGCTACCGGGCTTGTTATTCCTGTTGGTACTCGTGACCAGCTATCGGGCGGTCACGACCGTCAACGCCGAGGCGGTCTACGACATCCAGCAGATAGGCGCCTCCAGCTCGTCAAGCGCCCCAAGCGCTGACACCGGCGGTTTGCAGGAACCTCCCCAGGAAGGTGGCCTGAAAGAGCCGGTTGCCGAGGGCGGCCTGCAGGAACCCCCGTCGGGTGATGTCAAGGAGCCACCTGCCGCCGAAGCCAGTGTGGCCGCGCCTCCCGCCTTAGCCACAGTCAGCGCCGACAAGGCGCCAGCCGCCGCAACCACACGCGACGCGCCCACTTGGTGGTGGGTCTGTTTTGCCATTTTCGGCGCGCTGGTTGCCCTCTTCTACCTGTTCCTGAGTTTTGCGCGGCTGGAAATCTTCAAGATGCTCCTGACCTCCTTCTTTCCGCTGATGGTTCTCATCATCTCGGTACTCGGGTCCATCGTGATGGGGCTGGCCACTCCGACCGAGGCGGCCGCGATGGGCGCCCTCGGCGGTTTTTTGCTGGCGGCGGCCTACAAGCGGCTCACACTGTCGGTGCTGCAGGAGTCGGTGTTCCTCACGGCCAAAACCTCGGCCATGGTGTGCTGGCTGTTTGTCGGTTCGGCCATCTTCTCGGCGGCTTTTGCGCTGCTGGGCGGCCAGGAGCTGGTGGAGACCTGGGTGCTCAGCATGAACCTGAGCAAGACGCAGTTCCTCGTGATGAGCCAGGCGATTATTTTCATTCTCGGCTGGCCGCTGGAGTGGACCGAGATCATCGTGATCTTCATGCCCATCTTCATCCCGCTGCTGGACAACTTCGGCGTCGATCCGCTGTTCTTCGGCCTGCTGGTCGCCCTGAACCTGCAGACGGCTTTCCTGAGCCCGCCGGTGGCCATGGCCGCGTTCTACCTCAAGGGCGTGGCACCGAAACACGTCACGCTGAACCAGATCTTCGCCGGCATGTTGCCCTTCATGGGCATCCAGATCCTGGCCATCTTCCTGCTGTACCAGTTCCCTGCCATCGGCCTGTGGTTGCCGCAGCTGCTGTACAAATAAGCGGGGGCCGCCCACCTGTCGGGAAACAAAGGGGCGCGCAGGCGCCCTTTTGTTTTGGAAAAACGGTAAGATTGACGTTTACGTAAACGTCAATCACCCACACGGAGACAGCCATGTCCAACGGCAACAGCAAGCGTGCGGCCCTGCTGGCCCCCTGGCAACCACCCACCACCGGGCAGGGCCGGCCGTTTGGGCTGTCCGAACTCAAGGCCTCGGCCAAGCCTTTGACGACCGGGGATAAAGACGATGACAAGGCCGCCGTGGACGCCTTGGCGATGGAGCTTGACGGCCTGCAGGACCTGTTTTTTGCCGACAAGCGCTACAAGCTGCTGGTCCTGCTGCAAGGCACCGACACCTCGGGCAAGGACGGCACGATTCGCGCCGTGTTCAGCCGAACCAGCCCGCTGGGCGTGCACACCGTGGGCTGGAAGGCACCGAGCGAGGAAGAGCGGGCACACGACTACCTGTGGCGCATCCACCGCCAGATGCCGGGGGCGGGCGAAACCATGATTTTCAACCGCAGCCACTACGAAGACGTGCTGGTCCCGGTGGTCAAAGGCTGGATCACCCCCGAGCAGACCGCGCAGCGTTTTGCCCACATCAACGAGTTCGAACGCCTGCTGGCCGAAACCGGCACGGTGATCCTCAAGTTCATGCTGCACATCAGCTTCGAGGAACAGGGCCAGCGCCTGCAGGAGCGGGTGGACGACCCGACCAAACGCTGGAAGTTCAGCATGGGCGACCTGGAGGTGCGCAAGCAGTGGGCCGACTATCAGAAGGCCTACGAGGCGTTGCTGGGGGCGACCAGCACCCCCTGGGCACCCTGGACCGTGGTGCCCGCTGATTCCAAGACCCACCGCAACCTGATGGTGGCCACGCTGGTACGCGACAAGCTGAAGTCACTGGACCTGCGCTACCCGCCTGACGATCCGGCGCTGGCCGGATTGAAGATCGAATAATCCCTCCCGCACCCAAGCCACGAGACAACCTCCAGAGAGCGCCGCCATGACCGACCTGTCCGCCGAATACCAGGCCCTTGCCAGCTACCGGCCCACGCACAAGGTGCGTTTTGTCACCGCCGCCTCGCTGTTTGACGGCCATGACGCCGCCATCAACATCATGCGGCGCATCCTGCAGGGCATGGGCGCCGAGGTGATTCACCTGGGCCACAACCGCAGCGTGGATGAAGTCGTCACGGCGGCGCTGCAGGAAGACGCGCAGGGCATTGCCATCAGCTCCTACCAGGGCGGCCATGTCGAGTACTTCAAGTACATGGTCGATCTGCTCAAGAGCCGCGGCGGCGAGCACATCCAGGTGTTCGGCGGCGGTGGCGGGGTGATTGTGCCGCCGGAGATCCGCGAGCTCCATGCCTACGGCGTCTCGCGCATCTACAGCCCCGAAGACGGCCAGAAAATGGGCCTGGCCGGCATGATCGGCGAGATGGTCATGCGCTGCGACAAGGACCTGACCGGCTTTGCCCCCGCGGACATCCAGGTGATCGAAGGCCACGGCGAGATGGCCTGGCGCGCGCTGGCCCAGCTCATCACCGCGCTTGAAAACGACAAGGCCAATCCGGCGCTGGTCGAGACGCTGCGGGCGCAAGCTGCTATCAAAAAGATACCGGTGCTGGGCATCACCGGCACCGGCGGCGCCGGCAAGTCCTCGCTGACCGACGAGCTGATACGCCGCCTGCGGCTGGACCAGAACGACCAGCTGCGCGTGGCCGTCATCAGCATCGACCCCTCACGGCGCAAGAGCGGCGGCGCGCTGCTCGGCGACCGCATCCGCATGAACGCCATCAGTCCGTGGCAGCAGGGCCAGCGCGTCTTCATGCGCAGCCTGGCGACGCGTGAATTCGGCAGCGAGATCAGCAAGGCGCTGCCCGAAGTGATTGCCGCCTGCAAGGTGGCCGGCTTTGACCTGATCGTGGTCGAAACCTCGGGCATCGGCCAGGGCGATGCCGCCATCGTGCCGCTGGTAGACGTGCCCATGTATGTGATGACGCCCGAGTTCGGCGCCGCCAGCCAGCTCGAGAAAATCGACATGCTGGACTTCGCCGAGTTTGTCGCCATCAACAAGTTCGACCGCAAGGGCTCGCTCGACGCCTTGCGCGATGTGGCCAAGCAGGTCCAGCGCAACAAGGAAGCCTGGGGCACGGCGCCCGACAAGATGCCGGTGTTCGGCACCATGGCCGCGCGGTTCAACGACGACGGCGTCACCGCGCTGTACCAGGCCCTCAAACCGCGCCTGGTCGGGCTCGGCCTGAAGCTGTCGGAAGGCGCCCTGCCCGCCGTCGATGTGCGCCACAGCACCAACCAGACGCCGGTGGTGCCTGCCGCGCGCACGCGTTACCTCGCGGAAATTGCCGACACGGTGCGCAGCTACAAGAAACGCGGCAGGGAACAGGCCACGCTGGCGCGTGAAATCCAGCAGCTGCGGGCCGCCGCCGGCATGCTCACCGTCGGCAAGCCCGACAAGGCCAGGGCCGCGGAAGCGGCCATTGACCTGGCGGTGCAGCGCGAGCAGGTCCAGGACCCGGCCGCACGCAAGCTGCTGACCCAGTGGCCCGCCATGCAGCAGGCCTATGCCGGCGAAGAATACGTGGTCAAAATCCGCGACAGGGAAATCCGCACGGCACTGACCAGCAAGTCGCTCTCGGGCACGACCATCCGCAAGGTGGCACTGCCGCAGTACGAAGACCACGGAGAAATCCTCAAGTGGCTGATGCTGGACAACGTGCCGGGCAGCTACCCCTACACCGCCGGCACCTTCGCCTTCAAGCGCGAGGGCGAAGACCCGACCCGCATGTTTGCCGGCGAAGGCGACGCCTTCCGTACCAACACACGCTTCAAGCTGCTGAGCCAGGGCATGGCCGCCAAACGCCTGAGCACGGCCTTTGACTCGGTCACGCTGTACGGCAACGATCCCGACCTGCGGCCCGACATTTACGGCAAGGTGGGCAACAGCGGCGTGTCGATTGCCACGCTCGACGACATGAAGGTGCTCTACGACGGGTTTGACCTGTGCAGCCCCAGCACCTCGGTCAGCATGACCATCAACGGCCCGGCGCCCACCATCCTGGCGATGTTCATGAACACCGCCATCGACCAGAACCTCGAAAAATTCAGGGCCGACAACGGCCGCGAACCGACGGACACCGAAACCGAAAAAATCCGCGAATGGGTGCAGGAAAACGTGCGCGGCACGGTGCAGGCCGATATCCTGAAAGAAGACCAGGGCCAGAACACCTGCATCTTCTCGACCGAGTTCAGCCTCAAGGTGATGGGTGACATCGCCGAGTATTTTGTGCACAACCGCGTGCGCAACTTCTACAGCGTTTCCATCAGCGGTTACCACATCGCCGAAGCCGGCGCCAACCCGATCTCCCAGCTGGCCTTCACCCTGTCGAATGGTTTCACCTTCGTCGAAGCCTACCTCGCGCGCGGCATGCACATCGACGACTTCGCGCCCAACCTGAGCTTTTTCTTCAGCAACGGCATGGACCCCGAATACACCGTGATGGGCCGCGTGGCGCGCCGCATCTGGGCCGTCGCCATGAAGGAAAAATACGGTGCCAACGAACGCAGCCAGAAGCTCAAATACCACATCCAGACCAGTGGCCGCAGCCTGCACGCGCAGGAGATCCAGTTCAACGACATCCGCACCACCTTGCAGGCGCTGATTGCGATTTACGACAACTGCAACTCCCTGCACACCAATGCGTTCGACGAAGCCATCACCACACCGACCGAAGAGTCGGTGCGCCGCGCGATGGCGATCCAGCTCATCATCAACCGCGAGTGGGGCCTGGCGAAAAACGAAAACCCGTCACAGGGCGCGTTCATCATCGAGGAACTCACCGAGCTGCTGGAAGAAGCGGTGCTCAGCGAGTTCGAGCGCATTGCCGAACGCGGCGGCGTGCTGGGCGCCATGGAAACCGGCTACCAGCGTGGCCGCATCCAGGACGAGTCGATGCATTACGAGATGCTCAAACACACGGGTGAGCTGCCCATCATCGGCGTCAACACCTTCCGCAACCCACACGGCGACGCCGTGCAGGACAAGCTGGAGCTGGCCCGCTCCACCGACGAGGAAAAGCAGAGCCAGCTGGCACGCCTGCAGGACTTCCATCAGCGCCATGCCAAGGAAGCCCCGGCCATGCTCAAGCACCTGCAACAGGCGGTGATTGCCAACGACAACGTGTTCGAGGTGCTGATGGACGCGGTACGCGTCTGCTCGCTCGGACAGATCACCCACGCGCTGTTCGAGGTCGGTGGGCAGTACCGGCGGAATATGTAGGCTTCGGCACCCCGGCACCCCGGCCTCACGGCCGCGCGCCTGCGCTAGGGCGGGCGCGATTCACTATGAATTCAGGAGCTACCGGCGCCCGTCCATCAAGGGCTGGATGCCAATTTGGCTTCACAACCAGACCCGGACCGTCCGGCAATGGCAGGCGTGGAATGCAGGGCCGTCATGTCGCCCTGGGCGCATGAGGCAAAACAGGAGACAGAACCCGTCCCCGACGCGATGTCAGAGGCCCGGGTGTGGGCAGCTTGCGCTCAAGCCACCCCGGTGGGGCCAAGGGCTTAGCCGCCTTTGTGTGGGCGCTTGCCCGGGTTCTTTTTGCTGCGGGTCCAGGTGCCGCGCTCCAGGCTGATTTTTTGACCGCGGCCGGCCGTGCGGGTCATGCCGGGGGCGGGAACGGGCTTGGGTGCGCAGATGTCGGCTTCGACGCGGATTTTTTTGGACATGGAAGACTCCGGATTAAAAATTGGCAGAACCCGGCATTTTAAGCTACCGCGCCCCGGTTGGGTCAGCGCAAGGCCAGCCGGCCGTCCGGAACCGATTTACATCGCCCCCACCAGCGGCAGATTCAGCAGCAGATTCTGCGGCTTGAGCTTCACCGACTGGCCGGCATTCATCATCAGGCCCAGGTAGACCGGCTTGCCGGCCACATCGGCGCGCATCTCCTGCGGATCCGCAAAATCGAGCCGGAAGAGGCTGACCAGGCGCTGCAAACGTTCGGCCTCCACCTCCCGGCCTTCGTACAGGTCGTTGAGCAGCGCGGTCGCCTCCACGTCCAGCCCCACATGCCAGCGCCAGGCGGCGTCATCGACCTTTTGCAGCGGCCGGATGCTGACGTCCACGCCGAGAAAATGCCGCACCCACTTTTCCAGCACCCGGGCCAGCGCCGTCAGGCCCGAGCGGGCGCGCGTCATGGTGAACACCAGGCCGTGGCTCAGGTCGTTGCTGATTTCATGCGTCAGGTCGAGCAGGAAGTTGTGGCGATCACTGGCTGGCCAGTAATCCGGCGCGTTGGCGTCCGTCAGCACCTGCATGTCGATGCTGCGCAGGGGCGCCTGGGCTTCCGCCAGAAATCGCCCGAAGTCGCCCAGCCCGCCGGTTTCGTTGAGCATGTCCAGCACGTCGCGGTCGCCGGCCAGCACCTGGCCGTCCTGCGTGGTGATGCGCTGGGCGCGAAACAGCATCTCGGCGGCACGCACTTCGTAGGCATCGGTGGTTTCGTCCAGCACCTTGCGCAGGATGGCCTGGGCCAGCAGGTCGATGAACAGCGGTGGAATGCTGATGCTGCCGCTGCGGAACAAACCGAGGTAATAAGCCTCCAGCGTGCCGGCCGCCAGCAAACCATCGCGAAAGCGCAAAAACAGGCCGTAACTCTCGCGGGCGTCTGCGTCCTGCAGGGCCTGCAGTTCGGCCTCGGGCACCGGCCGCGACGGCGCGGCCAGCAAGGCCGCATGCAGCGCGCGTTCGGCCGCGCAGGACTCGGGCACCGGGGCCAGTTCGGGCCGGTTCAGAAACAGGCGCAGGTAGTCGTCGGTGGGCGCCAGCCAGCCCCGTGGGGTGATCTGAAGCTGGTGGAAGCCGCTGGAAGGCCAGAAATTTTGCATGGGGGCCATCGTCGCACATTGCGTCGGCAGGCGATTTGCTATGAATTAAATAGCTGCTGCCGCTAGTGGGGCAAGGGCTGGAAGGGTATTTTTCATGTAAAACGCCACCGCAAGCCGGGTGGGCGGCGCGCAGCCGTGGCAAAAGCGACCGCAGCAAGCGACCGGTCCGGCATCCGGGTGGCCGACGCTGTTTCTCGCTTTGCGTACAGTAGGGTGTTGAAATGCGCAGCGCGCGGCTGATGGAGACACTGATGACCCCCATTCTGAAATCGCATGTGTGGCTAGGCACCGGCCTGCTGGTGCTGGCGCTGGCGCCCGCCTGGGCTCAACTGCCGACCGTCACCACCCGGACCGAAACCTGGACCGGCACCGGCCCGCCGCCGGACTACAGCGCCATCGAGCGAGCGCAGTGGGAACAATGGCAGCTGCAGCGCGAGCAGGAACGGCGCCAGCGTGAGCTGACGCGCCAGCAGGATGCCCAGATCCGGCAGAGCCAGGAGAGCCTGGGCGAACGGGCGCTGCGGGAGCAGGCGCAGCGCAACGGCAACTGGGTGCCGCAGCGGCCCGGCCTGAGCGACCAGGAGCAGGCCCGGCGTGAACAACAGCAGCTGCAGCGGGACCAATGGCGGCAGCAGCGCGAGCTGACACGCCAGGATGACCAGCGGCAACGGCAGAGCGAGGAGTCGCTGGGCCAGCGCGCCCTGCGCGAGCAGGCGCAGAACCGGCGCGAACAGGGCCGCATCTCCAGCGGTGACAGGCGTTAGGGCTGCGCCTCGCGATAACGGGTGGCCTGGTCGTCGAGCCAGCTGCGGAACAGCGCCAGCACCGTGTTGTCGGACTTCTGTTCCGGGTAAATGAAGTAATAACGCCGGTCGCTGACAAACTCGTGCTCGATCAGCGGCACCAGGCGGCCCTGTTTCAACTCCTCTTCAATCAGGAAGCGCGGAATCAGCGCCAGACCCTGCCCGTGAATGGCCGCCTCGGTGGTGATGGAAAACAGCTCCATGCGCGCGCCGGCCAGGTCGTTGTCGATGTGCAGGCCCAGCGACTCAAACCACTGTCGCCAGGCATAAGGCCGCGTGCTCATCTGCAGCAGCGGCAGGTGCGCCAGGTCGGCGGCCTTCAGCGTGCGCCGCGTCTTGACCAGCGCCGGGCTGCCCACCGCCACCAGGCGTTCGTCCATCAGGAAACAGGACGCCGTGCCCGGCCAGCCGGCGTCGCCCGCAAAAATGGCCGCATCCAGCGCGGTATCGGCAAACAGGAAGGGTCGGGTGCGCGACGACAGGTGCACCGCAATATCTGGGTGCAGGCGCTGGAAATCACCGAGCCGCGGCACCAGCCACTTGGCAGCAAAGGTCGGCACCACACCGAGCTCCAGCGCCCCGCCGGCACCGCCCTTGGCCATCAATGCCAGCGTGTCGCGCTCCACGTCGTCGAGGCGTGCACGCACGTTGCGCGCGTAGTTGGTGCCCGCTTCGGTGAGCAGCACCCCGCGTTTGGTGCGCCTGAACAGCTTGACGCTCAGGAAGTCTTCCAGACCGGCGATCTGGCGGCACACCGCGCTTTGGGTGACAGCGTGCTCCTGCGCCGCCTGGGTAAAACTCTGGTGCCGCGCGGCTGATTCAAACAACGCCAGCGCCGTGGTGGAAGGGATTTTTCGTCGCATGGCGGGCTCCTGCCTGGGCGGCTTGGTTGGAGTTCCATTTTTGCACAAACCCGTGCCAAATCATCGGTTGCGCCCGGCGGTTGGCTAAGCGTATGCTTGAGCCATCGTCATCCTTGCCCCGGCCTTCTGAGTTGCGATTTATGCACACAGACAGGCCTCCCACCCCCTTTGGAGATTCCCCATGAGCCCCAGCCCCCAAAAAGCCAGCTTCCACTGGGCCGACCCCTTGCTGCTCGACCAGCAGCTGACAGACGACGAACGCATGGTGCGTGACACCGCCAGCGCCTACTGCCAGGAGCAACTGGCGCCGCGCGTGCTGGAAGCCTTTCGCCATGAAAAAACCGATGTAGCGATTTTTCGCGAGATGGGCTCGCTCGGCCTGCTGGGCAGCACGATTCCCGAAGCCTACGGCGGCGCCGGCCTGAACTACGTCTGTTACGGTCTGGCCGCGCGCGAGGTCGAACGCGTCGACTCCGGCTACCGCTCCATGATGAGTGTGCAGTCCTCGCTGGTGATGGTGCCGATCAACGAGTTCGGCAACGAAGCCACGAAACAGAAGTACCTGCCGAAACTGGCCACCGGCGAATGGATTGGCTGCTTCGGCCTGACCGAACCCAACCACGGCTCCGACCCCGGCAGCATGATCACGCGCGCCAAAAAGGTGGACGGCGGCTACAAGCTCTCGGGCGCCAAGATGTGGATCACCAACAGCCCGATCGCCGACGTGTTTGTGGTCTGGGCCAAGGACGATGAAGGCGCCATCCGCGGCTTTGTGCTGGAAAAAGGCTGGAAAGGCCTGAGCGCACCGGCCGTGCACGGCAAGGTCGGCCTGCGCGCCTCCATCACCGGCGAAATCGTCATGGACGAAGTCTTCTGCCCGGAAGAAAACGCTTTTCCCGACGTGCGCGGCCTCAAGGGCCCGTTCACCTGCCTCAACTCCGCCCGTTACGGCATCGCCTGGGGCGCGCTGGGTGCGGCCGAAGACTGCTTCCACAAGGCGCGCCAGTACACGCTGGACCGCAAGCAGTTCGGCCGCCCGCTGGCCGCCAACCAGCTGATCCAGAAAAAACTCGCCGACATGGAAACCGAAATCGCGCTCGGCCTGCAGGGCTGCCTGCGCCTGGGCCGGATGAAGGATGAAGGCACGGCTGCCGTTGAAGTGACCTCCATAATGAAACGCAACTCCTGCGGCAAGGCACTCGACATCGCCCGCATGGCGCGCGACATGCTGGGCGGCAACGGCATCAGCGACGAGTTCGGCGTGGCGCGGCACCTGGTCAACCTCGAAGTGGTCAACACCTACGAAGGCACACACGACGTGCATGCGCTGATCCTGGGCCGCGCGATCACCGGCATCGCCGCGTTTTCCTGAAGCCATGACAGGCCCCGCTGTTCGCCCGCCGCCGCTGACCGGCGTCCGGGTGCTGGATCTGTCGCGTGTGCTCGCCGGCCCCTGGGCCGGGCAGCTGCTCGCCGACCTGGGCGCCGACGTGGTGAAGGTCGAAAAACCGCAGGGCGGTGACGACACGCGCGCCTGGGGCCCGCCCTACCTGAAGGACGGCGCGGGCCGGGACACCACCGAAGCCGCCTACTTTCTCTGCGCCAACCGCAACAAGCGTTCGGTCGCCATCGACATCGCCACGCCCGCAGGGCAGGCGCAGGTGCGCGCCCTGGCCCAGCGGGCCGACGTGGTGCTGGAAAACTTCAAGGTCGGCGGGCTCAAGCGTTACGGGCTGGACTACGCGAGCCTGAGCGCGGCCAACCCGCGCCTGGTCTACTGCTCGATCACCGGCTTCGGCCAGACCGGTCCTTACGCGGCGCGCGCCGGTTACGACTTTTTGATCCAGGGCATGGGCGGGTTGATGAGCGTGACCGGCCGACCCGATGGCGAGCCCGGCGCCGGCCCGCAAAAAGTCGGCGTGGCGCTGACCGACATCATGACCGGCCTGTACGCCACGATTGCCGTGCAGGCCGCCCTGGCCGAGCGCGAAAAATCCGGCCTGGGACAACACATCGACCTAGCGCTGCTGGACGTGCAGATTGCCTGCCTGGCGAACCAGGCCTCCAACTACCTGGCCGGAAATATCGTGCCGCGCCGCATGGGCAATGCGCATCCGAACATCGTGCCCTACCAGGACTTTCCGACGGCCGACGGCGACATCATCCTCGCGGTGGGCAACGACGAGCAGTTCGCCAAATTCTGCAAGGTCGCGGACCACCCCGAATGGTCGGCCGACGAACGTTTTTCCACCAACGCGCAGCGCGTGGCAAACCGCGCCGTGCTGGTGCCTTTGCTGCGCCAGGCCACGGTGATGCGGACGTCGGCCGAATGGATTGCAGCACTCGAAGCCGCTGGCGTGCCTTGCGGTCCGATCAACCGCATCGATGAGGTGTTTGCGGACCCGCAGGTGCAATCGCGGGGCCTGCACATTGACATGCCGCACGCGCTGGCGGGCAGCGTGCCGCTGGTGGCCAACCCGATCCGGCTGTCCGGCTCCCCAGTGACTTACCAGCGGCCGCCGCCCATGCTGGGCGAACACACGGCCGAAGTGCTTACGCAATGGCTGGGTGTACCAACAGCCGGCTGAGCGCCAGGACCGGAAAATTCTTGCCCCCTCGCCCTCTCCCAGGGGGAGAGGGCGTAAAACCAGCCCAGACGATCTGAGCAGTTACGCTTTGAGATAAAAATGGCCTCCAGCCCAATACTGGCGGGCGCTAGCAGCTATTTATTCGATAGCAAATCAGCTGTGCCCTCATGGCTTCCTGCCGTGGCGCGCAGGCGCGACACGGCGGCCGGCAGGTCTTGCCAGGCCGGCTGATCCGGCGCATACCGGCTGCGCATGTAGCTTGCCAGCGTGGCAATCTGGTCATCGTCCAGGCTATGGCGGAAAGCCGGCATGAAGCCAATCGCTGCCGTCGCGGGTGCGCGAATGCCGTCCAGGATCACACGAACCAGGTTGTCGGGCCGCTCGCTGTGCAGCTTGCTGTTCAAGGCCAGCGGCGTGTTGACACCCAGCAACTTCGGTCCGTCCCCGTCGTGGTGACAGGAGGCGCAGGCGCCATTGAACAGGCGCTGGCCGGGGCCGGGCAGCGCCGCGCCGCTCTGCTGCGCCGCCAGCACCACCTGCCTGGCACGCTCGGCACTCGCGGGCTCGGCAAGGGGCTGGTTGAACGAGGTCAGGTAGCTGGCCATGGCCCGGATATCGTCGTCGGGCAAGGCGCCGAGTTCCTTGACCACAGGACCCATCGGGCCGGCGGCAGCGCCATGCTGCAGGCTGTAGCCCTGGCGCAGGTAGCGGTACAACTCGCCGGAGGTCCAGGGCACGGGCGCGCGTGACAGGGCCGTCAGCGCAGGGGCCTCCCAGCCATCGACCACCGCGCCGGACAGGAAGGCCGGGCCACCGCGTTCGGCACCCAATGCATTGCGCGGCGTGTGGCAGGCACCGCAATGCCCCAGGCCGTTGACCAGGTAGGCGCCGCGATTCCACTCGGCCGTTTGCGCCGGGTTCGCCTGGTAGGGCGAAGGGTCATGGAACATCGCATTCCAGACCGCCATCAGGGGACGCACATTGAAGGGGAATGCGACCTGTGTGGCCGGCGTCTCCGAAGACACGGCCGGCTGGGCCATCAGGTAGGCGTACAGCGCGGTCAGGTCCTCATCACTGGTCTTGGCAAAGGCCGTGTAGGGAAAGGCCGGGTACAGGTGGTGGCCATCGCGCGAAATGCCCTCACGCATGGCGCGCTGGAAGGCGCTGAAGGACCACAGGCCGATGCCGGTCTGTGCATCGGGCGTCAGGTTGGTGGTGAATATCTTGCCGAAGGGCGTGTCCATGGCGCGGCCGCCGGTATTCGGACTACCGCCGGGTGCGGTGTGGCACACCACACAGTCACCGACCGCCGCCAGTTGCCGGCCGCGTTCAATCGTTGCCGCGGTGTAGATCGATGAACCACCGGACACCACCGGTGCAATCGCGGGCCGCCAGCCCAGCAGCGCCGCCGCCAGGCCAAACACGCCAGCCAGCATCGCGCCGGCACGCGACCAGCGGCCCAGGCCCTGGGGCCAGGGCGCGTTGCCGGGCGGGCGGGCCAGCGGCGGCGCTGCGGCCAGGGCGGGCGATGCGGCCGGCACCTGGTCCGGCGCCGGTTGCAGTGCGGCACGCACCACTTCCGCGGTGAACGGCGGCTGGCGAAAGCGCACGCCGGTCGCGTCAAAAATCGCATTGGCGATGGCAGCGGTGCCGGGCACCGAGGCCGACTCCCCCGCGCCCAGTGGCGGCTCACCCGGGCGCGCCATGGTCACCACCTCGATCACCGGCACATCCCTGAAACTCAGGATGGGGTAGCTGCCCCACTCCAGGCTGGCCACGGTGTTGGTCTTCGGATTCAAGGTGACCTGCTCGGTCAGCGCCCGGCTGGTGGTCTGCACCACGTTGCCATGGATCTGGTGCTGCACACCGGCGGGGTTGATCAGCGTGCCGGCGTCATGCCCCACCACCACACGCCTGACCTGCACTTCACCGGTCTTGCGGTTGACCTCGACATCGGCCACCCAGGCGGCCCAGGCCGCGCCGTAGCCCGGCCATTTGCTGTGCACATAACGCGCGTAAGCGACGCCCTGGCCGTGCACGATGTCGGACGCCTCACCTTGTTCCCCGGCCTGTTGCTGCGGCTGGGTATGCACTTTCCAGCCAGCACGATCGGCCGTGGCACGCAACAGTTCTGCGGCACGTGGCTCGCTCAGGTACCGCAGGCGGAACTCGACCGGGTCCACGCCGGCGGCTGTAGCCAGCTCGTCGATGTAAGACTCGTGGGCAAAGGAATTGGGCAAAGCCGACACACCGCGCAGCCACGAAGCGCGCAGCATGGGCGGCATGTCGTTGACCGACACACGCAGGTTCTCGTAGTCGTAAGGCGGGCGCGCGCTGCGGTCGCCCATTTCGTAGGCGCGCGCCACCGGCTCGACGGTGCGCGTGAGCAGCAGCGCCAGCGTCGGTGCGCCGTTGGACGGGTAGGAGGTCTGGAAGTCATAGGCGGCGACCGAGCCGTCGGCATTGAGCCCGCCGTTGACCTGCATCAGCTGGGCAGCGCCCTTGGGCTCCCAGGCATGCTCCTGCTCGCGCGTCAGCTGCACCCGCACCGGCGCACCGACCGCGCGCGAGAGCAGGGCCGAATCGGCGGCCACATCGTCGGCACAGTTGCGTCCGTAACAGCCGGCCGCCTCCATGCGGATGACGTCGATGTCCATGTCCGCCAGCCCCATGAGGCGCGACAGGTCGGCGCGCAGCACGTGCGGGTTCTGGCTGCCGGCCCAGACCGTCAGAGACTCTCCACGCCAATCGGCCAGCGCACAGGAAGGACCGATGGAGCCGTGCATCTGGTAGGGCCAGACATAGTTGCGCGGCAAACGCTGGGTCGCGCCCGCCATCGCGGCATCCACATCACCCTCGTCAATCAGCTTGCGCTGCGTCGCCGGGTTGGCGCGGATGGCCGTTTCCAGATCGTCGAGGTTCGTCAGTCCCGGCCAGGGCTTCCATTGAACACGCAGCTCGCGCAGCGCCTGCTCGGCGTGTTCCTCGCGCTCGGCGACGATGCCGATGAAATCGCGGATGACCACCACCGCACGAATGCCCGGAATATGCGCAATCGAGGACTCATCGACCGACGCCAGCGTGTTGCCGATAAAGTCGCCGTGGTCGGCCCCGGCATACGGCGGCCGCACCACGCGGCCGTGCAGCATGCCCGGTACCCGCATGTCGTGCACAAAGGTCAACGCGCCGGTGGCCTTGGCCGGAATGTCAACGCGCGCCGAGCTGGTGCCGACGATGCGGTAGTCCTCCGGGGATTTCAGCGGCGAATCCAGCGCCAGTGAAAGTTCCACATGCTGCTGCGCCACCAGGGCGCCGTAGGCCACCGACCGGTTTTCACTGCCGATCACCGACACCTGGCCGTCACGCACCGTCAGCAGCGCCCTGTCCACCTGCAACACACCGGCGGCCCGGTCCACCAGCCAGGCGCGCGCCTGGGCGGCGGCCGCCCGCAAGGGCACGGCGTGAATCTGTATCGACGCGCTGGCAATCGTGGCACCTTGATTCGGCGCGCGGGTGGTATCGCCCAGCACCATGTTGACGCTGGCCAGCGCAACGTCGAGCTCTTCCGCGACGATCTGGCCGAGCGCCGTGCGGATGCCGGTGCCCAGGTCCACATGGCCGTTCAGGGCCGTCACGCTGCCGTCGTCCCAGACAGCCAGCAATATTTCCACCCCTTCAAGCGGATTGCCGCTGACCAGCGCGGGCTGGCCCGGGGTGGGCGGCGGCGCAGGCGGCGGCTCACGCGTGACCAGCAACACGCCGCCGGCTGCGTGGAAGTCGGCGCGTGTGAGGGGGGTGTCGGCGCGGCGGGTCATGGCCGGGGGTCTTTGGCACGGGCCTGCCGCGTGAGCTCTGCCGCACGCAGCACGGCGTTCACGATTTCGAGATGGGTACCGCAGCGGCATAAATTGCCGGACAACTCGCGGCGTATCTCATCGTCCGTCGGATCCGGCTTGCGCGCCAGCAAGGCAGTGGTCATCATGATCATGCCGCTCAGGCAGTAACCGCACTGGGCGGCCTGCTCTTCGATAAAAGCCTGTTGCACCGGATGCAGCGCCGCCAGGGACCCGAGACCTTCCAGCGTGGTGATCTCGCGGCCGGCCACACCGGTGGCCGGGATCACGCAGGCTCGCGCGGCCACGCCGTCCACCAGCACCGTGCAGGCCCCGCATTCACCCAGGCCGCAGCCGTATTTGGGGCTGTTGAGTTCGAGGTCGTTGCGCAGCACCCCCAGCAGGGAGGCCTGCGCCGGGACCGTCAGCGTCCGCGTCAAGCGGTTGACGCTGAAGGTCACGATCTGCGAGCTCATCGGATCTAGTAGGCTGAATCAGTGAAATCGCCGGCAAGCGGCTGCCCAGCGGTGTGCCAGGCAAGGCGCAAAGCACAGGCGGGCCCGCAGGCCCGGCGCGCATTTGCAACGCCGCATGGCGCGGCGAGGGGCGGTCGAGTGACGGTGAACTTCATTGATTCAGCCTACTGTTGGCAAGTCAGGTCGCGCTTCAGGCCAGGTCGGTGGACTGGATTCGTTTGACGCCCCTGGCCGTCATCTGCTTCCAGGCCGCCGCCAGCGATCCGTTCAGGTCAATGGCACGCGTGGCGTCCTCGATCACATAGACCTCGAAACCCGCCTTGCGCGCATCCATCGCCGTCCAGGCGACGCAGAAGTCGGTCGCCAGCCCGGTCACGAAAACGCGTTTGATGCCGCGCTGCTTGAGGTAACCACCCAGGCCAGTCGGCGTCTTGCCATCGGCCTCGGTGAAGGCCGAATAACTGTCCACTTCCTGGTGGTAGCCCTTGCGCACGATGACCTGGGCCGTGGGCAGCGCCAGGTCCTTGTGCAGGGCCGCGTCGTCCGTTCCCTGCACGCAGTGGTCCGGCCACAGCACCTGGTTGCCGTAGGCCAGTTTTTTGACTTCGAAGGGTTTCTTGCCCGCGTGGGTGCTGGCGAAGGACGCATGGCCCTTGGTGTGCCAGTCCTGCGTGATCACGATGTTCTCGAAAGCCGCGGCGAGCTTGTTGATGACCGGCACCACCTCTTCGCCGCCCTTGACCGGCAGGGTGCCCCCGGTCACAAAACAGTTCTGCACATCGACCACAATCAGCGCGCTTCTGGCGTCGGGCTTGATGCCGGCGGCAAAGGCCACGCGGCCGGCCAGGCCGGCAGCCGCCACGAGGCCGGCGCCGGACAGGGTTTTCAACAGGGTTCTGCGGGTAGCGGGATGCATGATGCGATCTCCTTGAACGGGTTGAATGACGTTGACAACAACTGGCGCACTAAACGCTGAGGTAGGCGCGCCGCACCTCTTCGTTGGCCGACAGCTCGGCCATGGAACCCTCGTAACGGATCTGGCCTTTTTCGAGCACATAGGCCCGGTCCGACACCAGTTCCGCAAAATGCATGTTCTGCTCGGACAGCAAAATACTGACGCCCTGCGACTTGAGCTCCAGGATCATGTGCGCCATCTGCTCGACGATCACTGGCGCCACCCCTTCCGAGGGCTCGTCGAGCAGGACCAGGTAGGGGTTGCCCATCAGGGTCCGCGCGACGGTCAGCATCTGCTGTTCGCCGCCGCTCATGCGGCCCCCCTGGCGGTCCGGCATCTCGCCGAGGTTGGGGAACAGCTTGAACAGCCGCTCGGGTGTCCAGACCGGCGCCTGGCTGCCGTCGGGCCAGCGGCGCGGCGGCTGCCGCCCCACTTCCAGGTTCTCCATCACCGTCAGGTCGGTGAAGATGCGCCTGTCTTCCGGTACAAAGCCCAGGCCCATGCGCGCCGCATGGTGGGGTTCGCTTTTTGAGATGTCGGTACCCAGAAACGAAACACTGCCGCGCCGCTTGTCCAGCATGCCGATCAGCGTTTTGAGCGTCGTCGATTTTCCGGCGCCGTTGCGGCCCATCAGTGCCACCACTTCACCGCGCCGCACCTCGATGCCCACGTCGTAGAGGATCTGGGCGGCGCCATACCAGGCGCACAGGCCCCGGGCCTGCAGCAAGACTTCGTTCACAGCGCTCATGAGGCGGCATCCTTTTCCAGTGTCTTTTTCTCGAAGGTCTTGCCGCTGCCGAAATAGACCTCCTGGACTTTGGGGTGGTCGCGGATTTCCAGCGGCTTGCCTTCAGCAATCAGCCGCCCCCGCGCCAGCACGATCATGCGGTCGGCATAGGCAAACACCACATCCATGCTGTGCTCCGTGAACAGCACAGCCATGCCGCGGTCGACGACCAGCTGCTTGGTCAGGGCCATCAGGTCGTTGCGCTCCCTGGGCGCCATGCCGGCCGTGGGTTCGTCCATTAGCAGCAGCTTGGGGTTGTTGGCCATGGCCATGGCGAGTTCCACGCGCTTGACGTCGCCGTAGGCCAGCACGCTGCAGGGCCGGTCGGCCTGAGCCTTCATGGCGACCTGGTCAAGCAGCACCAGCGCCTCCTCGCGCTTGTGGTCGGCGGCGCGGCGCCACATGGAAAACAGCTTGCGGTCAGATGACAGCAGCGCCATCTGGACGTTCTCCACGACCGTCAGTGACGAAAAGGTCTCTGCAATCTGGAACGTCCGGCTCACGCCAAGCCGCCAGATGTCGCGCGGGGCCAGGCCAATCAGCTCCTGGCCGCCGAGCTGGATCGAGCCGGCATCGGCCCGCAACTGGCCGTTGACCATGTTGAAGGTGGTCGACTTGCCGGCGCCGTTGGGCCCGATCAGCGCCAGCAACTCGCCGGCGGCCAGTTCGAAACTGATGCCGTCCACCGCCTTGACGCCCCCGAACGATTTTCCCAGACCGGATACTTTGAGCAAGCTCATGACTGCCCCTCCTTCGCGCCGCGCAGGCGCGACAGCAGTTGCTGGACAAAACCGGCGATCCCTTGCGGAAACAGCAGCACCAGGATCAGGATGATGGCGCCCAGCATGGCGCGCCAGTAGTCGGTGTTGCGCGCCACCGTGTCGTGCAGCCAGGTGAAGGTGACGGCGCCGACGATGGGCCCCACCAGCGTCTGCACGCCGCCCAGCAGCACCATGACCAGGCCGTCGATGGATTTGCTCACATGCAGGCTTTCCGGGGAAATGCTGCCTTTGGAGAAGGCATACAGCGCACCGGCCAGGCCCGCGAACGTGCCGGCGATGACAAAAGCCACCCATTGCATGCGCTTGACGTCGATGCCGATCGCGTCAGAGCGAAGCACCGAATCGCGTGCAGCACGCATGGCGTAGCCAAAGGGTGAATACAGCATGCGGTGCATCATCAGCACCGCCCCGGCCACCAGCGCCAGCGTCAGGTAGTAGTACATCTTTTTGTCGGCCAGCCATTCGGACGGCCAGACGCCGGTCAGCCCGTTGCTGCCACCGGTGAAGGCATCCCACTGGTAACAGATCGCCCAGGTGATCTGGGCAAAGGCCAGCGTCAGCATGGCCAGGTACACGCCAGACAGGCGGACACAGAACCAGCCATAGATGAAAGCGCCCAGCGCCGCCAGCGCAGGCGCAACAACCAGGGCCACCTCCATCGGCAGGTTCAGGCTGCGCACCAGCAGAGCGGCGCCGTAGGCACCCAGGCCGAAGTAGGCCGCATGGCCGAAGGAATGCATGCCGGCCGGGCCCATGATGAAGTGCAGGCTGGCCGCAAACAGCACGGCCACCAGCAGGTCGATCAGCAGGACCGTCACGTAGGGCGACTGTGCGGTCAGCGCAGGCATCAGGACCAGCAGGGCCAGCAGGGCGGCGCCGCCGAACTTGTAGAGGCGATCGGGCGGGCGCAGCGGCTCCTCGGCCGTGCCCGCATGGCGGCTGGTCGCCTGGGGCCGGCCGAACAGGCCCCAGGGCCGGGCCACCAGCACGACGGCCATCACGAGAAACTCCACCACCAGCGTGAGTTTGGAAAAAGAAATGCTGACGCCCCAGATTTCCACCAGGCCCAGCCAGATGCAGATGGCCTTCAACTCGGCAATCAGCAGCGCTGCCACATAGGCACCGGGGATGGAGCCCATGCCGCCGACCACCACCACCACAAAGGCGGCGCCGATGATGTTGAGGTCCATCTCGAGGTTGGCGGGTTCGCGCGGCAGCTGCAGCGCGCCGCCCAGGCCAGCCAGCAGCGCACCCAGCGCAAACACCGCGGTGAACAGCCAGGCCTGGTTGACACCCAGCGCGCTGACCATCTCCCGGTCCTGCGTGGCGGCACGCACCAGCGTGCCCCAGCGGGTTTTGGTCAGCAGCAGCCAGAGCAGGCCGAGAACCACCGGGCCGGCAACGATCAGGAACAGGTCGTAGGACGGAAATTGCCGGCCAAGGATGGACACCGAACCTGTCAGGCCGGGCGCCCGCGGGCCCAGCAACTCTTCGGGCCCCCAGAACCACAACACCCCGTCCTTGATCACCAGGCCCAGCGCAAAGGTGGCCAGCAACTGGAACAGTTCGGGTGCGCGGTAAATGCGGCGCAGCAGCAGGACCTCGACCAGCGCACCAAGCACACCGACGGCCAGCGCGGCCAGCAGCAGGGCCGGCCAGAAGCCGACCGTGCCGCCCAGGGTGGCCACCAGCGAATAGGCCACATAAATGCCGACCATGAAAAATGAGCCGTGCGCGAAGTTGACAATGCGCGTCACGCCAAAGATCAGCGACAGCCCGGCCGCCACCAGAAACAGCGACGACGCACCGGCCAGACCGTTGAGCAACTGGACGACAAAGCCTGAAAAGCTCATGAATTACCTTCTTTTTTTACGGGAGGAGACAGCCTCTTGCAAGGGCCATGACAGGCAGGCCGCCGTGCAGGAGTCCATCGACGGCGACACCTGCGGCCGGCACCCGCGCGCCAGGCGCGGGACCGAACGTGGTTTCGCCGTGCGCCAGGCTGCTTAGTCGGCGGGGCGCAGCTTCTTGACTTCTGCGGCTGACGGCTGGAACTTCGCGCCGTCCATGTAGCGGTAGTCCACCATCACACCCTTGCCGCCCTCGTTTTTGGTGCGCCCGACGTAGGCACCCATGGTGGACTGGTGATCTTCAGGACGGTAGACCACGGGACCAAAAGGCGTGCTGACCTTCAGGCCGCTGAAGGCCGCGATCATCTTTTCGGTATCCGTGGACTTGGCTTTTTTCATGCCTTCGGCCAGCGACTTGATGGCGCTGTAGCCCACCACGGAACCCAGGCGCGGATAGTCCTTGTACTTGCCGTGGTAAGCCAGAAAGAAGGCCTTGTGCTCGGGCGTCTGGATGCCGTACCACGGGTAACCGGTAACCAGCCAGCCATTGGGCGTCTCGTCCTTCAGCGGATCGAGGTACTCGGGTTCGCCGGTCAGCAGGCTGACGACTTCGCGGCCCTGGAACAGGCCGCGGGTGTTGCCCTCACGCACGAACTTGGACAGGTCGGCACCGAAAAGCACATTGAAGATGGCGTCCGGCTTGGCATCGGCCAGGGCCTGCACCACGCTGCCGGAGTCCACCTTGCCCAGAGGCGGCGCCTGCTCGGCGACGAACTCCACATCGGGCTGCGCTTCTTTGAGCAGCCTCTTGAAGCTGGCGGCCGCGGACTGGCCGTATTCATAGTTGGGGTAGACCACGGCCCAGCGTTTTTTCTTCATCGCGGCCGCATCGGGCACCAGCATGGCCACCTGCATGTAGGTGGAAGCGCGCAGGCGGTAGGTGTAGCGGTTGCCGTTTTGCCAGACGATCTTGTCGGTCAGCGGCTCTGCAGCGAGAAAGAAAAATTTCTTCTGTTTTGCGAAGTCCGTCAGTGCCAGGCCGATGTGCGAGAGAAAGGAGCCGGTGAGCACATCCACCTTCTCGCGCGAAACCAGCTCCTCGGCAGCACGGACCGCGTCACCGGGGTTGGCGTTGTCGTCACGGACAATCAGCTCGACCTTCTTGCCGTTGACACCGCCGGCGGCATTGATTTCCTCGACAGCCAGCTCCATCCCCTTCTTGTAGGGCTCGAGAAAGGCGGGCTGGGCCTTGTAGCTGTTGATCTCGCCGATCTTGATGACTCCCTGCGCGTGGGCGGTCCCCAGCGAGGCCATCAGACCCAGAAAAGTCATGGTACCCAGCATCTTGTATTGCATCTTCATAAAAAACTCCTGCTTGTCGTGGATCGGAATGGTTGGTGAGGAGCGCCGCTTACCGGAGCCCGTCCTCGCCCTTGATGTCGTGGACTTGCAAGCCGCCCACGCGCGGTAGTGGTCGGCCGCTGTCTGTGACGACGACAGCAACCACAATTTCATTGGCACGCGGTGCGTCGGCGACACGCGCTTCCATGGCGTCAAAATGGCTGCGTACAAAAGCCGCGTCCTTGTGTCCGAGCGGAACGTCGATCGCGGTACCCAGGCCGCCCCGCTTCTTGCTGGAGGGCACGAGGGCCGCGCCCTTTTCGACCGCCAGGCGCAGGGGCGCACCCAGCTTGGGATGCAGGATGGCTGCCGCGTGCTCCAGTTCTCCGGCTTCGCCGACAATCGCCGCCTTGCCGTAACTTTGCGCCTGACCGGGCGAAATGCCCAGCGCCTGCACACATTTGGCGCCCAGCAGGCCGCCAAGCTCTTCCCCGATGGCGATCAGCTCGTCGAGATTCTCGACGTACTTGCCGGCAAAAGGGTTGGCGATCACCGCCATGGCCAACGCCCGCCGTGTCGGCGGATGGACCGCTTGCCCCATTTCCATCCGGGTCTCGTCCACCTGGACAATGATTTTTCTGATCGTGGCTGTCATGTTGTGTGTCCTTGCGTGTTGTTGTTGTGTCGATGGCGCCTCAGCGCAGGCCGTCCCACTTGCTGATGGCCTGGGCTGCCAGTCCACCCACCCGCGCATGGACACGGGGACCAGTGCTCATGGCAAGAATAAAGACAATTTCGTCCGGCAGGGGGGCGCCGGGGACCCGAACTTCTATGGCGTCGAAATGGCTGCGCACGTAGGCGGCATTGATGTGTGTCATCGGCACGTCCAGCGCCGCGCCGGGCCCGCCCACTTTCTTGGTCGAGGGCACGATGGACAGGGCATTGCCGGGGCGTCCGGATTTTTCCTCGCCCTGCCCTTTGGCATACGCCGCCGCATCACCCTTCCAGCCCAGCAGTTCGCGCATCGCGTAACCACCAGGAACGTGCCAGAGTGCACCGTGCTCAAGCTCGCCCGCCGCACCGACGATCGCCCCCTTGCCGTAACCCTCGATACGTTCCACCGGCACGTCCATCGCCGCGCGCAGCCGTTCGGCCATGTCGATGCCGACGGGCCCAAGCGCGTCCATCATCGGCAGGATGTCGGGCTCGTAGCGGCCTGCAAATGGATTGGTCAGCACGGCAGCAATGGCGCCGCGCATCAGCGGCACCGGGGCGACCGGGCCAAACTCGTGCCAGATCTGCTCCACATGCGTAAAGATGCGTCGTATTTCAATCATCTGTTTGCGTCCATCCATTTCATTAAGCAAATACTGAACCAACTTGCATGCCCCGTCCGTCGGCATGCCGGTTTTCCAGGGCAAGCGTGTCCGCCGCACCGGTGGTAATCACCTGATTCTGGCAAACCAGCGCGGCCGACCAGATCAGGCCCGCGGCGCGCAAGGCCTGCGCGCGCTTCAGGCCCGCCCGCAAGGCCTGCTGCACCAGCGCCGGCTCCAGCGGCGGCACATCCACCGTGACGGGAATGGCGCCGAGATCGCAATCATCCTTCAATTCGCAGGCCGGCCTGCGCCGGATACGTGTATCGCGCAGATCGACCGCGTTGGCAATCACGGTGGCCGCGGCATCGGCCTCGGACGCGGTGCGTGCGAGAACCGTGACGCTGTCGGCGATGCCGAGTGAAAAGCTGCGGCCGCGCCAGCCGCTGGTGGCCACGCCGCGCACGGGCAGCACACTCGCCACCTCGAACTGGCCATCGGTCTGCACACCATCCAGAATTTCGCCCATGCCCAGCCGCGAAAGATCGGCATAGAGGCCGATGCGCACCGACTGGGAGGGCGTGAGATGCAGGGCGATGTCGCCGCCATTGTTGACCCAGGCCCGCGCCACGCCGCTGACGGCGTAACAGGCCACCAGTTCCTGCGCCACAGCGCCGGCCACCGCGGCCATCGGGGTGATGAAACTGCTTTGATAAGGCTGGCAGGCATGCCACATGCGCCGTGCAATGGGTCCATGCAAGGGGCAGTCGCCGTTCACCGGTTGCCGCAGGGCAGCGAACTCCTGCACCAATTCACCCAGCACGCCGGTGAAGCGCTCCCACGCCGCGGCATGGGCAGCCTCCACACAGGCCGGACGGCCGCTTGCCCCAATGACGATGTCCATCGGACCGTGCTGGAAATGCCAGCGGCCGTCGGGCAGGTGCGTGCGTTGGGCATTCATGCGTCGCCTGCCTCAGCCCAGCAGTGGTGGCCGTGCGAGCGGCCACGGATTGGCTGGGGGCAAGGGCACCCACTTGCGGGCCGTGGGCGCACCTTCGTTGTGCCACGCTCCCCGGCGCAGTGCATCTTCCAGCGTGCGCACATGATCCATATGACCGCCCAGCGCACGGTAGTCGTCGAGCTTCATGCTGAATTCAATGGGTGCGACGATGGCCGGTGTGGGCACGGTGCCGAAGCTGTTGTCCGGCATGCGCATGACATCGGCCATCACGGTGATCCCGCCGCCCGGCCAGATATAAGCAGGCGCCCCGCCGCAGGTGACATTGACCAGCGCGTCCTTGATGGCGCGCGTCAGCAAAACCGGGTTTTCCGTGACCCCGGCACGCAGGCTGCCGCCGGCGCCGCCCAGGAAAAGCACGGTGGTCAGCGAAGGCTCGCAGTTTTCGCCGATGCGCTCGACAATGCGACGCACGTCTTCGGGCATGTCCTGCTCCACCGGCTGGAGCTTGTCGTCGAGAACATACCAGCTCGCGTGCTCGCCGGTGGTCGATGTCATGAGCAGCCGAAGGCCGGGCCAGGCCGCCTCGGTCTCCCAGCTTTCGATGATGGCCAGCGGATCGGCGATGTCCGTCCCACCCCATCCTGTTCCGGGGTTGGCCACCTGGAAATAACGTCCCGGCGTGGATTTGCGGCCGCGCATCCTGATCCCCGAGGGTCGCATGTCCAGGCAACGGCCGGCCTGGTGCTCGGTCAGCACACCGGTGATGTGATCGTCAACCACCACCACCTCGTCGAGCTTGCCAAAAAACTGCTTCGCAAAAATGCCGATGGTGGCCGAGCCGCAGCCCACACGCATGCGCTTTTCCTCCACCCCGTTGACGATGGGTGCACGGCCGGCCTGAATCAGGATCTGGGAGCCGCCATCAATCGTGAGTTCGGCCGGCTGCTTGTTGCCCAGCGCCATCATCATCTCGACCGTCACGCGGCCCTCTTTCTTGCTCCCTCCGGTCAGGTGATGCACGCCACCCAGTGACAACATCTGGGAACCATACTCCGCCGTGGTCACATGGCCCACAACCTCGCCCTTGCAACGCACATTGGCCTGCTCGGCGCCGAGGAAGCGGTCGGTGTCTATCTTCACCTTGAGGCTGCAGTAGCTGAAGATGCCTTCGGTGACCACCGTCACCATGTCAACACCCGCCGCCCTGGACGACACGATGAAAGGCGCCGGTTTGTAGTCGGGGTAGGTCGTCGAGGAGCCCACGCCGGTGATGAACACCTCGTCGGCCAGTAACAGGTCACCGTTCCAGGATGTTTCCTCCGGCGCGGCATCCGGCAACGCAACCGGATCAGGCGCGCCCGCGGCGACGGGTCGGGCGGTGAACGGCACGACCACAGGCTCCCCGCCGTCCAGGGTACGGCGCAGCAACAGCACGGGATCGACCCGAACCAGCGTGCCGCCGTGGTTGGCATACCGGTCGCAGGCGCCGCTGCGGCCGTCGGAAATCTGGCACAACACCGGACAGGCGTTGCACTCAATCTTCTCGCTGTTCATCCGCTCGCTGCGCGGCCGGGCCTTTTCCAGAACCTGGGGAAGCCCCGGGGAATTCATGCCTGGTAATCCGTCCGTCTTTGTATGCTCGGTCATCGTGTTTGCCTTCGTCCTGCCGGTCATCCCGCGCGTCACTCCCGATGTAGCGCTTGCTTAATTAGAATGTTGCACTTGCTACATTTGAAATCAATGTAGCGCATACGCATGGCCGGTGCAATAGTGTTTACACGTCAAATCCGGAATTCGGCAAAAAATGTTATGGGCGCTACATTTAAATGTTGCGTTCACTACATTTGTATGGCACATTGATGCCATCGACCGCCGGCGGCCTTCCCGGCAGACCTCCTCAAGGACCTCATGACCCACGTCGTCACCGATGCCTGCATCAAATGCAAATACACGGATTGTGTGGACGTCTGTCCGGTCGACTGTTTCAAGGAAGGTCCCGACTTTCTGGTGATCGATCCCGACGAGTGTATTGACTGCGCCGTGTGTATTCCCGAATGTCCGGTCAACGCCATTTACGCCGACACGGACACGCCCGCCCAATTCGAACCCTTTTTCGAGCTGAACCAGCGCCTCGCCAGACAATGGCCCACCATTTCCAGGCGCATCGCGCCCCTGGCGACGGCGGAGCAATGGAAAGACAAAACCGGCAAGCTGGCGAGCATCCATCTCGCCGGCTGAACCATTCAACCCGAACCTCCAGCCCCTGCATCCACCACCATGAGCGCCTTCAACGAAGAACGTGTCCTGTCCGTCCACCACTGGACCGACCGCCTGTTTACTTTCACCACCACCCGCGACCAGTCGCTGCGCTTCAGCAACGGCCATTTCACGATGATAGGCCTGCGGGTCAACGACAAGCCGCTGCTGCGGGCCTACAGCATCGTGAGCCCCAACCACGAGGAACATCTGGAGTTTCTGAGCATCAAGGTGCCCGACGGCCCCCTGACGTCGCGGCTTCAGCACATCAAGGTGGGCGACACCATCATCGTCGGGCGCAAGCCGACCGGCACCCTGGTGATCGATTACCTGCTTCCCGGCAAGCGGCTGTACCTGCTGTCCACCGGAACCGGTTTGGCGCCCTTCATGAGCATCATCCGCGACCCGGCGACTTACGAACAGTTCGAGCAGATCGTTCTGGTGCACGGCGTGCGCCAGGCCGACGAGCTGGCCTACCATGACCTGGTCGTGGACCATCTGCCGCAGCACGAGTTCCTCGGCGAGATGGTGTCCAGGCAGCTGCTGTATTACCCGACCGTGACGCGCGAGAGTTACCGCAACATGGGCCGCGTCACCGACCTGATGGAAACCGGCAAGATGTTTGAAGACCTGAAGCTGCCCCCGCTGGACCCCGCGCAGGACCGCGTCATGATCTGCGGCAGCCCGGGCATGCTCAAGGACCTGAAACACATGCTCGAGAAACGCGGTTTTGTGGAGGGCAACACCTCCAGACCCGGCGACTTTGTGATCGAACGTGCGTTTGCCGAGCAATAATATGGCCCCCACGCTTCTCGCTTCGCGTAGTACGCTGCCCCCCGAGGGGGCGCTGCGCCTGCGGCCCGGCAAAGCCGGCTCCGCGGCCCCGGCTGGCGAAGAGAAGACCTCCACGCTTATCGCCTGCTAACTGACGCCATGGCCACCAAAACCACATCCCCACGCTCGGCGACTGCCCGGCTCGCCTCGGCAAAGCGGCCGGGTGTGCGGGAGCAGGCCGCGCAGACCACGCGCGACAACATCCTGCGTGCCGCCACCAAGGTCTTTGCGCGGTATGGCTACGAAGGCGGCAGCGTGGAAAAAATCTCGCAGTCGGCCAAGTCCTTCGACCGGATGATTTACTACTACTTCGGGAGCAAGGAAGGCCTGTTCATCGAAGTGCTGGAAGACATGTACCGCCGGATGAACGATGCCGAGCTGGAGCTCGACCTTGACCTGGAGCAGCCGGTGGAGTCGCTCAAGGAAGTGATCCGTTTTGTCGTGACCTATTACAGCAAGAACCCGGAGTTCATCACGCTGCTCAACACGGAAAACCTGCACCGCGGCAAACACATCTCCAAGTCCATGCGCGCCCGGGAGTACTCGTCGCCCGCCATCGCGATTATCCAGAAGCTGCTGGAAAGCGGGGTGAAAAAAAAGGTGTTTCGCCCTGACATCTCCGCACGAAATGTCTACCTGCTGATCGCGGCAACCGGCTATTTCTACATCTCCAACCGCCACACGCTGTCGGCCTTCCTCGGGGAAGACCTGCAGACCCCCGAGGCCCTGGCCGACTGGCAGGCCTTCATCACCAGCACCGTGCTGCGCACCGTGATGCTCAACCCCTGACACCTCCGCGCCGCCGGCGGACATTCCCACCCACGACCTTTGAGAGGGCAAACAACATGGCTGAAGCTGTATCGACCGGAAAATCCGGAAAAGTGGTGATCAAAAACATCGGACTACTGCTGTCCGGCGACATCGACAAGCCGATTCTGGACGCAGACACCATTGTCGTGAACGACGGACTGATCGTCGCCGTCGGCAAGGCCAAGGACTGCGACACCGAGGGCGCGCAGACCATCATCGATGCGCACCAGACCTGCGTCTGCCCGGGGCTGATCGACAGCCATGTCCATCCCGTGTTCGGGGACTGGACGCCGCGGCAAAACCAGATCGGCTGGATTGATTCCACGATGCACGGCGGCGTCACCACCATGATTTCAGCCGGCGAAGTGCACCTGCCCGGCCGCCCCAAGGACATCGTCGGGCTCAAAGCCTTGGCCATCACCGCGCAGCGGGCTTTCGACAACTTCCGCCCCGGCGGCGTCAAGGTGCTGGCCGGCGCCCCCATCATCGAAAAAGGCATGGTCGAGCAGGACTTCAAGGAGCTGGCCGAAGCCGGCGTCACGTTGCTCGGTGAGGTCGGCCTGGGCTCGGTCAAGGCCGGCTACGAAGCCAGGGAGATGGTGGCCTGGGCCCGCAAGTACGGCATCCAGAGCACCATCCACACCGGTGGCCCGTCGATTCCCGGCTCCGGCCTGATCGACAAGGACGTGGTGCTCGAGGCCGACGCCGACGTGATCGGCCACATCAACGGCGGGCACACCGCCCTGTCGGAGCAGCATGTCTGCGAGCTCTGTGAAAAGTCCTCGCGCGCCATCGAGATCGTGCACAACGGCAACGAAAAGGTCGCCATTGCGGCGGCGCAGGCCGCGTTGCAGCTCAAATGCCCGCACCGGGTGATCCTCGGCACGGACGGGCCCGCCGGCTCCGGCGTGCAGCCGCTGGGCATGTTGCGGCTCATCGCCCTTCTGTCCAGCCTGGGCAACATTCCGGCGGAGCTGGCCTTCTGTTTTGCCACCGGCAACACGGCGCGTATACGCCAGCTCAACTGCGGCCTGATCGAGGTCGGCCGCGATGCCGACTTCGTGTTCATGGACAAGGCCCAGCACTCGTCCGGCCTGAACCTGCTCGACAGCGTGCAGCGCGGCGACATTCCCGGTGTGGGCATGGTGATGATTGACGGCATCGTGCGCAGCGGCCGCAGCCGCAACACGCCGCCGGCCACGGACATCCCCAGCGTCGTCACCCCGGCCTGACCGCCTGCCCCCCGCATGTCGCACCTGCCGTCGCCGACCAAGGAGGAGCTTGCACGGCTCGAGCCCCTGGCGCAGCTCGGTTTGCCCGATATTTTTGTGGTCTCCACGCGCCAGCAGGCCGATGAAGCCTTCCAGTCACTGGCGACCAGCGCCGTGCTGGGCTTTGACACCGAATCCAAACCCACCTTCTTCAGGGACCAGGTGTCCGAAGGCCCGCACGTCGTGCAGTTTTCCACCCTGCACAAGGCCTGGGTGTTCCAGTTGCATGACGCAGGATGCCGCGACACCGTGTCGGCCCTTCTCGAGCTGGAAACGGCAGCCAAGGTGGGCTTCGGGCTGGCTGGCGACCATCAGCAGATCCGGCGCACCCTGGGCGTTTCTCCGCGCAATGTGCTGGACCTCAACGCGGTGTTCAGGAGTCGCGGCTACGCCAAGGAGATCGGCGTCCGCGGCGCGGTAGCTGTGGTGTTCAACCGGCGTTTCATCAAGTCGAGAAAAGCCACCACCTCGAACTGGGCGAACCGGCAGCTGACGGACAGCCAGATCGTGTATTCAGCCAACGACGCCTGGGCGGCGATCCAGGTCTTTCACGCGCTGGGCCTGCCGCCGCCGCAGGCTTGAGATTCACGCGTAAACAAAACGCTGCCTGAAGGCGGCACAGAACTGCGGGCTGCCGCCCATCGACAGGGTCAGCGTGTACCAGCGGTCGCCCGCCTCCTCTTCCTGCTCCTGCAGGTTGAAGTCCCACTCCCCGCCATCGTCCAGCGGCGCCTGCAGGCCCGGGAAGGCCGAATGTGCCCACTCCAGCACCTGCACGATTTCCGTGCGGACGGCCGCCACCTGGTCGGGCCGGACAGACGCCATCGCGTCGAAAGTCCCCACGCCCTGCGCGTCTTCGCTGTAATCGAACTCGAGGAAATGCAAAGGGTGCTTCAGGACGATGCGTCCTGTCCATCCGCACTTTCCGCGGGGGCCGCGGCGGGTCTGGCCGTGCGGTGCCCCTCTTTGGCGAGCAGTTCGAGGTAAAACGCAGCGCCGCCTTCCGCGGCCACTGCATCGATCAATCCCATGATGGTCGCAAAATGCACCACGGCGGCCTTGTCCGGAGTGGTGCCGAAACGGCAGTCGAAATCCCAGTAGTCCACGCCCTCGGGCAGCGGCACCCGGCGTTGCCTTTTGACGTATTTTCGGATTTCGTGCTTGACGGCATCGAGCACGCGATCCCGGTTTTTGCCTTCGATGTTGAGCTGGAATGTCTTTTTCACGGGTGCCTTTCGGGGGTCTGGTATCAGCCCGGACGGACGTGATTTGTGTGCCCTTGATTATGCGGCTTGCGCTGCTCCGCGACCCCGGGTCGCAAGCGCTTAAACTGGGCCTTTACGGCGGGCGCTCTCCGGAACCACCTTCACCCTCACCAAGCTCCCTCAAAGCTCCCTTTTCATGCCATTTTCCTCACTGGGCCTGTCCCCCGCCCTGCTGCACGCCGTCGGCACCAGGGGCTATCTGGCGCCCACACCGATCCAGACCGCCGCGATTCCCGCCATCCTGCAGGGCCGTGATGTGCTGGGTTCGGCGCAAACCGGTTCGGGCAAGACGGCGGCCTTTGTGCTGCCGCTGCTGCAGCAACTGCTGGCGGGCCCGCACCAGAAGCCGCGCAGGGTACGCGCGCTGGTCCTGGTCCCCACACGTGAACTCGCGGCGCAGGTCGGCGAGACCGTCCGCAGCCTGGCGCAGCAGCTGCCGCAGGCCCTGAAGGTGGCGACTGTGTTTGGCGGCGTGTCCATCAACCCGCAGATGATGAACCTGCGCGGCGGGGCCGACATCGTGGTCGCCACCCCCGGCCGCCTGCTGGACCTGGTGGACCACAACGCACTGGTGCTGTCCGGCGTCACGGCGCTGGTGCTCGATGAGGCCGACCGGCTCTTCGAGCTCGGTTTTGCCGACGAACTCGGGCGCATCCTCGCCCTGCTCGCGCCGCAGCGCCAGAACCTGTTTTTCTCGGCCACCCTGCCGCCCGCCGTGCAGGCCCTGGCGCAGACGCTGCTGCGCGAACCCGTGCGTATCGAAGTCCTGTCCGAGCCGGAGCAGGCACCCGACATCGTGCAGCGGGCCATTGCCGTGGACGCCGGACGGCGCACCCAGCTGCTGCGCCACCTGATCCAGACCAACGGCTGGCGCCGGGTGCTGGTCTTTGTGGCCACCAAACACGCGGCCGAAATCGTGGCCGACAAGCTGCGCAAGGTGCGGATCAACGCCGAGCCTTTCCATGGCGAGCTGAGCCAGGGCAAACGCACGCAGGTGCTGGCCGACTTCAAGGCCTCGCGGCTCAAGGTGGTGATCGCCACCGATGTGGCGGCCCGCGGCCTGGACATTGCACAGCTGCCGGTGGTGGTGAACTACGACCTGCCGCGTTCGGCGGTGGAGTACATCCACCGTATCGGCCGCACCGGCCGCGCCGGAGAAAGCGGCGTCGCCCTGAGTTTTGTCAGCGCGGACACGCTGGCCCACTGGCGCCTGATCGAAAAACGCCAGCAGGTGAGCCTGCCGCTCGAGCAGATTGAAGGGTTTGAACCGCTGCCGGCCGAGCCGTCGCCAGACGAGGTCGGCAGCCCGCCTTCGACGGGCGGCATCAAGGGCAAACGCCCCAGCAAGAAAGACAAACTCCGGGCCGCCGCAGCGCGCGGGGACTGAGTGTCCTGAGGCCTGGTTTCAGGCCCCAAACCGCCCTCAGTGGCCGGCGCGGTTGACGCTGGTGATGGCGTAGCCTTTTTCGGCAATTTGCTGCTCGGGGCGGGGAATCGCATACTGGCTGATCTTCTCGGCGCTGGCACCCATTTCCACGGCGCGGGCTTCGGACTCCCAATCGGTATTCGTGGCCTCCTCGGGAATCAGCCGCCCTTCAGGCACAGCGAGGTAGGAAAACTGGCGATTGGCTTCGGCCCGGCGGTAAATGTCGACACGCATGAGGTCTCCTTGGCAGGTGGCTGAGCCCTCCACCTTACCCCTGGCAAGCGCCTGCCCGCAGGAAAGTCCCTGCTTGTTACCCGGATTCCCGCTGTCCGGGCCGGTCCGGCACGGATGCCAGGCCCCGGAGGGGAGGCCTCGGATGCTCCTTTTTTGATAGCTGGTTGCGCTTGCCTATCAGGGGCTGGAGCCATTTTTTATCATAAATAACAAACGCCGGGTGTCCCGGCCCCGTGCAGCGCAGACACGCAGGTGACGCCTTCGCCGCCGCACTGGCGATAAGCTGCCACGCAAGCCTTTCCCTCCCCCATCCCCCACAGCCAGGAGTCCGCGATGAACGATCTTTTTTCCCTCCAGGGCCGCACGGCGCTGATCACCGGCGGTTCGCGCGGCATTGGCCGCATGATTGCCGCCGGTTTCCTGGCGCAGGGTGCGCGGGTCTATATCTCGGCGCGCAAGGCCGCAGCCTGCGACCAGACCGCCAGGGAACTGGCCAGCCTGGGGCACTGCGTGTCGCTGCCCGCCGATGTCTCGACGCTCGAAGGGGCCAGGGGCCTGGCCGCGGCGTACGGTGCGCACGAGCCGCAGCTCGACATCCTGGTCAACAACGCCGGCGCCGCCTGGGGCGCCCCGTTTGACGAGTTTCCCGAAAGCGGCTGGGACAAGGTGATGGACCTGAACCTCAAGACGCCTTTCTTCCTGACGCAGGCGCTGATCACCGCCCTGCGCAAGTCCGGCGAGCAGCGCCCCGCCAAGGTCATCAACATTGCCTCCATCGACGGCATTTCGGTCAACCCCATGGAGACCTATTCCTATGCGGCGAGCAAGGCCGGCCTGATCCAGCTGACCCGGCGCATGGCCTTGCGCCTGATCCAGGACAACATCGTGGTCAGCGCGATCGCGCCCGGCGCTTTTGCCTCGGACATGAACAAGGACGCCCGCGACCACGGCGAGGCGGTCGCCGCACGCATCCCGGCCGGCCGCGTGGGGCAGGATGCCGACATGGCCGGCGCCGCCATCTACCTGGCCTCGCGCGCCGGGGACTACGTGGTCGGCTCCACGCTGGTGGTCGACGGCGGTGTGACCCACGCGCGCTGAAAGGCCGGCGCCCACCGGCTTTCCTTCTGGCAAAACCCTGCCGCGGCGGGCATCCTTGTCCCCTGACAGAGGGCGGCCCTGCCTGCGGGTTTTCCCTGCGCCAGCCCGGCACGTAAAACTACCTAAGTCCTAACCCGCTCACGCTCGACAACGCGACTCGTTAGCATGAAATTCTCTGTGACGGGCCTGTGCGCCCGCCCCTTCAATGTCTGTAGCCGGAGAGCAATTTGTCAGCGGAGTTCATTCTTGAAACGCGTGGGTTGACCAAGGAATTCAAGGGATTCGTGGCCGTCAACCAGGTGGACCTGAAGGTCCAGCGCGGCCATATCCACGCGTTGATCGGCCCCAACGGCGCGGGCAAAACCACTTTCTTCAACCTGCTGACCAAATTTCTGCCTCCGACCACCGGCACCATCCTTTTCAACGGCAAGGACATCACGACCGAAAAGCCGGCGCAGACGGCTCGGCGCGGCATTGTCCGTTCCTTCCAGATCTCGGCAGTGTTTCCGCACATGACCGTGCTGGAAAACGTGCGCGCCGCGCTGCAGCGCAACCTGGGCACCTCGTTTCATTTCTGGAAAGCCGAAAGCACGCTGTTTCCCCTGCATGACCGCGCCCGCCAGTTGCTGGCCGAGGTGGACCTGCAGGACTTCGCCGACGAGCTGACCGTCAACCTGCCCTACGGCCGCAAACGCGCGCTGGAGCTGGCCACCACGCTGGCGCTCGAGCCCGAGCTGATGCTGCTGGACGAACCCACACAGGGCATGGGCCACGAAGACGTGGACCGCGTGACACAGCTGATCAAGAAGGTCTCCGCCGGGCGCACCATCCTGATGGTGGAGCACAACATGAACGTGGTCTCGTCGATCGCCGACCGCATCACGGTGCTGCAGCGCGGCGCCATCATTGCCGACGGCCCGTACGCCGAAGTGTCGAAAAATCCGCTGGTGATCGAAGCCTACATGGGCACGGCCAACACCGAACTGCAGGGAGCGCACTGATGTTGGCCCCCACGCTTTTCACTTCGTGTAACACGCTGCCCCCCAGGGGGGCGCTGCGCCTGCGGCCCGGCAAAGCCGGTTCCGCGGCCCCGGCTGGTGAAGACACAGTCCGCACGCTCACCTCTTCGCTGCGTTGGCTGACTTTTATGGCACGCCGGAGGCCTGCATGACCAAAGAACTCCTGAAAATCGAGAACCTGCACGCCTGGTATGGCGAGTCGCACATCCTGCACGGTGTGAACCTGACGGTGCACGAGGGCGAGGTGGTCACACTGCTGGGCCGCAACGGCGCCGGGCGCACCACCACCATGCGTGCCATCGTCGGCCTGACCGGTTCGCGCAAGGGTTCGATCCGCATCAACGGTGAAGAAACCATCAAGCTGGCGCCGCACAAGGTGGCGCACCTGGGTGTGGGTTACTGCCCTGAAGAGCGTGGCATCTTCGCCAGCCTGACCGCCGAGGAAAACCTGATGCTGCCGCCCACGCTGGCACCGGGCGGCATGAGCCTCGACGAAATCTACGCCATGTTTCCCAACCTGAAAGAACGCGCGTCCAGCCCCGGCACACGCCTGTCGGGCGGCGAGCAGCAGATGCTGGCGGTGGCACGCATCCTGCGCACCGGCGCACGCCTGCTGCTGCTCGACGAAATCTCCGAGGGCCTGGCGCCCGTCATCGTGCAAAAGCTCGCCGAGATGATTCTGACGCTCAAGGCCAAGGGTTACACCATCGTGCTGGTCGAGCAGAACTTCCGCTTCGCCGCGCCGCTGGCCGACCGCTTTTACGTGATGGAACACGGCACCATCGTGAAACAGTTTGCGCAGAACGAGCTGACCCAGAACATGGGCATGCTGCAGGAATACCTCGGTGTCTGACCGCCGTCCGGCCAGGCCCTTTCCACTTTTTCCGCTTTCGACCACAACCCAAGGAGACTCCATGAAACTCAAAACCCTCGTCGCCGCACTGGCCATCGGCTTCGCCGCCGCCGCCTCCGCGCAGAACACCGGCCCCGTCAAGATCGGCTTCATCACCGACATGTCCAGCCTGTACGCCGACATCGACGGCCCGGCCGGTGGTGAAATGGTCAAGTGGGCTGCCCAGGATTTCGGCGGCAAGGTGCTGAACCGTCCGATCGAAGTACTGACCGCCGACCACCAGAACAAGGCCGACGTGGCCAGCTCCAAGGCACGCGAGTGGATGGACAAGGATGGCCTGTCCATGCTGATCGGCGGCACCAACTCGGGCACGGCACTGGCCATGGCCAAGATCGCCGAAGAAAGAAAGAAACCCTTCATCGCCATCGGCCCCGGCTCGGCCCGCCTGACCAATGAAGCCTGCTCGCCTTACACCGTGCATTACGCCTACGACACCGTGGCACTGGCCAAGGTGGCCGGCGGCGCCCTGGTGAAGTCCGGTGCCAAGAACTGGTTCTTCCTGACGGCCGACTATGCTTTCGGTTATTCGCTCGAAGGTGATGCAACGACCGTGGTCAAGGCCAACGGCGGCACCGTGGCCGGCGCCGTGCGCCACCCGCTCAATGCCTCCGACTTTTCATCCTTCCTGCTGCAGGCGCAATCGTCCAAGGCCCAGGTGCTGGCACTGGCCAACGCGGGCGGCGACTTCACCAACGCCATGAAAGCCGCCAAGGAATTCGGCATCAACAAGACCATGAAGGTGGCCGGCCTGCTGGTGTTCATCAACGACGTGCACAGCCTGGGCCTGGCCAACACCGAAGGCCTGCAGCTCGCCGACAGCTGGTACTGGAACCAGGACGACGCATCCCGTGCGTTCGCCAAGCGCTTCTTCGACAAGTACAAACGCATGCCTTCGAGCCTGCAGGCCGCCGACTACTCGGCCGCGACGAGCTACCTGAAGGCCGTACAGGCCGCCGGCACAACAGACGGCGACAAGGTCATGGCCACGCTCAAGGGCATGAAGATCGACGACTTCTACAACAAGGGCCAGATCCGCGCCGACGGCCGCATGATCCACGACATGTACCTGTACCAGGTCAAGTCGGCCAAAGAGTCCACCACCCCATGGGACTACTACAAAATGGTCGCCAAGATCCCTGGTGACCAGGCCTTCACCACGGTCGCCGAGTCCAAGTGCGCCCTGCTCAAGAAGTAAGCTGACCCCGAAGTGGCCGGTCGCAGCGCGGCCGGCCACTTTTTACTTTGCTATTGTTTGTACTCTCACAGCGTGAACTGACGGGTCTCCATGGAAATTTTCGGTATTCCCCATCAAGCCTTTCTGGGCCAGCTGCTGCTGGGCCTGGTCAATGGCGCGTTTTACGCCATGCTCAGCCTCGGGCTGGCGGTGATCTTCGGCCTGCTGGGCGTGGTCAATTTTGCGCACGGCGCACTGTACATGCTGGGCGCCTTTGCCGCCTGGATCATGCTCGACAAGTTCGGCATCAATTACTGGGCGGCGCTGATCCTGGCACCGCTGCTGGTGGGCACGCTCGGCGTGGTCATCGAGCGTCTTTTCCTCAAACACCTGTACAAGCTCGACCCGCTGTACGGCCTGCTGCTGACCTTTGGTCTGGCGCTGATTCTCGAGGGTGTGTTCCGCGAGCTGTACGGCGCGTCAGGCCAGTCCTACAACGTGCCTGAGCTGCTCTCGGGCGCGACCAACCTGGGCTTCATGGTCCTGCCGAACTACCGCGCCTGGGTGGTGCTGGTGTCGCTGGTGGTCTGCCTGGGCACCTGGTACCTCATCGAGCGCACCCGGCTCGGCGCCTACCTGCGCGCCGGCACCGAAAACGCCGCGCTGGTGCAGGCCTTCGGCATCAACGTGCCCATGATGGTGATGCTGACCTACGGCGCCGGCGCCGCACTGGCCGCGCTGGCCGGTGTGCTGGCCGCACCCATCATCCAGGTCAACCCGCTGATGGGCTCCAACCTGATCATCGTGGTGTTTGCCGTGGTCGTGATCGGCGGCATGGGCTCCATCATGGGTTCCATCGTGACCGGCCTCGGCCTGGGCATCGTCGAAGGGCTGACACGGGTGTTTTATCCCGAAGCCTCCAACATTGTGGTGTTTGTCATCATGGTCATCGTGCTGATGTTCCGGCCCGCCGGCCTGTTCGGCAAGGAGGCCTGAGCCATGAGCCCTGCCATCACTTCTCCCCATGACAACAAGCAGATGACCCAAGCCGCCAAACTCATTCGAATCACCTACATCGCGCTGCTGATCCTGGCGCTGGTGGCGCCCATGCTCGGCCTCTACCCGGTGTTTGTCATGAAGCTGCTGTGCTTCGCCATTTTTGCCTGCGCCTTCAACCTGCTACTGGGTTTCACCGGCCTGCTGTCTTTCGGCCACGCGGCGTTTTTCGGCTCGGCCGCCTACGTCACCGGCTGGATCGTCAAGTCGCAGGGCTGGACGCCCGAGCTGGGCATCGTGGCCGGCGTGGTGGCCTCGGGCCTGATCGGCCTGGTGGTCGGCATGGTCGCCATCCGGCGCCAGGGCATCTACTTCGCCATGATCACGCTGGCGATTGCGCAGATGGTGTATTTCGTCTGCCTGCAGGCACCGTTTACCGGGGGTGAAGACGGCCTGCAGGGCGTGCCGCGCGGTGCGCTGTTCGGCCTGTTCTCGCTGGAGTCGGACACCGCCATGTACTACCTGGTGGTGGCGGTGTTTGTCGGCTGTTTTCTGGCCATCTCGCGCATCGTGCGTTCGCCTTTCGGCCAGGTGCTCAAGATGATCCGTGAGAACGAACCGCGCGCGATTTCGCTGGGCTACCAGGTGGACCGCTACAAGCTGCTGGCCTTTGTGCTGTCGGCCGCGCTGGCCGGCCTGGCCGGTTCGCTCAAGACCCTGGTCATGGGTTTTGCCACCCTGTCCGACGCGCACTGGTCGATGTCGGGCGAAGTGATCCTGATGACGCTGCTCGGCGGTGTCGGCACCTTCTTCGGCCCGGTGTTCGGCGCTGGCATCGTGATCTCGCTGCAAAACCTGCTCGCCGACAAGGTGGGCTCCTGGGTCACCGTGATCATCGGCGTGATTTTTGTGCTGTGCGTGCTGGCCTTCCGCAAGGGTGTGGTCGGCGAGTTGCAGGCTTACATGGAGCGGCGCCGGCGCGCTGCGGCCGCGCCCGACGCGTAAGCAACTGACGGGTCCGGAAAGTCCGGTAGCCCTCGCCTAGTTGTCTGCCGCTCCATCGGTAGACAGCGCCTCGGCCACATGCTGGGGCATCACCAGCTGGCCCTGATCATCGGGCAAGGCCTCGATGCTGATCACCGGCGCCGACGAGCTGACACCGCCGAACATGGTTGCAAACGCGGCGTCTGCCGCATCACGGCCGGTGGCCAGGCGCACAAACCCCATCGGAATCGCCGTTCCCGAGGGGTCGAACATGTACCAGCGGTGGCCCACATAAACCTCGACATAGGCGTGAAAATCGGTCGGACCCAAGGCCGGGTCGGCGCCGTAGTCGATGCCGCTGACAAACCGCGCCGGAATGTTGACCGCACGGCACAGCGCAATCATCAGGTGCGCAAAATCGCGGCAAACACCGGCCTCGTCGATCAGCGTATCCACCGCGGTGGTGTAGCCGGTCGAGCTGTTGGAAGTAAAGGTCACACGCTGGTTGACCCAGTCGCGGATGGCCTGGACCCGGCTGTAACCCTGGCGCAGCTGGCCAAACTCCTTGACGGCCAGCCGGTGCAGCCGGTCGGACTGGCAATAACGGCTGGGGTAGAGATAAGGCAGCACCGCGCCGGGCAGCTGCAACACGCCGACCTCGGCCACCTGGTCGGGTTGCGCCACATGGTGGCGAATGTCCACCGTCGCCCCGTAACTGACCGTCAGCGGACCGGGCATGGCCCTGAACTTGAGGTAGCGATTGCGGCTGACCGCGTCGGTATAAAACTCGGGCTGCAGGACCTGGCTGATGCCCAGGGTTTCGCTGACCACCGCCTGCTCGCGCGTGTGGGCCGCATGGATATCGAAGATGAAATCGCAGCCGGCATCGGCGACCTGGTAACCCAGTTCAATGGAAAATTTAAGCCTGACCATACGGTGTCTTCCTGGAGTGATGCGGCAGCCAAACCTGGTTCAGGCAGTCTGCGTTCGCGGGGAAATGGCGGGGTGGCGTGACAACGAAGCCCGCTGGCATCGCCGCGCTGCATCAATTGTGGCGCGCAAAAGCAGGCAGCGGGCCACAACGGGCCGAACGGCCATGATGCTGGCGATGCAGGCGTATCTGCGCCGGAGGCAAGGTCTGACGTGCACCGGGCCTGGCCGCCTACAGACACACGCGAGCCCCGCCGCGCATATCGGCAAACGCTTGGGCGGGACGCGATTCGCTCCTGTTTTTATAGCTGTCAGCGTAATCCAGTCAAGGGCTGGAGTCGTTTTTTGAGTTGAACCCTCAAAAAGGCAGCGTCTGCCCCCGGTAGTCCACCAGCGCCCCCGTATCGGCCGGCGCCAGACCAGCGAGCACAGCCAGCAGATCGCCGGCGGCTTCCTGCGGCGGGCGCACCGTGAGCCCGGATTTGGCAAAGGGCTGGCTCAGCGGCGTGTTCACCGTGCCTGGGTGCAGCGCCACGCAAATGCTTTCGCTGTTGTTGCGCGTCAGCTCGATGGCCGCGGTTTTGACCAGCTGGTTGAGCGCCGCCTTCGATGCCCGGTAGCCGTACCAGCCCCCCAGCGCGTTGTCGCTGATGCTGCCGACCCTGGCCGACACAAAGCCGGCCACGCAGCGCCCCTGCCGGGGCAGCAGCGGAAAGAAATGCTTGATCAGCAGCGCCGGACCGAAGGTGTTGACCAGGAAGACCTGCTGCAGGTAACCGGCATCGAGGTGGCGCCAGCTGCGTTCGGGCTGGCCTTGCGCACCATGGAGAAAGCCGGTCGCGACCAGCAACAGGCGCAGTGCCAGCCCGGACTCGGCACACATGTTGGCGACGGCCTGCGCCGCCGCAGCGATGCTGGCCTCATCCGCATAGTCGATGCGGATCTCGCCCGCACGGCCCAGGCCCAGCACGCGGTCGTATGGACCCTCGTGCTGCAGTTGCGCCAGCAGGGCCGCTCCCAGCGCACCGCCGGCGCCCACCACCACGGCCAGCCCGGATGTGCTCGGCGCGCCGGCTGTCACAGGGTTGCCCGCTCAGGCCTCGTCCATGAAGCGCACCTTGATACTTTTGCCCTTGACGCCGCCGGTAGCCAGCTTTTGCTGGGCCTGGCTGGCAATCGCGCGGTCCACCGCGACATAGGTGGAAAATTCATTGACGTTGATCTTGCCGACCTGCTCGCGCGTGAAAGGCGGCACATTGCCGGCTTCACCGGTCAACGCGCCCAGCACGTCGCCCGCGCGGATTTTTTCCTTGCGGCCACCGACGATCTGCAAGGTCACCATGGGCGGCAGCAGCGGCTCGTTGCTGGCCGGCGTCAGTTCGCTGAGCTTGTGCCACTCGGACTCGGCTTTCTGCAGCACCTCGATTTTCCCGACGTGCCCCATCTCGTCCATGCTGGCCAGGCTGATGGCCCAGCCCTCTTCGTCGGCACGGCCGGTGCGCCCGATGCGGTGGATGTGCACCTCGGCGTCCGGCGTCACGTCGACGTTGATGACCATTTCGAGCTGCGTTATGTCCAGGCCGCGCGCCGCCACGTCGGTGGCCACCAGCACCGAGCAGCTGCGGTTGGAAAACTGCACCAGCACCTGGTCGCGCTCGCGCTGCTCGAGCTCGCCAAACAAGGCCAGCGCGCTGAAGCCCTGGTCTTTGAGATAAGCCACGAGCGCGCGGCACTGCGACTTGGTGTTGCAAAACGCCAGCGTGCTTGCCGGGCGGAAGTGCCGCAGCACCTGCGCGACGGCGCCCAGGCGGGCTTCGTCGTGGTCGCTGTCGGGCACCTGGTACCAGCGCTGCTGGATTTTGGTTTTTTCATGCTGCGCCTGCACCGTGATGGTTTGCGGCGTCTTCATGAACTGCTGGCTGATTTTCGCAATGCCTTCCGGGTAGGTGGCAGAAAACAGCAGGGTCTGGCGTTCTTTCGGGCACTGTTTGGCGACGGTGGCGATGTCGTCGAAAAAGCCCATGTCCAGCATGCGGTCGGCTTCGTCGAGCACCAGCGTGTTCATCGCCTCCAGCGTCAGGTTGCCGCGCGCCAGGTGGTCCATGATGCGGCCCGGCGTGCCAACCACGATGTGGGCGCCGTTTTCCAGGCTGGCGGTCTGGTTGCGCAGCGGCACGCCGCCGCAGAGCACCACCACCTTCACGTTTTCTTCCGCCCGCGCCAGGCGGCGGATTTCCGTGGCGACCTGGTCCGCCAGCTCACGTGTCGGGCAGAGCACCATGGCCTGCACCGCAAAACGCCGCGCATTGAGGTTGGCCAGCAGGGCCAGCGCAAACGCCGCGGTCTTGCCGCTGCCGGTTTTGGCCTGCGCGATCAGGTCCTTGCCGGCCAGCGCCAGCGGCAGGCTGGCCGCCTGGATCGGCGTCATGGCCAGGTAACCCAGGGTTTTGAGATTGGCCTGCATCGCAGGGTTCAGCGGCAGCGTGCTGAAGTCGGTGCTGGCTGCGCCGGAAGTCGAAGGGGAAGAAGTCATCCCCTGATTATCGGCGCTGAGGCTTTTCCCGCCCCCTGGCGCACCTGGAGAGCCCCTGGCAGGCGCAGGCGCCGCCGCCGCCCGAGGCGGTCAAAATATGAATAAAAAAGGTTCCAGCCCTTATGGGACGTGCGCCTTCAGCTACTATATTAATAGCGTTTCAGGGTCGGCCAGCGCCGGTGACACCAACAGGGGCCGCAGACGCCCGCACAGCGTAAGCTAGCCGGAACGCCCTTTTCCCCTTACCTGCTGTCACCCGCCCACCCGCCATGCCTTTTGCTGATACTTCCGCCGCCGTGGTCCAGGCCCTGGGCAACTTGGGCCTGACGCTCTTTTTTGCGCTGCTGGCCTTGCTGCTGCCCGCCGCCACCCTGCTGTGGTGGCTGGCGCAGCGCTACGCCGTGCCAAGCAAGACCAGCACGCTGCCGGCCGGTGCCTTCCTGCTGATCCGGCTGGCATCGGGGTTTGCCGTGCTGGTGGGCGCAGCGGCCGTTTTTGCGGAAATTGCCGAAGCCCTCGGTGATGGCCCACGCGCCGGCCAGCTCGACCAGCTGTTTTCAGACGCGCTTCGCGCCAGCACCGCCGGGTGGGCCCTGCAGGTTTTCGCGTGGGTCACCCGGCTTGGCGACACCGCTACCCTGGCGGCATGGGGTGTGGGAGTGGCGACGGTGTTGCTGCTGCGCGGCCGGCGCTGGCTGGCCCTGGGCTGGGTGCTGGCCGTCAGCGGCAACGCCTTGCTCAACACCACCCTCAAGGCGCTGTTTGAAAGAACCCGGCCCGTGCACGACAGCGCCCTGGTGCATGCGGACGGCTGGAGTTTCCCGAGCGGGCACAGCAGCGGATCGGTGGTCGTCTACGGCATGCTGGCCTATGTGCTGATCCACAGCCTGCCGCCGGCCATGGCGCGCCGCGCCAGTCTGCCGCTGGTGCTGCTGGCTGCCACCCTGGCGTTTTCGGTCGGCTGCAGCCGGGTTTTTCTGCAAGTGCACTTCGCCACCGACGTGCTCGCCGGGTTTGCCTCCGGCACGGCCTGGCTGGCCGTGTGTGTGGCCAGCATCGAACTGACGCGCCACTACGGCCGCACCCGCGCCACCGCCTCGAGGTAAGGCGCAAGCCCGGGAGAAGTCGTCGCCGGTCACCGGCTTGGCGACTGAAACAGCGCTTCAGTGGTGGCAGAACACCGGCCGGCGCTTTTCAACGAAGGCGGCCGTGCCCTCCCGCGCATCCTGCGAAGCCACCGCAACCATGACCTGCGCCGCCTCGATGGCCAGACCCTCGTCGATGGACGCATTGAGCCCGCGCGTCACCGCGCGCAGCGAGGCCGTCACGGCCACGGCGGAGTTTTCGGCGATGCGGTCTGCCATCTGCAGGCAGGCCGGCAGCAGTTCATGGGCCGGCACCACGTGGTTGACGAGGCCGAGCAACAGGGCTTCCCCGGCGCTGATGGCGTCGCCTGTCAGGATCATCTCGTTGGCGTGCTTGCGGCCTATGTGGCGTGGCAGGCGCTGCGTGCCGCCGAAGGGTGGCGGAAAACCAAGCCGGATTTCGGGTTTGGCAAAGCGCGCATGTTCCGCCGCGATCGCCAGGCTGCAGGCCTCCATGATTTCGCAGCCGCCGCCGAAGGCGATGCCGTTGATGCCCGCGATGATGGGCTTGGGGTAGTTCTCGATGCGCCGCGTCAGGGCCTGGCCGCGCAAAACGAAGTTGCGGTAAGCCGCCTCGGGCGATGCGGCGACATCGGGCGCGAAACCCGCGATGTCGGCGCCTGAACTGAATGCCTTGCCGCCCTGCCCGGTCAGCACGAGGCAGCGCACGCTGTCGTCGCGCTCCAGGGCGTTGAGTCTGTCCATGAGTTCGTCTATCAGTTCATAACTCAGCGCATTGAGTTTGTCGGGGCGGCTGAGGGTGAGTACCACCTGTTGGCCATGGCGTCCGGTTTCTATCAGCATGTTGTCTCCAGCGGGTTTCGGGCAGGGGTGGGCGGGGATACAAATGACAGGACGCCCCAACCGCGCGGGGCGCCCACAAAGTAGGTCGCGGCTTGCGGCGTGACAAAGGACTCGCCGCTCTCGAGCACGACGTCGCTGTCCCGGCGCCCGGCCAGCGCATCGCTGGTGATCCAGAGGCAACCCCCGGTGCAGGTCAGGACCTGGCCGCGCCGCAGGCGCAGGGGTTTGGGGATGGGCCCGAGCGTCAGCGGGGTTTGCAGAATAAACATGGTGGTCTCCCTGGAAAGTGTGGTTTGATTCTTCCCTCGTCCCGGCCCGCGCGGCCGGATGGTTTGTCATCCGGGGCATTCCTGCCATTCATGCCATGCTGAGCCCTTCTTCTTCCCATGCGCTGCGCGCCATGTCGCTGGACGCGATACGCGGCTTTGAATCGGCGGCGCGGCACCTGAGCTTCACGGCAGCGGCCGAGGAGCTGTGCATCACGCAGTCGGCGGTCAGCAAGCAGATCAAAATCCTGGAAGACGCGCTGGGAAAAGCGCTGTTCCTGCGCGGCGGCAAGGGGCTGAGCCTCACGCCGCAGGGCCGCGAGCTTTATGAGGCGGCCCGCGCGGCGCTGGCGCAACTGGCCTCGGCCGTGGACCGCCTGCTGGCGGTCGACCGGGCGTCGGTGGCTGTCACCACCACGCCCTCCTTCGCTGCGCTGTGGCTGGCGCCCAAACTCGCAAAATTCCAGCTGCAGGAGCCCGCCATTGACGTGCGTGTCGACGCTTCGGAAGCCCGGGTGAACCTGGAACGCGAAGGCATGGACCTGGCCGTGCGGCTGAGGCCTGTGTTGCCCGCCGGCGAAGGCCCGCCGCCCCTGTTGCAGGAACAAGCCCTGCTGGTCGCGGCGCCGGCCGTCGCGGCGCGCATCCACTCGGCCACCGACATCCTGCAAACGCCGCTGCTGGTGTACCACGACCCGGCCACGCGCTTTGCGTGGATGTCCTGGACGGCCTGGTACGAACGGCTGGGTCTGAAGCCCTCGGCCCGGCAGCCTTGCCTGTATTTTTCGCAGTACGAACATGTGTTGACGGCCGCAGTGCAAGGCGCCGGGGTCGCCATAGGGCGCACGCCGCTGGTGCTGCCGCTGCTGGGCAGCGGTCAATTGAACGTGGTCCTGCCCGGCCAGACGGTCGCGGGCCTGGGCTACCACATCGTCACGTCGGTCCACAGCGCGGAACGGCCGGCGGTGCAAAAATTCCGCGCCTGGCTGGAGCGCGAACTCGCGCTGGAAGCCATCGGCTGAGGCGATTCAGCATGGGGCTTGGGTCCAGGCGCCGGTACCCTCCAGCGCGGGAGACAGCTCCGCCCCGCCCCAGCGCAGGGGCCATGAGGACTCCACCAGGCGCATCGATTGCACCCTGAAACGCATCAGGCGTTGCGCACCGGCAAAGGATTGCAGCTCGGGGCCGTCCCAGAGGATTCCGGCCATGACGGCCAGGTAAAGCAGGTCGCCCTTGTCGAAATCAATGAACAGCAGGCCGGCGCGCGGATTCACCGAGATATTGCCCAGCGTGTTGAAAAAGTAGTTGCCGGCGCACAAATCCGGGCTTGCCGCCGCGGTGCGACACGTCCACGCCCGCGGCGCGGCCCGCCTGCATGGTGTCACCGGCGTAGACCGTGGCGATAAAAAACGCGTCGGCACTGGTGACGATGCGGCGCGCCGCGTCGTCGAGTTGCAACAACTCGTGCACCACCGGCGCGGCACCGGGGGCGGCATCGGGGCGGTCTTCGAGATACACCGGTTCACGTGCCTGGATGTACTTGGGGCAGTTGTCGAAACTCTGGCTGAGTTCCACCGAAAACCCAGAAGCGCCCGCATGGCGCAGCACGCCGTTCATGCGATTGCGCCGCTCCTGCACGCCCATACGCGCCTGCACCGCACGTTCACCCTCGTGAAACGTGGGAATGATCATGCACTCACCTCCGCGCCACGCGCTGCGGTAGCCGCCTTGGGAACGGCCCGGCGGCTCACTGGTAGACCTCCGCGCCACGCGCTGCGGTATTCGCCTTGGGAACGGCCCGGCGGCTCATGCTGCCAGTCCGACGGGGGTTTTGACCATGGGCACAAAACCAGGCAAGGCCTCGATGCGGGCCAGGATCAGGCACGAACTCCGGGAGTTTCAAACCTGAGCGCCGGTGACGGTTCCTGGGCTCAAGCATTCAATCAGCCCGAAGCCCAGGCGGGTAGTACGAAGGCAGCTATCATTTTTATATCAAAAGCCCCGTCCCTTGCAGGCTCAAGGCGCTGCAGGCATGCTTGAGTCCTTTCCGGCAAGAACACAGAACACAACCCATGAAAAATTTTGACTTTGACCTGTTTGTCATCGGCGGCGGCAGCGGCGGCGTGCGCGCCGCGCGCATGGCCGCGCAGCGCGGCGCGCGCGTGGCGCTGGCCGAGGTGGCCGCCATGGGCGGCACCTGCGTCAACGTCGGCTGCATCCCCAAAAAACTGTACAGCTACGCGGCACACTATGCCGAAGCCTTTGAAGAGTCGCGCGGCTTCGGCTGGACCGGCGAGGCGCCGGTGTTCCACTGGGAGCGACTCAAGACCAACCGGGCGCTTGAAATTTCGCGCCTCAACGGCGTGTACATCCAGCTGCTCCAGGGCTCGGGCGTGCAGATCATCGAGGGCTGGGCCACCCTGGCCGACGCCCACACGGTCGAGGTGGAAGGCAGCCGCTACACCGCCAAACACATCCTGGTCGCCACCGGCGGCCGGCCCAGCCTGCCCGAGGTGAAGGGCCGTGAGCTGGTGATCACCTCGGACCAGATTTTCGACATAACGCCTTTCCCCGCGCGCCTTCTGGTGGTGGGCGGCGGCTACATCGCCTGCGAATTTGCCTCCATCTTCAACGGCCTGGGTGCCAAGGTCACCCAGCTTTACCGCGGCGCCCAGGTGTTGCGCGGCTTCGACGCGGAAGTGCGGACCTTCGTGGCCGCGGAAATGCTCAAGACCGGCGTGGACTTGCGGCTGCACGCCGATGTGGCGGCCATCAGCCAGGCGGCGGACGGGCTGCACGTGCAACTGCAGGACGGCAGCAGCACCACGGTCGATGCCGTGCTGTACGCGACCGGCCGCCTGCCCAACGTGGCCGGCCTGGGCCTGGAAAACGCGGGTGTCCCGCTCAACCACCAGGGGGCCATCGAGGTCAATGCCCACTACCAGACCTCGGTGCCGTCGATCTACGCGCTGGGCGACGTGACCGCACGCATCCAGCTGACGCCGGTGGCGCTGGGCGAGGCCATGGTGGTGGTCGACCACCTGTTTGGCGCCGCGGCCGGCAAGAAGCCGCGCCGCATGAGTTACGACTTCATCCCGACCGCGGTGTTCACCCACCCGAACATTGGCACCGTGGGTTATTCGGAAGCCGATGCGCGCAAGGAATTCGGCAAGGTCAGCATTTACCGCAGCGAGTTCAAGGCACTCAAGCACACCCTGAGCGGCAGCACCGAGCGCACGCTGATGAAGCTGGTGGTGGACGACGCTTCGGACCGCGTGGTCGGCCTGCACATGGTGGGGGCCGACGCGGGCGAGGTGGTTCAGGGTTTCGCGGTAGCCATGAAGGCCGGTGCGACCAAGGCGATTTTCGACAGCACCATCGGCATCCACCCGACGGCGGCGGAGGAGTTTGTCACGATGCGCGAGCCGATGAAAGAGCCGGCGCGTGCGCCCTGAGCAGTCTGGTCGTCACGCCGGTGGCGCGCTCTCCCCTTCGGGGAGGACCAGGCTGGCGCGTTCAATCGCCTCATCAAAAGCGGCAAGCTCCGCATCCTCCTGAAAAGCGGGGCGGCTGTCCAGCGGGTGAAACACCTGGTGTTGCAGGCGCCGCAGGCCATCAGACTTCTTCATCGCCTCCAGCACCTTTTGGGGCGTCATCATCAACATGAAAGGATTGGCGCTGGGGGCGTCGACTTGCATGGCAGCAGCTCCTTGTACACATGGGTGGCATATGAACGATAAAACGGATGGCTGCACTTTAGAAGACGAGAAAAATTCCGGAAAGTCAGCCGACAGCCCGATCGCTTGTAGGTGACCGGCTGACACGCCCCCCGGGGGGGGCCGGCACGCTCAGAATGCGCGCACACCCTGGTGCCAGGCGGCCCGCACGATGGGCATGCCGCCGCTCATCCGGACCCGGATCAGGTCGGCGCGCAGGCCGGGGGCCAGCTCACCGCGGTCCGTCAGGCCAATGGCGCGGGCCGGGTTGCGCGTGACGGTATTGACTGCCTTGGGCAGGCTCCAGCCGGCCGTATCGCGCAGCAGAAAGGCCGACTGCAGCAAGCTGGCGGGCACGTAGTCCGACGAAAAAATGTCGAGCAGATCAAGCTGCGCCAGTTCAGCCGCCGACACATTGCCCGAATGCGAGCCACCCTTGACCAGGTTGGGTCCGCCCATGACGATGCCCATCCCGGCATCCCGGGCCGCCCGGGCGGCGGCCACGGTGGTCGGAAACTCCGAGATGGCAATGCCCTCCTGGCTCGCCTGCTCGACATGCGCCACTTCCGTGTCATCGTGGCTCGCCACCGGCAGGCCACGGGCGCGGCTGCCGGCAATAACGGCCGCGCGGTTGGGAATGGCAAAACGCTCCTGGTGCACCCGACGCTCCTGGACCAGGGTGTCATATTCCGCGTCGTTGAAGCTGCCGTAACGCTCGGCATAGCGCCGGTACTTGCCGAGATCGCGCCACTGGCGCTGGCCCGGCGTGTGGTCCATCACGCTGACCAGTTCGAGCAGGGAGTCGTCGGCATAGTGCTCGAACACCTCCACGATGTCGGGGGCCGAGACCTCGCAACGCAGGTGCAGCAGGTGCTCGACCCGCAGCAGGCCTTCGGCGCGGCACTCGTGCAGGGCCTCGATCGACACATGCTGGGTCTGGCTGCGTGTGCCGCCCTGGTCCATGTCCCCGATCACAACCGAATCGAGCACCGTGATGATGCCGGCAGCCGCGCAGAGCGCGTCGTGCATGACCGTGGCGGAATGGGCGTTCCACAACACGCCGGGCCGCGGCACCAGGTGTTTTTCGAGGTTGTCGGTGTGCAGCTCGACGAGGCCGGGCAGCAGCCAGTCGCCGGCCCAGTCTTGCGCACCGGTGACCGAGGTGTCGCCGCGCTCAATGGTGCGGATGAGGCCACCCTCGACCACCAGACAGCCGGTGAACTCTTCGCTGGCCGTGACAATTCTTGCGTTCCTGATGATTTTCTGCTTCATGGGGATCTTCCGGTTCAGTTTGATTTTCGATAGTGCTCGACATCCAGGCAGCGGCTGGCCACCGCTTCGCGAACTTCGTCGTCGTGAAAAATGCCGACCACAGCGGCCCCACGCGCACGTGCTGCATGAATCAGCTCCACCACAACGCGGCGGTTGTCGGCATCCAGCGAGGCGGTTGGTTCGTCGAGCAACAGCACGGGATGGTTGGCGATCAGGCCATGCGCGATGTTCACGCGCTGCTGCTCACCACCTGAAAAAGTCGCGGGCGGCAAATGCCAGAGGCGCTCGTGCAGGTTCAGGCGCGCCAGCCATTGCGCGGCCTGATCGCGCGCCTCGTCGGCGGCCACCCCAAGACGGCGCAGTGGCTCGGCCACGATGTCCAGCGTCGAGACCCGGGGAATCACGCGCAGGAACTGCGAGACATAACCGAGCGTGCGGCGCCGTACATCCAGCACCTCGCGTGGCGCTGCCGCGGACAGGCTGATCCACTGGTCCTGGTGGCGGATGCGCACCTCTCCGCTGCTGGCGCTGTAATTGCCGTACAGGCAGCGCAGCAGCGAACTTTTTCCGCTGCCGGAATGACCGGTCAAGGCCAGGCACTCGCCCGGGCTGACGCTCAGGCTGATGCCGGAAAAAACAGGCAGCGCCAGGCCACCACGCGCGTGCAGGGTGAAAGTCTTGGAAAGGTCGCTGGTTTCAAGGACAGAAGTCATGGTGATGCAAGTTTGGCGAATCAGGGGGTGAGAACGGAAGACACCAGCAGCTGGGTGTAGGGATGCTGCGGGTCGTCGAGCACGCGGTCGGTCAGGCCCTGCTCGACCACGCAGCCGTCTTTCATGACCAGCATGCGGTGCGCCAGCAGGCGCGCCACCGCGAGATCGTGCGTGACAATCACGGCCGCCAGATGCAGCTGGTCGACCAGCTCGCGCAGCAGATCGAGCAGCCGCGCCTGTACCGAGACATCCAGCCCGGTGGTCGGTTCGTCCATGAAGACCAGGCGCGGATGGGTCACCAGGTTGCGGGCTATCTGCAGGCGCTGCTGCATGCCGCCCGAGTAGGTGCCGGGCAGGTCGTCGATGCGGTCCACGTCGAGTTCGACACGTTCCATCCAGCTCAGGGCCTCGCCGCGCAGCTTGCCGTAGTGGCGCGCGCCCAGGGCCATCATGCGTTCGCCGATATTGGCGCCGCCCGACACATTCATGCGCAGGCCGTCGCGCGCATGCTGTTCGACAAAGCCCCAGTCGGTGCGGGCCAGCCAGCGCAGCCGCGCTTCGGACAACCCGGCCAGATCCACCAGCCCGGACGCGCCGCGTGCTGCGGCGACGCCGCTGCCGGCCTCCTCCCGCAGGTCGTAATGCACCGAGCCTTCGTCGCACGCCAGACGCGACGCCAGCAGGCGCAGCAGCGTGGACTTGCCGGAGCCGGATTCACCGACAACGGCCAGCACCTCGCCGGGGTAAAGGTCAAAACTCACGCCGCGGCAGGCCCAGCGCAGGCGTTGGCCCTGCATGAACTGCTTGCCGGCGTCGCGTACGGACAGGAGAAGATCGCTGCTCATCGCGCGCCCTCCACCGCCGGGCGCACCAGCGCGTCCGGCATCTGCACGGCCTGCTGCGTGCCCACATGGCCGGCCTCGCGGCGCCCACTGCAGAAGTCACTGTCCGAACAGACAAACAGGCGGCTGCCTTCGTCATCCACAATCATTTCGTCGAGAAAACTTTCCGCCGCGCCACACAGGGCGCAGGCATGCTCCCAGCGCTGCACTTCAAACGGGTGGTCCTCAAAATCCAGGCTGCGCACAGCGGTGTAGGGCGGGATGGCGTAAATGCGTTTTTCCCGGCCTGCCCCGAACAGCTGCAAGGCCGGGTTCATGTGCATCTTGGGGTTGTCGAACTTCGGTATCGGCGAAGGCGAGGTCAGGTAGCGCTCATTGACCAGCACCGGGTAATCGTAGGTCTTGGAGATGGCGCCGAGCTGGGCGATGTCCTCATAGAGCTTGACGTTCATCAGGCCGTATTCCCCCAGCGCATGCATGGTGATGGTTTCGAGGCGGCGCGGCTCCAGCCGGAACAGCGGTTCCGGCATGGGCACCTGGTAAACAATGGTTTGCGCTTCGCTCAAGGCAGCTTCCGGAATGCGGTGCCGCGTCTGGATGATGGTGGCCTCAGCGGTTTTCTCCGTCGTTGGCACACCGGTGGTGCGCGCAAAAAAGCGGCGGATGTTGACCGCATTGGTCGTGTCGTCGGCACCCTGGTCAATCACCTTGAGCACATCATCGCGGCCAATGATGCTGGCCGTGACCTGCACACCGCCGGTGCCCCAGCCGTAGGCGAACGGCATTTCCCGCGAGCCGAAAGGCACTTGGTAGCCCGGAATGGCGACCGCCTTGAGCATGGCGCGGCGAATCATTTTTTTGGTCCGTTCGTCCAGAAATCCGAAGTTGTAATGCTCGTCCATCATGCTGCTTTCTGTATCGCCGGTTCGGCGTGGGGGGTAGGCGCCACACCGCCCTGGTCTGCGTGTTTGTCATCCTGCCCTTCCTGCGCATGGGCGGCACGCAGCCGACGCACCAGTTCCAGCTCGGACTGGAAATCCACGTAATGCGGCAGCTTCAGGTGCTGCACAAAGCCGGAGGCCTCCAGGCTGTCGGCATGGGACAGCACGAACTCCTCGTCCTGCGCCGGCGCCACGGCCAGCTCGCCCAGTTCGCGCGCACGCAGTGCGCGATCGACCAGCGCCATCGCCATGCTCTTGCGTTCGGCCCCGCCAAACGCCAGGCCGTAGCCCTGGGTGAACTGCGGCGGCACCTCGCGGTTGCCGGCAAACTGGTTGATCATCTGGCACTCGGTGACTTCCACCTCGCCGATATCAATCGCAAAGCCAAGCTCGTCGGCCAGAATTTCCACCGACACGGTGCCGCGCCGGATTTCACCGGCAAACGGATGGGCATTGGCATAACCGCGCTGGGTGGAATACCCCAGGCCCAACAACCAGCCTTCATCGCCGCGCGCCAGGGCCTGCAGGCGCAGCGGCCGGTCGGCCGGAAACATCAGGGGCTCACGCGTCAGGTCGCCCGGCTCGCCGTCTGCGACGGGGCGCGGTGTCTCCATCAGGCCTTCACGCGCCATCAATTCGTTGACACGCGGCATGCTGGCCGGCAAGGCCGGCGCCGCAGCCTGGGGCGCTGGCGCCTCCTGGTCACCGCCACCTTCGGCCAGCAAGGCGAAGTCGAGCAGGCGCTGGGTGTAGTCATAGGTGGCGCCTAGCACCTGGCCGCCGGGCACATCCTTGAACGTGGCCGAGACGCGGCGTGTCAGGTTCATCTGTGCGGTGTCCAGCGGCAGGCTGTAGCCAAAACGCGGCAAGGTGGTGCGGTAGGCACGCAGCAGGAAAATCGCCTCGATCAGGTCGCCACTGGCCTGCTTGATCGCCAGGGCGGCCAGTTCGGGGTCGTACAGGGAGCCCTCGGACATGACGCGATCCACCGCCAGCGACAGCTGCGTGCGGATCTGGTCCACCGACAGTTCCGGCAGCGCGGTATCACCGCGGCGCTGCGCGGCGAGCAGGTGCCATGAGTTTTCGATGGCGGCGGTGCCGCCCTTGACGGCTACATACATTTCAGGCCTCCTGCCGAGCCGCCTCAAAGGCGGCCTGCGCCCCCTCGGGGGGCAGCGAACGAATGAGAGCGTGGGGGCTCATAGGACTTCTTCCAGACGCCGCACGCGGGTCGTGCGCGGCAGCCCCAGCGCCAGGTCTGCGCAGGTAAAAACAATGTCCACCCCTTGCGGAAACGCGGCGTGGTTGGCTTGCCACTGCGTCCAGAAATGGTCGGGCAGGCCGGCAATACGCACCGTCTGCATGTCCTGGATGCCGGGACCACGCCACTCGACGGCCGGGCCGTCATCCAGCGAGGGGACTTCCACCAGCAGGGTGGCCGAACGTTCGGGCGCCTGCGCCGAGCCTGGCGCAAAACTGTCCAGCGGCGGCATGGCCCCTGCATCAACGAGCACGGCAAACGCCGCCTCTTGCGGCGCGGCCGCCCGGCCCGCACCGGTGTGAAAACGCAGCCAGTCCGGGGCGGCGCCCTCATCGCGCTGCCACCATACCGGGGTATCGTCGTCGGTCAATGCGAGCAGCAGATGCGCCATCGCCGGGCCCAGGGTCAGACCCGGGACCGCAGCGCCTAGAACAAAGCGCCGGCCCGGCCGTGACAGCGCATCGAGCACACGGCGAAAGGCAGTCTGTGCGTCATGCACCGGATCGGCGAAGCCGGCACTCAGTGGCTGGTTCTGATTCATGCCTGGCCCCGCACAAACGTGAAAAATTCAACTTTCGAAGCGGCCGCCGCGCGGCTGGTCGCATCCCGCTGCGCGGCCTGTTGCCTGGCCAGCGGCTCGACCACCGCATGCATGAGGTCTGCGTGGCGCGTGGGGTCCTGCAGCAGCGCATCAAGCACGGCAATCAGTTCGGCCTTGCGGCGATCACGTCCCAGGGCGTAACCCACGCCCAGCGCACCCGTGCCGACGCGCAGGGCACAACGCGTCACACTGGCCTCCCCGAGGTTGAAGGCGTCGCCGGTCCCCCCGACCCGGCCGCGCAGCATGACCATGCCCGATTCGGCAGGCCGGACATGCTCCAGCGGCGGCAGGGCACCCAGGAGAGCCCACGCCTTTTCAAGTTCGGGCCGGGTGGCGCGTGCCAGCACGGCCAGCCAGCGCCTGCGGGCCTCGTTGTTTTCGGTCATGGTCTGGTTTGTCATACAGATGTCTAAATCAGTCACTAGAGTTGGGTTGGTCACTGCAAACAACCGACAGCCACAATGGCTGCAGGAACACCCTAGTTCAACCGGACAACATGACCAAATGATGACAAGCGAACGCCCTCTTTCCAGCGCGCCCGGCCGGCGCAGCGGTGTGGCAGTGTGGAAGCAGATTGCCGACACGCTGGGCACCGAAATCCGTGACCGCGCCTTCACGGCCACCGGGCGTCTGCCCAGTGAAAACGAGCTCTCCACACGTTTTGGCGTGAACCGCCACACGCTGCGCCAGGCGGTCGCTGCCCTGCAGGGTGATGGTCTGGTGCGGATCGAACCGGGCCGCGGTACCTTCGTCCAGCACGAACTGCTCGACTACGTGTTGTCGCGCCGTACGCGCTTCAGCGAAAACCTCCAGCGCCAGGGGCTGTTGCCCAGCAAACAGCTGCTCACCGCCCGGGAGATGCCGGCACCCGAACGTGCGGCGCATGAACTCCGGCTGGGCAAGGGGGACAAGGTGCTGATGGTGGAAATGCTCGACGAGGCCAACGAGCAGCCGATCGCACTGGCCACGGCCTACTACCCCGCCGGGCGATTCGCCGGCCTGCTCGACATGCTTGGCCGCGGCACCTGCACCACCGACATCCTGCGGCACTTTGGTGTCGAGGACTACGTGCGCGCCGAAAGCCGCGTCACCACCCAGATGCCGTCCGCTGAAACCGCACGGCTGCTGAAGCAGCCGCTGACGCGGCCGGTGCTGTGTGTCGAGTGCCTGGACGTCGACATGGCCGGCCTGCCGATCAAGTACGGGGAAACCGTGTTTTCCGGCGACCGGGTCCAGCTGGTGATCAATGCAGGAAATGAAACGGGAGCGGTCGCATGAGCGCGCGTTACGCCATTTATTTTGCGCCGGACCGGCACTCGCCGTGGTGGGCGTTTGGCGCGCACTGGCTGGGCCGCAATGAACACGACAACACGGCGCTGCCCCAGCCCTTGCTGGAAGGTTTGCCACCGGCAGAGTTTGCCGGCATCACCGCAGAGCCGCGGCGTTACGGCTTCCACGCCACCTTGAAAGCGCCCTTCAGGCTGTCAGCCGCGCACGACGAATCCGATCTGGTGGCACGCCTGGGCAGGCTGGCTCAGACGCTGGCACCGGTGGCGCTGGGACCGCTGCGTGCCGCCGCGCTGGGCAACTTCGTGGCACTGGTTCCCGAGACCGCCCCCGAAAGCCTGCAGGCACTGGCGGCGGCCTGTGTGGCCGGGCTCGACGACTTGCGCGCTCCTGCGGAGGCAGCAGAACTTGCCCGCCGCCGCGCGGCCCCTCTGGACGCCCGCGAAACCGAGCTGCTGGACCTGTATGGCTACCCCTACGTGATGGAAAAGTTTCGCCTGCATCTGACACTGACCGGCCCCGTCGATGCGACCCTTGCCCGGCAGGTCAGCCAGGCGGTCGCCGCGGACGTGGACCGCCTCAACACCCAGGCCCCCCTGGTCCTGGACCGGCTCTGCCTGTTCGTCGAACGCAGCCCGGGCGCGCCGTTTCAGCGCGTCATGGATGTCAGGCTGGGGGCATGAGCGGCCTCTGGGTGTTTGTCTGCGGACCGTCCGGTTCCGGCAAGGACAGCGTGATCGACGCTGCGCGACAGGCGCTGGTCGGGCGCTCCGACATCGTGTTTGCACGCCGCATGGTGACACGCCCCGTGCAACCGGGCTCCGACCACGATCCGGTCACGTTGCCGGTCTTTGCCGGGCTGCTGCTGTCGGGCGGCCTTAGCTGGCACTGGCAGGCGCACGGATTTAGTTACGGCATCGCCAGCCATTACGCCGACGCCGTCAAGGCCGGATGCCTCGTGGTCGTCAACGGCTCACGCGCGCATGTCAACAGCCTGCCGCCTTCATCCGGTCTGCGGGTGGTGCAGATCAGCACCGATCCGGAACGCCTGGCCATCCGCCTGGCGCAGCGGGGACGCGATAGCGACACGGCCGTTGCCGAGAGGCTGGCCCGCAACGCCACTTTTTCCGGCATGCCAGCCGATTGCGTGATCGTCAACAATGAAGCACTGGCCGTCGCCGGCCAGCGCCTGGTGGTCTACCTGACCGGTTCAGCCAGGCCGGCAGAGGCGGCCTGCTTCAGAACACCGATGTAGTGGGCCCAATCGGGCGGTGTCGCCGCAGGGTCCTTGGCATGGTCGTCCCAGCGCCGCAGCGCCACCGCATCGGCGGCAAAAGCCTGCGCCATGAAAGCGGCGGCTTCCTCCCCGGAAAACGGGCCACCCTGCAACGCCAGGCTGCGCTGCGACGCCGGTGACAGACTGGCCTGGTAATGGCTGTCCACCTGGCAGAGATAGCGCTTGGCATCCACATGCATGCGGATGGGTTCGAGCACGGCGTCCGGAAATGCGCCGCGTAAAAATGGCAGCGCCAGGAACTGGTGCAGGTCGTCAACGCCTGCTTCCTTCGCCGGTTCCCGCTGGACGAGCAAATGGCCGAGGTCGTGCAGCAGCGCAGCCGCAACCAGTTCAGCAGACGCGCACGAACGCTCGGCCAGGTGGGCGCACTGCAGTGCGTGCTGCAGCTGGTTGATGGCCTCACCGCCGTACTGCGCGGCCCCGCGCGTTTGGAACAGTGCGGTGATCTCTTCAATTTCCAATGCCATGGCAGTTCCTAGACCAGCGCTTGGCGAATACGGGCCGAAATCAGGTCGATCACACTGACGGTGACCACGATGATAATCATCACGGCGCAGGTCTCGGCATATTGAAAGCCGCGGATGATCTCCCACAACACGACGCCAATGCCGCCGGCGCCCACCATGCCCACCACCGAAGCGGAACGCACGTTGGACTCAAAGCGGTACAGCGTGTAGGAAATCCAGAGCGGCAGCACCTGCGGAATCACGCCGTAGAAAATTTCCTCCAGCGCGTGGGCACCGGTGGCACGTATGCCCTCCACGGGTTGCGGGTCGATTGACTCCACCGCTTCGGAAAACAGCTTGGCCAGGATGCCGGTGGTGTGAATCCACAGCGCCAGCACGCCGGCAAACGGGCCCAGACCCACGGCCACGATGAACAGCATGGCAAACACCATCTCGTTGATGGCGCGTGCCGCATCCATCAGGCGGCGAATCGGCTGACGAACCCAGACCGGCGCAATATTGGCCGAGGACAGCAGGGCCAGCGGCACAGCGCAGACCACGGCCAGGGCCGTTCCCCACAAGGCGATCTGCACCGTGATCACCATTTCATGCAGGTAGTTGCGCCATTCCTTGAAGTCGGGCGGGAAGAAGCTGGCCGCGTACTCCGCCATGTTGCCGGAGTCGCGCAGCAGGTCCAGCGGGCGCATGTCGGCGCCCTTCCAGGACAGGGCCAGCAAGGCCAGCAGTACGCCCCAAGCCATCAGGCCCAGCAGGCTGGCGCGCGGCACTTGCAGCGGCGCAGGAGGCGCCTGCACTGAAAGATGGACAGGGGTGTTCACGGGCAGCCTCAGTTGCGGCTCAGCTCGGCGAGCTTGCGGTCAATCTCGGCGACCTTCGCCTGCTTGTCGGCAGCGGGCAGGGTTGCGTCGGCCTCGAACTTGTTGCGCTCCTTGAACAGCTCCAGCTGGCGGATGGGGATCAGTTGGGCATTGGTCGAGGGCTTGAAGGCCGACAGCTTGGAGATTTTCATCAGAACCTCCTTTTCCTGCTGGCCCCCTTTTCCATAAGCAAAGAAAAAGTCCTTGAGTTTCTGCTTGGTCGCATCAGGCAGGTCCTTGCGCATGACCAGCGGATCCAGCGGGATCAGCGGTGAGGTCCAGACCACGCGGATGTCCTTGAACTTCCCGGGCATGCGATCCTTGATCTTGTCCAGCGTTTCGCTATTGGTCACGGCCACGTCGACCTGCTTGTTGACCACGGCCAGGGCATTGGTTTCGTGGTTGGCACTGCGTGACACCTTGAAGGCAGTCCGCGCGTCGAGCTTGTTCTGCGCAAAAACGTAGTAGCTGGGCACCAGGAAGCCGGAGGTCGAGTTGGGATCGCCGTTGCCGAAGGACAGGGTTTTGGCGTTCTTGAGCACATCGTCCAGTGTCTTGAGCGGGCTGTCCTTGTGCACCACAAAATGCGAGTAATAACCCTGGGTGCCGTCGGCGTTGACCATCTGGGCGAACACTTCGCCGCCGGCGCGATCCACCGCCTCCATGGCCGACTTGTTGCCGTACCAGGCGAGATGCACCTTGCCGAAACGCATGCCTTCGATGATGCCGGCATAGTCAGGCGCGAAGAAGGCGTTGACCTTGTAGCCGGTCTTTTTCGCCATGTCTTCCAGCAGCGGCTGCCAGTCCGACTTCAGGTTCTGCGAGGACTCGGTCGAAATGATGCCGAAATTGATTTCCTTCAGATCCTGCGCATGCACTGGCGCCAGGGTGACCAGCGCCGCAGCAGCCAGTCCGGTCAATAGTTTTCTGATCATGGTGATTTCCTTGAAGTGTTGAAAGAAACAGTGGTGACTCAAGCGGCCTGCGCCATCGGCGTCGGCCAGGCGAGGTGAGGAACGGGTTTGGCCTTGTCTTCGAGGCTGGAAATGGCATCGCCCAGGGACAGGATGTCGTCGGCCTCGGCGCCATACAGATCGCGCAGCACGGCGGGCGTCAGTCCGACCGAAGGGCCGTCGTACACCACCTTGCCCTGGTGCAGGGCGATGGTGCGGGCGCAATACTTCATGGCGACGTTGACCTGGTGCAGCGACACCACGACCGTGCATTGATCTTCGCGGTTCACGCGGGCCAGGATGTCCATGACCTTGCGCGAGGACTCCGGGTCCAGCGAGGCAATCGGCTCGTCGGCCAGCACCACCCTGGCGCCCTGCACCATGGCCCGTGCAATCGCGGCGCGCTGCTGCTGGCCGCCCGACAGCGTCGATGCCCGCTGTGCACAACATTCGGCGATGCCCACCCGGCGCAGCGCCTCGATGCCTCTGGCCTTTTCCTCGGGCGTGAACCAGCGGATCAGGCTGCGCCACATCGGTACCTTGTGCAGGGTGCCGGCCAGCACATTGACGATCACCGGCAGCCGGCCCACCAGATTGAACTGCTGGAAAACAAAGCCGATGCCCGAACGCACCGAACGGATGTTGGACGCGATTTTCCCGTTGCGCTGCACGGTCCTGCCGTGGATCACGATGGACCCCTGCTCCGACGCATCGCCGGCCATCAGCCCCGCCATGTGCCGCAGCAAGGTGGACTTGCCGGAGCCGGAAGCCCCGATCAGCGCGACCATTTCGCCGGGCGCAATGCTCAGGTCGATCTGTTGCAGGGCCTTGCGGCCGTTGCCAAAGGTTTTGCTCAGCGTATTGATTCGAATGGCAGCGTCCATGGTCTCTCCAGGTGGTGTTGCCGTTGAATCTAGGGTCGCAATGTGTCGTTTTGATGTCAGTTGCGGCCAAAAAAGCCGCGTTTCGGGGAGCGGAGCACAATAAGCCCATGCCTTACCTGCCCGCCTTTATCGCCCCCACCCGCTACGCCGACCCGGCCGCCGCGCTGGCCCAGGTCCGCCTGATTTATGACCAGCAGATTGCCCACCTGCGCGATGCCATGCACCGCTACGTGGCCGGCGAAACCCTGCCCGGCCATGTGCGCGCCTGTTACCCTTTTGTGCGTGTTCACACCGAAACTGTGGCACGCGCGATCCTGGAAACGCCCGACATTTCCCAGCTCAGTTACGGGTTTGTGGCCGGGCCGGGCCGTTTTGAAACCACGTTGACGCGGCCCGACCTCTATGGCAACTACTACCTGGAGCAATTCCGCCTGCTGATGCAAAACCATTCGGTCGAGCTGGAAGTAGGCACCAGCACCCAGCCCATTCCGGTGCACTTCTCGTTTGCCGAGCACGACCACATCGAAGGCAACCTGAGCGCAGACCGGCGCATGCTGATGCGTGACGTGTTCGACCTGCCCGACCTGGCGGCCATGGACGACGGCATCGCCAACGGCACCTATGAGGCCCGGCCGGGCGAGCCGCAGCCGCTGTCGCTGTTCACCGCCGCCCGGGTGGACTACTCCCTGCAGCGCCTGCGCCACTACACCGGGACCTCGCCCGACTGGTTCCAGAACTTTGTGCTGTTCACCAACTATCAGTTCTACATCGACGAATTTGTGCGGCTGGGCCATGAAGAAATGGCGCGCCCGGACAGCGACTACATCGCCTTTGTGGAGCCCGGCAACGTGGTCACGCGCCGCGCGGGCCTGCCGGCCATCACCGGCGACGAACTGGGCATGGCGCCGCCGCGCCTGCCGCAGATGCCGGCCTACCACCTGATGCGCGCCGACCGCAGCGGCATCACCATGGTCAACATCGGCGTCGGGCCGGCCAACGCCAAAAACATCACCGACCACATCGCCGTGCTGCGCCCGCACGCCTGGATCATGCTGGGCCACTGCGCAGGGCTGCGCAACAGCCAGCAGCTCGGCGACTATGTGCTGGCGCACGGGTATGTGCGCGAAGACCACGTGCTGGACGAAGAGCTGCCGCTGTGGGTTCCGATTCCTGCGCTGGCGGAAATCCAGGTGGCACTGGAACGCGCTGTAAAAGACGTGACCCATCTGGAGGGCCCGGATCTCAAGCGCATCATGCGCACCGGCACCGTGGCTTCCACAGACAACCGCAACTGGGAACTGCTGCCCGGCAACCAGCCGCAGCGCCGATTCAGCCAGAGCCGGGCCGTTGCACTGGACATGGAAAGCGCCACCATCGCCGCCAACGGCTTTCGCTTCCGCGTGCCCTACGGCACGCTGCTGTGTGTCAGCGACAAGCCGCTGCACGGCGAGATCAAACTGCCCGGCATGGCGAACCATTTCTACCGCGAGCGGGTCGACCAGCACTTGCGCATCGGCATGCGGGCCATCGAACTGCTGCGCGAACAGGGCAGCAGCCAGCTGCACAGCCGCAAGCTGCGCAGTTTTTCTGAAGTGGCCTTCCAGTAGCCCAAACGCACCACTTCAGTGCCGTGGGGGTGCCCATGCTCCGACGCCCCCACGGCCCCTCAGGCAGCCAGCTTTACATGGCCTGAGTTGACAAGGGGCAAGGCCGATCCGCTGCGAGGTACCAATAATGCACTTTATGCAGAAGTCTGGTGTGGTCGTCCCATGAATTCCTTCCCACCCGGGCTTGCCCCGATGCACCCCACCCGGGTTCCGGCCCTGGCGCTGGCCGTGCTGCTGTCCGGCTGTGCCTCGCTGGCGCCACAGGGCGGTGCGCTGCCGCAGACGCCGGTTCCTGCGGCCTGGTCCGGCAACACCACCACGCCAGCCGCCGCGACCTCGCTGGCGCAGTGGTGGCAACGCTTCAACGACCCCCTGCTCGCCCGGCTGGTCACCCAGGCCCTGCAGGCCAACACCACGGTGCGCTCGGCGCAAGCCGCGCTGCAGCAGGCCAGAGCACTGCGCGATGTCAGCTCGGCCAGGCTGGCGCCCATCGTGAACGCCGCAGGGTCGGCCCAGCGCAGCAAGTCGGGCGGCAACGAAGCCGGCAATCTGTTCAAGGCGGGTTTTGATGCCAGCTGGGAGCCCGATGTGTTTGGCGCCAGGCGCAGCGCCCTGAACGCCACCGAGGCCGATGCCCAGGCCGCGCAGGCCAGCCTGGCCGAGACGCAGGTCTCGATGGCCGCCGAGGTGGCCGTCACCTACATCGAACTGCGGGGATTGCAGGCACGCCTGGCGATCGCCCGCAACAACCTGGCCAGCCAGAGCGAGACGCAGCAGATCACTGACTGGCGGGTCCAGGCGGGCCTGGCGTCCTCGCTCGACCTGGAGCAGGCCCGCGCCGCCAGCGCGCAGACCAGTGCGCAAACTCCGACGCTGGAAGCCAGTGCCGCGCAGGCGCAGCACAGCCTGGCCGTGCTGACCGGCCAGGCGCCTGGCGCGCTGCAGGCTCTGTTGACTGCCGCCGGCCCCGTGCCGCAGGCGCCCGGCGCGCTGACGCTCAGACTTCCTGCCGACACCCTGCGCCAGCGCCCGGATCTGCGCGCCGCCGAGCAACGTATCAGCGCCGCTTTGGCGCGTGTCTCGCAGGCGGAGGCCGCACGTTATCCGGGCTTCCAGATCAGCGGCTCACTCGGCCTGAACGCCCTGAGTCTGGGTTCGCTCGCGTCCGGCGGCACGGTGGCGAGCGCCTTGCTGGCCAGCATCTCGGTTCCCCTGCTGGACGGTGGCGCGGCCAGGGCGCAGGTGCGGGCGCAGGAAGCGGCGCTGGAGCAGTCCCGCGTGGCCTATGAGGCCACCGTGCTGACCGCCCTGAAGGATGTGGAAGATGCACTGGTTGCCCTGCAGGGCGACCGCGAGCGGCTGGCCAGGCTGCAAATCGCAGCCGACGCAGCAGGCAATGCCGAGCTGCTGGCGCGCCAGCGTTATGCCAGTGGCCTGATCGACTTTCGCACGGTTCTGGAGACGCAGCGCACCCTGCTGTCCACCCAGGACAGCGTGGAAAGCACGCGCGCCATCCTGAGCGCCGACCATGTGCGCCTGTACAAGGCGCTGGGCGGCGGCTGGACCCCCGGGCCTGAAGCCGCCACTCCCTGAACCGCAGACCGGCACCCCACAATTTTCCAGAGATGTCCATGAACACTCCGAACGCCACTGCACCCTCCGGCGCCGCCACCAGTCCCAGTCCCTCGGCCGCTGACCTGCAAACCCTGCTGGGCGCTGCGCACCAGCGCGCCTGGTGGCAGCGGCCTGCCCTGTGGGTCGTCGCCGTCATCGTCCTCCTGCTGGCGGCAGGCCTGGCTTACTGGCTGGCGCAGAAAAAGAGCAGTACCGCCCCGAGCTACGTGACCGAGGTGGTGCGCCGCGGCGACCTCACACTCAACGTCCTGGCCAACGGCACCCTGCAGCCCACGCGCTCGGTGAACATCGGCAGCGAACTGTCGGGAACGGTCAAGCGCGTGCTGGTGGACGTGAACGACCGCGTGAAGAAAGGCCAGGTGCTGGTGGAGCTGGACAACGCCAAGCTGTCCGACCAGGTGCTGCGCTCGCGCGCCGCGCTGGCGGCCGCACAGGCCCAGCTCGCGCAGGGCACGGCCACGCTCAAGGAGTCGCGGGCCAGCCTGGCCCGCTTCGAGGAGGTGGCGCGCCTGTCGGGCGGCAAGGTGCCCTCGGCCGCCGAGCTCGACAGCGCGCGTGCCGGTGTGGACCGCGCCGTGGCAGCCGAGGCCAGCGCGCACGCCAATGTAGCCGAAGCCCGGGCCGCGCTGTCCACCGATGAAACCAACCTGTCCAAGGCCGCGATCCGCTCCTCGATCGACGGCGTGGTGCTGACGCGCACGGTCGAGCCCGGCAATGCAGTGGCAGCATCGCTGCAGGCGGTGACGCTGTTTTCCGTGGCCGAGGACCTGCAAAAGCTGCGGCTCGAAGTGAGCGTGGACGAAGCCGATGTGGGTTCCGTGCAGGTCGGCCAGAAGGCCAGCTTCACCGTCAGCGCCTATCCCGCGCGCCGCTACCCGGCGACGATCACGCGCGTGGCCTATGGCTCGACCAAGACCGACAACGTGATCACCTACACGACCTGGCTCAATGTGGACAACAGCGACCTGAGCCTGCGTCCGGGCATGACGGCGGCGGCGACCATCGTGGCAACCGAACGCAAGAACGTGCTGCTGGTGCCCAACACCGCGCTGCGCTTCACGCCCGCGCCCACCGCCGACAGCCCCGCGGCGGCTGCGTCCAGCAGCAGTTTCGTCTCCAAACTCATGCCGCGCATGCCGCGCACGGCCGCGCGCCGGGGCGCCGATGGCGCCACGGCCGGGATACGGCAGGTCTGGGTACTCAGGGACGGCCAGGCCGTGGCGGTGACACTCAAGACCGGCGTCAGCGATGGCCGCATGACCGAGGTCAGCGGCGACGGCTTGCAGGAAGGCATGGCAGTGATCACCGACCAGCGCGCCAGCGCAGCAGCCCCATGAGCAAGCCAGGCGCGACGCTCACTGGCGGCGACGCGCCGCTGATCCGCCTACACGGCGTGACCAAGGTTTATGGCGAAGGCGCCACGGCCCTGGCCGCGCTCAAGGGCGTGAACCTCGACATAACGGCCGGCGATTTCGTCGCCATCATGGGCCCCAGCGGCTCGGGCAAGTCCACCGCCATGAACACCATGGGCTGCCTGGACACACCGACCGCCGGAGCCTACCTGTTCCAGGGTGTGCATGTGGAGTCGCTCACGCGTGATCAGCGCGCACGCCTGCGCCGGCGCTATTTCGGCTTTGTGTTCCAGGGCTTCAACCTGCTGGCGCGCACCTCGGCGCAGGAAAACGTGGAGCTGCCGCTGCTGTACCGCGGCGAGCCTGCGGCAGCGCGCCATGCCGCGGCGGCCAAAGCGCTGGCATCGGTCGGGCTGGCGGGCTGGGAACACCACACGCCGGCCGAGCTCTCGGGCGGGCAGCAGCAGCGCGTGGCGATTGCGCGCGCCATCGTGACCGAGCCGGCCGTGCTGCTGGCCGACGAGCCCACCGGCAACCTGGACACCCAGCGAAGCCGCGAGATCATGGAGCTGCTGTGGCATCTCAATGCGGACCGGGGCATTACGGTGCTGATGGTCACGCACGAAGCCGACATGGCCGCCTACGCCAGGCGCATCGTGCGTTTTGTCGATGGCGTGGTGGCCAGCGACACGCTCAACCCGCATCCGGCCGGACTGCACGCGCAGGCCGTCGCCTCGGAGACGCACTGATGTGGCTCAACACCCTGCTGCTTTCACTGCGCTCGATACGGCGCAACCTGCTGCGCTCCTTTCTGACCATCCTGGGCATCGTGATCGGCGTGAGCGCCGTGATCACCATGGTGACGCTGGGCAACGGCGCCACCCTGGCGGTGCAGAACCAGATCTCCAGCCTGGGCACCAACCTGCTGCAGGTGCGCCCCGGCCAGCGCATGGGCCCGGGCAGCGGCGGCGCCACCGCGCCCGCTTTCAAGGAGGTCGATGCCGAGGCGATTGCGTCGCAGATAGGCGGCATTGTGGCCGTGGCGCCCGAGGCACGCACCAGCAGCACGGTGGTGGCGAGCGGCCGCAACTGGACCAGTAGCATCATCGGCAGCACCAATGTCTGGCTGGAGACCGGCAACTGGAAGCTCGGTGACGGGCGCATGTTTTCCGACGACGAGCTGCGTGCCGGCGCGGCGGTCTGCCTGATCGGCGAAACCGTGCGGCGCGAGCTCTACGGCGCGCGCAGCGCCGTCGGCGAGCAGCTGCGCGTCAAGCAGATTTCGTGCGAGGTGGTGGGCGTGCTCGCCTCCAAGGGCCAGGGCGCTTTCGGCAACGACCAGGACGACCTGGTGCTGGTGCCGATCAAGACGCTGCAGCGCCGCATCACCGGCAATACCCGCGTCAACACCCTGCTGGTGTCCATGCTGGAGGGCAGCGATCCCGACCGTGTCAAGGCCAGCCTGACCCAGTTGCTGCGCGAGCGCCGCAAGCTGGCCAGCAGCGATGAAGACAACTTCAACGTGCTCGACACCAAGCAGCTGGCCGACACACTGTCGGGCACGACCAAGGTCATGACCATGCTGCTGGGCGCGGTGGCAGCAGTGAGCCTGCTGGTGGGCGGCATAGGCATCATGAACATCATGCTGGTGAGCGTGACCGAACGGACGCGCGAGATTGGCCTGAGGCTGGCGATAGGCGCGCTGGAGCGCGAAGTGTTGCTGCAGTTTTTGATAGAGGCGGTGGTGCTGGCGGCGCTGGGCGGCCTGATCGGCATCGTGCTGGCCACCGGCGCCTCGGTGGCGCTGGCGGCCGTGATGGATGTGCCCTACCTCTTCAACCCGGCCGTGAACCTTCTGTCCTTCCTGTTCTCGGCCGGCATCGGGGTGCTGTTCGGCTATTTTCCGGCCCGGCGTGCGGCACGCATGGACCCGATCGACGCGTTGCGGCACGAATAAGAACCCAAAAGAACCCAGCCGGGCCATGGTGGCATCACACCATGGAGCCTGAGTTGAAACGGACGTGTAACGGCCAGACCTGTTCCTTGCCGTAACAGGAACCGTCCTGCCTTCCGGACAGCTTTCTGCGGGGACCCGGAAGCCTGAAATCCCAGGCAATGACGTATTGGTCTTGACAAGGGTCAAGTGCAGTTCGCCCGGAAAGGTGCTGAATGAGAGCCAGGCTTCAGCCGGTCTGTTGGGTTCCACCACCAGCCTTGGCAGAACCCGGCGCCGCAGGTGCAAGGAAGAAAAAAAGCTATCGGCCGAGTGCATCCACGGCATCCCTGCCGCAGGGGTTGCGGCATTTTTTTACCATATGGAGATCTCCATGAAACCACTTTCATGCTCAATGGCGGTACTGCTGCTTACCGCTTCGCTTGCAGGAACCGTGCTGGCCAAAGGTCCATGGGCCGCCAGCCCGGGGAACACCTGGGGTTACCAGCTCATGACCCCGCAAGAGCGGACCGAGCACCAAGCCAGGATGCGCAGCTTCAAGAGCTACGAAGAGTGCAAGGCCTACCAGGAAGAAAACCACAAGCAGATGGAAGCACGCGCCAGGGAAAAAGGCACAACCCTCCCGGCCATGCGGGCGGGCGGGTTCGGCTGCGACAACATGAAGGCGCGTGGCTACCTGAAGTGAACCTGCCGAAGGCTGGCGGAGAGTGCCGACCTGGCAGGCGTGAACCCGCCGGGTCTGGCGGAGCATGCTTCAACCCGGTTGCAGGCCTTTGGCGCTGGCCGCCGTGTTCCCCTGCCGGGTATCCGCCAATTCGGCGCGCATCAACGGCAGGTGCTGCGGATATTCGCGCTGCATGAAATCGACCAGCCCCTCGCGAACATGGCAGCGCAGGTCCCAGTTGTGGCCGGAGCTGGCCGAGGTCACGAGCAGGCGCAGCTGCATGGCGCCTTCGCCCGCTTCCGTGACCTGCAGCTTGCACAGGCGCCGGTCCCAGTCGGGTGACGCTTCGCACAGACGCTGCGCCTCGGCGCGCAGGGGCGCCATCGGCATGCGGTAGTCCACCCACAGGAAAACCGTGCCGATGATGCCGGCGCTTTTGCGGGTCCAGTTCTGGAAAGGGTGCTCAATAAACCACTGCAGGGGAATGATGAGCCGGCGCTCGTCCCAGATCTTGAGCACCACATAGGTCCCGGTGATTTCCTCCACCCGGCCCCACTCGCCCTCCACGATCAGGACGTCGTCAAGCCGGATGGGTTGCGCCAGCGCAATCTGCAGCCCGGCGATCAGGTTGCTGAAAATCGGCCGTGCGGCAATCCCCACCACCAGGCCCACCACGCCGGCCGACGCCAGCAGGCTGGTACCGAACTGCCGCGCCCCCGGGAAGGTCATCAGCATCAGGGCCAGCCCGGTCAGCACGATGGTGAACATCGCGGTTCGGGCCAGCAGGCGGGTCTGGGTGTGAATGCGGCGCGCGTGCAGGTTGTCTTCGACATCAACCGGGTGCAGGTCGGTGACACCGTGCGCCACACCGCGAACGGCGCGCAGCCCCAGCCAGGTCAATGCCGTGAACAGCAGCAGGGCATTGGCGTGGCGCACGCCACCTATCAGCGCAAGGTCATTGGGTGCGCCCTGCCAGACGGCCTGCAGGGCAATCAGCGGCAGCAGCAGCTGGGCCGGCGCCCTGCAGTGCCGGACCACCGTCGCGGCGACCGGCATGGAACGTGTCAGCCGCAGTGCCAGGGCCAAGCCCACACGATGCACCAGCAGGGCCAACACCACAGCAATACCCGCAACCAACAGAAGCCGCAGGGACGAATCTTCCGCCCATGCCAGCATTTCCATCAGTTCCGGGTATTTCATGGACGGTCCCGTCAAGCCACCTGGGGCTTGACCCGCGAGGCTGCCAACTTGGCATGAACCCGCGCAGTCTCCACATCGTCATCGAAGGCCAGCGCAACGCCCATGCGGCGCTTGACAAAACTCTCCGGCTTGCCGAACAGCCGGATGTCGGTGTTGGGTACGCCCAGTGCGTCGGCCACACCGTCAAACACAATGCCCTGCGCATCCACGCCGCCGTAGATCACGGCGCTGGCACCCGGGGTTTTGAGCGCCGTGTTGACCGGCAGGCCAAGAATGGCGCGCGCATGCAGCTCGAACTCGTTTTGCCACTGCGTACACATCGTCACCATGCCGGTGTCATGGGGCCGCGGGCTGACCTCGCTGAACCAGACCTCGTCGCCCTTGACGAACAGCTCCACGCCAAACAGGCCCAGGCCGCCCGGCTTGCCGTCATGGCCGATACCGAGGTTGTCGGTCACGGCCTTGCAGATGTCGCGGCTTTTCTGCAGCGCTCTGGATGCCATGGGCTGCGGCTGCCAGCTCTCGACATAGTCCCCGCTGACCTGCACATGGCCGATGGGCTCGCAGAAATGGGTTTCAATCTGCCCATTCGCGCCCATGGCGCGCACCGTGAGCTGGGTGATCTCGTAGTCAAAGTCGATGAAGCCTTCGACGATGATGCGGCCGTGGCTGACACGGCCGCCGGCCATGGCGTGGTCCCAGGCGGTCTTGACGTCAGCGGGACCGGAAATTTTGCTCTGGCCCTTGCCGGAAGAGCTCATCACCGGTTTCACGACGCAGGGGTAGCCGATGTTGGCGTCGATCGCCGCCTGAAGTTCTGCCAGCGAATCGCAAAATACATAAGGGCTGGTCGGCAGGCCCAGGGTTTCGGCGGCCAGGCGGCGAATGCCTTCGCGGTCCATGGTCAACCGGGCGGCGCGCGCCGTCGGCACCACACGCACCACGCCCGCGGCTTCGAGTTCTTCCAGCATCGGAGTGGCTATTGCCTCGATCTCGGGAACTACCAGGTGCGGCCTTTCCTTTTCAATCAACGCCTTGAGCTGGGCCGGGTCGCTCATGATGATGGTGCGTGCATGGTGGGCGACCTGCTGGCCGGGTGCGTTGTCGTAGCGATCGGTGGCGATGGTTTCCACGCCCAGGCGCTGCAGCGCGATCAGCACCTCCTTGCCAAGTTCGCCGGAGCCGAGCAGCATGACTTTGGTTGCGTGAGGAGACAGGGGAGTGCCGAAGGTGGTCATGGGATGTGCAGGAGGTGGATGGGTCGGAGGACAGGTCGCGATGCAAACCAGCCGGGGAGCGAAGCGCCGTGACCAACACTTTACTTCACCCGGGAAAATGCCCGTCCCCGTGGTACGACCCCTTCGGCAGATGGCCCTACGAATCACGGACGCGCAGGTTCTGGATGAAAATGGTTCTTATTGACGTCCCCCTTCTTCAGAAAGCCTTTCTTGACAAACTCCATTGCGCCTCTCGCACGCCCGCAGGAAGGGTCCAGCCCGGCGCCCGCACGCAAACGCCGTCCGCCGCGCCGCGTGGAAGTCAGCCGCATCGACGTCCTGAGCCCGGCCATGCGCCGCATCACGCTCAAGGGTGCCGAACTTGAGGGCTTCGCCCCGGCCGGGCCGGCCAGCTATATCAAGCTGATCTTCCCGGAGCCTGGCCAAACCGAGCCGACCCGCCCTTTGCCGGACGGCCCGCGCGCGGTGTCCATGCGCACCTACACCCCGCTGGCGGTGCGGCCCGAGGCGCTGGAAGTGGATGTCGATTTTGTGCTGCATGGCGAAGGCCCGGCCTCGACCTGGGCGGCGCAGGCCACCATCGGCCAGGTGCTGTTCCTGATGGGGCCCGGCCCCGGGTATGCCCTGGACACCGCCACTACGCAGCACCTGCTGATCGCGGATGACAGCGCGCTGCCGGCAGTGGAAACCATCCTGACCGCCCTGCCCGCCGGCGCCCGCGCGCAGGTGCTGCTGGAAGTCATCAGCGATGCCGAGCAGCGGCCGCTGCACAGCGCAGCGCAGCTTGACGTGGCCTGGCTGGCGCGCGGCACCGACCACCGGGCGGCCGGACAAGCCCTGGAAAAAGCGCTGCATGCTGTTGCGCCGATTGGCCCCGAAACCCGTGTTTACCTGGCCTGCGAAGCAGCGGCGATGCGGCGCATCCGTCACTGGCTGATCACCGGGCTGGGCGTGAGCCGCAGCCAGATCGTGGGCCGGGGTTACTGGAAACTGGACGTGGTCAACCACCCCGACCACGACTACGGCGACGAGGCCTGAAACCCGGTGTCTGGTCAGCCGCTGTCGCGTTGCGCGGCAACAACCCCTCGCAGCTGGGCAACAATAGCCGCATGAACCCTCCCCTTCTCCAGATCCGGGGCCTGACCAAACACTACGGCAGCGCTGTGGTTGTGGACGACCTGTCCTTCGAGATTGCGCCTGGCGAATGCCTGGGCGTGATCGGCCCCAACGGCGCCGGTAAAACCACCACCATCCGCATGTGCCTGGGCCTGACGGCGCCCGACACCGGCGACATCACCTATTTTGCGGGCGGCGAAGACCGCGGTCTGCGCATGCCCGACGACGCGCTGGCCATCAAGGCCAGGCTGGGCGTGGTCAGCCAGTTCGACACCTTGGACCCGGACTTCAGCTGCGCCGAAAACCTGCAGGTGTATGGCCGCTATTTCGGCATGAAGGCGGCGCAGGTGCGTGCCCGCGTGCCGGCGCTGCTGGAATTTGCCTCGCTGTCGCACAAGGCCGGCAGCAAACCCGGCGAGCTGTCGGGCGGCATGAAGCGGCGCCTGAGCCTGGCGCGCGCACTCGTCAACGACCCGCGCCTGCTGCTGCTCGACGAACCCACGACCGGGCTGGACCCGCAGGCGCGGCATCTGATGTGGGAACGCCTGCAACTGCTGCTGCAACAGGGCAAGTCGATTCTGCTGACGACCCACTTCATGGACGAAGCCGAGCGCCTGTGCTCGCGCCTGCTGGTGCTGGACCACGGCAAAAAAATCGCCGAAGGCAAACCACGCGAGCTGATCGCGCAACATCTGGAGCCCGACGTGGTGGAGGTGTATGGCGTCGGCGCGCTGGAGCTGGCCCGCGCCCCCGAACACGCCGGGCTGCGGGCGCTGGCCGCGCGGGTGGAGGTCAGCGGCGAGACGGTGTTTTTCTACACCCAGGACGCCCGCCCCTTGCTGGACCGCCTGGCGGCCCACGGCAGTTTGCGCACCCTGCACCGGCCCGCCAACCTGGAAGACCTGTTTCTCAAACTGACCGGCCGCCAGATCAGGGAGGACGGATGAACCACCCCCGCAGCGGCCGGCGGCCGCTTCCCCCTCAAGGGAGCGCCACCTGCGGCCCGGCAAAGCCGGTTCCGCGATGGCCCTGGAACAGACACCCATGAAAACCTCTTCTCCCTCCTCTCCTCCTTCCATATGGCGCGCGCCGGACCTGTCAGCGCGCTGGTGGCCGGTCTTCATGCGCAACTTGCTGGTCTGGCGCAAGCTGGCCATTCCCAGCCTGGTCGGCAACATTGCCGAGCCGCTGATGTGGCTGGTGGCTTTTGGTTACGGCATGGGCGCGCTGGTCGGCGAAATCAGCGTGGGCGGCGACGGCGCGGCCAAAGTCCCCTACATCCTGTTCCTGGCCAGCGGCTCGATCTGCATGAGCGCCATGAACGCCGCCAGCTTCGAGGCGCTGTATTCCGCGTTTTCGCGCATGCATGTGCAGAAAACCTGGGACGGCATCATGAATGCCCCGATCAGCCTGGACAGCGTGCTGCTGGCCGAAATGTTGTGGGCGGCGTTCAAGGCGCTGTTCACCGTCACCGCGATCCTCGGCGTGATGCTGGCCCTCGGCATCAGCCACAGCCCCAAGCTGCTGCTGGCCTGGCCAATCCTGCTGCTGGTCGGCATGATGTTTTCGTGCATTGCGCTGATCTTCAACGCGCTGGCCAAGGGTTACGATTTTTTCACCTACTACTTCACGCTGGTGCTGACGCCCATGATGTTCCTGAGCGGCATTTTCTTTCCGCGCGAGCAGTTGCCGCCGCTGGTGCGCATCATCTCCGACTGGCTGCCGCTGACCAACGCGGTGGAGATCATCCGCCCCATGTTCATGGACCAGTGGCCGGCTTCGCCCTGGCGGCACGGACTGGTGCTGGTGGGCTACACCGTAGCGGGTTTCTGGGTGGCGCTGGCGCTGACGCGCAAACGGTTCAGGGCCTGAGATACCGCATTCCACCAGAGAATGTGAGCCTTTTTGGCCTCCATCCCTTATCAGACGGGCGCAAGCAGCTATCTAATTGATAGCAATTCTTGCACTGCCAGTCTTTCAGCTTGCACTTGCTGACGCCTTGCCGCCGGCCGGCAGCGCGAAACGCGCCGTGAGTTCACCGAGGTTCAGCTCGGCCAACACTTCCTGCAGCCGCGCCTGCGCCTGACGGGTTTTGGCAGCGTTTGGCGAGGACGGCCGGCTCGCAATGATGAGTTCGTTTTTCATCGAATGCTCCCAGCCCACCAATTCGGTCACTGTGACGTCGTAACCATGGGCTTCGAGCTGCAGGCAGCGCAGCACATTGGTGATCTGGCTGCCGAATTCGCGCGTGTGCAGCGGGTGCCGCCAGAGTTCGGCGAGTGGCGTCTTCGACAAACTGAGTGCCTTGTTTTTGCGCAGCACGCCGGCCACCTCGGCCTGGCAGCAGGGCACCAGCACCATGTGGCGGGCCTGTTTTTGCAGGCCAAAGGCAATCGCATCGTCAGTGGCTGTGTCGCAGGCATGCAGGGCGGTGACGATGTCCACCTGCGCCGGCAACTGGTCCGACACTGTGGCTTGCGCAACCAGGAGATTGAGGAACGTCATGCGCGTAAAGCCCAGCTTCTGCGCCAGGGTGCGCGATTTGTCCACCAGCTCGGCACGCGTTTCAATGCCGTAGATGTGGCCACCGGTCTTCTCGCCAGGGTGGGCCACATTGAAAAACAGGTCATAAAGAATGAAGCCGAGGTAGGACTTGCCGGCGCCGTGGTCGGCCAGGGTGAAATTCCGGCCCTTGGCCGAGACCTCCTCCAGCAGCGGGGCGATGAACTGGTACAGGTGGTAAACCTGCTTGAGTTTGCGCCGCGTGTCCTGGTTGAGCTTGCCTTCGCGCGTGAGGATGTGCAACTCCTTGAGCAGCTCGATGGACTGGCCGGGCCGGAGCTCTTCAATGACCTGGACGGCTTTGGCCGGCGGCGCGTGGCGGACGGGCTTGTCGGCGCTGGGGGAATGGGAATGTTGCATGGCCCCCAGTTTAGTAGCCGGCGCGCGGCACGGGCAGAACCGCTGCAAAGTCCCTGGAGCCGGTCCTCTTCAAATTAACTTGCACACAATTTAATTGCACGATACAATTCAAACCATGTCAGGAAAAACCACCCCTACCGACGCCATGCTGCTGCTGGACAACCAGCTCTGTTTTGCGCTGTATTCCACCTCGCTGGCCATGACCAAGCTGTACAAGCCGCTGCTCGACGAGCTGGGGCTGACCTACCCGCAGTACCTGGCCATGCTGGTGCTCTGGGAAAAGGACGGCCTCACGGTGAGCGAACTCGGCGAGCGCCTGTTCCTCGATTCAGGCACGCTGACGCCGCTGCTCAAGCGGCTTGAAGCCTCCGGATTCCTGACGCGCCTGCGCGATGTGCAGGACGAGCGCCGCGTCCACATCAGCCTGACCGCCGCGGGCCGCAAGCTCAAGAGCCGGGCGGCCCGCATTCCGGGCTGCATCCTGAGCGCCACCCAATGTTCGATTCCTGAACTGGTGGCGCTGACCCAGCAGGTGCAGGCCCTGCGCCAGCGGCTGGTCGCGTAGACCCGTCCCGCCCTTCCCGTTTTCAACCCGCTTCACGCCCGAAGCATTTTCCGAGGAAATCACCATGACCACCGAGCTCGAAAAAATCCTCTACACTGCCCACGCCCACACCACCGGCGGCCGTGATGGCAAGTCCAGAACCGACGACGGCCGCCTGGACATCACGCTGAGCTCGCCGGGCACCGCCGGCACCGGCACCAACCCCGAGCAGCTGTTCGCGGCCGGTTACTCCGCCTGTTTCATAGGGGCGCTGAAGGCCGTGGCCGGCATGAAAAAGATCGCGCTGCCGAACGACGTCAGCATTGACGCCAGCGTGGACCTGGGCAAGATCCCCGCCGGTTACGGCATCGCCGTCCGTCTGGACATCAGCCTGCCCGGCATGGACCGTACCGCTGCCCAGGCGCTGGTCGACACCGCCCACCAGGTGTGCCCTTACTCGAACGCCACCCGCGGCAACATCGACGTGACCATCACGTTGAAGTAGAGCCCCCACGGTCGCTCACTGCGTGTAGCTCCCTGCCCCCCGGGGGGGCCGCTGCGCCTGCGGACTGGCAAAGCCAGATCCGCGGCCCCTGCTTGGTTGGAGAGGGCTCGCGGAAGTTCCCTTCACTTCCGATCGTTCCATGGCAGTGGTTAGTCTGAATCGAGACCCCCAAGCTGTCGCCAAAGCGGCCCGCCGGTATTGAACCGGCGGGCTTTTTCGCTTAACTTGCCGGCATGAGCACCACCACCCTTCTCGTTCGCAAAAACAATCTGGCCAGCACGCGGCTGGAAACGACTGAAGACGCCCCGCTGGCCGATGGCCAGGTTCGCGTGTCTGTCGAATCCTTTGCGCTGACCTCCAACAACATCACCTACGCCGCCTTTGGCGACGCCATGGCCTACTGGCAGTTCTTTCCCACCGGCGAAGAAGGCTGGGGCACCATCCCGGTGTGGGGTTTTGGCAGTGTGGTGCAGTCGCTGCATCCGGGTGTGGCCGTGGGTGAGCGGCTGTACGGCTACTACCCCATGGCCTCGGCCACCGTGCTTACGCCCGCGCGCCTGAACACCTCCGGCTTTCACGACGGCGCACCCCACCGGCGCGAACTGCATGCGGTCTACAACCAGTACCTGCGCTGCAGCGCCGACCCGTTTTACGCACCCGCCACCGAGGACATCCAGGCGCTGCTGCGGCCGCTGTTCATCACCTCCTTCCTGATCGACGATTTCCTGGCGGACAACGATTTTTTCGGCGCCCGGACCCTGCTGCTGTCCAGTGCATCCAGCAAGACCGCCTATGGCACGGCCTTCCAGCTGGCCCAGCGCCCCGGCATCGAAGTCATCGGGCTGACCTCGCCGGCGAATGTGGCCTTTTGCGAAAGCCTGGGTTGCTACAGCCGGGTGCTGACCTATGACCAGCTCGACCAGCTTCACGCCGACACGCCATGCATTTATGTGGACTTTGCCGGCAACGCCGGGCTGCGCCTTGCCATCCACACCCGCTTTGCGAACCTGAAGTACAGCTGCTCGATCGGCGGCACCCATGTGGCCGAGCTGGGCGGCGCCAGGGATCTGCCAGGTCCGCGCGCCACGCTGTTTTTTGCACCGGCGCAGATCAAGAAACGCAGCGCCGACTGGGGCGCGGCCGGCCTGGGCCAGCGCCTGGTGCAGGCCTGGCAGACCTTCAGCCAGCGCGCGACACATGCGCCCTCGCCCTGGCTGCTCACGCAGCACCACCAGGGTGCCGACGCCGTCGCCGCGGCCTACCAGCAGGTGCTGGCCGGCAAGGGCGACCCGCACATCGGGCATATCCTGACGTTGTGACGCGGCTGGGGTGACGACGGATAGCTATCATTTTAATAGCTGCTTGCGCTTGTCCATCAAGGGCTAGAGCCACTTTTTGCTTGAAAATTCGGGGCAGATCCGGATTGCAACGACAATGGAGGCATGACCGAACAACCCCTGGCGGCACCCGTGCCCGATGCCGTGCATGCCTACGAAAAACTCACGCCCGACGTGGTGCTGGACGCGCTGGCCAGCGTGGGCTTGTATGGCGACGGCCGGCTGATGGCGCTGTCCAGCTATGAAAACCGCGTCTACCAGGTCCACCTGGAAGCGCCGGCGGGCGCGGGCTCTGCTGCGGGTGACATCGTGGTTGTCAAGTTCTACCGGCCCGGCCGCTGGAGCGATGTGCAGATTCTCGAAGAACATGAATTTGCCACCGAACTGATGGCGGCGGAAATTCCGGTGGTCGGCGCGTTGGTCATCAACGGCCGCACCCTGCACCATTTTGAGGGCTTCAGCTTCAGCGTGTCGCCGCGCCGCGGCGGCCGGCGGCCCGAGCTGGAGGATTTCAGCGTGCTCGAATGGATTGGCCGCTTCCTCGCGCGCATCCACACGGTCGGCAGCGCCAAGCCCTTCAAGCACCGGCCCGCGCTGACCCTGCAGACCTTTGGTTTTGCCAGCCGCGACCTGCTGCTGGCCGGCAACCACCTGCCGCTGGACATGGCGTCGCGCTGGCTCAAGGCTTTCGAAGAAGCGATGACTGTGGCGCAAGCCGTGTTTGAAAGTGTGGGCGACATCCGCACACTGCGCCTGCACGGTGATTGCCACCCCGGCAACATCCTGTGGACGCCCGAAGGGCTGGAAGGCGCCGGCCCGCACTTTGTCGACCTCGACGACGCACGCTGCGGCCCCGCTGTGCAAGACCTCTGGATGCTGCTGTCCGGCGAACGCGCACAGTGCCTGCAACAGCTCGGCGCGCTGGTGGATGGGTACGAAGAGTTCCGCGAATTCGATCGCCGCGAGTTGGCACTGATCGAGCCGCTGCGCACCCTGCGCCTGGTGCACTACAGCGCCTGGCTGGCCCAGCGCTGGCATGATCCGATCTTTCCGATCAACTTCCCCTGGTTCGGCTCCAGCGACTACTGGAAAGGCCAGGTCGACATGCTGGAAGAACAGACGGAAGCCATGCAGGAAGCGCCGCTGGTGGCGTAATCACTTGTTCCAGATCCATTTTCGGGAGAAACCATGCCCGCCGAATCCTCAAGCCCTTCCATTCGCCGCCTGGAGGCCGTCACCGACGGCGGGTTGCAGTCGCTGGCCGGGCTGCTGATCGATTGTGTGGAAGGCGGCGCTTCCGTGAGTTTCATGCATCCCCTGTCCCCCGCCAGGGCACTGGCGTTCTGGCGCGGTGTGGCGGACAGCGCAGCCCGCGGTGAACGGGCGCTGCTGGTGGCCGAAGATGCCGCAGGCATCGTGGGTACCGTGCAGGTGGTGCTGGACCAGCCCGACAACCAGCCGCACCGGGCCGACGTGGCCAAAATGCTGGTGCACCGCCGGGCGCGGCGCCAGGGTCTGGGTGAAGCGCTGATGCAGGCCGCCGAGCAGGTCGCGCGCGAATGCGGCAAAACGCTGCTGGTGCTGGACACCGCCAGCGACGATGCCGAGCGGCTTTATGCCCGGCTTGGCTGGCAACGCTGCGGTGTGATTCCGGGTTATGCGCTTTTCCCGAACGGCGAGATGTGTGACACCACCTACCTCTACCGCGTACTTGCCAACTGAGGCAACTTGCCGCAGGTAAAGACAAAGCCGACACGCTACCGAATGCGCGGCGGCGCTTGCAGCTGCTCGGGCGTGGTGAAGTAGACGGCGGTGCTGCCCGCACGCGCCTTCGCCTGCGCCAGTTCGTGCCGCGCCACGGTGCGCAAATGCACCTCGTCGGGACCATCCATCAGGTGCAGGGCCCGGCCCCAGGTCCAGAAGTAAGCCAGCGGGGTATCGGGTGACAGGCCCATGGCACCAAAGGCCTGCATGGCGCGGTCCACCACCCGCGTCTGCAACCGCGCAGCCACCACCTTGATGGCCGCCACACGCGCGCGCAGTTGCGCCGCGTCATCTGCGCCTTCGTCAAGCGCCCAGGCTGCATGAAGAATCAGCAGACGCGCCTGGTCGATCTCGATGCGCGACTCGGCGATCCATTCCTGCACATTGGAAAAATCCGCAAGGTATTTGCCGAAGGCCTGGCGTTCCAGCGTGCGTTCCGTGGCCAGCTCCAATGCCAGCTCGCACTGGCCGATGGTGCGCATGCAGTGGTGCACCCGGCCCGGCCCGAGCCGTGCCTGCGCCATGGCAAAACCCTCGCCCCAACCGCCCAGCAGGTGGTCCACCGGCACGCGCACGTCGCGCAGCAGGATTTCGCAATGCCCTTCGGGCGCATGGTGATGCACCACGGCAATATTGCGCAACACCTGCAGCCCCGGCGTGTCCATGGGCACCAGCACCATGCTGTGCCGGTGGTGCGCCCCGGCCGGGTCACCCTCGCCTTGCGCCTCGTCGTTGCGGCACATCACCACCAGCAGCCGGCAGTTCGGGTGCGCCGCACCCGTGATGAACCACTTTCGGCCATTGAGCACCAGTTGCCCGCCCTCGCGCCGCACGGTGGTCTGCAGGTTGGTCGGGTCGGACGAGGCCACGTCCGGCTCGGACATCGCAAAGGCAGACCGGATGCGGCCTTCCAGCAAGGGCATCAGCCACTGCACGCGCTGCTCGGGCGTGGCAAAGCGGTGCAGCAATTCCATGTTGCCGGTGTCGGGGGCGCTGCAATTGAACACCTCCGCGGCCCAGGGCAGGCGGCCCATGGTTTCGGCCAGAGGCGCGTAATCAAGGTGGCCCAGGCGGGTACCGGGTTCGCCCTCCTGCAGGCCCGGCAGGAACAGGTTCCACAGCCCCGCCTCACGCGCCAGTGCCTTGAGGTCTTCGAGAAAAGGCGGCGGATAAATCCCCTCCTGCACCGAACGGTGCCAGGCCGCGTTGTAGGGCAGCAGGTACTGCTGCATGAAGGCTTCGAGTTGCCGGCGCAGTGCCAGTGCCCTGGGAGAGTGATTGAAGTCCATGAGGCATTGTGCGATTCGAACGAGGCGCTGTCAGAACGCAGGCGACACCCCGCCCTTCACAGCCCCAGGGACTGAAAAATGCCATCCACACGTGCCTGCACCGCCGGGTCCATGACGATGGGACGGCCCCATTCGCGCTGCGTTTCGCCGGGCCATTTGTTCGTCGCATCCAGTCCCATCTTGCTGCCCAGGCCGCTCACCGGCGAGGCGAAGTCCAGGTAATCGATAGGCGTGTTTTCAATCAACATGACGTCGCGCGCCGGGTCCATGCGGGTGGTCAGGGCCCAGATCACCTCGCGCCAGTCGCGTACGTCCACGTCATCGTCCACCACCACCACGAACTTGGTGTACATGAACTGGCGCAGGTGGCTCCACACACCCATCATCACGCGCCTTGCATGGCCGGGGTAGGCCTTTTTGATGCGCACCAGGGCCATGCGGTAGCTGCAACCTTCCGGCGGCAGGTAAAAGTCGGTGATTTCGGGAAATTGCCTTTGCAGCAGGGGAATGAACAGCTCGTTCAGGGCCATGCCGAGCACGGCAGGCTCGTCCGGGGGTTTGCCGGTGTAGGTGGAGTGGTAAATCGGGTCGCGCCGCATGGTGATGCGGTCCACCGTGAACACAGGAAACGAGGCCTGCTCGTTGTAATACCCCGTGTGGTCGCCGAACGGCCCTTCGAGCGCGTGCTGGTAGCCGCTGGGGTGGCCGGCATCCGGATAGATGTGGCCCTCGAGCACGATCTCGGCGGTGGCCGGTACGCGCAAACCGCTGCCCAGCGCGCGCACGACATCGGTACGTGCGCCGCGCAACAGGCCGGCGAACTGGTACTCGGACAGGCTGTCGGGCACCGGTGTCACCGCGCCGAGGATGGTGGCCGGATCGGCCCCCAGCGCGACCGCCACGGGATAGGGTTGGCCCGGATTCGCCGCACCATGGTCGCGAAAATCGAGCGCGCCGCCGCGGTGCGCCAGCCAGCGCATGATGAGCTGGTTGCGTGAGAGCACCTGCTGGCGGTAAATGCCCAGGTTTTGCCGCGGCTTGTGCGGCCCCTGGGTGATGACCAGGCCCCAGGTGACCAGGGGCGCGACGTCGCCGGGCCAGCAGTGCTGCACCGGCAGGCGCGTGAGATCGACGTCGGCACCTTCCCACACCACCTCCTGGCAGGGCGCCGAACGCAATTCACGCGGCGCCATGTGCCACAAGGTTTTGAGCAGCCCACCCAGACCGAGCATGTCTTTCAGGCCCTTGGGCGCTTCGGGTTCCTTGAGGGCAGCGAGCACCTCGCCAAAGGAACGCAGCGCGCGCAAGTCGGTTACACCCATGGCGCGCGCCACACGTGCCGGCGTGCCGAACAGGTTGGCCAGCACCGGCATGTTGTGTCCGGTGGGGTGTTCGAACAAGAGGGCCGGGCCCCCGGCACGCAGGACGCGGTCGCACAGTGCCGTCATTTCCAGATGGGGCGACACGGGCTCGGCCAGGCGGCGCAGGTCGCCGGTCAGCTCGAGCTGGGCCATGAAATCGCGCAGGTCGCGGTAGCGCATGGCTCAGGACCCGGCCGTGGCCCGAACCCGCCCGTCCCAGCGCGGGGCCAGGTCATGCGGCAGTTCCAGCAGGTCCAGCACACGCGCCACGCTGCCGTCCACCAGCTCGGCCACCGACTGCGGGCGCTGGTAGAAAGCCGGCATGGGCGGGCAGATGATGGCGCCCATTTCGGTCACGCTGACCATGTTGCGCAGGTGACCCAGGTGCAGCGGCGACTCGCGCACCATCAGCACCAGTCGCCGGCGCTCCTTGAGTACCACGTCGGCGGCACGCGTGATGAGGTTGTCCGCCAGCCCGTGCGCCACGGCTGCCAGCGTGCGCATCGAGCAGGGCGCCACCACCATGGCACTGGATAAAAAGGAGCCGCTCGCAATGGAGGCGCCCACATCGCGCGCGTCGTGCACCTGGTCGGCCAGGGCTTCGATGGCGGCGCGGCTCATGCCCTGCTCCTGGTCGAGGTTGCGCCAGCCCGCGTCGGACACCACCAGGTGGGTCTCGATCCCGGCCATGGCATGAAGCACCTGCAACAGGCGTGTGCCGTACACCGCGCCGCTGGCCCCGGAGATCGCAACAATGATGCGTCGGGGTGGGCGCCCGTTGTCACCGGGGGGCATGTGCGTCCGCTCCTCTGGCGGCGGCCGCGCCACCGGGAGTGGCTACACGCAGCGGCACCGCCAGCAGGTCGGCCGCCACACGCTCGAGCACCAGCGCCGCCTGCGCGGGATCGAAATCCTCATGCGTGCGCTTTTTGACACCGTATTGCTGGAGCGGGTAGTGCCGGTCGGCCGTGATGCCATGGCGCGCCAGCACGCTTTTCACGCAGGCCAGCGGACAGCCATCGAGCGCGATGACGGGCCGCCCGGAGCGCACGATTTTCATCAGATGGGGCACGTCACCGCCCACCCCGGCAATGCAGGACATTTCGGCGACGCCGCGCCGGTCCAGCTGCAGCGCCACCTGATTGGCCAGCTGTGCGGCGCTGGAGCATCCCGAACAGGAATAAACCAGCGGCAAACTGCGGCGGTCCTCAGTCATGATTTTTACCTGCATGCTGACGCGGGCCGACACCGGCCGACCGCTGCCGTGGACCCAGACGTGCCAGCATCTGGAGCGGCGTCCACTGCTGCAAGTCCAGCACCGGCAACTCCAGGGCATCGAGCGCGTTCTTGACGACCAGGCCCAGTTCGGTGTCGCCCTCCATCGCGAGGCGGCGGCTGAAAAAAAGCGTGTCCGGATCTTCCTGGCGCTGCGCCAGGCGCATGAAATCGTGGGCGCTGGCACTGATGGCCAGGTCGGTGGCCTGCTGCCGGGGACAGGCGGCGAAGCGCTGCCCCGTCCAGGAAAAGTCAAAGGTCAGGCGCGCATCACGCACGTGGATGCGCAGCTTCTTGTGCAGCAACAGGTGGCCCACGTCGGCCGGCAACTGGTGCGCCAGGCCCAGGTTAAGCGCGCTCACCAGCAGCACCGAGCCGGGATAAGCCGGGAGGCGCTCCAGCAGCGACCCGAGGGCCGGCGGCAATGCAAAGGGAGGAAAGGACGAAAGGGGTTTCATGGTGGTCCGCAGAGTCAGGCCACATAAAGCAGCACGGTGATGAAGTGGCAGATGCTGCCGCCCAGCACAAACAGGTGCCACCAGCCGTGGCCGTGGCGCAGCTTGTGGTCGGTGGCGTAAAAACCAATGCCCAGGGTGTAGCAGGCACCGCCCGCGGCCAGCCAGGCAAAGCCCGGGGGCGTCAGGGCGGTCCACAAGGGCGACACCGCCACCAGCGCCAGCCAGCCCATCAGCACATAAATGACCAGTGACAGCACACGCGCGCCCTTGGCCAGCCAGATTTCCTGCACGATGCCCAGCAGCGCCAGGCTCCACACCACGCCCATCAAGGACCAGCCCCAGGCGCCGCGCAGCGACACCAGCGCGAAGGGCGTGTAGCTGCCGGCGATCAGCAGGTAGATCGAACAATGGTCAAACTTGCGCAGCACGTTTTTCGCGCGGCCGCGCACGCTGTGATACAGCGTGGAAAAGACGTACAGCGCCACCAGCATGGCACCGTAGATGCTGAAGCTCACAATTTTCCAGGGGTCACCAACGAAGCCGGCGGGCACGATCAGTGCGACGGAACCCGCCACCGCCAGCCCGGCGCCGACGAGGTGGCTGATGCTGTTGAAACGTTCACCGTGGTACATCGTTGTCAACCCTCAGCCAGCGACCGCGGCTTCCACCTGCTCCAGGCCGGGGCGGCCGTGCCAGTAGCCATTGCAGCCCTTCTCCGGCATGAGGGGCTGCATGCGTGCCAGCGCCTCCTGCGGCGTCAGCACCTGCTTGCGCGCCGCATCGAACAGGGCGATCACCTCTGCCATGTGCTGCGCCTGCGGGCTCAGGCGGACCACATCCACACCCGCGGCACGCATGTCCTCCAGCGCATCGACCAGGTTGTAGACGCGGGCCGACTGGGTCTGCGTGCCGTTGAGCACCAGGAACTCCTCGCTCTCGCGGGTCCTGAGCATCAGGCCGTCCGGGTGGTCGAGGCAACTGAAGCGGCAGTCGTCCTTGGGCAGGTTGCGCTGCCGCGCGGTAAAGCAGCGCGCCGAGTAGGCCAGCGGCATGCGCCCGTAGGCAAACACCTCGGTCTCCAGACCGGACGGGCGGTCCTGCTGCAACAGCGCAAGATCACTTTGCTTCATCTCCAGCGGCATCACCCAGCGGCTGGCGCCCAGCGAGGTCATCCATTGCAGCGACGCCGGGTTGTACAGGTTGAGGTGCGGGCCGGCCACAAACGGCAGCTTGCCGGCCAGGCGGTGGACGGCCCCCATGTCGTTGGCCTCGACGCGGAAATTGCCATTGGCCGTGATCCTGTGCATGGTGCCGACGTCGCTGCCCGACTCGAGCAACACCTGGGTAGAAAGCACCACTTCCTTGCCGGCAGCGTACAGGCGTGCCGCGATGTCCAGCCAGTCGGCCAGGCGCAACTCATGACGCCGCGAACACACGGTCTCGCCGAGGTAGACCACATCCACCGGTGTCCCAGCGACTGCGTCGTAGAAATTGAAGACTGTCTCCCGCTGCCAGTAATACAGCAGCGGGCCCAAGGCGATTTTCATAGGGCGGGTTTCCATCATTTCCAGGGCCGGTGGTAAGCGCCCAGCGTGTGCTGCTGGCCTTCGGCCACCTGGTCGAGGCTGGCCATCCAGCTGGTTTTCGGTGCGTAGCGATGCGGGTTGGCGACGCAATGGTCGATGGCCTCACGCCAGACCCGCGTCACCTGCGCTACATAGGCGAGGCTGCGCTGGCGGCCTTCGATCTTGATGGCGCGCACACCCATCTTCATGAGCTGGGGCAGGAGCTCGAGCGTGTTCAGGCTGGCGGGCTCCTCGATGGCGTAATAACTCTGGTCATCACCCACGTCGAAGCGCCCCTTGCACAACGTGGGGTAGCCGGCGTTTTCCCCGCTGGCATACCGGTCGATCAGCACGCCGCCCAGCCGCGATTCCAGGCCCTGCGGTGTTTCCTGCCAGCGCACGGACTTGGCCGGCGAACACACGCCGTGTGTATTGGGCGACTCGCCCGTCACATAGGACGACAGCGCGCAGCGCCCTTCCACCATCACACACAGGCTGCCAAAACCAAACACCTCGATTTCCACCGGTGTCTTGTCAATGACCTGCCGCACCTGTTCCAGCGACAAGACACGGGGCAACACCGCGCGAACGATGCCGAACTGCTCGCGGTAGAAGTTGATCGCCTCGTAATTGGTGGCCGAACCCTGCACCGACAGGTGCAGGCGCAGCGCCGGATAACGCGATGCGGCGTATTGCATAAGCCCGGGATCCGCCAGGATCACTGCATCCACCCCCAGGTTCACAGCCTGGTCCAGCGCCGCGCGCCAGGGACCGGGGTTGGCGGCCTGCGGATAGGTATTGAGCGCCATGAAAACCTTACAGCCGCGCTCGTGGGCATACCGGATGCCCGCGGCAATGGCGGCCTCGTCGAAATTGAGGCCGGCAAAGTTGCGTGCGTTGGTTGCATCGCGCAGGCCCAGGTAGACACAGCTGGCGCCGTTGTCCACTGCGGCTTTCAGGGCCGGCAGGCTGCCGGCCGGGCAGACCAGTTCCGGCGGGGCTGGGTGGGACAGGACAGGTTCGGCAAGAGGTGTGGAAGTGGTCATGCGGTGGCGATGGGACGTCGGGCCCCGAACGGAGCCGTCACAACGCACGACCATACGCCGATCCTTCCAGATACTTTCTGATCCCCGTCAAGAAATCGGCTCAAGGCTGTGAAGGCCGATCGCGCAAGTGGGGTTCTCAAACGCCCGACCATCCGGAGGGAAGCAGCGCCGAATCCCGGGACAAGGCATGGCGGGGAAACGAGGTGAGCGGCCATCAACGGTGCAATTGACCTGAATCAATAGGGGAATGACCATGGATCATTCTTATAGATGTATTATATATGCACCTTATAAATCATCCCTGCTTGTTCTTGTTACTGGAGTCTCCATGAGCCATACCTCTGCCCCCACCGCGCTTGATATCCGTACCTTTGCGCCCCGCGAGCGAGATCCCCTGGTCTTCTCGACCTTCAGCCAACTCCGCGCCGGCCAGGCCCTGGAATTGATCAACGACCATGACCCGCAGCCGCTGCATCACCAGTTCCAGGCCGAATGGCCTGGCAAGTTCAGCTGGGCTTACCTGGAACAGGGGCCGGAGACCTGGCGCGTGGCCATCACCCGGCTGGCGTCCGTTCACAGCGACGGCCAATGCTGCGGCTCCTGCGGCGGTGCCTGATCCCCTTTAAAGAAACCAGAAGGAATACGCGGTGAAAAACAACAACATGCTGTGGCGCTGGCTCGGCTTCATCTTTGTCCTGTCGTTTGGGGCCCTGGGTTACCTCGGCGTGCAAATCTACCTGACAGCCCCTCCCATCCCCAAGGCCGTCGTCACCACGTCGGGCGAGGTACTTTTCACCGGCGAGGAGGTCCAGAAAGGCCAGCAGGTCTGGCTGGCCAGCGGCGGCCAGCAGCAAGGCAGCGTCTGGGGCCACGGCGCCTATCTGGCGCCGGACTGGTCGGCTGACTGGCTTCACAGGGAAGCACTGGCGCTCCAGACCATCCATACGCAGGCGTTGCGCAAGGACCCGTCGGCCATGACAGCGTCCGACCGCGGCGCGGTCGATGCTGCGCTGAAGGAGGAAATTCGGCGCAACACCTATGACCCCACCAGCGAAACTGTCACCGTGTCACGCGATCGTGCACAGGCAATCCGCGAAGTGGCGAGTCACTACAACGCCCTGTTCGGCAGCGATGTGCTGCTGGACAAGCTGCGTGACCAGTACGCGATGACGGGCAACCTGCTGCCGGACGCGGCAGATCGGCATGCGCTCACCGCTTTTTTCTTCTGGACATCCTGGGCCGCAACCACCGACCGACCGGACGAGAAAAACCTGTCTTACACCAGCAACTGGCCGCATGAGCCGCTTGTGGGCAACAAGATGACCGACTCGGCCGCGATCTGGTCGATGGTCAGCATCGTCCTGCTGCTCGGTGCCATCGCCGCGATGTTGTGGCTGCATGGCAGCCAGCGGCATGAGCCGGAGTCGGTGCCGCCCAAGGCCGATCCGCTGCTCGGCGCGGTCGCCACCCCTTCGATGAAGGCCACGCGCAAGTACTTCTTTGCCGTGATCGGTCTCATGCTGCTGCAGATCGCCATGGGCGTGGTCACGGCGCACTACGCCGTCGAAGGCCAGTCCTTTTTCGGCCTGCCGCTGGCCCAGGTGTTGCCTTATGTGGTGAGCCGCACGGTGCACACCCAGGTCGGCATCTTCTGGATCGCCACCGCCTGGCTGGCCACCGGCCTGTACATCGCCCCCCTGCTGTCGGGACGGGAACCCAAGTTGCAAAAGCTCGGCGTGGACGTTCTGTTCTGGGCGTTGATTGCCATCGTGGTCGGCTCCACCGCCACAGCGTGGCTTGGCACGCTGCAACGCCGGGGCGTGGACTTCGCGTTCTGGGTGGGCAACCAGGGGCTGGAATTCACCAGCATGGGCCGCGTCTGGCAAATCCTGCTGTTCGTGGGTCTGCTGTTCTGGGTGTTTCTGCTGGGCCGCGCCCTCTGGCCGGCGCTGAAAAAACCCTCGGAAACGCGTGGACTCATCGCCATGGTCTTCCTGTCCGCAACCTGCATTGGCGGCTTCTATGCCACCTCGCTGACCTGGGGCCAGAACACGCACTACTCGATGGTCGAGTACTGGCGCTGGTGGCTGGTTCACCTGTGGGTGGAAGGATTCTTCGAGGTGTTCGCCACCGCCGTGGTTGCGCTGATCTTCACCAAGCTGGGACTGGTGCGAACTGAAAGCGCCAACCGCGCCATCATCGCGGAGACCATCGTGTTCCTGTTCGGCGGCATCCTCGGCACGCTGCACCACCTGTACTTCACCGGCACACCCACCTCGGTGATTGCTGTCGGCGCGGTGTTCTCTGCCCTGGAAGTCGTGCCCCTGACCCTGATCGGCCTTGAAGCGCTGCAGACCTACCGCCGTTCCAGGGCCCTGCCCTGGCTCGCCACTTACAAGTGGCCCGTCATGTGTTTTGTGGCTGTGGCCTTCTGGAATACCGTCGGTGCCGGCCTGCTCGGCTTTGCCATCAACCCACCGGCCTCGCTCTACTATGTGCAGGGGCTGAACATGACGCCCGCCCATGGTCACGCCGCCCTGTTCGGTGTCTACGGCATGCTCGGCATCGGCCTGATGCTGTTCTGCCTGCGCGGCCTGTATGCACGCCACCTGCATGCCGACAACATCCTCAAGCCTGCCTTCTGGAGCCTGAACATCGGCCTGGCGATGATGGTCTTCCTGTCCCTGCTGCCGGCCGGCATTTACCAGGCCTGGGCCAGCGTGAGCAAGGGCCTGTGGTACGCCCGCTCGCCGGAAATCATCCACTCACCCGTGATGGAGACGCTGGTCTGGATGCGGGTACCCGGCGACATCCTGTTCGCCATCGGGGCGGCCCTGCTGGCCTGGTATGCCCTGCGTCTTTTGCGGCGTCCCGCGGTTCAACCCGCCACCGCCATCAACGCAAAGGCGGCGCCCGGTCTCTGACCTCCTTCGAAAGGCCGGCCGCGCCGGCCTTTCGTCCCTTTCCCCCCTTTTATTGGAGCTTTCACCATGAGCGAGATCCAGACCCTCAACAATATCCACCCCTTCGACGCCCGCGGTGTTGCCAAACGGTTCCGCCACGCGGCCATCTTCGGCGCCCTGGAAAGCCTGCACCCCGGGGAAACCATGCGTTTCGTCAACGACCACGATCCCCTGCCCTTGCTGGGCCAGCTGCAGCAGGCCTTCGGCGAAAAGCTGGGCATCACCTATGTCCGGCGCGAGCCGGGGGAAATCGTGATCGACTTCGAGGTACGCGGCTGAGGCCTTACATTCTCCGTATGAAACTCACCACCTTTACCGACTACAGCTTGCGTGTGCTGATCTATCTGGCCGCGCAGCCCCAGAAACGCGCCACGATTGCCGAAATAGCAGCCTCTTTCGACGTGTCGGAAAATCATCTGACCAAGGTGGTACACCTGCTCGGTAAAAACGGCTGGCTGGCCAATGTGCGCGGCAAGGGCGGCGGGCTCGAACTGGCCATGCCGCCCGAACTGGTCGGCGTCGGCGCGGTGGTGCGCCAGACCCAGGGCGCGGCGGTGGTGGCCGAATGTTTTTCTGATGAGGGCAACCACTGCGCGATCACACGCATCTGCCGGCTGCGTGGTGTGCTCGGTGAAGCGGTCGAGGCCTTCTACACCGTGCTGGACCGCTACACCCTGGCCGACCTGGTTCAGAACCGCCAGTCGCTGGCCAAAGTGCTGTTTATCGACAGGACAGCGCCCCCGACGGCGGCAAAACGCGCCGCATGAGCGCTGATGCCGGACCTGCCATGACCGAGCCCAAAGCGCCATTTCCCTACGAAGGCCCTGAGCCACTGCGGCAACCCCTGGTGGCGGCGCTGACGCGGGTGGTCGACCCGGAGGTCGCCATGAGCATCGTTGATGTCGGGCTCATTTATGGCGTCACCGTAACTGACGAGAAACTGCATGTCCGGCTGACCATGACATCCGCCGCGTGCCCGGTCGCCGATCTCATCATCGACGAGGTCGAGACCGAGCTGGACCGCGTGGCACCGCCGGAATTGCTGATCGAAGTTGAACTGGTCTGGGAACCGCCCTGGTCCGCCGACCGGATGAGCGAACGCGCCAGGCGCTTCATGCAGTGGTGAACACCTCGCGCCGCACCAAACCACCGCAACGCCAGACGGCGCCGCGATGGATGACCCTGACCGTGCGGCCGCTGCTGCTGGGAGGGGTTGCTCTGTCGCTGCTGGCCGGCATCGCAGGGGGCCTGCTGCGCGCGGGTGTGGCCCTGCCCGCCCTGCCGGATGCCGTCTGGCCCGGCCAGGCCGCACTGGCCCATGCGGCATTGATGATCTGCGGTTTTCTCGGCACCGTCATCGGCATCGAACGGGCCGTGGCCGTCAAGCTGCGCGCCGCTTTCCTCGCACCGCTGGCCTCGGGTGCAGGTGGCGCGCTCCTGCTGCTGGGTCAGCCCGGGCCGGGCGCGTGGCTGGGCGTGGCCGCGGCCGCCATCTTCACCGCGGTCAACATCGTGATCGTGCGGCGCCAGCGCGCCGTCCACACCTGGCTGCTGCTGGTCGCCGCGGCAGCGTGGCTGACCGGCAACTTGCTGTTCGCCACGGGCCAGGGCAGCATGGCGACGCTGCCCTGGTGGTTCGCCTTTCTCGTGATGACCATCGCCGCCGAGCGCCTGGAAATGACGCGGCTGATGCGCCGGCGGCCCGCCGCGGAGCTGTCGCTGCAGGCCGTGCTGGCAGCGCTGCTCGCGGGCGCGGCCTGGTCGGCCCTGGCACCGGTTGCCGGCGGGCTGTTGTACGGGGCAGCGCTGACCCTGCTGGCGCTGTGGCTGGCGGTCTTCGACATTGCCCGCCACACCGTCCGGGCACACGGACTCAGCCGATATATGGCGGTTTGCCTGCTCGGCGGCTACGCGTGGCTGGCCGTGGCGGGCGTTGCGTGGGCCGCCACCGCCCTGGGCCTGCCCCTGCGCGACGCCGCACTGCACGCCCTCGGCCTGGGCTTCATCGTCAGCATGATGATGGGCCATGCACCGGTGATCCTGCCGGCCATTGCGCGCGTCAAGCTGCAGTTCGGCGCCTTTTTCTACGTGCCGCTAGCCGTGTTGCATCTCTCCCTGTTGCTGCGCCTGGTCGCTGGAATGGCAGGTGACTCGCTGCGCAGCACCGGCGCCCTCCTCAATGCTGCCGCAATCGCGCTGTTTGCGGCCACCATCGCCGGCGCTGCCGTGGCCTGGCGCATCCAGCATGGCGGGGCCGACGCCCTGCCCACCCGAAAGACATCCTCATGACACCGTTCATCAAAATCGCGGAGCCTCCCCGCCCTTCGCCAGCACCTGCCGGTTGGGCCCTCTGGGACCTCGGCTTTCGTCCGTTCTACCTGCTGGCAAGCACTTTCGCCGCCTTGTCCATCGGCCTGTGGGCGCTGCAATTTTCCGGATGGCTGGGCCTGCCCTATCTGCAGGGGCCGATGTGGCATGCCCACGAGATGCTGTTCGGCTTCGCACTGGCCGTGGTCGTTGGTTTCCTGTTCACGGCCGGACGCAACTGGTCGAACCGGCCGACGCCCACCGGCTTGCCCCTGGCCGCGCTGGCCACGCTGTGGGTGGCGGGCCGGGTGCTGGTACTCACACCCTTCGGCTGGGCGGCAGCCGTCGTCAATGTCGCTTTCCCGCTCGCTGCCGCCATCGCGCTGGCGATTCCCTTCATCGCCGCGCGCAATCGCCGCAACTACTTTTTTGTCGGCCTGCTGCTGCTGATGTCGGCAGCCGTGCTCGGCATTCACCTGGCACAACTCGGCGTGATGCAGCTTCCAGGCTGGGTCGGCATCCAGCTCGCCCTCGATGTCATGCTGTTCATCATGGCCGTGATGGGCGGCCGTGTGATCCCCATGTTCACCAACAACGGCGTCCCGGGAGCCAATGCCACGCGTCAGCCCTTGCTGGAGAAAGCCGCGCTGGGCAGCGTGCTGGTGCTGCTGCTGGCCGACGCCGTGCAACTGCAGGGCGCGTGGCTGGCCGCCGTGGCTGGCGCCTGCGCGCTTGCCCACCTTGCCCGCTGGAGCCTGTGGCGGCCCTGGAAGACAGGGCGTGCGCCGCTGGTCTGGGTGTTGCAGGTCGCCTACTTCTGGATACCGGTGCATCTCGCACTGCGCGCCCTGGCTGCAGCGGGATGGGTGGCTCCCTCGTTGGCCACGCACGCGCTGACGGTGGGCGCCATCGGCGGTCTCATCATCGGCATGATGACGCGTACCGCACGCGGCCACACCGGCCGGCCGTTGCGGGCCGACCGCAGCGATGTGGCCTGTTATGTTCTCATCCTGCTCGCGGCGCTGGTCCGCGTGTTCGTGCCGCTCGCCGTCCCGGCCTGGATCATCGAGGCCACGCTGTGGTCGGCAGCACTGTGGTCTGCCGGCTTCGCGCTTTATGCCGTGCGCTACTGGCCGGTGCTGACCCGGCCGCGTATCGACGGGCAGGCAGGCTGACTGCAGGCGCTTTACCCGCGGGGCGCAAAATAGGGTCATGAAACCACCCAAGCGACTGCAGTCATTGATCGAAGAAGGCCTGATAGACACCGTGGTGCGGCAGTTGATGAGCGGCAAGGAAGCCATGGTCTACGTCGTGCGCTGCGGTGACGAAACGCGCTGCGCCAAGATTTACAAGGAGGCCGACCAGCGCAGCTTCCGGCAGGCGGTGGACTACACCGAGAACCGCAAGGTCAAGAACACGCGCCAGGCGCGTGCGATGGCCAAAGGCACGCGTTTTGGCCGGCAGGCAGCCGAGGCGGCCTGGCAAAGCGCCGAAGTCGATGCACTCTATCGCCTGGCGGCCGCCGGTGTTCGCGTGCCCAAACCGCACAATTTCTGCGACGGCGTGCTGCTGATGGAGCTGGTGACCGACGAACATGGCGATGCGGCGCCGCGCCTGAACGATGTGGAATTCACGCCCGAAGAAGCGCGCCTGCACCATGCCACGCTGCTCACGGAAGTGGTGCGCATGTTGTGCGCCGGCGTCGTGCACGGCGACCTGTCCGAGTTCAATGTGCTGCTGGCCGCGGACGGTCCGGTGATCATCGACCTGCCGCAGGCGGTCGATGCCGCCGGCAACAACCACGCCAGCCGCATGCTGCTGCGCGATGTCGCCAATCTGCGCGGCTTTTTCGGCCGTTTCGCGCCTGACCTGCTGACCACCGACTACGGCCATGAGATCTGGGACCTGTACCAGCGCGGCGTGTTGCGGCCCGATACGGTGCTCACCGGCCGTTTCGCGCACAAGCTCGGGCCGGTGGACATGGGCGCCGTCATGGGCGAAATCGATGATGCGCGGGCCGAAGAAGCGGCGCGTCGCCTGCGCATGCAGACCCTGTAGGCCCACGCGGCCTGGTGTCGGACAGACAGGCGAACCCGTTTCGTGTACGGTGGTCCGGAAGGCTGCACATCCCGTGCATGCGAAGGCTCCGATGAACAATCCCCACTACACACCACGTACTTTTGGCGACCGCTTTGCCTACGCCTTTGTCCGTTTACTGCGCTTTTTTGCCGACCTGTTTTTTGCCAAGCGCTACGGCCACCGTGCGATCGTGCTGGAAACCGTCGCCGCGGTTCCCGGCATGGTGGGGGCCACGCTGACGCACCTGCGCTGCCTGCGCCGCATCGAGGACGACAAGGGCTGGATACGCACGCTGATGGACGAGGCCGAGAACGAGCGCATGCACCTGATGACCTTCATCAAAATCGCGCAGCCCAACTGGTTCGAGCGCGCGCTGGTGATCCTTGTGCAAGGCTTTTTCTACAACGCCTACTTCCTGCTCTACCTGATCGCTCCGGGTGTGGCGCACCGCGTCGTCGGTTACTTCGAGGAAGAGGCCTGTACCAGCTACACCCACTACCTGGAACTCATCGACTCGGGCGCCCATGCCAACGTGGCCGCCCCGCAGATTGCGAAGGACTACTGGAAACTGCCCGCCGACGCCACCTTGCGGGACGTGGTGCTGGCCGTGCGGGAAGACGAGGCGGGCCACCGCGACGTGAACCACGGTTTTGCCAATGAACTGCATGGCGGCGGCACGCAGCGCCACGCCGCCGGCTGAGAACGGTCCTCCGGGCGTGCTTCAGCGCACCGGGTTTTCCAGGCTGCCGATACCGTCGATCTCCACTCGCACCACATCACCGGCCTGCAGGTACTTCGGTGGCTTGAAGCCAATGCCGACACCGACCGGCGTGCCGGTGGCGATCACGTCACCGGGGTAGAGCGTGATGCCGGCCGAGAGGGTTTCAATCAATTTGGGAATGTCAAAAATCAGGTCCGTGGTCGAGGCGTTCTGGCGTTCCTCGCCATTGACATAACAGCGCACCCTGGTGTTGGCGCCGTCCAGTTCGTCGGCGCTCACCAGCCACGGCCCCATGGGGCAGAAGGTGTCGAACGATTTACCCATGTGCCATTGCTGGTGACGGCTTTGCCAGTCGCGCGCGGTGATGTCGTTGACGATGGTGTAGCCCCAGACATGGGCCATCGCGTCCTTCGCGGCAATGCCCTTGCCGCCGCGTCCGATGATGACGGCCAGTTCGGCCTCGTAATCGATCGCCGTGGAGACCGCCGGCATCTCGATGGCGGCGCCGGGGCCGACCACGGACTCCGGCACCTTGGTGAAGATGATGGGGTCCGCGGGGATGTCGCCGCCCGATTTGGCGCTGCTGTCAAAGCCGCTGCCGGCAAACTCTTTGGCGTGCGCAAAGTAGTTTTTTCCGACGCAGAAAATGTTGCGACGCGGCTTCGGCAACGGGGCGATGATCTGCACCTCACTGAGGGCGAGGGCGGGCAGCAAGGCCGGCAGGGTGTCGCCGCGCGCCTGCATGTCGATCAGCGGCAGCGCCCCCAGGTCGCTCTGCGCTTCGGGCAGGTCAAAGGGCTGGACCTGCGCGAGGTCGGCGGACACCAGGCCCACACCGGAGCGGCCCTTCAAGCGGTAGGCAACAATTTTCATGGCGCTGTCTCTCTTTGTTTTTGCCCGGCAGGAAAATGCCGCGGCGGTTGTGGAAGCAGGAGCCTGGGGGCAGACTCCTAGGGATTGCGATAACCCCAAAATTTCAGGCGGATGTTAGCATGCAAACCATAGAAAGTGCGCTGGATTTCGATCCGCCGCCGACCAACCCTCAGGAGACAAACATGAAACGCAGATCCGTATTGCTGGGTGCCTTGCTCATTTCGGCCACCACCTGGGTGTCCGCACAAAACGCGTGGCCTGCGCGCCCCATCACGATGATCGTGCCCTTCCCGCCCGGCGGCCTTGCCGACCTCGTGGCGCGCCCTGTGGCCGAAGCCATGTCGCGCGATCTGGGTCAACCGGTGGTGATTGAAAACAAGGCCGGCGCCGGCGGCGGCATCGGCATGGGGGTGGCCGCCAAAGCCAAGCCCGATGGTTACACCGTGCTCCTGGCCTTGTCCTCGCTGACCGTCATTCCCGAGGCGGACACCCTGCGGGGCCGCCCGCCGATGTTTGCGCTGAACGACCTGCGTCCCATCGCGCGGTTTACCGCCGACCCGACCGTGCTCGCGGTGCGCGCCGAATCGCCGTGGAAAAACGTGAAGGATTTTGTCGAGGATGCCAGGAAGCGCCCGGGCGCGATCAACTACGGATCATCGGGCAACTACGGCACCATGCATGTGCCCATGGAAATCCTCTCGCAGAACGCCGGCGTGAAAATGACGCACATCCCCTTCACCGGCGCAGGCCCCGCGGTGGTGGCCCTGCTCGGCGGGCAAATCGACGCGGTGTCCTCCGGGCCCGCAACCGTGCTGCAGCACGTCAAGGCCGGCAAGCTGCGGGTACTGGCCCATTGGGGCAATGGCAAGCTCGCGGCCCTGCCGGAGACGCCCAGCCTGAAAGACGCGGGTTACAACGCCGAATACGCGCAGTGGTCCGGCCTGTTCATTCCCAAAGACACCCCCGAACCCATTGCCCAGCGCCTGCGCGCCGCCGCCAACGCTGCCGCGCGGGACAGCAAGGTCAAGGAAGTCATCCTCAACGCCGGCAGCCCGGTGCTGTACCAGGACGCTGCCGATTTCGAGAACTACGTCCAAGCCGACGCCAAACGCATGGCCGATGTCGTCAAGCGCATCGGCAAGCTGGACTGAGCATATCGTGGGTTTCTGAAAAGCTTTGCCGCAAGCCGCCGCCACACTGATCGACCTGCTCGCCAGTGAAGAAGCCTCCGGGCTTCGCAGAGCGCCTTTAATGACCTGACAACACGCTGTTTGCTGACAAGATCCGACTGCGGCCGGTCCTACCATGGGTTGGACCCATACCGGGCCTACGGAATCTTCTACATGCAAACAAGCTCCCCTCTTGCCCGCCGCCATCTGCTTTGCTGGCTGGCCGCCGGCGCCGCGTTTCCCGCGGCCGCCGTCCCACAACACCAGCGCCGGACAAAGGCCGGCAGCCAGACCGGCGCGGCCATGATGGCGCGTGTGAACGCAGCCACCGATACGCCGGTCCTGGCCTCGGGCGCACGCGGCGAAGCCGTCTTGCGCGCGCAGATTCTGCTCGATCGCGCATGGTTTTCTCCCGGCGAGATGGACGGCGCCTTCGGGACCAACATGCGCCGCATGGTGGCCGCGTTTCAGACGGCAAACAACCTCAAGTCCACCGGCCGCATCGACAGCGAAACCTGGAAAACCCTGGCGGGCCCGTCGCCTGCGCCCCTGCTGGCCGAGTACACCATCAGCAAGGAGGACGCGGCAGGCCCCTTCACCAAAACCCCTGCGGACATGATGGAACGGGCCGGGCTCAAGTCGCTGGACTATGAAACCGTCCAGGAGGCGCTGGCAGAAAAATTCCATTGCAGCGCGAAGTGGCTGCGTGACGCCAACCGCGGCAGCCGCTTCGAGGCCGGCGACAAGATTGTTGCGCCGGCTTCCGGCACCGACAGTCCGACGAGCAAGGCGGCATCCATTCGCATCGACAAGTCGGAGCGCGTGCTCTACCTGCTCGAAAAGGCGGATTTGCCGGTGGCGGCCTTCCCGGTCAGCATAGGCGGCACGTCGGACCCGCTGCCCCTTGGCCGCATGGAAATCAGGAATGCCGCCAAAGACCCGGTGTTCACCTACGATCCCGCGCTGCTCAAGAACGCGAAAAAAACCAATGCCAAAACCGATATTGCCGCCGGTCCCAACAACCCGGTGGGCGTGTACTGGCTCGGGCTCAGCAAGCCGCACTGGGGCATCCACGGTACCCCCGACCCATCACGCGTCGGCACCGCAGAAACCAATGGCTGCATCCACCTGACCAACTGGGACGTGTTGCGCCTGGCCCAGGTGGTCCAGACCGGTTTTGCGGTGGACGTCCATGCCTGATCGCCCCGCCAGGCGCTGGGGCGCCTGGGCAGGTGCGGCAGCCTTTGCCGCGGGTGTGCTCTGGGTGCTGATCAGCCCGGCGCCGGAACCGCCAGCATCGCCGCCACCAACGTCAAGGGCAACAATGCCGCCGGCGCCGGCTTCATCCGCGGCAACGCCAGCACCGCCCCCCTCAGCCCCGCAAACGCCAACCCCGGCGCCAACGCAAGCCCCGGCGCCAACGCAAGCCCCGGCGCCTGCAGCAGAGGTGCCGGCGTTGCAGCTGCCGGTGCAGGGCATGCTGGCCCGGGACCTGCGCGATACCTTTGCCGACGGCCGGGACCGCAACCAGCGCGGCCATGAAGCCATCGACATCCACGCCCCCCGCGGCACGCCCGTGCTCGCGGTGGACGACGGACCCATCGCCAAGCTGTTTTTGAGCAAGCCCGGCGGCATCACGATTTACCAGTTCGATGCGACGAGGCGATTGGCCTACTACTATGCGCACCTGGACGCTTATGCGGCAGGCTTGAAGGAAGGCCAGAACCTACGCCGCGGCAGCGTAATTGGGTATGTCGGCTCCAGCGGCAATGCCAATCCGGATGCACCCCACCTGCATTTCGCCATCTTCAGGCTCGGCCCGGAGAAGCAATGGTGGAAGGGCGAGCCGATCAATCCGTTTGAACACCTGGGCGGCAAGCAGCCTTGAAATGCCCATGCAGGCTCGTTGCCAGCAGAGGGGTTTCGATCATCTGGCTTGACCCGCAATCCATGCCTCGCGGGCCTGCGCTGGAACATGCGGCATGGATCCCGGCTCAAGGCCGGGATGACAGCCTTTTTTTGCTTATGCAAGTGCCATTCGCTTTAACCCACCTTATGCCGCTTTCAGAGCAGCAAGGCGTTGACCCGCTTCACATAAGCCGCCGGGTCATCGGGTAAACCGCCTTCAGCCAGCAGCGCCTGGTCGAACAGGATGTGGGCGAGATCGTCGAAGTGTTCGCTGCCCTCTAACTTTTTGACCAGTGGGTGCTGGGCATTGATCTCCAGAATCGGCTTGACCTCGGGCGCGGCCTGGCCGGCCTGCTTGAGCATGCGCGCCAGCTGCGTCGACATGTCACCTTCCTGCACCACCAGACAGGCCGGTGAGTCAACCAGGCGCGTGGTGGCGCGCACGTCGGAGGCCTTGTCCTTGAGCGCTTCCTTGAGTTTGTCGAGCACGGGCTTGAACTGGGTCTGCGCTTCCTCGGCGGCTTTTTTCTCGTCCTCGTCCTGCAGCTTGCCCAGGTCCACCGCGCCCTTGGCCACCGACTGCAGCGGTGTGCCGTCGAACTCATGCAGGTAGTTCAGCGCCCACTCATCGACACGGTCGGTCATGAGCAGCACCTCGATGCCCTTCTTGCGGAAGATCTCGAGCTGCGGGCTGTTCTTGCCGGCAGCCTGGGTGTCGGCCGTGATGTAGTAAATCGCGTCCTGCCCTTCCTTCATGCGCGCCTTGTAGTCGGCCAACCCGACGCTGGTGGTGTCGGTGGTCGAGCTGGCAAAACGCAGCAGCTTGGCCAGGCGCTCGCGGTTGGCGAAGTCTTCGCCCAGGCCTTCCTTGAGCACGGCGCCGAACTCAGCGTAAAAGCTGGCAAACTTTTCCGGCTCGTTGGCGGCCAGGTCCTCGATCATGGACAACACGCGTTTGGTGCAGCCTTCACGGATGGCCTTGACGGCGCGGCTTTCCTGCAGCAGCTCGCGCGAGACGTTGAGCGGCAGGTCGGAGGAATCGACCACGCCCTTGACGAAACGCAGGTACACCGGCAGCAGCGCCTGCGCGTCGTCCATGATGAAGACGCGCTTGACGTAGAGCTTGACGCCGGCGGCCTTGTCGCGGTTGAACAAATCCATGGGCGCCTTGGCCGGGATGTAAAGCAGCTGCGTGTATTCGGTCGCACCTTCGACGCGGTTATGCGTGCTGGCCAGCGAGCTTTGGTTGTCGTAGCTGATCTGTTTGTAGAACTCGTCGTACTGCTCTTGCGTGATGTCCTTCTTGGCGCGCGTCCACAGGGCTGCGGCCTGGTTCACGGTTTCCCACTCGTCGCTGGTCACCATTTCGCCGGGTTGGTCGTTCTCGCCTTCCTTCCATTCTTCCTTCCGCATCAGGATGGGCAGGGAAATGTGGTCGGAGTACTTGCTGATGATGCTTTTGAGTTTCCAGGTGTTGAGGTACTCGCTGGCGTCGTCCTTGAGGTGCAGGATGACGCTGGTGCCGCGCTCGGCACGCTCTATCGTCTCGACCTCGAAGTCGCCGGTGCCGGCGCTGCTCCAGCGCACACCTTCGGCCACCGGCAGTCCGGCGCGGCGGCTCTCGACGGTGATCTTGTCGGCCACGATGAAGCCGGAATAAAAACCGACGCCGAACTGGCCGATCAGCTGCGCGTCGTTTTTCTGGTCGCCCGAGAGTTTGGCCATGAAATCACGCGTGCCGCTTTTGGCGATCGTGCCCAGGTGTTCCACCGCCTCGATCTGCGACAGGCCGATGCCGTTGTCGGTGATGGTGATGGTTTTGGCCGCCTTGTCGAAGCTCACGCGCACACCGAGATCGGGTGCGTCTTCGTAGAGTTCCGGATGGTTCAGGCCTTCAAAACGCAACTTGTCGCAGGCATCCGAGGCATTGGAGACCAGCTCACGAAGGAAAATGTCGGGGTTGGAATACAGCGAATGGGTGACCAGCTTCAGCAGCTGGGCCACTTCGGCCTGGAAGGAGAGGGTTTGCTTGCTCATGTGGTGGGTTCTTGAAAATCAGGGGGAATAAAACAAACGCCCCTGGAGTTAGGGGCGTCGTCGCATATTTCAAGACCTGATTATCGCGGGTCCGGGATGCGCCCCGGGGCCCGCGACCGATGGCCGGCTCAGCCTTCCAGGCCAGTCAGCTCGCCGCTGCGGATCTTGCCCAGACGCAGGGCCTGCGCAGCCTCACCACGCACGATGGCGGTGGGCACGGCGGACTGCACGGTGGCAGCCACACGTGAACCCGCGGGCTCCTGGCTGTGGGTTTTCACTTTGGCGCTGGCTTCGGCCATGACTTCGGCGCGGGTGCGGCTGCCTTCGGACTGCAGCGCAAACTGCGAGACCGGATCGGGCGTTTCGGCGCGCACGCCGGTGGAAGCGATGGCAGCAAAGGTAGCGAGGGCGATGAGGGCGTAAGACTTGTTCATGATGATGACCTTTCAGTGGATGGTTGAGAACCGGGTTGTCGGTTGTGCCGGCCCTTTCGGGCTCCAACTTCAACCGTGACCTCACTGTATTTGGGGCAAATTAGGCGACCATGAGCGAAGTCTTAGCTGGAAATGAGCAGGTGCTCAAACCGTCTCGACGCGCGCCACCAGCCCGCTGCGGTCGTCCCGATTGCGCAGGCTGATGCGCATGCTGCAACGTTGTGCGGCCGACTGGGCAATGGACAGGCCCAGCCCGCTGCCGCGCACATCGCTTCCCGGCACGCGATAGAACCGGTCGAACACGCGGTCCAGCAGCTCCGGCGGAATGCCGGGGCCGGTGTCTGCCACCTCGATGGCCAGTTTCCCCTGGCTCTTCCTGACACGCACATCCACCACGCCGCCTTCCGGGGAATAACGCAGGGCGTTTTCTATCATGTTGTCAACCACGCTGCGCAGGTCACCGCTGGAGCAGGTCAGCATGGTGGCCTCCGAAGGCAAGCCGGATTCCTCCAGGCCGAGATCAATGTTGCGCTGGTCGGCCAGCGCAATCAGCGTGTTGATGCTTTCGCGCAGCACCTCGTGCACATTGACCGGAATGGACGGAGATTCCGCGCCCACGGACTGCTGACGCGACAACCTGAGCAGTTGATCAACCAGCCGCTGCGCGCGCTGCACACCGGCTTCCAGTTGCGCAAAACGTTGCGCCGGCGCGCCTGCCGCAAAGTCGCCGCGCAGGTTCTCCAGTTGCAGGCTCACCGCCGTGATGGGCGTGCGCAGCTCGTGCGCGGCGTCCTGTACAAAACGCCTCTGCGTGGCAAACGCATCCCGCAGCCGCGTCAACAGGCTGTTGAAGGAAATAACCAGCGGCGCAATTTCACGCGGCACCCGGTCCAGCGGCAGCTCGGCAATGCTGTTTTCGTCCTGAGCCGAGGCTTGGCGTGCGATGTCTCCGATGGCACGCGACATCATCGCGGCCACGCACCAGAGGACAAAGGCCGACAGCGGCAGCAAGATGATCACCGGCAAAATCGCGCTGCCAGCCCGTTCGGCGGCCAGGTGGCGGCGAAACTCGCCGCTTTGCAACACCTGCACGCGGCGTGAACCCGAAGCCTCGTTCACCGGCGTGGTGTAGCTGCGCCAGCGTGCGCCGTTTGCCTTGATGTCATGAAACCCGCCCGCCGGCTGCAGGCGGGGCGCCAATTCCGGCCAGGAGTTGGAGCGGACTCGGCCGTCCGCGTCGAACACCTGCACCACATAACTACCCCATTTGTGGATCTGCTCACCCGTCAACGCGGGCCACACCATGTCCTGCTCCTGCGCCACCATGGATTCAGCCAGCAACTCCATCTGGCTGTCCATGAAGGTGGCCACCATGCGGTTGTAGGTCCAGTAGGCGAAACCGGCTGACGCCGCCCCCACCAGCAAAAACACCGGCAGCAGCCACAGCAGCAGCGCGCGGCGCAGCGAACACAGCCGGCCCGAGGGGAAAACGTGGATCATCATGCCGAGTCTCCGGAGGCGGGAGACGCTGCCGGCGTACCGGTGATGCGCCACCCCAGGCCGCGCACGTTGCGGATGGTGTCGGCCCCCAGTTTCTTGCGCATGCCGTGGATCAGCACATCCACCGCATTGCTCATGACTTCCTCGCCCCAGCCGTAGATGCGGTTTTCAAGCTGGTCGCGCGACAGGATGGCGCCCGGCCTTTCCAGCAAGGCGTGAAGGAGCGCGTACTCGCGCGCAGACAGCGCCGAGGGTTCGCCGTTGACCAGCACCTCACGCGTGGTCAGGTCCAGCTGCACCACGGCGTTGCCGATCACCGAATGCGCGCTGCCGTCGCGCCGCCGGATGACGGCGCGCATGCGTGCCAGCAGCTCGCGAAACTCGTAGGGCTTGATGAGGTAGTCGTCGGCCCCCAGGTCCAGCCCGGCAATCCGGTCGTCCAGGCCATCGCGCGCGGTGAGCACCAGCACCGGCGTAGCATCCCCGCGGACGCGGGCCTGGCGCAACACCTCGACGCCGTCGCGCTTGGGCAGGCCCAGGTCCAGCAACACGCAAGCGTAAGCGCCGTCGGCCAGCGCGCTTTGTGCCAGCAGGCCGTCGCGCACCCAGTCCACCGACCAGCCGTTGGTCTCCAGCGCCTGTTGCAGGCTGCGGCCGATCATGTCGTCGTCTTCCACCAGCAGGACGCGCATCATGCCTCCCCGTGCCGCGGCGACAGGCCTTCCCAGCGCGCCTGCTGCCTGGCGGCCTGCAGCAACAGGGCGCCCACGCACAGCAGGGCGGCCATACCGGCGACGTTCAGGTAGAAGGCGGTGGTTGCGCTGAAGCCGGGCGTGGCCAGCGCAATGCCGACAAAGCCGGCCTGGCTGAGCAGGCCCGCCGCCACAACGGCCGGCCGGAGGGTCCGCACCAGCACGGCGCCCAGCAGCGCGGCCGCCAGCAAGCCGATCAGGAACTGGTGGTGCAGCAGCAGCGGCAGCGCCGCACCGTCCGCTGGCGGCAGGGCCAGCAGGACAAACACGGCGCTCACACCGGCGGCGAGCAGGATGGCGCGGGCAACACGTTCGGCAAAGGTGTCCATGGCGGGCAGGGTGTGGTGGTGGAGGCTATATCTTCGCCGGACTGAATTAGCCTTGAATTAGGGGCTGATGCTGATGCGGCTGCCGGTGGCGGTCTGAGCGCTCACCCCAGCCAGCGCCTGAGCTGCTGGTAGACCGGCAGGCTGTGTATCAGAGCGATGTGGCCGGTCCCGGCCGCCACCCATTGCCGGTCGGCCGGGAAAGCCAGGCAGCGCGCCGCTTCGGCATGCTGGCCCAGCGCGCTGGACAGCGGCACCAGGCCATCGCCGAGGGCATCATCCAACTTGCGCCCGGCTGTTGCCGCCGCCGGGGCCCCGCCCAGCGTGGCGGCCACCGCAAAACAGGCGACACCGGCCGGCAGCGGCAAAGGCTGCCGCGTATCCGGACCACCGGCAAACCGGTCGGCGCCCTGCCAGTCGGCCGGCAGCACATTGCCGTGCCGCAGGTCGGTGATGCCCGCGCTGCGGATCTGACCGATTTTTGCAAACGGCCGGGTCAGCGGGTTGCCACCGAGCACGGTGTCCACCCAGCTCCCGATTTTTGCAAACGGCGCGCCATGGTGCGGTGTGCCCAGAAAAACCAGGTGCCGCAGCCGGCTGGGCCAGTGCATGCCCTGCGCTGCCGCGCTGTGGCAGGCACTGCGTGCCACCAGGCCGCCCATGCTGTGGGTCAGCAGGGTCAAGGCCTCGACCTCCTGCGGCCAGGCCTGCAATAGCTGCTCGAGCAACGCGGCGAACTGCCCACCATTGACCGAGGTGTGCAGGCCGGTGTTGTAGTGCAGGTACACCGGGGTGTAGCCGAGCTCGTGCGCGAGCCCCTCCCCGTAGTCCCGGCCGTGGCCCGGCAGCCCATCGGCCGGGCTGTCAGCGCGCCACTGCAAGTCGTTCATGCACAGGCCGTGCACCAGCAGCAGGATCTTGCCCGTCGCGCGCGGCAGATGCTGCGCGAGCGCGACCTTGTCCATGGGCAGGCACTGGCCGTTGTGGCGCAGGCTCATGCGGATGGCCAGCGGGTTGGCGGTGTCCAGCAGCTGGTCGCCGAGCACGCCATTGAGCGCCGCCAACAGGGCTTCGCGCTGCGGCGACGAGGCCTGCGGCCCCGCCCTGGGCGCCACGCGCGACAACAAGGCATCGACGGTGCCGCCGGCCAGTCGCGTCACGCCCTTGACGCTGCCGTAGACCAGGCCGGTGATGCCGCTTTTGCGGACACCCGAGGCGCCCGCCGTGCGGTCCACAAACTTCTGCCCGGCCGCGCCAAACGGTGCGGCAACCGCCTTGTAGACATTGCCCTGCACCTTCTCGACCAGCTCGGTGATGCCCAGCGTGCCCCGGGTGGCGAGTTGGGCGAGGCCCCGGAGGTCGGACAGGTGCAGGTGGCGGCGCCAGTCAGCCAGGGGGGCCTGTGCGGAACGGCGTGACGATGGGGTGGTCATGCCGCCATTGTCGCGATCGGCAGCGGGTGCGTCCACCCGCATCGTTTCCGGGTGATTTAATGACCAAAAACAGGCTTGAGCCCAATAGGGGCGGGCGCAGACAGCTCCTGAAACAGGAGCAACCCGGGATTAAAACGAATGGCACTTACTTGAGCCGCGAATACCAGGAAAGCTGCCAGTCGGGATGACAGGCGGGGACGTGGATGACGCCCGAAGTTGTCATTGCGGGCTTGACCCGCAATCCATGCCTCGCGGGCCTGCCCGGTGGAACATGCGGCATGGATCCCCCCGGGATCGGAGTCCGGGGCAGGCTCCTCAAGGCCGGGATGACAGACTTTTTGTCTTATGTAAGTGCCATTCGGATTAAAACCGTTCGTGCGGCGCCAGGTAGCGCCACTGGCCGACCGGCAGATGGCCGAGGTTGACCATGCCGATGCGCACCCGTTTGAGGCCCGTCACAAACAGCCCGACCTGCTCGCACATGCGGCGGATCTGGCGCTTCTTGCCTTCCTTGAGCACGAAGCGCAGTTGCTCCGGGTTTTGCCATTCGACACGCGCCGGTTTCAAAGGCTCGCCGTCCAGGCTCAGGCCGTGGCGCAACAAGGCGAGTTTTTCCGGTGGAAACACGGCCTGGACGTTGACGGTTTCGGCGCCATGTTCACCCTGATACGTGACACGCACCAGGTATTCCTTTTCGATCTCCGAGTCCTCGCCGATCAGTTGCCGCGCGACGCGGCCGTCCTGCGTGAGCACCAGCAGCCCGATCGAGTCGATGTCGAGCCGGCCCGCCGGCGCCAGGCCGCGCAACTGCTCATGGCCCCAGCGCATGCGGCTGTTGCACTCGCGCCAGCGGTTTTGCGGCTGTACCAGCACCACGGCGGGTTCGTGCCCGTCTTCGGCCTGGCCGCTGACATAGCCGACCGGCTTGTTGATCAGGATGGTGACCTGCTGGCGCTGGTACTGCTCGGCCTCGCGCGCCACCTCGATGCGGGCATTGGCGGCCACCGGCTGGCCCACGACCGCCGGCTGGCCGTCCACGCGGACCCAGCCGCGCGAAATCCAGTCGTCGGCCTCGCGGCGCGAACACAGGCCGAGTTCGGCCATGCGTTTGTTCAGACGGACCGTCAGTGCCGGGGCGCCCGGGGCGGGCACCGCCCTGGGAATGCGCACCGCCGCGCCGGAGACAGGGGGTTTGGGGGAAGTGGGTTCAGCCATGAAGGGCCCATTTTAGGGCGGTATCGCTCAGGCCGGCGCCGACAGCCGTTCAGCGCCGCTTGCAGTGAAGCGTCTTTATGCTATGCATTTGATAGCTGTCTGCGCAATCAGTACAAGGGCCAGAGCCCTTATTTACTGAATAATGCTGCTGCGCAGCGCCTCCAGGTCCAGCACACGCAAACCGCCGTATTCGATGCGGATCGTGCCCTGCGCCTGCAGGTTGGACAGCGCCTCGTTCACACGCTGGCGCGACAGCCCCACGAGGTAGGCCATCTCCTGCTGGGTGATGCGCAGGATTTCGCCGACGCCCGGGTACAACACCGGGTTGAACAGCGCCGCCAGGCTGCGGGCCACGCGCAGATCGGGGTTGGCCATGCGGTCAATCTCGCGCGCGGCAATGAACTGCCCCAGGCGCTCGTTGAGCTGGTTCATCACGAAGCGGTTGAAACCGATCGAGTGGTCCAGCAGCCAGTGAAAGGTATCCACCGGCAAGCCGGCCACCACACTTTTGCGCAGCGCCTGGATGTTGTAGCGGTAGGGCTCGCGCTTGAGCGCCGTCCCCTCGCCGAACCAGCCGCCCGGCGGCAGCCCGGCAAACGTCATGGTGGTGCCCTGGGCGTTGTCGCTGCTCATCTTGAGCAGGCCTTCGACCACGCCGAACCAGTAGGTCACCGGCTTGCCGACCCGGCAGACATAGTCGCCCGGTGCGGCGTCACCCACCTGCAGCTGCGCCACCGCGCGCGCGCGCTCATCCGGCAACAACTGCCACAGCCAGGGAATGCCTTGCTGCTCTTCAAGGGTGGGCGTCCTGCGGCGCTGGTGGAGGGTCAGGTCAGTAGACACGGATCACAAGGGTCAGGTGAAGGAATCGGAATCTCTCTCGGGAAACTCCGGAGAGGGCACACCCTTGAATTGTCGCTGGATAGACATTTTATTGTCAATCCACCCCCTAGCATCTGGCCACTCAAATTTCAACCTCCAGCCAGGACCCCATGACCACCTCTCTCCCCTCCACCCCCCATCCCGGGCATGCCGCGACATGCGCCCCACAGGCCGGCCAACCGACACGCCGCAGCGTGCTGGGCGCGCTCGCGGCGCTGCCCGTGGCCTTTCATGCACCCCTGCGCGCCGACAACACCGCCCCCCTGAAAATTGCGCAGTCCACGGCACTCAGCGGCCCCCTGGGCGAACTGGGCCAGGCCATGCACCAGGGTGCCAAGGCGTGTTTTGCGGCCATCAATGCCAAAGGCGGGGTGAACGGCCGGCCCATCGAACTCGTCGCGGCCGACGACGGTTACGACGTCAAGCGTGCGCTCGCCAATGTGAAGGGGTTCATTGAAGACCGCAACAACTTCGCGCTGTTCAATTGCATGGGCACCCCCATGATCGAGGCCATGCTGCCGCAGGTGATTGAATCGGGCATCCCGCTTTTTGCGCCCTTTTCCGGCGCCCTGTCCGTTCGGCCCAAAAATGCCCGCAATGTGTTCAACATCCGCGCCAGCTATGCGGACGAGGCGGAGCAGCTGGTGCAACACCTCGCGACCATCGGCGTCAAGCGCATCGCGATCGTCTACCAGAACAACACCTTCGGCAAGGAAGTGTTCGACGCCACCCAGCGCTCCATGACCCGGCACAAGCTCGATGCCACGGCCATCGTGACCGTGGAAAACAATTCCTCGGACGCGGGCGCAGCCGCGGCCAAGGTCGCGACCTCGAACCCGGAGGCGGTGCTGGTCGGCCTGGCGGGCAAACCCACCATCGACTTCGTCAAGGCGATGCGCATGCACCGCAAGGGGCTGCCGCTGTATGCCCTCTCCATCATGGGAGCCGCCGCCACCATCAAGGCCATGGGCGACGATGCGACCGGCATCGCCATTTCCCAGGTCGTACCCCTGCCGAACGCCACCGTGGTGCCCATCGTTCGCGAATTCCAGCAGGCCTGGAAGGCTGCCGGCGTGACACTGGCGCCGTCGCATCTGGCACTGGAGGGTTATATCAATGCCCGGGTTTTTGCCGAGGCGCTCCGGCTTGCGGGACGGAACCCGACACGCAGCGGCTTTGTAGACAGCACCTGGAACCTCAAACGCTACGACCTGGGCGGTTTCGAAGTGAGCTTCAGCGATTCGGCGACGAACGCGTCGCGCTTCGTCGAACTCACCATGGTTGCGCGCGATGGCCGCTTTATCCGATAACAGGGCCGAACCCCGGGGACACCCCACTAGGACTTACCCGGAAATTGTCGTCGCAATGACACCGTAACGTCAAAGGCAGTCCTACTATTCATTCCACGCAAGCGCTTCTCCTGAACGGGAAGCCGCACTGAACACTGGAGACAAGGTACCGAATGCAGACCACCTTCCCCCGATTGCTGCTGAAACACGCCGCAGAACGCCCCACGGCGCCTGCCATGCGCGAGAAGGAATACGGCATCTGGCAGGCGCACAGTTGGGCCGACATGGCCGCGCTGGTGGAACACATCGCCTGCGGCCTGCACCAGGCCGGCCTGCAGCGCGGCGAACACATGGTTGTGGTTGGCGCGAACCGTCCGCGGCTGTACGCCACCATGCTGGCGGCACAGTCGCTGGGTGCCATTGCCGTGCCCCTGTACCAGGACGCCGTGGGCGCCGAATGTGTGTTCCCCATCAACAATGCGGAAGTCCGCTTTGCGATGGTCGAAGACCAGGAGCAGGTCGACAAACTCATGGACATCCGCGAGCAATGCCCGCAGTTGGCCCACATCATTTACGACGACCCGCGCGGGCTGCGCAACTACAACGAGCCGGGCCTGGTCGCCCTCGATGCGCTGATCGCTTCGGGCCAGGCCTTGGCCGCCGGCCAGCCGGCGTTTTTCAGGAACCAGGTCGAACAGGCGCAGCCCGACGATGTGGCCGCCATGTTCTTCACCTCGGGCACCACCGGCAACCCCAAGGGCGTGGTGCACACGCACAGCACCCTGCTCGACCGCGCCGAAGCCGGCGCCGAGTTCGACAAGCTGACTAGCCGCGAGGAAGTGCTGGCCTACCTGCCGCCGGCCTGGATTGGCCAGAACATTTTCAGCTACGCGCAGTGGCTGTGCTGCGGTTATGTGGTGAACTGCCCGGAAAACGCCAGCACCGTCACCATCGACCTGAAGGAAGTCGGCCCGACTTATTACTTCGCGCCGCCGCGTGTCTTCGAAGGCCTGCTGACCAGCGTGATGATCCGCATGGAAGACGCGGGCCTGCTCAAGCGCAAGATGTTTCACTTCTTCATGGATGTGGCCAAACGTGTTGGCCCGGCCCTGATGGATGGCCTGCCGGTGGGTGCCGGCGACCGGCTGCTCTATGCGCTCGGCCAGGTCATGGCTTACGGCCCGCTGCGCAACAACCTGGGCTTCAGCCGGGTCCGGGTCGCCTACACGGCCGGTGAAGCGATTGGTCCCGACCTGTTCACCTTTTACCGGTCCATCGGCATCAATCTCAAGCAGCTTTACGGCTCGACCGAAACAGCCGTGTTTGTCTGCCTGCAGCCAGACAACCAGGCGCGCGCGGACACGGTGGGCGTGCCGATCAAGGGCGTGGAAATCAGGGTGGCCGACAACGGCGAAATCCTCGTCAAGTCCGCCGGTCTGCTCAAGGCCTATTACAAAAACCCGGCCGCCACGGCAGAGGTGCTGACAGCCGACGGCTGGTACCACACCAGCGATGCCGGCTTTCTCGATGCCAGCGGCCACCTCAAGATCATCGACCGCGTCAAAGACGTGGGCCGCATCAAGGGCGGCGCCAACGACGGCGCCATGTTTGCGCCCAAGTATGTCGAGAACAAGCTGAAATTTTTCCCGCACGTCAAGGAAGTTGTGGCTTATGGCGACGGCCGCGAAAAAGTCTGCGTCATGATCAACATCGACTTCGATGCGGTCGGCAACTGGGCCGAGCGGCGCAACCTGCCGTATGCCGGCTACACCGACCTGGCGCAAAAACCCGAGGTCTACCAGCTGATCAAGGAATGTGTCGAGAAGGTCAACGCCGACCTCAGCGCCGACGCCCTGCTGGCGGGCTCGCAGATCAGCCGCTTCCTGGTGCTGCACAAGGAACTCGACGCCGACGACGGCGAACTGACCCGTACCAACAAGGTGCGCCGCGGCTTCATCGCCGACAAGTACCAGCCCCTGGTCGATGCGCTGTACAGCGGAAAAACCGAGCAGTTCATTGAAACCGTTGTCAAGTTTGAAGACGGCCGCAGCGGCAGCGTGAGCGCCACGCTGAAAATTTCGGACGCCCAGACCTTTGCACCGGTGAAGGCCGCAGCATGAGCAAGAAAATAGGCGACGTCATCCTCGACGTCCACAACATCTCCCTGAGCTTCGGAGGTGTGAAAGCGCTGGCGGACATCTCCTTCAATGTGAAAGAGCACGAAATCCGCGCCATCATCGGCCCCAACGGCGCCGGCAAAAGCTCCATGCTCAACTGCATCAACGGCGTCTACACGCCGCAGCAGGGCACGATCACCTTTCGCGGCCAGACCTTCAAACACATGAACAGCCACCAGGTGGCCGTCATGGGTGTGGCGCGCACGTTCCAGAACCTGGCGCTGTTCAAGGGCATGAGCGTGCTCGACAACATCATGACCGGGCGCAACCTGAAGATCAAAAGCAACCTGCTGCTTCAGGCGCTGCGCATCGGCCCGGCGCAAAAGGAAGAATTCCAGCATCGCGAAGCCGTTGAAAAAATCATCGACTTCCTGGAGATCCAGGCCTATCGCAAAACGCCGGTGGGGCAGCTGCCCTACGGCCTGCAAAAACGTGTGGACCTGGGCCGCGCCCTGGCGATGGAACCGCAGGTGTTGCTGCTCGACGAACCCATGGCCGGCATGAACGTCGAGGAAAAGCAGGACATGTGCCGCTTTGTACTCGACGTCAACGATGAGTTCGGCACCACCGTGGTCCTGATTGAACACGACATGGGTGTGGTGATGGACATTTCCGACCGTGTTGTGGTGCTGGACTACGGCAAAAAGATCGGCGACGGCACCCCCGATGAAGTCCGCAACAACCCGGACGTGATCAAGGCTTATCTAGGAACGAGTCACTGATGAATATGGCACACCCCTGTTGCGGACTCGCTTCGCGTAGCCGCCTCTCCCCTTGCAGGGGACGCCGCCTGCAGCCCGGCGAAGCCGGTTCTGCGGCCGCTGCTGGAAATTGGAGCATCTGATGGCATTCTTTCTGGAAACACTTCTGGGTGGCTTGATGGCCGGCATGCTGTATTCGCTGGTGGCGCTTGGCTTTGTGCTGATTTTCAAAGCTTCTGGCGTGTTCAATTTTGCGCAGGGCGCGATGGTGTTGTTTGCAGCGCTGGCCATGGCGCGCTTTGCAGAATGGGTGCCCCAATGGCTGGGTTTGCAAAGCCTGCTGCTGGCCAACCTGATCGCTTTTGTGCTGGCGGCTTTTGTCATGTTTGCGGTCGCCTGGCTGATTGAATGGCTGGTGCTGCGGCACCTGGTCAACCAGGAAGGCACCACCTTGCTCATGGCCACGCTGGGCATCGGGTATTTTCTCGATGGTCTCGGGCAATCGCTGTTTGGCAGTGCGATCTACAAGATTGACATTGGCATGCCCAAAGAACCCGTATTTGCCTTCAGCTCGGTATTTGAAGGCGGCTTGCTGATCAACAAGGAAGACCTCTACGCGGCCCTGATCGCCGCCGTGCTGGTGACCCTGCTCAGTGTGTTTTTCCAGAAAACCGCCACTGGCCGGGCCTTGCGTGCGGTGGCCGACGACCACCAGGCGGCGCAGAGCATAGGCATACCGCTCAACCGCATCTGGGTCATTGTCTGGTGTGTGGCTGGCGTCGTGGCGTTGGTGGCCGGCATGATCTGGGGCAGCAAGCTCGGTGTTCAATTTTCGCTGACGACCGTGGCCCTGCGCGCACTGCCGGTGGTGATTCTCGGCGGCCTCACTTCTGTACCCGGCGCCATCATCGGTGGACTCATCATCGGGGTGGGCGAAAAATTGTCTGAAGTTTTCCTGGGCCCTTACGTCGGTGGCGGCATAGAGATCTGGTTCGCCTATGTGCTGGCGCTGGTCTTTTTGATGTTTCGGCCCCAGGGTTTGTTCGGTGAAAAGATCATCGATCGCGTATGAAATACGCGAAGAATCCATTCATGGGTTCTCTGCCAGCAAGGGCAGGGATGATCTTTCAGTGCAGACTAACTTTGCAAGGCAAAGTTAAGCGCAGCGTGTTGAAACTAAAAAATCATCGATCGCGTATGGAAGCCCCCACGCTTGTCACTTCGTGTACTGCGCTGCCCCCCGGGGGGGCGCTGCGCCTGCGGCCCGGCAAAGCCGGTTCCGCGACCCCTGCTGGACGGGGCACAGTCCCCCGCAGATATTCCTCCATCGCGATCTAACGGCGTACCCACATGTTCTACAGAGAAAACGGCCAGTTCAAAACCAGCTATCGGGCAGACAGCCAGATCTTTCCGATCACGCAGGACCGGCTGGGCATACTGGCGCTGTTTGTCATCGCCGTCGTGGGCATCCCGCTGCTTGCTGATGAATACCTGCTGCGGGCGATTTTTATTCCTTTTGTCATCCTGTCGCTGGCCGCGCTCGGCGTCAACATTCTGGTGGGCTACTGCGGCCAGATCTCCCTGGGATCCGGCGCCTTCATGGCGGTGGGCGCCTATGCGGCGTACAACTGCTATGTGCGTATTGACGGTATGCCGCTGATTGCCGCCCTGCTGCTCGGTGGCTTCTTCGCCACCTTGCTGGGCCTGTTTTTCGGGGTTCCCAGCCTGCGCGTAAAAGGGCTGTATCTGGCGGTCACCACGCTGGCTGCCCAGTTTTTCTGCGACTGGGCCTTCTTGCGTGTCAGCTGGTTCACCAACAACAGCTCGTCCGGCTCGGTGGCGGTGTCGGATCTCAGCCTGATGGGCTGGCCCATCACCTCCCCCGCCAGCAAGTACCTCTTCTGCCTGGGCTTTCTGATCGTCTTCGGGCTGATGGCCAAGAATCTGGTGCGCGGCGCTGTCGGGCGGGAATGGATGGCAATCCGCGACATGGATGTGGCTGCGGCGGTGATCGGGATTCGACCGATATACGCCAAGCTGAGTGCCTTTGCGGTCAGCTCATTCATTGTGGGTGTTGCCGGCGGCCTCTGGGGGTTTGTGCATCTGGGGTCCTGGGAGCCGGCTGCGTTTTCCATCGACCGGTCGTTTCAGCTCCTGTTCATGGTGATCATTGGCGGCATGGGCTCCATCATGGGCAGCTTTTTTGGCGCGGCGTTTATTGTTGTCTTGCCGATTTTTCTGAATCAGTTTTTGCCTGCTGTCGGCAATCTGGTGGGAATCGACATCTCAACGGCTGCCGTCGCCCACGCAGAAATCATGATTTTTGGAGCGCTCATCATCTGGTTCCTGATCGTGGAGCCCCACGGTCTGGCCAAGCTGTGGAGCGTTGGCAAGCAAAAGATGCGCTTATGGCCTTTTCCGCATTGATCGCCGCGCGCAGCGCCAGGTTTTTCTTTCGTTAACCCATGGCACTCTGATGCCACATTCAAGGAGACAGGCATGAAAGTTCGCAACCTCGTTTTGGCCAGTGTGCTGGCCACTGTTGGCACCGGGGCCTTCGCCCAAGCCAAGGAGCAGTTTTTCCCGGTCTTGTCGGGGCGCACCGGCCCGGTGGCACCCAATGCCACACCCTGGGCCAACGGGCACAACGACTACATGAAGCTGGTCAATGCGCGCGGTGGCATCAACGGCGTCAAAACGCTGGTCGAAGAATGTGAGACTGCTTACGCCACAGACCGCGGTGTGGAATGTTATGAGCGGCTCAAGGGAAAACACGGCGGCGCAACCGTCTTCCAGCCCCTGTCCACCGGCATCACTTTTGCCCTGACCGAGAAAATCCCTGCCGACAAGATTCCGATGATCACCTCCGGCTATGGCCGCAGCGATTCTGCCGACGGTGGCATTTTCAAATGGAATTTTCCGCTGATTGGCCACTACTGGGTCGCCGGGGATACGGTGCTCCAGCACATCGGCAAGCAGGCCGGCGGCATGGACAAACTGAAGGGCAAAAAAATTGCCGTCGGTTACCACGACAGTCCTTTCGGCAAGGAACTGCTGCCTATCCTGCAAGAGCGCGCAGCTCAGTACGGCTTCACCTTGCAGCTGTTGCCGATCGCCGCGCCTGGCGTGGAACAAAAAGCCACCTGGCTACAGGTCAGAAGGGATCAGCCTGACTACGTGATTTTGCAAACCTGGGGCGTGATGACACCGACCGCCATCAAGGAAGCCCAGGCCGTCGGTTATCCGCGTGAAAAAATGTTCGGTACCTGGTGGTCTGGCGCAGAGCCTGATCTGAAAGACATCGGCCAGGGTGCCAAGGGTTACAGCGCCGTGATGATGCAGCACGGCGCCGAGCCACAGTCGGCCGTTGTCAAGGACATCCTGGAAAAGGTGCATGCGAAAGGCCAGGGAACCGGCCCCAAGGAAGAAGTGGGCAGCGTGCTGTACATGCGCGGCGTGCTGGGCGCCTTGCTGGCCACCGAAGGTGTACGTGCAGCGCAGGAACGCTTTGGCAAAGGCAAGGTTGTCACCGGCGAGCAGGCGCGCTGGGGTTATGAAAACCTGAACCTGACCCAGGCCAAGCTGGACGCCCTCGGCTTCAAGGGCGTGATGCGCCCGGTTTCGACCAACTGCGTGGACCACATGGGCTCTGCGTGGGCACGTGTGCACCAGTGGGACGGCAGCAAGTTTGTCTGGGCCTCGGACTGGCTGCAGGCTGACGAGCAAGTCATCCGCCCCCTGGTGAAAAATTCTGCCGATAAATACGCCGCCGAGAAAAAGCTGACGCGGCGTACGGCTGCGGATTGCCAGTCCTGATGTGATGAGGCTTTAAGCCCTCCTGCGGCGCAGGAGGGCAGCGGCTCCGACGAGCCGCCAAACGCCAGCGCTTCAAGCCCCTGTTGCAGCGCTGCCGTTTGGACAGCAACAAGCAGAAACATTCTTATGGAAAAACCTGACATCGCCAGCGATATCGTCCTGAACGTCAATGGCATCGAAGTCATTTACAACCACGTCATCCTGGTGCTCAAGGGCGTGTCCCTGCAAGTGCCGCAGGGTCGTATCGTGGCCATTCTGGGCGGCAATGGCGCCGGCAAGACCACAACCCTGCGGGCCATCTCCAACCTGCTGCAGGGCGAACGTGGGGCAGTCACCAAGGGCTCCATCGAGCTGCGCGGCGAACGCATCGAAAACCTGTCTCCGGCCGACCTGGTGCAACGCGGTGTGGTGCAGGTCATGGAGGGCCGGCACTGCTTCGCCCACCTGACAATTGAGGAAAACCTGCTGACCGGCGCCTACACGCGCAAAAACAAGGCCGAAGTGGCGGCCAACCTCGAGAAGGTCTACAACTATTTCCCGCGCCTGAAAACACGGCGGACCTCGCAGGCAGCCTACACCTCGGGCGGCGAGCAGCAGATGTGCGCCATCGGCCGTGCGCTGATGGCCAACCCGAGCATGGTGTTGCTCGACGAACCCTCGATGGGCCTGGCGCCGCAGATCGTCGAGGAAGTCTTCAACATCGTGAAAGACCTCAACCAGAAAGAAAAAGTGACCTTTCTGCTGGCCGAGCAAAACACCAACATGGCCTTGAAATACGCCGACTACGGCTACATCATGGAAAGCGGCCGTATCGTGATGGACGGCCAGGCCAGCGATCTGGCGAACAACGAAGACGTCAAGGAGTTTTACCTCGGCGTTGGCGGCGGCGAGCGCAAAAGCTTCAAGGACGTCAAGAGCTACAAGCGCCGCAAGCGCTGGCTTGCATGAAGCCCCCACGGTTGCTCACTGCGTGTAGCGCCCTGCCCCCCTCGGGGGCGCTGCGCCTGCGGTCCGGCAAAGCCGGTCCCGCGGCCCCTGCTGGTAAAGAGGGGAGCCCAACGCTCCCTCGGAGATCTTATGACTGAGTATTACGACGCGCTGGAAACACGGGACCCGGCCGCCCGCGAGACCCAGCTGATGGCGGCGCTGCCGGCGCAGGTGGCGCATGCGCAAAAGGCCGCGCCTGCCTTTGGCGCCATTCTTGCGGGGCTGCAAGCCAGGGAAGTCATGTCGCGCCAGACGCTGGCACGGCTGCCGGTCACACGCAAACACGAACTGCTGGCGCGGCAGCAGGCGGCCCGCGGCAACGACACGTTTGGCGGCTTTTCCACACTGCTGCGCGGCCCGAAGATGCCGCGCATTTTTTCATCCCCTGGCCCGATCTATGAGCCCGAAGGCACCGCCCGCGACTACTGGCGTGCCGCCCGCGCCCTGTTCGCCGCGGGTTTTCGCGCCGGCGACCTGGCCCACAACGCGTTCAGCTACCACATGACACCGGGTGCCTTCATCATGGAATCCGGTGCGCACGCCATCGGCTGCAGCGTTTTTCCGGCCGGGGTGGGGCAGACCGAGCAACAGCTCCAGGCGATCGCCGAACTCCGGCCCGAGGCCTACATGGGAACGCCCAGTTTCCTGCGCATCCTGGTCGAAAAAGCGCTTGAGGCCGGCAGCGACATCTCCAGCATCCGCAAGGGCCTGACGGGCGGCGAGGCACTTCCGCCCAGCCTGCGCGACTGGTTTGCCGGGCACGGCCTGGCGGTCTACCAGAGCTACGCCACCGCCGACCTGGGGCTGATCGCCTACGAAACCTCCGCGCGCGAAGGCCTGGTGCTGGACGAAGGCGTGATTGTGGAAATTGTCCGTCCCGGCACCGGCGACCCCGTGCCGGAGGGCGAGGTCGGCGAACTGGTGGTCACCACCCTGAACCCCGACTACCCGCTGATCCGCTTTGGAACGGGCGACCTGTCGGCGATACTGCCTGGCGCCTGTCCCACCGGGCGAACCAACACCCGGATCAAGGGCTGGATGGGCCGGGCCGACCAGACCACGAAAATCCGGGGCATGTTTGTGCATCCCGGCCAGGTGGCCGACATCACCCGGCGTTTTCCCGAGGTGCTCAAGGCGCGCCTGGTCGTCACCGGCGAGATGGCCAGCGACAGTATGACGCTCAAGGTGGAAGCGACCTCCATGCCGCAGGAACTGGAAAGCCGGATCAGCGAGGCGATCCGCGATGTGACCAAGCTGCGCGGCGATGTCGAGCTGATGGCGCCGGGCAGCCTGCCCAACGATGGCAAGGTCATCGAGGACGCCCGAAGTTACAAGTAGAGCCCCCACGTTCGCGCACTGCGTGTCGCTCTCTGCCCCCCGAGGGGGCGCTGCGCCTGCCGGCCGGCAGAGCCGGACGCGCGGTCCCTGCTTGAAGAAAGATCCGCCGGCTTCTCGCTTCCTATCCGTTCGTCCTGAGCCTGTCGAAGGATGCCCCCCGGGGGCGCTGCGCCTGCGGCCCGGACAGGCCGGTTCCGCGGCCCTGGCTGGTAGCGAGGGTCGGCTACCCACATTGCGCTGCACCCGGAGGGCTGAGTGCTTGCCCTTACGTAGTTCCCGAGATGACGGCGGCGCCTGTGCCGCCTACACTGTGCCATTCAATTCAACGGAGATATGTGATGAAACGCCTGTTAGTCCTCGCCGCTGCCGCAACAGCGTTGTTCGCCAATGCCCAGACCTACCCCGGCTCCAAACCGATTGCCATCGTGGTTCCTTTTGCAGCGGGTGGTCCGACCGACCGTGTGGCACGCGACCTGGCCGAAGCCATGCGCAAAAACATGCCGGGCGCCAACTTTGTCGTGGAAAACGTCAACGGCGCCGGCGGCACAATTGCCGCCACCAAGGTCGCCAAGGCCACCCCGGATGGCCACACCCTGCTGCTGCACCACATCGGCATGGCTTCCGCCCCCGCGCTGTACCGCAAGCTGCAATACAAGCCGCTGGAAGACTTCGAGTACCTGGGCATGATCAATGAAGTGCCGATGACGCTGATTGGCAAGCCCCAGCTGCCAGCCAACACTTACCGTGACTTCGAGAACTACATCAAGGCCAATGCCGGCAAGCTCAACATTGCCCATGCCGGCCTGGGTTCAGCCTCGCACCTGTGCGGCCTGATGTGGCAAGCGGCGATCAACGCCAAGGAAGCCATGACCACCATTCCGTTCGGCGGCACCGGCCCGGCGATGAATGCACTGGTCGGCGGCCAGGTGGACCTGATGTGCGACCAGACCACCAACACCACCGGCCAGATCGAGGCCGGCCGCGTCAAGGCTTTTGCCGTGACCACCGCCAAGCCCCTGTCCTCGCACAAGCTGCTCAAGGACTATCCGTCCCTGCAGGACATGGGCCTGAAGGGGTTCAACCTGACCATCTGGCATGGCCTGTACGCACCCAAAGGCACGTCCCCGGCCATCCAGGCCCAGCTGAACACGGCGCTCAAGCTCGCGCTGAAAGACCCCGACTTCATCAAGAAGCAGGAAGGCCTGGGCGCGATCGTCGTGACCGACAAACGCGTGGAACCGGCGGCACACAAGGCCTTTGTGGCCTCGGAAATTGCCAAGCTCAAGCCGGTGATCGAAGCGGCCGGCAAGTTTGCCGACTGATTTCCGCATCGCCGCGTGAAGAAAGGCCGCCGGGCAGTAGCCAGGCGGCTTTTTTGTTGCGGGCCGGGATTGCCCCGATTGAAGCGCCCGCCCCGCAGCGGCAAGATAGATCCATCGCTTTGACACACTCCAACAGGAACCCCGCATCATGCCCATCTTCAAGACAAATCGCCGCCTGGCCCTTTCCAGTATTGCGCTGGCAGCTACTATTTTTATAGCACTTCCGGCGGCGGCGCAAAGCCCCTGGCCAACCAAGCCGGTGCGCATCGTCGTGCCGTTTGCGCCCGGTGGCACCACCGACATCCTGGCCCGCGCCGTGGCGCCCGAGCTGACCCGGGCTTTCGGCCAGCCTTTCATCGTGGACAACCGGGCCGGTGCCGGCGGCAATGTGGGCGCCGACCTCGTGGCCAAATCCCCTGGCGACGGCTATACCCTGCTGATGGGCACGGTGGGCACCCACGGCATCAACAAGTCGCTGTACAGCAAGATGCCTTTTGACCCGCAAAAAGACTTTGCCCCGATCACGCTGGTGGCCGGGGTGCCCAACGTGATGGTCATGAATGCCGAAAAAGCCGCCAAACTGGGCATCAACACCGTGGCAGATTTTGTCAAATACGCCAAGGCCCATCCCGGCCAGTTCAGCATGGCGTCCAGCGGCAACGGCACCTCGATTCACCTGGCCGGCGAACTGTTCAAATCGCAAACCGGGATTTTCATGACGCACATCCCCTACCGCGGTTCCGGTCCGGCCCTGCTGGACCTGATAGGCGGCAACGTGGACGTCATGTTCGACAACCTGCCGTCGGCCATGCCGCAGATCAAGGGCGGCAAGCTCAAGGCCTTTGCAGTCACCAGCGCCCAGCGCTCGACGGCCATGCCCGAGTTGCCCACGGTGGAGGAAGCCGGCAAACTCAAGGGTTTTGAGGCCAGCAGCTGGTTTGGCCTGCTGGCGCCGGCCGGCACGCCGCCCGACGTGGTCAGCCGCATCCAGCAGGAAGTGGCCAAGGCCCTGGCCACCCCGGCCATCAAGGAAAAAATGCTGGCCCAGGGCGCCATCCCGAGCGGCAACACCCCGCAGGAATTCGCCAAGCTGATTGACGCCGAAATCACCAAGTGGGCCCTGGTCGTCAAGGCCTCTGGCGCGAAGGTCGACTAGCAAGGCTGGGGGCATCCTTCGACAGGCTCAGGACGAACGGACAAGAAGGCACACGGCGCGGCTCGTCCTTCAAGCAGGGGCCGCGGAACCGGCTTCGCCGGGCCGCAGGCGCAGCGGCCCCCTCGGGGGGCAGGGAGCTACACGCAGTGAGCGACCGTGGGGGCTCTACTAGACTCCCCAGACCACCTCGTGCCCGGCCTTGTGGTTGCGCTGCAGCATCTCGATGAAGGGCACGGCGCGCTGGCGCAGGCCCAGGCCTTCGCCGGGCACGGGCTCAGGCGCCCCTTCGTCGTGGGTCTCCTCGAGGACGATCGCGGCTTCCAGCGCCGCGATGGCTGCCGGCATCTGCTCGGGCAGGATGATGCCCTTGGGACCGGCGTCCTTGCCGATGATTTCCAGCACGCGTCGGCCATTGGCCTCCAGCATGATCAGGTCGCCGGAAGCTTTGGACTTGAACTTGTACAGCATGGCAGCTCCTTTTTTTGCATGAATAGGGATAATTATGAGCGAGTCTTCGGCTGGCGGCTGTAGGCAGCTTGCCCGATCATGCGCGAGCCCGGTGAAGCAAAATAGGCGGTTATGTTCAATATCCCCACCGTTCAAAAACCTGCCGCCCAGGGACTGAGCCAGGACGGCCTGAGCCTGCTGTCACCTGCCGAGCTTCCGGCCACCCTGTCCCTGCCGTCTGGCTGGGCCGGGCAATGGTCCGGCCTGGCCGCCTCCTGGGACAACCTGCCGCCCGATGCCCACCTCAAGGATGGCGGCCACTACCGCCGGCGCCGGCACAGCTGCTTTGTCCAGGAGCTGCCCGGCGGGCAGCTGCAACAGGCGCCTCACCGCGCCCACTGGCAGCCGACCGACTACAACGCCCTGCACGGCGGCTTTGAGCGCTGGTTCGAACCGGTCGAACCAGCCGTCGCCGCCGCGCCGGCCTGGACCGCCCTGCTGTGCGCCTTGGGCCAGCTGTTTGCCCAGGTTCGGCCGGTGGCGCGCTGGTTTATTGAGGCGCACCAGTTCCGCATCGACACCGCGGGTGGCGTGGGCCGCCCCACGCCGGAAGGCGCGCACCGTGACGGTGTGGACTTCGTGGTGGTGATGCTGGTGGCGCGCAGCGGCGTCAAGGGCGGGGAGAGCCGGGTGTTCGACGCCAACGGCCCGCACGGCCTGCGTTTTCTCATGCAGGAGCCGCTGACCACGCTGTTGCTGGACGACGCCCGGGTGATCCATGAAACCACCCCCATCCTGCCGCTCGACGATGCGGCGCGGGACGGCTACCGCGACACCCTTGTGCTGACTTACCGGGCCGACGGCTTCCAGGCACCCTGGAAATAGGGCCCCCACGCTTGTCGCTTCGCGTACTGCGCTGCCCCCCGAGGGGGCGCTGCGCCTGCGGGCCGGCCCTTCTGCAGGCTCAGGACAGGCCAGGGCCGGACCCGCGGCCGCTGCTTGCAAAGAGGACCCATCGCACTCGCTACGTCTTCCCCGTCAGGGGCAGCGTTAACCATGAGTCGCCGGTCCGTAAAACCGCTTGACGAAAATAGTTTAAACCTAAACAATTAAGACTCGATCAATCAACTTGAACGGTCTTTCCATGCGCATTCTTTGCCTGGGCGGCGGGCCCGCCGGTTTGTACTTTGCGGTGCTGATGAAGCTGCAGAACCCGGCCAACCAGATCACGGTGGTGGAACGCAACCGCCCGTTTGACACTTTCGGCTGGGGCGTGGTGCTGTCGGACCAGACGCTGGGCAACCTGCAGGCGGCCGACCCCGTCAGTGCGCAGCTGATTGGTGACGCGTTCAACCACTGGGACGACATCGAGGTGTTTTTCAAGGGCCGCTCGGTGCGCTCGGGCGGCCACGGCTTTTGCGGCATAGGCCGCAAGCGCCTGCTCAACATCCTGCAGGACCGCTGCATTGAACTCGGCGTCGATCTGGTGTTTGAAACCGATGTGCAGGATGACCAGGCCATCACGGAAAAGTACCAGGCCGACCTGGTGATTGCCAGCGACGGCCTGAACAGCCGCATCCGCAACCGCTACGCCGACACCTTCAAGCCCGACATCGACCTGCGCGCCTGCCGTTTCGTCTGGCTGGGCACCCACAAGACCTTCGACGCCTTCACCTTTGCGTTCGAGCAGACCGAACACGGCTGGTTCGCGGCGCACGCCTACAAGTTCGACGACAACACCTCCACCTTCATCGTCGAGACGCCCGAGGCCGTCTGGAAGGCCCATGGCCTGGACCAGATGAGCCAGGAAGAAGGCATCGCCTTCTGCGAAAAAATGTTCGCCAGGTACCTGGACGGCAACGCCCTGATGAACAACGCGACGCACGTGCGCGGCTCGGCGATCTGGATCCGCTTCCCGCGCGTGGTCTGCGAACGCTGGGTGCACCACGAGACCATCAACGGCAGACCGGTGCCCATCGTGCTGATGGGCGACGCCGCACACACCGCGCACTTCTCGATAGGCAGCGGCACCAAGCTCGCGCTGGAAGACGCGATCGAGCTGAGCCGCTGCTTTGCGCAACACCCCGCGGCAGACGCCGCGCTGCAGGCGTATGAAGCCGTGCGTTCGGTCGAAGTCCTGAAGATCCAGAATGCGGCGCGCAACTCGACCGAGTGGTTTGAAAATGTGGACCGCTACAGCGGGCTGGACGCCGAACAGTTCTTTTACTCGCTGCTGACGCGTTCGCAGCGCATCAGCCACGAGAACCTGCGTGTGCGCGACGCCTCCTGGCTGCAGGGCTACGAGCAGTGGCTGGCCAATGTGGGCCGCGCCGCGAAGGGCCGCCCCGAGCAAGCGACGGCCCCCTCGGGGGGCAGCGCAGCACACGCAGTGGCAAGCGTGGGGGCCACGTCGGCGCCGCCGCCCATGCTGTTGCCGCTGAAAGTCAGGGGACTGACGCTGAAAAACCGCATCGTGGTTTCGCCCATGGCGACCTACAGCGCCGTCGATGGCCTGCCCCAGGACTTCCATCTGGTGCACCTGGGTGCGCGCGCGCTGGGCGGCGCGGCCATGGTGTTTGCCGAAATGACCGCACCCTGCCCCGAGGGCCGCATCACACCGGGCTGCCCGGGCCTGTGGAATGAAGAACAGATGCTGGCCTGGAAACGCATTGTCGATTTCGCGCACCGCTCCGGCGAAGGTGTGGCCATGGGCATGCAGCTGGGCCACAGCGGCCCCAAAGGCTCGACGCAGCTCGGCTGGGAAGCACCCGACGAGCCGCTGCCCGCCGGCAACTGGCCGCTGCTGGCGGCCAGCGCGGTCTCTTACGGACCGACCAACGCCGTTCCGAAGGCGATGACCCGCGAGGACATGGACCGCATCAAGGCGCAGTTTGTGGCTTCGACGCAGTATGCCGCGCAGGCCGGTTTCGACTGGCTGGAGCTGCATTGCGCGCACGGCTACCTGCTGTCGAGTTTCATCACGCCGCTGACCAACCGGCGCAGCGACGAGTACGGCGGTTCGCTGGAAAACCGTTGCCGCTACCCGCTGGAAGTTTTTGCGGCCATGCGTGCCGTCTGGCCCGCGCACCTGCCCATGAGCGTGCGCATCTCGGCCCACGACTGGGCGCCGGGCGGCAACACGGCCGACGACGCGGTGGCCATCGCGCGCCTGTTCAAGGCCGCCGGCTGCGACTTCATCGACGTCTCCTCGGGCCAGACCACGCGCGCCGCCAAGCCGGTGTATGGCCGCATGTACCAGACGCCGTTTGCCGACCGCATCCGCAACGAGGTCGGCATCCAGACGATTGCCGTCGGTGCCATTTCGGAAGTGGACCACGTCAACAGCATCATCGCCGCCGGGCGCGCCGACCTGTGCGCGATTGCGCGCCCGCACCTGGCCGACCCGGCCTGGACCCTGCACGAAGCGGCCAAGCTGCAAAGCCGGGCAGTGGACTGGCCGAAACCCTACCTCAGCGGGCGGGATCAGATGTACCGTGAACTTTCAAAGCAAAAACAGGCCTGAGCCCATATCCAGCAAGCGCCAGCAGCTATTAAATAGATAGTAAATCAGGAGAGATGCCATGGACATGGAAGCACGAGGACACCGCGAACACCCGGAAGCGCTGCGCCTGTGGCTGCGCCTGCTGACCTGCACACAGCTGATTGAAAAACAGGTGCGCGGCCAACTGCGCGAACAATTCGACACCACCCTGCCGCGCTTCGATTTGATGGCGCAGCTCGAGCGCAACCCTGACGGGCTGAAGATGAACGAGCTGTCGCGCCGCATGATGGTCACCGGCGGCAACGTCACCGGCATCACCGACCAGCTGGTGACCGAAGGCCTGGTCGAACGCATGGACGTCGAAGGCGACCGCCGCGCCTACCGCGTGCGCCTGACCTCACGCGGCCGCAAGACCTTTGACGAGATGGCGCGCCAGCACGAGGGCTGGATTGTGCAGGCCTTCGGCGGCCTGTCGCCGCGCGAAATCGACACCCTGCACAAGCTGCTCGGCAAGGTCAAACAGCACCAGACCGATCTGAACCAGGAAATGGAAAACGCATGAAACACTACATCGGCCCCGCCAACCCCATGCACGCGCAGTTCAATGCGCTGGCCGGTTACCAGGCACGCCACTTTGCCTATGCTTTTGATGCCGGTGTGGCCACCCTGAGCCTGAACCGGCCGGAGCGCAAGAACCCGCTGACCTTCGACTCCTACGCCGAGCTGCGCGACCTGTTTCGCGCGCTCAACAGCGCCACCGACGTCAAGGTGATTGTGCTGACCGGCGCCGGCGGCAACTTCTGCTCGGGCGGTGATGTGCATGAAATCATCGGCCCGCTGACCAAAATGGCCATGCCCGAACTGCTTGAGTTCACACGCATGACCGGTGACCTGGTCAAGGCCATGCGCCTGTGCCCGCAGCCCATCGTCGCCGCGATCGACGGCATCTGCGCCGGCGCCGGCGCCATGATGGCGCTGGCTGCCGACATGCGCCTGGGCACGGCGCAGGCCAAAACCGCTTTCCTGTTCACGCGTGTGGGACTGGCCGGCGCCGACATGGGTGCCTGCGCCTTGCTGCCGCGCCTGATTGGCCAGGGCCGCGCCTCCGAACTGCTGTTCACCGGCCGCGCCATGACCGCGCCCGAAGGCCTGCAGTGGGGCTTTTTTAATGCCCTGCACGAGCCGGCCGAGCTGCTGGGCAAGGCGCAGGCGCTGGCCGCCGAACTGGCCGCCGGCCCGACCTTTGCCCACGGCATGACCAAAACCATGCTGCACCAGGAGTGGGCCATGACCCTGGACCAGGCAATTGAAGCCGAAGCCCAGGCGCAGGCCATCTGCATGCAGACAAAAGACTTCACGCGCGCCTACGAAGCCTTTGCCAGCAAACAGAAACCGGTGTTTCAGGGAGACTGATGTGAAAGCCGATACCCGACATCTGGAATTGCCTTTTTTCGACGACGCACACCGCGCACTGGGCGATCAGCTCGCGGCTTGGGCGCCGGCGCAGCAGGTGGACGAAAGTGACGATCGCCGTGCCTGCAAGCAGTGGGTGCGCCTGCTCGGCGACGCCGGCTGGCTGCGCTACTGCGTGCCCGCCAGTGCCGGCGGGGCCATGGACAAGCTCGACTCGCGCGCGCTGGTGATCCTGCGCGAAACCCTGGCCTTTCATTCTCCGCTGGCCGACTTTGCGTTTGCGATGCAGGGCCTGGGCAGCGGCGCCATCACGCTGGCCGGCACACCGGCCCAACAGGCGGCCTACCTGCCTGCGGTGGCGCGTGGCGACAAGATCGCGGCCTTTGCGTTGAGCGAACCTGACGCGGGTTCGGACGCGGGCGCCATGACCACCAGCGCAGATACTTCTGACGGCGGCTGGGCGCTCAACGGCAGCAAGACCTGGATCAGCAACGGCGACATCGCCGACTTTTACGTGACCTTCGCCAAGACCGTCCGCGAAGCCGGCACACGCGGCATCACCGCCTTCATTGTTGATGCCGGCAACCCCGGCTTGGACAGCAGCGAACACATCGCGGTGATGGCGCCGCACCCGCTGGCCACGCTGAAGTTTGCGCATTGCAAGCTCCCGGGCGAGGCGCAACTCGGCGCGCTCAACGGCGGCTTCAAGCTCGCGATGCAGACGCTGGACATTTTCCGCGCCTCGGTCGCCGCTGCCGCCTTGGGCATGGCACGCCGCGCGTTGTTTGAAGCCGTGCGTTTTTCGCGCGAACGCAAGATGTTCGGCCAGACCCTGGCCGACTTCCAGCTGACGCAGGCCAAGATCGGCGAGATGGCGGCGCTGATCGATGCCGCCGCCCTGCTCACTTACCGCGCCGCCTGGCTGCGCGACGACAGCGAAGCCAGCGGTGCCGGCAAACGCATCACCGCCGAGGCCGCCATGGCCAAGATGACGGCGACGGAAAACGCCCAGCGTGTGATCGACATGGCCCTGCAGATGCACGGCGGCCTGGGCGTGAAGGTCGGCACCAAGGTCGAAAGCCTGTACCGCGACATCCGCTCGCTGCGCATCTACGAGGGTGCGACCGAAGTCCAGCAACTGATCATTGGCAAGGCGGTGTTGCAGTCATGAGCACCCCTTCCCACCCCTCCGTCCAGACCGACCGCTTCGTGCACGATCGCCTGCCGCCGCCGGACCAGTGGCCGCAGATGCGCTACGAGCTGCCCGAACTGCAGATTCCCGCGCAGGCCAACCTGGTGGACGTGCTGTTCGAGCGTGCTGACAAGCGCGGCCTGTCGGACCGGCCTTTCCTGCGCTCCGACAAGATCATCCTGAGTTATGCCGACGCCCACGAACGCGTCAGGCACATCGCCCAGGTGCTGACCGAAGACCTGCGGCTGGTGCCCGGCAACCGCGTGTTGCTGCGCGGCGGCAACACCATCGGCATGGCGCTGGCCTGGCTGGGTGTGGTCAAGGCCGGGCTGGTGGCCGTGGCCACCATGCCGCTGCTGCGCGCCAAGGAACTCGGTGAGATCATCGCCAAGTCCCGGGCCACGGTGGCGCTGTGTGATGCCAGCCTGCTGGCCGAACTGCAGGCCGCCCGGGACCTGGACCCGACGCTCACGACCATCGTCCCCTTCAACCTGAACGAGCCAGGTTCGCTCGCTGTGCGTGCCGCCGGCAAGGACGGCTACTTCGCGCCCTGCCGGACCTCGGCCGACGACATCGCGATGATGGCCTTCACCTCCGGCACCACCGGCACGCCGAAAGCGGCCGTGCACACGCACCGCGACGTGCTCGCTGCCTGCGAGGCCTGGCCGCGCCATGTGCTCCAGGCCACGCCGGAAGACATCGTGATGGGCTCGCCGCCGCTGGCCTTCACCTTCGGCCTGGGCGGCATGCTGGTGTTCCCGATGTGGGCGGGCGCCTCGGTGTATTACCCCGGCATTCCCTACACCCCGGAAGCCATGGTCAAGCTCATCAACGAGGTGGGCGCCACCATCTGCTACACCGCGCCCACCTTCTACCGCCAGATGGCCGCCTTCGCGAAGCAGCATGGCGTACCGACGCTGCGCATCTGCGTCAGCGCGGGCGAGGGGCTACCCGACGCCACGCGCCAGCTCTGGAAGGAGGCGACCGGCATCGAGATGACCGACGGCATAGGCGCGACCGAGATGTTCCACATCTTCATTTCCGCTGCACCGGCGGACGTGCGCCGCGGCGCCATCGGCAAAGTGGTGCCCGGTTACACCGCGAAGGTGGTGGATGACGAAGGCCGGGAAGTCCCGCGCGGCACCATCGGCAAGCTGGCGGTCATCGGGCCCACCGGCTGCCGCTACCTCGACGACGAACGCCAGGCAAGGTATGTGAAGGACGGCTGGAATTACCCGGGCGACGCGTTTCTGCAGGACGTCGATGGCTACTTCTTCTTCCAGTCCCGGGCCGACGACATGATCATCACCTCGGGCTACAACGTGGGTGGCCCTGAAGTCGAAGACGCCCTGCTCAAGCACCCGGCCGTGGCCGAATGCGGCGTGATCGGCGAGCCCGACGACGAACGCGGCATGCTCGTCAAGGCCTTTGTCGTTCTCAAGCCAGGCCAGGAGGCCGGCGAGGCAATGACCCGGCTGCTGCAGGACCACGTGAAAGCCATGCTGGCACCGTTCAAATACCCGCGCCGGATCGAATTCGTGAGCAGCCTGCCGCGCACGGAGACCGGAAAACTCCAGCGCTTCAAGCTGCGCCAGCCCTGAGACAGACATGAAATTCACCACCCAAAAGCTGATCCGCTTTCACCACTGCGACCCGGCGGGGATTGTTTTCTACCCGCAGTACTTTTACCTGCTGCATGAAGCGCAGGAAGATTTTCTGTCCCACATCGGCTTTCCCGAGCACGAGATGATTGCCGGCGGACTGGGCGTGCCCATCGTGGACATGAAGACCGAGTTTCTCGGCATGTGCCGCTATGGCGACGAGGTCAGCATCGAGCTCAGCCTGACCCGGCTGGGCCACACCAGCATCGGCATGCACTATGAAATTCATAGCTGCTCGCGCAATCAGGAAAAGGGCCCGACCCTTAAATTGCGTGCAGACTCGGTGGTCGTCTGCGCCGAAATCCCCAATGGCAAGGCTTTGGGCATTCCTGACGGATGGCGCGAAGCGATGCTGCCTTATCTGCAAACCCCACTGGAAGACAAGTCATGATGAAACTATTGCAGCCGGACGGCTGGGCGGCACCCAGGGGTTACGCCAACGGCGTGATGGCCAGAGGCGCACTGATTTTTGTCGGCGGGCAGATCGGCTGGAATGCACAGCAGCAGTTCGAGAGCGATGACTTCATCGCCCAGACCCGCCAGGCCCTGCAAAACATCCTGGCCGTGCTGCAGGCCGGCGGCGCTGGGCCGGAGCACATGGCACGCATGACCTGGTACGTGGTGGACCGCGTGGAATACATCGCACGGCTCAAGGAGCTGGGCGCGGTGTACCGCGAGGTGATGGGGAAAAACTTTCCGGCCATGACCTGTGTGGAAGTCTCCGCCCTGGTGGAAGAGCGGGCCCGCATTGAAATTGAAGTGACGGCTGTCCTGCCGGACTGATCGGGTGGCTCCTGCCTCCCAAAGCAGGCAAGGACGCAGGCCTGGCGACGGTGTTGCAGGGCTTTTCTGGCATAAGATGGGAACGGATTGGCCGCATCGACGCCGACGTTTCTGGAGATCTACATGACCCCCCTCCGACCCACACCCACCAGGCTTGCATTTCATGGCTGATCAGACATCCGGTTTCAAGCAGATCACGCCCGAGCCCGAATTCGGCTTGGCCGAAGCCCAGCGGAGAATGCAGCAGCAGCTGATGGAAATGACCGGGGTGGCCCAGTCCGTCTTCCACCTGGAAACCCAGCAGCTCAGCTGGAACCCGCGCGCCTATCAGCTGTTTGGCATGCCCGCGGGCACCCCCATGACGCTGGAAGCAGCCATGGGCCTGGTCTATCCGGACGACCTGGACGTGCTGGTCCGGGCCCGCGACCAGTTGCGCAAGACCCCGGGGGCCATCGAACTGGACTACCGCGTCATCCGCCCCGATGGCGGCCTGGTGGACGTGCATGCCCTGCTTTATCTGGAGTCCGATGCCCAGGGCCGACCGCTGGCCTATATCGAAATGAGCCTGGACGTCACCGAGCGCAAACGGGTGGAAAACGCCCTGCTCCAGTCTGCGCGCTTGTGCCGGGCACTGGACCAGGTTTCCACCGATGGTTACTGGGAACAGAGCTCCTCTGCGCAAGGCTCCGACCGGGCAGACACGCTTTCGGCCCCCCTGCAGACGCCCAAGGCCGCCAGCCAGGGCCTGCAGCGGAAAATGCGGGTGCTGTATGTGGAGGACAACATGTACAACCTCATGCTGTTCGACGACGTGATGCGAACGCGCGACGACGTCGAGGTCCGCATGGCCCAAAACGGTGCCCAGGGCTTTGAGGTGGCCGGTAACTGGTTGCCTGATGTGCTGGTGCTCGATGGCCGCCTGCCGGACACCCATGGGATTGACCTGCTCAAGCGCATGCGGGAGATCCCGGGCCTGCGGGCAACGCCAGCCTTCATGTGTTCGGCCGACACCCAGCCGGAGCACAAGATCCTTGCCGAGCAGGCAGGATTTGCCGGTTACTGGACCAAACCAGTGGACTTTGACAAGGTGTTCGACGAGCTCGACCGGGTGGCTGCCGATACCGATTTGGGCTGAGCCCTTTTTTTGCGCGTGCGCAAACCGGCGCCTGCGCATCCACTTCAGCGGAAAAGCCACCCGTCGGCGGGAGGCTCCGGGAATTACTGGATGCCCTGCACCGGCGTCACAGAGCTCTCGCGCACGATCAGCCAGCGGTCGCCCACCCGTACCCATTGCAGGGTTTTGGTCACCACGTCACGGTAGTTGGCCGAGCGGTAGGTCTGACGGAAGGTCGCCGTTGCATGGGTGGCGTCGGGCGTGGCGACCGACAGCTCACTCACTTCCACAGAAATATCAACGGCGCGCCCCAGAAACGCCTTGCGCTTTTCTTTCCAGGCGTCCCGGCCACCCTCGTTGGATGGCATGAAGGCGGGCGCATAAAAACCAAGGTAAGCATCCACATCCCGCCTGGACCAGGCCGCGCGCCAGCCTTCCACGGCGTTGCTGATCTCGCTGCTGCTGCCAGCCTCTGGCATCGCGGCCGGCGCGGGCTCCGCAACGGCCGCCGGTTTGGGCGCCACCCACGGTGTCGGTTGCATCGCGGGCCTGGCGGCCGGCGCAGACGCCGGGGCCTGCTGCGCGGCACGCTCGCGTGCATTGGCCAGGGCGGTCTGCTTTTCCAGCGTCCGCTGGAGTTCGCTGCTCCCGGAATCAGCGGGCGGTACCACAGGCGCAGGCGGCGCGACCGGCGTGGCCGGTGTGACCGGCGCAGGGACTGGCGCCAGACGGCCGCCCGCGGGAGGCAAGGGCGTCACGGTGGGTGCAAAAACCTCCTGCACCGCGCGCTCGCGCGCGTTGAACAGTGCGGTCTCCCTCACCTGATCGGCGGCCCGCTGGATCAAGGCGCCCTTGTCCACCACATACACGCTGACGGGCTCGGCCGGGCAGTGCTGCGAAGCGTCTTCACCATCGTTCCACCGATCCAGCCCGGGGAAGCCGCCGGTCTCGATTCTGGACAGTTCAAGGGCTGGCAGCAAGGTGCCCAGACCCGCCTGCGTTCTGGCGTAGGCGATGTTGAGGTCCTGCTCGGCGTTGACCACCGCCCGCCTGGCCTGGAACAGCTCGTTTTCCGTGTCTAGCAAATCCAGCAAGGTGCGCTGACCGATGTCAAATTGCTGGCGGTAGGCATTGCGCGCTTTCTCGACGGACACCTTGTTCTGGTCCAGATAGCCCAGCTGCTCCTTGAGCTTGCGCGAATCGTTGTAAGCGATGAGCAGCGTTTGCCGGATGTCGCGACAGGTCTTGTCGCGCAAGTCCTTGGCCACATTGAGCTGCTCGGCAAACTGGCGCTCCCGCGCCCGGTCGCCGAAGCCGTTGAACAGGTTCCAGCTCATGACCACTTCCGCCACGGTGGCGTCGGTATTGCCCGTGACACCGTTCAGGTTGGCGCCCTGCTCGCGGCGCAAACGCAGATCGAAACGCGGCTGGTACGCGCCGCTGCGTGAGGCCAGCGCGGCATTGGAAGCACGCACGTTTTCAACCGAGGCGCGCAAGGCACCATTGCGCTGCTGCGCGCTGCGTATGGCCCCGGACGCATCCTCCGGAATATCCCGCATCAGCGGCGCAGGCACCGGCATGTCCCGCGTTGGCATCAGGCCCACAATGCGCTGGAAACGCGCCGTGGTGTCGTGCAAGTTGGAGGTTTCGGTCAGCAGGTTGGACTCGGCCATGGCCAGACGCGCGGCGATCTGCTCCAGATCGACGGCCCGCGCCACCTTCGCCTTGACACGGCGCTCTGTCTGGTCGAAAACCGAGCGGTGCTGGACAAAATTGTCCTCGGCCAGGCGCAAAAGCTCCCGGTAACGCAAAACGTCGTAATAGGCGCGCACCGCTTCGAGCGCCACACTCTCCGACGTGTCAAAAAATTCGAACAGCCGCACCAGACGGGCATGATCAAGCCGCTTGACGTCGTTGCGCGTGGCAAAGCCGTCGTAAAGCAGCTGGGTGATGGTCAGGGACGCCGAATTGCGGTCGAAGCGGGTGCCAGTCGTGGCCGCAGCGTTGCGCCGCTCCGCACCGCTGCCGGCTGCAAGATCGACCTTGGGCAACAAGGCACCGGCGCCAGCATCACGCTCGCCGTCGGCAGCCTTGATGGTGTGCCAGCGCGCGAGAACTTCGGGATTGTTCAGCACCGCATTCTGTGCGGCTTCCTTGAGCGTCAGCGGTTTGCCTGTTCCCTGGGCAAACGCCGGAGCCGAAAACACAAGCGGCAGGGCGCCGAACCCAACACCGGCAAGCATCAGCGCGACCAGGGTGTTGTTCAGGCGGCAGGGCACAGCAACGCGCTGGCCATGCGCAAAAGTGCCGGCCACAAATGGGGCCAGCAGGGACGCTCGCAAGTTCATGCGATCCACAGCTTCACCGTTACACTGCTGGAACCCGACGTGCAGGCAATGGCCGCCGGGGGCAGCATGGCAAAGCTTTTGGGTTGCTTTTCTGGCATCTTCTTACTCTTTGCTACAAAAGGACGCGCACTGTGCAGACCGCGGAATGATCTGGCCATGAACCTGAGTGATGGAGAATCATTCGAAATCAGGTTAACAAATCACCGTTAGTTACTGTTTTATATAGATATTTTCATATTAACGCAGGATTTTCCGAAGAGCAATTAATATCCGGGCGAATTTCACCACTGCGGTGAAAACGAAACACTTGAAGCACCTCCCCAAAGCCGCCCTGATTGTCGTGCTGCTCGTTCTCGGGGTAATGAAGGTTGCCGCGGTTGATTTTGAACGTATGCAAAGCGTCCTGACCCAGCGCTTTGGCCCCGCCGCCCGCGAATCGTTCCTGGACTGGCAAAAACTCCTGCAAAGCAGCGCGGACCAGACGGCACCCGCCCAACTCAGACGGGTCAACGACTTTTACAACCGCCGGATCAGGTTCGGGGATGACCAACCCATCTGGGGCCAAAGCGACTATTGGGCCACCCCGATGGAGACCTTGGGCAAAGGCGCGGGCGACTGCGAAGACTTTGCCATTGCCAAGTATTTCACGCTACTGCTGCTCAACATTCCTGACGAGAAATTGCGCCTGATCTATGTGCAGGCCCGACTGGGCGGCGTCAACAGCAGCATCACCCAAGCCCACATGGTGCTGGCCTATTACCCGTCCCCAGGGGCCGAACCCCTGATTCTCGACAACCTGATTGATGACTTGTTGCCTGCATCGCGCCGCCCGGATCTGCAACCGGTGTTCAGCTTCAACAGCCAGGGGCTCTGGCAAGGGGCCTCCGGCGCACGCGGCGCTGGCGGCCCCGCCAATCTGACCCGGTGGAAGGAATTGCTCACGCGCGCGCGCGCCGAAGGTTTTGATTGAATCCATTTAGAAACCGCTATAAAGAACTGCTCCGAGGGGAATTTTCCATGTCGATGTACCGCCAAATGTGGCTTGCAATCACTCTCAGCACGCTGCTGGCACTGCTGGGTGGCCTGCTGGCGTCCACGCTGAACGCCCGAAGCTACCTGACGGAGCAGCTCAGTATCAAAAACACCGACAACGCCACCGCGCTGGCACTGGCGCTGAGCCAGCAGCGTGCTGATGCGGTCATGGTGGAACTGACGGTTTCGGCCCTGTTCGACAGCGGCCACTATGCCCTGATACGCGTTGTAGACCCTCTAGGGAAAACCATTGTCGAGCGGGTCGCGCCGGCCACGGCACGCACCGTACCCGACTGGTTTGTCCGGGCCCTGCCGCTGAATGCCGCCCCCGGACAGGCGCAGATCAGCAGCGGCTGGACCCAGCTCGGCACACTGACCCTTGTCAGCGACAGCCATTTCGCCTACCTGGCGCTGTGGAAAAGTGTCGTGCAACTGGTGGTCGCCCTCGCCCTGTCAGGACTGCTCAGCGGTTTCCTGGGGGCCATGATCCTGCGGCGCCTTCACGAACCGCTGCAGCGGGTCATCAAGCAAGCCAGCGACATCAGCGAACGCCGCTTTGTGCTGATTGATGTGCCGGAAGTGCCAGAACTCAGACAACTTGCCCTGGCCATGAACAGCACGGTCACCCGCCTCAAGACCATGTTTGCCGAAGAAGCGCAACGCCTGGAGGTTCTTCGCATCAGCGCCAATTACGACCCGCTCACGGGCCTGGCCAACCGGACCTTCTTTCTGACCCAGTTGCTGGACTCGCTCGACACCGAAGATACGACGGGCGGCACGCTGCTGCTGGTGCGTCTGGCCAATTATTCCCGGCATCACCAGCGCCTGGGGACGCCGGCTGTCAATGCACTCCTGAAAGCCTTCGCTGCGGTGCTTGACCAGCACGCCGCGCAGGCCCACGCCGTGGCGGCACGCATCGGTGAATCCGATTTTGCGCTGCTGGTGCCAGGCCCGACCGGTGCGCACGAGGTGGCCAGCAAGCTGCTGGCGGCGCTGGTGGAGGCGAGCGCACCCCTGACCGGAAGTGGGCCCGCTGCCTACATCGGCATGGGCAAGTTGCAGCACGGACAGGACATGGCGGGTTTGATGGCTCAGGTCTCGGGCGCCATGGTGGCGGCCGAGGCCACAGGCGACAACGCCCTCCGCGAGGCTGGCGGAGAAACCACCCCCGAAGATGAGCAAAAAACAGCAGCCCTGATCAGGCAGGCCCTTGCCAACGGCCGGGTCCGGCAGCTTTCCTTCCCCGTCCTTGACCTGAAGGGACATCTTGTCCACCGGGGCTGCAGCACGGAACTGATGCTGAATGACGCACAAGCCTGGCAGCCCACCCGGCACTTCCGGCAAGTAAGCGAGGCTTTTCAACTGATGCCGCTGATGGATCTGTCGGCCATCCGGCTGGCGCTTGGCAAACTGGGCAACGAGCCGGGCCTGGCCGGCCTGGCGGTCAGCCTGTCGGCACTCTCTGTCAGCGAAGAAGACTTTCGCTCGCATTTGCTGGACCTGCTCAGGGTCAACCAGGAGGCGGCCCGCCGCCTGTGGCTGGAGGTGCCGGAAGCTGCGGCCGTCCAGCAGCTCGAAAGTTTTCGCGAATTCGTCGCCAACATCAGAAAAACCGGCAGCCGGGTGGGACTGGGCCAATTTGGCCGGCATTTCAGCCAGGTCGACGCGTTGCACGATCTTGGGCTCGATTTCCTGAGGGTCGACGCCAGCTTCGTCCGGGGCCTGCAACACAGCACGGACAACCAGCTTTTCCTCAAGAGCGTGGCAAACGTGGCCCACAAAATGGGCATGCAGGTTTATGCCGCCGGCGTGATCGACCGCGCGGAACTGGCGGCCCTGGAAGGGGCGGGCTTCGACGGGGTATCCGGGCCCGCTGTCAAAGAGCCTGCCTGACAACCACCAACTCACCGCCCTGAAAAGAAGCCGCCGGATCTTTCTGATCCGGCGGCTTCTTTTTGTCAACGACCAGACGCGTCAGTCTGTATTGAGTTTTCCTCTGCTCAGCAAGTCCTGAATCACCTGCTGGTCGGTGGTGTACACGCCAATCATGTCGACACCGGACAGCACAATTCTCTGATCGACGGCACCCAACACGGCAGCCGAGGGCGCGCCCACGGCGTGTGGATCGCTGGCGAAGCCGCCTGTGCTGCTGATGTGGACAATCGTGTCCGCACCCGACTTTTCGAAGTGCAGGAAATTCGCCAGATTGTCCTGCCCGAGCAGGGTCCCGGCGGTTTCTCCGACCAGAAGATCTCGCAGATCGAGCACGTCCCCGCCTGCCGACCGGCTGGCCAGGCTGAAGTCGGTAATCGTATCGGTCACGGGCGCTCCCGCCGTTCCGCCGTCATTGAGCTCCCAGCGGAAGATGTCGGCGCCCAAGCCGCCGGTCAGGGTATCGGCGCCCTGGCCGCCGATGATCAGATCGCGTCCGTCGCCACCGTTGATGATGTCGTTGCCGGTACCCCCCACCAGCCGATCATCACCCACGCCGCCGTTGAGCGTGTCATTGCCATCACCGCCGTACACGAAGTCCGAAGAAGCCGTCAGCGTCGGCGTGTTGTTCGCAGCCGTGCCCTCATACGCATTGGTGGCAGACACGAGACTGATCATCTGGTCCACCGTATGCACACCGCGGGCTGCACTGACTTCAATCAGCGCCGACTGGGCCGTGCCGACGCCGCTGACGGTCAGCCGCGTTGACAGATCCCAGGTGGAAAGATCAATCACCTGCGTCGTCCCGGTGGTGACCGTGGCGCTGTGCCCTGCGCCATCACTGATGGTCCAGCCGGTCAGCAGGCCATTGACGGTAAGCGTGTCAAACGCCCTGGCCGTCACATCGAGTTTGAAACTGCCACCGTCGTTGGCAATGGCCACATCATGGTGGTTTGTCTCCACCATCAGGATCGAGCGCACCTGCTCAGTGGTCAGCACGGTGTCGTAAATGCGCAGATCGTCAACGGTTGCATTGAGGTATTTATCGTTGTCGATCCGGCGCGAAAAATCGGCGTTTACCCCATTGGTAAAGCCAATACCGAACACATTGGTAATCGCGCCAGACAGCCCGCCCGCCGTCACGCTACCCTCCAGCACACCATCTACCCATATCTGGGTCTGGCCGGTGACGGAATTCCGGGTCATCGCGACAAAATGCCAGGAGTCATCGGAGATCACCGTTGTACTTTTGGCGCCAGTGGTGTCGCCTACGTTCAAACCGATGCGGCCATTGTTGTCAATCCAACCCCATTGCGCATCATTGACGGCACCGTTTTGCTCGGAACCAATCACACTGGGGCGGTTCCATCCGATATCCGTTCCGCCAAATTGCGCTGCGTCGGTGGTCGCGTTTTGCGTGGTTTTGATCCAGAACGATACCGTGGCTGAACCCGTGATGGGGGTCAATTCAACCGGATCTACTGCCAAAGAAGCGCCCTTGCCGTCGAACTTCAAGGCGGTTCCAGAAGTGCCTGCGTGACCGGTGACCCAGGTCGGCAGCGCTGTGCCGTTGGTGGTGTTGGCGTCCGACAGCGTGCCCTTGATGTTTCTGAGTTCATTGACCGCCGGCACACCAAAAGCCTCGTCAAAGGTCCACTGCCCGACAGGACGGACAGACAGGATAGGCGCGCTGTCCAGATCCAGAATGGTCGCCGTGCCCACTGCGACGGAGTTGGAGATCGGGCCAGTTGACAGGTTGGCTGTCAGCGTGAAGGTTTCCGAGCTCTCAATAATTCCATCGACCGTGGTGGACGTTCGCACCAGCACACTGGTCTTGCCGGCGGCAATCACCAGGCTGCCCGAATAAGCGGTCCAGGAGGTACCACCATTGACAGAATACTCCAGACCGGGACCATAGTCAGCGGCGGTGGCAGTCCCATTTCCGGTGGTCAAGGTCACGGTGACATCGTTGCCCGTTTGCGCGCCGAGCCGGATGTCGAACACAGCGTAGTCCCCTTCGACAATCGTCGTGTTGCTGACCACCGCAAGCGAGGGCGGCGGGCTCGCCGAGAGGCCACCTGTGAAGATATGGAAGGTCAGTGTTTGCGACGAACTCGCGGTGGCATTGTTGGAGCCTTCCGTGCCTGTCGCTGTCACCCCCAAATCGACCCGGCCGGAATAGTCTTCCGGGAACACCAGGTAGGCGGCGGCAAGTGCTGCTGTCGGAATGGTGACGGAACCGCTAACCGGGTTGTAGGTGATGCCGCCTGAGACGATGCGCGAACCACCCGGCATGTTGGAAATGCGCAGCGACAGGGTTTCCGAGCCATCGGCATCCACCAGGCTGGTCGTGATCTTGCCGGCCAGTGATATCTGTGTGGTCGTTCCCGTCACCGAGTTCAGGTTGGTCGCATTGTCCTGCATCGCGCCCTGGGCCTGCACCAGGCGGATGTCGTCAAAGTAGGCCCCCACGCCCTCCCCGCTTTCGGCCGAATTGGTGCGGATGGTGATCGTGTGATTGCCGGTTGTCGAGAAGTTGAATCCCGCGCGGACGGCCTCCCACTGCAGTGCCGAGTTGACGGCGCCAGCGGCGTAGGTGTAAACCACTTCACCGGCCGTCCCCGCGTCCAGCACCACCTGGAAGCCGGTGCCCGCAACAGGCGCCGCATCCGGCGCATAGTTCATGCTCAGCTGGTAGACGTTCGCGGTGTTGGTGACGTTGATGGTTCGTGTGATGCCCAGTGTCTGGTAGTTCGGGTTGAGGGCCGACACACCATTGGCGGCATTGTCCAGATGCAGGAACACTTTCTGCGAGTCACCACCGGTGGCGCTGCCCAGCATGCCACTCGCGATGTAGGGCGTACCGCCAGAGGTCGTGAGTGCATCACCATCGGCATTGAAATAGAACTGGTTCACCTGGCGTCCGGCAGACGCGCCCGCCGTATCTCCGGTCAGCGTGGTGACCAGCGACCAGCCTTCAATCGGCGCCGTTCCCATGGCATGGGTGGCATTGTTGGTGTCATCTGCAGAACCCACCAGCGGTCCGACGGACTCCCAGGTGGTGTTGAATACCTCTGTGAACGCGTTGACCACGCTCAGGTTGGGCGCGTCGGCAACGGCAGTGACATTGATGGTGGCCACGGTACTGGTGCTGGTCGCGCTCGAATTGTCGGTCGCAAAGAAGTTGAAGTTGGTGCTGCCAGACCAATTGGCCGTCGGTTTAAAATAAAGCGTCAAGCCGCCCGAACTGGCGGTATAAGCCACCCCCGTCGATACCGCCATGGTCATCGCCGGATCGGTGTAAAGAACCCCGTTTGACGGTGTGCTGCTCAGTGTGAAGCTGGCCACCGTGCCGTTGGGGTCGACCGCAGTCAGCGCCACGGCGATCCCGGCGGCCGCGTCCTCATTGCCCGTCGCGCTGGCGACGCTCGCAATGGGATTGCCCGAGGTCGCCATGTTGATCGTCGTGTTCGCAATATTGCTTGTCAATGCGCCATCCGTCACGCTGACGGTGAAGTTGCGTGCCGTCAGGCTGGCCGTCGTATTGGCATTGGTAAAGGTGATGGCGTTGAGTGCGGTCTGGTAGTTCGCCAGACTCGACGCGCCCGACAGAGTCACGATGTTGCTGTTCGCGCCGCTGATGACGGCAGTGATGCCAAGACCCCCTGGAATGCCGGCTGTTGACAGCACATCACCGGTGAACCAGTTGGTCAGCGTGAGGGTGGCGCCTGTCAGGTTGGCATTGTCCACATCGGTGATCAGGACATCGGTATCGGTGATCTTGACCGGTGTGGGCGCGGGACCGGTACTCCGGATGAAGTAGGTCGAAAAGCCGGTGCCGGCGGCACTGGCGTCCAGGTCAAGGACCGGCGCATCGTTGACGGACACCACATTCACCGTCGTCGTCGCCACAGCGCTGCTGAAGGTTCCGTCACTCACCGAAACCGTGATGCTGCGAGGTGTCGTGTTCGGATTTTCCGATGAATTGGCGTAAGTGATGGCCCGCAAGGCCGCTGCATAACTGGCGACAGGCGCCGACCCGAACAGGGTCAGGATGTTGTTGTTCGGGCCGGAGAACGTGTAGGTGATCCCGGCCGCAATTGCACCAATCGAGAGGCTGTCACCGGCCTGCCAGTTGGTCAGCGTGATGACCGCGCCCGAAAGGCTCGTATTGTCGTCAGCCAGCACCTGGCTGGCCGCCGACACTGGCACCCCCGCACCGTTTTCGGTGTACGAAGTGACATAACCGGTGCCGCCCGTGCTTCCGTCGAGATCCAGCGTTGGCGCGATGTCATTGACCGAAACCACCTTGACGGTCGAGGATATCGACAGGGTCGAGGTGTCCACGCCACCGCTGGCCGTCCCGCCGCTGTCCTTGATTTGCGTGAGCGTGAATGTCCGGTCGCCAGCACCCGGGTCATTGACATTGGTATTCTGGTAAGTGATGCCATTGACCAGCGTCTGTGTGGCCGCTGCTGTCAGCGTTCCACCCGTCAGAACCACGGTGGCGACGCTGCCTGTCACCGTCACCGAATAACCCAGGCCATTGGTGACGGTGGTACCCGAGCTGTTGGCACCCAGCGTGATGGTTCTGCCGTCGACAACAATCGACTCACTGGCGCCATCAACCAGGCCGGTTATCTGGAATGTCAGGCCCGTGATGTTTTGCCCCGCTTCAATGGTGCTGGCGGCCGCACTGCTGAACACAGCCACTGCCGCGGACTGAACAGCGCCTACCCCTTCAGTGAAAGTCGGGCTCAAGGCCGTCGCAGTCAGGGTCGGTGCATCGTTGATATCGATGGCGCTGATGGACACCGTGTCTGTCGCGCTGGAAAAAGCAGTGGTTCCGCCGTTGCTGCTGGTATTCACCTTGGTGGCGGCTTCGCCGGAGGTGGTGTCCCAGGCCCGGATGGTGAGGCCATCGGCAACCGTGCCCGAGAAACCCGGCGCAGGCTGGAAATACACCCGTGTGTTGCCGTTGGAAGCCAGCAACAGCGCACTCGTGTCACTCACGGAACCCATGGCTCGCCAGGTCGTGCCACCGTCGGTCGTGAAGTACCAAGTGCCATTGGTGGCGTTGGTGCCGGTGATGGCGATACCTTGGACAGCGCCCGAATCCACGTCGGTCACGCCACCTACCAACGTCGAAACCAGGCTGCCCACGGCGCCGGTCGGAGCCGCTGCATTCTGATTGACTGCGCCCAGGGTGAGCACGGTGTTGGCCAGTACCGGCGCGTCGTTCACTGGGTTGACCGTGATCGTAGCGGTGGCGGTGCCAGAGTAAGAGGTACCAGTATTGGCATCATCGGCTCTAAAGCTGAAAGTCGCGTTGCCGTCGTAGTTGGCATTCGGCACAAAATAGAGTGTCAGACTGTTACCTGTCGCTGGGTACCAGGTATTCTGAACCGCCGGCGTGCTCAAGCTTGCGTCGGTATACAGCGTACCGTTCAACGTGCCGTTTGCAAGGGAACTGGTCAGCTCGAAACGCATGATCGACGTATCGTCCAGGCCATTCAAGATGATGGGAATGGATGCCGCATCTTCATCACCCGTCGCCGCAGCGGCCAGCACGCTCGGGTTGAGCGTTGTTGAAAAAACAACGGCTGTCGTCGCTGTGTTGCTGGTATTGCCTTCTGCATCCGTCACGGTGATATCGATGCTCCGCGTACGTGCGCGACCTGCACCCACGTTGTCGAAGGTCACCTCCCGCAGTGCTGCCTGGTATTCCGCCAGGGTGGCTGTCTGACCGCCAATGGTGCTGATGACCAGTGTGCCTGTCGTCGCGTTGTAGGTGCTGGTGAATTTGGCGGGATTGATATTATTGAACGCGAGGGAATCTGTTCCCCTGTCATTGAAGTTGGTGCTGATATCAATCGTTACGCTGGCAATGTTCTGGCTATCGACGTCAGCGATGAGCACATCGGAGTCAACAATTTTCACGGCAGCTTCACCGCCGGCGTAAATGAAAGTGGTGGAGTATCCGGTCCCTGCGGCGCTGGCATCCAGATCCAGGGTCGGCGCATCGTTGGTTGCCACAACCGTAACCGTCGATGCCGCAGCCGGCGCAGAGGTATCCACACCGCCATTCAAGGTGCCGCCACTGTCCTGAATCTGGGTCAGGGTGAATGTCCGCACACCAGCGGTCGGGTTGTCCACACTTGTGTTCTGGTAGGTGATGCCGTTGACCAGCGTCTGCGTCTGTGCCGCGCTCAGGGAAGCGCCGCTCAAGGTCACTGTCGCGGTACCCCCACTCACCGTTGAAGTGAAGATCAGGCCGTTAGTCGTTGTCCAGCCTGCGACACTAGCTCCCAAATTGATAGTGCGGCCGTCAACCACGATGGTTTCATTGGCGCCGTCCTGCAAGCCGCTGACCGTGAAGGTCAGGCTGGTGATGCTCTGCCCACTTTCAATGGTGCTTACCGCTGCGCCACTGAATACCAGGGCCGCCGGCGCCTGGTCACCCGCCGTAGCCGTCTCGGTGACCGTCAGGTTGCGCGCCGTCGCCGTCAGGGTGGGGGCGTCGTTGAGAGGCACCACGTTGACAACAGAGGAAACGGACAACGCTGTGGTATCCACGCCCCCGTCGGTGGTGCCACCGCTGTCCTTGATCTGGGTCAGGGTGAATGTGCGGTTTCCGGCAGTGGGCTGGTTCACATTGGTGTTCTGGTAGGAAATGCCGTTGACCAGGGTCTGCGCGGCGGCGGTCGACATCGAGCCGCCGACCAGCACCACTGTCGCGACACCTCCACCGACAGTGACGATATAACCCAGCCCGTTGGTCACCGTGGTTCCCGAACTGCTGGCAGCCAGAGTAATGGTTCTGCCGTCCACAACAATGGATTCGTTGGCGCCATCGAGCAAGCCGCCGACGGTGAAGGTCAGCCCGGTGATGTTTTGACCGGCTTCCACGGCACTCACCGTCGCGCCGCTGAACACTGAAACAGGCGCAGCCTGAGTCAGGCCGGAGCCTTCCGTGAAGTTTGGACTGACCGCCGAAACGGTCAGGGTAGGCGCGTCATTGACCGGTGTGACTGTCACATTCACATTCGCAGTCTCGGTAGCGCCACCGGAGGTCACCGTGTACGTGAACGCCGGTACCACGCCATTGAAGTTGGCCGTCGGCGTGAACACCAGTTGGCCACCAACCAGGGCTACGCTGCCATTGGTCACCGCGACAGAAGCACCGCCGTCAGTGATCGCGCTCCCGTTGACGGCCGTGATGGTTCTTCCGGCATTCTCGAACGTATCGTTGCCCAGTACATTGATCGTCACCGCGGTGTCTTCGAGCGTTGTCGCCGTATCCGCTGTGATATCGACCACAGGTGTCACCGTGAGAGCAATCGTATCGCTGTCGGTCGATGTCCCGTCGCTGGTCAGCACCGTCAAGGTCGCGGCACCATGGTAGTCGGCTGTGCTGGTATAGCTCAGGCCATTCAGGGCCCCGTTGATCGCCGCCGCTGTTCCGCTGATGGTCACGCTACCGCTGCCATTGCTGGTGATGGTGGCCCCTGCAAAGGCAAGCGCCGTCAAGGTCCCGTTGGTCACGCTGACTGTCGTCGTCAGGGTACCGCTGTCCACGTCGGACACCGTGATGGCGTTGCCGTTGGCCGTGCTGAATACCTTGCTGGCGTCCTCGGCCATGGTCTGCCCTGCGGGCACTGTGTTGATCGGCGCGTCATTGACTGCGACGACACTGACCGTTTTGCTGGCGACAGTGCTCAGGTTGTTCAGCGCCTGCCCGTCGTTGACAACGTAGTTGATCGTCCTGGCTGCCGTGGACGGGGTGTCGCTGGTATTGGTGTAAGTCACACTGCGCAGGGCGGCCTGGTATTGCGCAACTGTCGCGGTACCACTGAGAGTCAACACGCCGGTTGTCGCGTTGTAGCTGCCCGTGATGCTTCCCATGGTGGTGAAGCCCAGTACGTCCTGGCCGGTGGCAAAGCCACTTCCAATGGAGACTGTCGCACCCGTCAGGTTGGTGTTGTCCACATCGCTGACCGTGATGCCACTGTCGATCGCGACCGGGGTGGAAACGACGTTGTTGCCTTCGGTAAAGATCGTCGTTCCACCACTCACCGTACCGATGGGGCGATCGTTGGCGCCGTTGACCGTCACGGTCAGGGTTTGCGTCGCGCTTGCCCCGGCCGTATCCGTCACCGTCGCCGTGAACACGTCCGTCGGCGTGCTGCCCGCCGGCAGGGCGTTGACCGCCGCCGCGTTGACCACGTAGGTGTAGCCGCCTGTTGATGCGTTGATCGTCAGGGTTCCGTAGGTGCCGACCTGCACCGCACCGCCTCCTACGCTCCAGGTCTTGCTGTCACCCGTGTCCACATCGGTGGCGCTGAAGCTGCCCGTCAGGCTGGTGAAGCTGTCGCTTGCCGCCGTGTCCGTCACCGTGCCGGCAATCGCGCCGGCCGCCACCGGCGCGTCGTTGGCGCCCTGGATGGTGATCACCAGGTTGGCCGTGCTCGTGGCACCGGCCGTGTCCCTCATCGTGTAGGTGAAGGTGTCCGTCAGGGTGTTGGCGCTGGTCCTCAGTGCGTTGACCGTGGCGTTGGTGTTGTTCACCACGTAGGTGTATGTGCCGTCGGCGTTGAGCGTGATGCTGCCGTAGGTGCCCACCAGGGCGCTACCCACCGTGCCGCCCGTGATCGCCGACACCGTCTTGGTGTCGCCCGCATCCACATCGGTATCGTTCGTCAGGACGTTGCCTGTCGCGTTGCTGCCCGCCGCCGTGCCGGCCTCGACTGCCGTGCCCACATCTGCCACGGCCACCGGGCCGTCGTTGCTGCCCTGGATGGTGATCACCAGGTTCGCCGTGCTGGTCGCGCCTGCAGCGTCCACCATCGTGTACGTGAACGTGTCCGTCAGGGTGTTGGCGCTTGTCCTCAGTGCGTTGACCGCTGCATTGGCGTTGTTGACGACGTAGGTGTACGTGCCATCGGCGTTGAGCGTGATGCTGCCGTAAGTTCCCACCAGGGCGCTGCCCACCGTGCCGCCCGTGATCGCCGACACCGTCTTGGTGTCGCCCGCGTCCACATCGGTATCGTTCGTCAGGACGTTGCCCGTGGCGTTGCTTCCCGCGGCCGTGCCGGCTTCGACTGCCGTACCCGTGTCGGCCACGGCCACCGGGCCGTCGTTGCTGCCCTGGATGGTGATCACCAGGTTGGCCGTGCTCGTGGCACCGGCCGTGTCCCTCATCGTGTAGGTGAAGGTGTCCGTCAGGGTGTCGCTCGCCGTCCTCAAGGCGTTGACCGTGGCGTTGGCGTTGTTCACGGCGTAGCTGTAGCTGCCGTCGGCGTTCAAGGTCAAGGTGCCGTAGGTTCCCACCAGGGCGCTGCCCACGTTGCCGGCCACGCCCGCCACCGCACTCACAGTCTTGGTATCGCCCGTGTCCACGTCAGTGTCGTTGCTCAAGACGTTGCCCGTGGTGTTGCTGCCCGCCGCCGTGCCGGCCTCGACTGCCGTACCCGTGTCGGCCACAGCTACCGGGCCGTCGTTGGCGCCCTGGATGGTGATCACCAGGTTGGCCGTGCTCGTGGCACCGGCCGTGTCCCTCATCGTGTAGGTGAAGGTGTCCGTCAGGGTGTTGGCGCTGGTCCTCAGTGCGTTGACCGTGGCGTTGGCGTTGTTCACGATGTAGGTGTACGTGCCGTCGGCGTTGAGCGTGATGCTGCCGTAGGTGCCCACCAGGGCGCTGCCCACCGTGCCACCCGTGATCGCCGACACCGTCTTGGTGTCGCCGGTGTCCACGTCCGTGTCGTTCGTGAGGACGTTGCCCGTGGCGTTGCTGCCCGCGGCCGTGCCGGCTTCGACTGCCGTGCCGGTGTCGGCTACGGCTACAGGACCATGGTTGTTGTTCAGGAGGGTAGTCGTTACATTACTGGCCGCCCCGTTTATCGCAATAGCTTCAAAATTTCCGCCAGAAATGGCGCCCAAACTGACGGTAAAGTTCTCCGTTCCTTCTGCCACGAAGTCGTCAATAGTCGCAATATTGAAGTTAACCGAGCTGCTGCCCACCGGGATCGTGACCGTTGCCACCCCCGTAAAGTCAGTCCCATTGACAGCGGTACCGCTGTAAGTAAGGTTAACCGTGACCGCGGTGTTTTGGGCTGGACTAGTCAGGCTAACGGTATAGGAAGCTGTACCGCCTTCAGTTACCGATGCACTACCAGTCAAACTAACCGTCGTGGCGTCGAGGTCGTCCACCACCGTGTTGGTCACCGTGCCGGTCGTTGTCA